>NZ_JBHUIZ010000014.1:0-255367 GCF_042683165.1 Tigheibacillus halophilus
GCAAATGTAATCGGTTTGGTGACTTGTAGATTAAACACTGGGTCTGCTTCAGCGGTTCCGTCATAGGTAAACTGCAGGACATCAGATGTAAATTCTTTGGGTATCTCTGGACCGTAGCCATATGGATCCAAAAGTAGGAAATTTATCTTCCCTTGTCTTAATACGCTTATCTTCTCAAAATCTGATATAGTATTCTGCACAAGCGCATAATAGGTGCGTCCTGGTTCGTCATCAAATTCCAAAGATGCAGGCTCGTCTGTAATCAACCATTCCGCCAGCTCGTCCTTCAATTGCAAGTCTGTCTTATCGTCTTCAGATACGTAGGCAATAGGTTGTTCAAATTCCACTGGTTTTATTTCAGTACCTTGTAGATGTGCCCCATTCATTCCGGGAACAGCCAATAGGTTTCGGTCCACAGGGGCAAAAAGAGGTTTGGTCCTGCCCCGCGTCATAATCAGCCAATCTTTTCGTATACCGTTAAAGGTGAATGTTTTCTTAGGCAAAACCATCCCTCACTTTCTTGTTTCTCCCCTGTAATTCTGTAATAACTGGTTCTAAGCCTCTCCCCAACGATCTACTATCTAAATACGTATTAGGATCTTTGGCAAGCAGCTTCATCAATATCTCATTTTGCTGCAGTGTGGCATCTAGTAATTCTTTCGTGTAATCTTTTTTGTTACTACTCGATTGGCTCCGTGGCATATACACAGTGGTTTCCGACCGCTTTCTATTCAAATCCAAAAGCTTCATAAACTCAGTATTCTTATAATCTTTGGTACCTCTCGCATAGTGCTTTACTGAACTTAACATTTTGGCAGTTTCTCTGTGCGGGATAACGTGGGTGCCTTTTGGCAAGCCGGGATAAAATGTCGGCTTGTCCGGGCTCAAAAACATCCGACCATCTGGAAGCTGTGCCAACTCTCTTCCGCCGCCATCACCCATTACAGCATTTCCACCTGGGTGACCAGAAGGAGGCGTACCTTTCGCCCAAAATTTAGACTTGAGTAAGTCTAATCCCCGGGCAACAAAATTAATCGTCTTAGTAACTGGACTAGATGCGCTTCTGTCCAATCTTGCTACACTCCCAGCATCAGTTACATTAACTTTTTTCGACTTGGTTAACGTAGCAAGCCTGTCTAAGGATGCGATAGAACCGTAGTCCTTGGCTGTTATTTTCTTCGTTTTTGGTGTAGTTGCTCTTTTATCAATAGCAGCGACCGTACCATGGTCCTGGGCAGTAACTTTCTTATTGACACTTCTCCCTGCTTCTTTGGTTCGTTTTTCTTCCAAGCCGATACCTTTAGATGTTTTGCTGTTGTTTGCATCCTGCTGGCTTCCTTGGTTCTTCAGTTTTCCAGTACCAGCTTCAATAACTTTGTTCTTCTTGCCTATCTTGTCGGATGCAAGGTCGATGTTCTTACTGACTTTTCCCCATAACCCCAGTTCATCTAATATCTTCACAAGCACTGTATCATTTGCAGCAATCTGCTTGTCAATTTCTTTTTTGTTGGCGCCATGTTTTTGGCGCTCTTCAAGTAATTTCTTATTTTTATTCTCCAATTGCTTGACGATATTTCCTTCTTCGACTTTAATGTCGCGAGTTTTGGCGAGGTTTTCAACCTTTGTTTGCTTTTCCTTCGACAGTTTGCCCAGCTTAGCTTCTGCCAGTGAATTAATACTTGAATATAATCCTAATTCCTCGTTAAGATATTGTTTGGCTTCCTTCTGTTTCTGGTTCGTTTTAGCAAGGGCGTCATATCTCTCTTGCTCTTTTACAGTCAGCTTGCCATTCTTCTCAAGTTTGGCATCCAGTTTTGCCATTTCCTGTTCGTTTTTTGCAATGGATTTATCAAGTGCGACAAGTCCTTTCTCGCCTTCCGCAGTAATACCGGACTGCTTAAGCACCAGATCACCCATCTGCTGTTCAAGTACTTTATTTTTCTCAATTTCTTCTTGCGTGCCTTCAATTGATTCTTTCTTCTTATTGATTTTTTCCTGCAGACGGTCAACAGCATTAGCATGGTCTCCGTTTTCAACATCCATTAATGCAGTGAGTTCTTCTTGCAACGACTTCCCTTTTTCAGCACTAATAGTACGGTCCTGTAGCAGTTTGTTTATTTCTTCCTGCCTAGCTTTATTTTCTTCAGTTGACAGTTTAGATGCATCGGTTTTGACTTGCATTTCATCAAGTAAACCATTTAATTCTTTCTGCTCGGAATTAATCTTACTACGTAATTCCTTTTCTTGAGAGAGCGCTTTAGACCTTTGCCCTTTCAATTCTTCCAATGTAGCTTCTCTTAAAGAATCTATATACTCCCGTACAGCATCCGTGTTCTTTGCAAATTCATTTCCTTGTTCTGATATTGATTTTTTAACGCCTGGAGATTGTTTGATAATATCATCATTAGCTTTAAATAATCGTTTAATTTCATCTTTAGAAAGCCCAGACTTTTTGGCGAGATCATCATATCTTTTTTGCAACTCATTGATTTCACCAGGGTTGCTCGATTCACTTATACGCTTGTTCAAGTCGTTGAGTTCGGCCAATTGCTTATTACTGATTTTGGCTTTCTTCGATAACTTATCGAAAGTATCAGCGCTATTTTCCAATTGAATAGCTTGATCTGATAAAGATTCTGTCAGGTCAAGATTGACCTCTTTAGCTTTTTTGGATTCTTTATGCAATTTATATAAAGCTACACCGACTGCACCTAACCCCGCCATTGCAATACCACCGATTGCCCCCGGTCCTAAACTAGCAAGTCCTGCAGCTAAACCTGCACCTCGTGCAATCCCGATCGCTTTTGTTAGTTTGCTTGCAAAACTTAATGTACCACTAATTCCAAGCGTCAGTTTTGAAAATAAAGTTAATGCTGGACCAATGCCAACCGCTACTGCAGGGGCAATTAATAAAAGTTTCTTTACGAACTCTTGCTGAGCTGGTGTGAGTTCATCGTATCGTTGCTTTAAATCCCTAAATTTGTCTAACATCGCACTAAACGATTTTCCAATTGCTTCCCCGGATTTCTGTGCCCATTCAATTACTTCATCAGATTTTAACAGCTCAATAAAATCAGCGATTTCCATTTTAGATCGTTGAAAAACTCCACGTAGTAAGTTTTCTCCAATAATCCCAATGTAGGCTTTCGTATTTGCTACCATGCCTGACCAGGATTCGGAATAAGCACTTGCCATCCCGCCAGCAAAATCCTCCATAACGTTTAAAAAGTCTTTTGAACTGACTTTTCCATCGGTAACCATTTTGCGTAGTTTTTCGGAAGAAACACCTAAATGCTTCGACATAGCTTTTGAAAAACCTGGCATGCCCTGTTCAATAGAATTTAACTCTTGGGTCATTAACTTTCCGGATCCTTGCACACGGTTAAAAATCATTGCCATTTCATCAACGGATCTATTGGCACCGACCGCCGCATCTCCGACTAATTTAATATATCGCTCAAGCTCTTTCCCTTCTTTTACCCCAGCGGCAAGTGCACCTGCTGCAACTGCTGTACCTTCTGCCATAGTGGTCATTCCACCATCAATAGCACGAGTGACTTGATCGGATATTCGACCAACCTCTTTGGTAGTATATCCTAACCCTTTTAACTGTGCTTGTGCACTATCCAATCCCACAAGCCTTTTCCAGCCAAAAGCGGAAGTTAAACCTGCTACCGCACCACCAGCTACAAGTGCTGGCTTAGTGATTTTGTTGGTTAGCGATCTACCAACTTCACCTGACTTTTCACTGATCTTCCTAAAACCACCACTTGCAGCTTCAAGTCTATCTCCGATTTTTGTCCAACTGGAATTTGCAATGCGTTGCTGCTTTTCAAATTCTGCTAGTTCGTTTTTTGTTTTTTCAATATATCTTTCTAAGTTATTAAGGGATGCGGCTTGGTTATTATATT
The DNA here is from genome assembly GCF_042683165.1 of Tigheibacillus halophilus. NCBI lineage: Bacteria > Bacillati > Bacillota > Bacilli > Caryophanales > Bacillaceae > Tigheibacillus > Tigheibacillus halophilus. The sequence goes on from NZ_JBHUIZ010000014.1 coordinate 3,912, forward strand.
CCCGTGCAGCCTTTTCCGCTTCCTTTGAACCACGACCGTGTTCATCGACCATGTCTTCATATTCTTTTTTCGCCTCTGCAACTGCCCGCTTTTGAACCTCTAGCTTTTTATTTAGACCCATTAAACGGGTTTCGTATTTTCCTACACTTTTTTCACTATGGTCAAATGCACTCATATTGTTTTTCATTTCGCTGTTGACAGTTCTTAAATTATCTTTTAATCCTTTGAGGCCTCTATCGACACTAAGATGATCAAGATCCAGTTCAATTGCCATACCTTTTATTTTTTCCAATGCCGCACCTCCTAACTTAACAAGTCAAAGAACGAACTGGACTGTTTTGGTTTGTTCTTTTCTCTTAAAATTTCCGTGACATAATGAACAGGCATGTCTAATATTTCGTTAATATCTTTGCCTTCTTTCATCAAATCCCGTGCAAATTTATCCATACTTTCCATTAAGGATTGCGGGGTTATTTCTTCCCCGCTAGGAAGTTTTTTGTATCATCTGTCTGCTGACCGCTCGCTACAAAATAAAGCACATCTTCCAAGACTTCTTGCGCACTTACATTCCCGTTGAGTCCTGGTCCAGGTAAACGATTGTAAATGTCGTCTTTGGTAATCTTACCTCCAAACGCTTTTTCTGATAAGAAATCAATAATTCTATCGTTCTTATCATCATCCGACAACTCTTTATTACCAAGCACATCATTGACTAGGCTCACCGCTTCTCGGCTAACGCCAAAAGAAATAAAGGGGATAGTCCATACTTTTTCAATCTCGGGTTCATCTCCCTTATTTACTCCTTCAGGATTCTTAATAAGTTCTATTTTTTCACGTTTTAGTTTTGACATTTTCATTCCTCCAGATATAAAAATAGAACAGACCGACCGTTGGCCTGTTCTCTGATTTACTTCACCCTGTATTACTGCCATTTTAATGTTGCAGTAGTGTCTGTACTTTCAGCAGTAACATTTACGGGCTTACGAGGGTGTGTCTTCGCCTTCCTCATTACCTTTCGTTGCATCAGGATGTTCCATGCCAAAGATAGCTTTATACAGCTTGTCTCGGTTTTCTGTTTCTCCTGGTTCATCTGCAACAATGATAAAAGTCATATCTTTGTCAAACCCTTCTACCTTACGGGACATGAACTCACCTTCTGTAGAGTCGCTACTAAATTCTACACTTTCACCTTTCGTATTTCCTTCAACATCGGCAATTTTAAATTTACCTTTTGTAAATCCAATATGCTCTGTACTTCCATCTTCCATTGTTTTTGTGAACATACATGAAACATACGGAGGATTAGGATTGTTCGACAATCCATGCATCCCGTTAGCAGTTTCCCAACCGTAAATTATTACACGGTCCTCAATTGGCAACTTGTGAAACTGGGTTGTTAATTGAGTTGCTTCAGTAGACGTTGCCATTTCAGCAACACCATTATCTCCATATGCTTTTTCAATATTTTGCGGTGTACTAATATTAATATTTTGTAAAAACTTAATACGCTCTGCCTGTTCCTCTGTGATTCCGGTATCATCACTTTTTGTTGTTCCGTAATAAAAATGTGTTAATCCAGTAAAGGATAAATAATTCTTTTCTTTATCTGCCAAATTAATCACTCCTATAATGTATTAAAATCTTTTCTATATGCTTTACCTCTGTAGCGACGAGCATCGCGAAAAATTTCATAATCGTTGTCGTACTCGTCCATTCCGCCAACTTGTCTGAAATTCATTTTCCACATAATGTGCTGGATTTTATTAGCGATTAGATCACGTTCCTCCATACCTTTTGACCACACATCAATCTGGAACAAATAATCGTCGGTAAGCCATTTATCATCTGCATAATCACCTGGCTTCGGGGGATCAAGCGGGTCAATGATGATATGCGTCTCGGTCATGCTTTTTGATTCCGGATACTCATAAAATTTGATTCTGTTGCCTGCTAGGTCATTGATTACACTGTCAGCAACTAGTGCATCATTAATTTCCCATATCATCATATCCCCTCCAATACTGCTTGTTTAATTGCTTCACGATATGCATGTTCCGCATTTCTCATCGCCCGTGCTATTGCGCCCTTTCTTGGCGGGCTAGGTATTTTGACCGTGCCCCACTCATTAAGATGGATAATGCGGTAACGACCATGTGGGCCATTCCAATGCACTTTAACAGTTTTCACGCCGCCTATATATTCAGGTCCTTCAATAGACGTATCTTCCACCGACCATCCCTTTGCATATTTCCCAGATGTACCAATAGAAGCATTTAATTCTTTTACAAATATTTCCGCGCCTCTTAATAAAGCAGCGTCACTTATTCGTTCCATCGCTTCCTTTCCAAAACGACGATCTAATTCGCCCAACAACTGTTCCAAGCCAGTAACTTTTACACTCATGTCGACACCGCTGCAACAATATTGATAAAATCAGGATCTTTAACATCTGGCTGAACGTGTTTAATGTTATATCGATCGTTTTGGTAAATACCTACTTCAACAGATAAAAAGTGCTTATTTGTTGGTGTGTATGTGCCGATAGGATTACGAATAATAATCGTTGCTTCTGATAGGGTTCCGTTTTGTTTCGCTCGCTCCAAATCTTTTAGCCAAATTCCTTCAATCTTTGCTAGACACTTAAACAAAACTTTCTTTTCTTTTTGCCCTGGCAAGGGTCCGCTTTGTTCTTCATATTCATAGAAGATGACTGGCGTATCAAAGTCACTACTTCGATAACGTGGTGATTTGTATTCATTCTTCCACATCTATATCACCAGCCATTTCAATACCGAGCGAGAATATTTCACTTAGAAAATTATCTTCGAAATATTCTAGTGCATCGTTGTAGGCATAACGAGTACGTTCAAATACTAATTCAGTAGCCAATTTATCCGTTTCCTTTTTACCGCCAGGCTCAAAATCGCCGCATTTAGACTTTACATAAGCGATAGAATAAGACAGCAACTTTTTAAAGTCGCCGTCTTTACCATCATGGAAAAAGTTATACCTTCCTTTAAATTCTTTTAATAGTTCATCAGTGACCAAGTAGATCACCTCTCTTATTCTTCTGGTCCGGATTCAGATTCCGTAACATTCACAGTTGATGTGTCCGTTTTACCTTCTGCAGTTGCTGTTATAGTGGCAGTACCTTCTCCCACTGCAGTGACGGTTCCATTATCAACAGTAGCAACTTCGTCGTTATCACTGGACCACGTTACATCCTGTTTAGCCGTGTCCGGCGTGACAGTGGCCCTCAATGTTCTTGTTCTTCCAACTTCCAAGTTATTTGTTTTCGGACTAACAACGACAGATTCTACATCACTGTGTTTTGTGGTAACGGTAACTGGATCTGACTTTTCCGATTCTTGCTTCCCAATAACTTCAGAAATAGAAAAAGAGTAGTCTGTATTAGGGGTTAACCCTTCAACAGCATACTCTTTATCCTCAATACCTTCTGCGATCAGTTCATCGCCTTGATATACGTTATATGCCATTAAAATACTCCTTTCTCTTTCAAATAGCCCTGTTCAAAGGCTAGTTCCACTCAAGGTCAACTTTAGTGTCTGTTGCATTACTAGCCTTTAAATTTACGGGCTTACGAGGGTGTGTCCTCTTTTTCATCATCGGAAATATCGACATTTAGATCATATACTTGTGCAGCATTATTGTCTTTTGGTTTACCCGTGGCAAACTGTTTTGCAATATATAAGTCCGCATCTTCCAGAGCCAATGTTTCTTTGTATCGTTTAACATCCATCGCACCACCAACAGCTGCGATATACTCACCGCGGACAAAGAAAGCCACCTTACCTTGTGGGACAAAGACAGATTCAGTTTGCGTTGGATTAAATGGTAAATTAGTTACATAAGCACCATTTGCATTTTGGATAGTAGCATTTGCCTTAACGTCGAATGTATCGAATGGATTGGTAACCATAACGATTCTATTCTCTACTTTCCGTGGTTGCTCACTAACATTACCATCTTTATCGAGTTTTTCGGCTAGCTTCTTAACTACACCTTTCAATTCATTGACAGTGGTACGACCAGGCTTGAAAGTAAGTTCTCCTACTGATTCCTTATCAGTTACAGCTCCTTCACTTGATACTTCTTTTAACAAACCAATAGGCTCATTTTTAGATGGACCACGACCAGCAACATAACCATATTCCAAACCGATTTTCATTGCTTCTACAATAATCGTCCGGACATAACGTTCTACCCATGCAGGCCCCAATTTAAGCATATCTTTAGCGATTGGAATAAAAGCTGTTAACTTTAGTTGTTCGATTTTTTCTTTTCTAAATGCAGTATTTAATTTACCATCAATTTCACCAAATAATGGGCCCCAAGCATATGCCAATTCTGGATCACTGAAAATAAACTCCGTAACAGCGCCTAGATTTTGAACGCCAATAGCTTGCAACAACGGATGATCTTGTACAACATCCTCAAACACTCTTTCCTGCGTCGTTTTTGGTAAAATGTCATCATCCGTAAACCCACCCTCGTCAATTACTGCATTAAAGAATTTACGCTCATCGGAAGTTAGTACATTCTGGCCACGTGATTGCAGCACATTGTTGTCACTAGCAAAAGTTTGTGCTTCCTCTAAAATACGATTTTCTGCATCCTTTTGCACAGCTTCCATATAATCAGCCAGTGCCTGTGTTTTTTCCTCCCCCGTAGCTTCAGGGTCTTGACTAACCGTTGCAAAATTATTCTTAGCTTCTTTCAGATCTGTAAATTTCATTTTATTTCCGAAGTGTTGTAGATTTAGTTTTAATAAACTTTGTTTGAGTTTTTGCATAATTAAATCCTCCTAAAATTTAAAATAACCAACCATTTTTGGCTGGTTTGTTTGGTTGATTATTTTTTAATTCGTTAACAATTTCTTGCTTCATGTTTGTTAATGCTTCATCTAACATTTTCCCATCAATTCCCGTGGATGGTTTGTGTATCCCTTGGTTTCTCACCTTGTCGATTACCTGTTTTGGTAATACAGGCGAATCCACAGCAGCAACGGCTTGATAACCTTCTTCGAACATAATTTCATCAATCAGATGATGTTCTTTTGCTTTCTGAGCTGTCATCCAAGTTTCTTCATCCATCATAGCTTGCAATTCTTCATTGGATTTACCGCTTTTAATTTTGTAGGCGTTTATAATGGACTGGTTAGTGCTTTTAAGAAATTCTGATGCTTTATCCATATCACGATAATCACCGTATTGGCCAGTCGCAGAATTGTGTATCATCATTTGAGCAGTAGGTGACATTGATATTTTTTTACCAGCCATTGCAATCACACTAGCAGCACTTGCAGCAATACCAACTATTTTTACAGTAGAATCGCCTGGATAATCCTTTAAAGTGGAATAAATTTCAGACCCATCAAAGACCGATCCACCTGGGCTATTGACGATAATTTCTAAATCATCCCCGTTAGCATTTTCTAGTGCTGTTTCTATCTTTTTCGGACTCGTATGTTCTATATCGAACAAATCATAAATCCAAGCAATATCATCCGAAACAATTGTTCCTTTTACTTTTAATTTGTATGTCAATCTTCCTCACCTCCTTTATAATCATTGGCTCCCTCGTAGTTTTTGGTCATAATGAATTCATCATGGATTGGGTCATCGGAATATTCCAGACCAATTGCATCGCGCAATTCATGACCATTAACCACGCTGGAGGACCGTAATTTGTCTACTGCAACCGCGATATCAAACATATCCCGATAAGAAATACGTTTGATGTTTATACAATCACCATTTCGGTAATCCATCTCATCCACGAATTGCATATTCAATTCATCCCCAATGATGGTGATGATTGGATCAATGCAAAATTTCATTGCATTTCTAGTAGTCTTTTCGATATCGGCCATATCCCCTTTTAACAGATTTGGCGGTACGCCTACAGCATGACAAACTTGATCTAAAAATCCATCCGTCATCTTGTTGATTTCATCAACACTTTGTCCGGAAGTCCCCTGTTTCGAATGTTCCTGGTATGTCAAACCTTTTTGTTGGGGAACAATGGCGACTGCCTTTTCTTTAAAAGCTTTATAAGCCCGATTAATAAAATTCTGGAGTTTTGACTGCCCGTCTTCTGTTTTCAAAAAGTTACTGTCCACATCAACGGTAGAACGGATTTGATTTTTCATTTTTTGTGTTTCAAACATGCGGGAAATCAATCCCCCGTAATCATAAAAAAGACTATCGATCAATTTCGATAGTTCCTCATTTCCATATTCGAAATACAACACTTCACTTCTCCTAAAGGATCCGTTAAGTTCAAGCCCTTTCACATAAACATTGGAAAATACATCCTCTTTCACTGCGTATTCTTGTTTATTAAAATCCTCGGCAATCAGCAAATCGTCTGTCCGACTTTTAATGATTAAACATTCACCGTCATACACAAGCCTAGATACAACTTGATACCAAAAAGTCGCGGAAGTCTGATTCAGATTAGGCTTTAAATTAAATTTATAATACGACTTATCTTTAACATATTTATTGCCTTTTTTAATCCGGAACTCAGATTGAATAATAATCCTGGCAATAAATCCGATAACAGATTCAATCGCCATTCGTTTCGATGATGTATGTTCGGTATCACTGTCATATAGATCCTTGTCATCCACAATGATTATTTCTTTATTTCTGCCGATGACTTTGTCCCAAAATCCCAAATATGCTCACCTCCTTAAAAATATGCTACAAAGCCATCTTAAAACGGGTCACCAGTTAACAGTATTCTTATTTTCCGCTTAAACCACCACCATTTAAATTCACTATCTGTCCGATTTAAGTTTTTAATATGATGGTACTTCAAGACTTCTTTTTCCGTAAGAATACTCCCCAGCAATCTCAGGTAGGGTTTTAATACATTGTACTTGGTTTGGTATAAATTTCTATCGTAATCAGGCATCTCATCAAATCCATTCGGTTTCGTTCCTAAACGATAATCCCATTGGTATTTGTTAAGATTAGCGTATATTTCTAACAAATCTTGTTTAGAAAGTGACTCCACATTAATACCCCCCTTTAAAAGTCAATATCATCTAACATGAATTCTTCTTCATCTTCTAACTCATTTGCACGATATAAAGCATGGATAAAAGCTTGGAAGCCATCTGTTTTACGCTTGACTTCTTCTTTTTTCAAAAACAATTTACCTGCTTGCGTTTCTTTTACATAAACATTATTGGTAAACCATCGCATAAGAGGATTGTCTTCAAAAATAAATTTATGGTTAGCGAATCCATCTTCTACTCGTGGAGCAAGTAAAGGATGAATGCTTGATGGCCTCCGGATTCCTTCAACTTCAAAACCTTCCGCTTCTAACAACGGCCTTAATATATCCAATTTATAATTATCGGCAATGATTTTTTCTACTCCGTATTTTTCACGCATTCGAACAAACCAATTAACCACATGCATTGGATTAAGTGATGGCTCATCTACAACCTTCATCAAGCCATCTTTTTCCCATTTTTTTATTGGTGCTCTTTTTTCTGTTCCAAAATCACTTGCGCTGTTGGAGTATCCATAATGCACATCGCAAAAATATTTAATTGCAAAAGTAAATGATTTGAATGCATACTCGTCACCTTTTCTAAATAATAGACCGCAAGTCGTAAAATCCCGTACACTACCAAAGTCCAGAGACCCAATCGGCTTGTTATCAAGTTTGAAGAATGGTCGTTTAGTGGCCATTATCTCTTCACGAGAAGCAACGGAATTCTCCATGTTATCTTCAATGAAATTCATACGCTTAGTAACAAACGCTGCACGTCCTGAAGGATTGTATGCTAATTTCTTATATTGCTTCATAACCGTATTAAATAATCTTTTACCTCGTTTATTTAAGGGCTCCTGAAGTGCTGGGTTAGCTTTTGCCCACAATTCAGGATTGTCCATTTCTTCTAGTTCGTCTAATTCACAGATGTACGGAAAAACACCACCAAATTCGATTATGCCATTAAGAACGTCCTCGCATTCGCGATATTTAATGTCAAAGAATCCTTCACGAACAAAACCTTTTGTACCGATAAAAAACTGTCTTCCGCAATCTACTTTTCCAAGACCGCCAGAAAACACATCAACAATTTCTGTCGTTTCCATTTCGTGATATTCATCATAAATAACCGCACCTTCTTGACCGCCGTCTTGGGATCCGGCATTACTAGTTTTATATTCGAAAACAGATTGCGTAGTTAGACCTGTGATACTGCTTTTATAAGCTTCAAACTCCTCTTCTAAAACTTCGTTTCCTTTTTTCTTGATGGTGCGAAAACATTCCTGGAAACTTCTCTTTGCTTGTTTCTCTGAGTTAGCCACTATAGATACATCGTAATAATCAATTCCGTGCAGCTCACTGATAAAGTAATTGGCAAGAGTAGAAATGAAGCCATTCTTACCGCCGCCACGCCCCATGTTGATTACAAACTCATCAAAGACAAGTTCATCATCTTCTTTATGAAATAAAAAAATGAATGGGACTATAAACGTTTCCCATTCATCTAATTCGAAATACCAGCTTTCACTAAATTCTATATAGTTTTCAATTTGTTCATCATCAAAGTAATAAAGATCTTCGCGGGGCAATATATGCTTTTCAATCAAACAAATCAATTGTATTCGCTTTTTGTTAAGTAAAATCTTGCCACATTTCCATTTTTTTATATAATTCTCAACATATTTGTTATGCAGCATAGGCTATCGACCTAATAACTTCGATTTCCTATCCGGTTTGGCTCGTGGCAATAAATCGGTTAGTTGTTTGATAATTGACTGATAGGTTTTATCTCGATTGTCATAATTCTCAACGATCGGTCGTTTACGGTCATATGGCACTTGATTCTCACTTTGTTTAAATTTCTCATACTCCCCGTTTTCCAAGATATCTTTCCAGTTATCATCGAGTAAGATTCTAAGCCGTGCAGCTTGTGTGATTAATCCTTCCGCAACATCCAATTGGTTTTGTGGGATGCTTTTGAAAAGATTCCTCAACCTTTTTGCTTCTGTTTCTACTCGACTTTCCATGTCGTCAATTCTGTCGTTTAACAAATAAAGCACAGATACATCAAACGCTTTTGCAATTCTTGCCAACACGTCTAAACTAGGAGAATTTTTTCCTTGTTCCAGACTTGCATAATAATTTGTTGATATACCTGCCGTCCTAGCAAATTCAGCTTGTGTAAGCTTTTTCTCTTTTCGTTTTTCACGCATCCGAAAACCAACTTTTTGCTTATCCAAATTAATCACCTACTTTCTGTACGACCTACCGGGGAGGGGAGGGGTAAAATATTTTGATGCATCTGCGGAGTTGACCCCACGCACCGGTCTCCCGATGAATAAAAAAGGCAAAAGTTTATCGCCGGGGGGTCTACCACCATTCATCATCCCACTTTTTCTTTTTCGATTTTGGCCTGATCTTGTCCATGGTCCTACCTTCTTTGATATTGTGATGATTAATGCATAGTGTCTGCAGGTTGTCCAAGACAAGTGCAAGCTTAGGGTAAAACTCAATCGGATACTTATGATCCACGTTTAATACAATCTCTTTGCGCTTACCTTCTTCTTTGACGGAATCAACAGTAACCTTGCCATCTGCCTTGCAATGCTGGCACTCGTAGTTATCTCGTTCTAATGCATCCAGTCTTAACTTCTTCCAAGCACCAGAGTTGTAGAATGCTTTCTTCTGTTGTTCTGTTTTGTATTCAAGTGGCATGACCTTTCACCCTGCGTTCAATACGGTTTCTTGTTGGACAACCATTCTCTTTTACATAATGCTCAATGGCATAAGACAAACCTCCAAACGTATCTGTATCGGTTTCCCAATCAAACGTAACGTTTGTTTTCAAATGGATCTCTTCACCTTTGTAGAATACTTTCGGTGCAGATGTTTCATCCTGCAGCTCGATAGTGAGTAGAGGTGGTTGCTGTTTTGTCATCGTATCAACTTTATCCATTGCATAAATTATAGCTATCTCATCATCCGAATATGCTCTGACAGTTTCAACGCCCATACTAATCAAATAACCTCCACACCTTGGACAGTTCATTCCATCTATGCAATCTGTTTTACTGATAATAAATTCTGCATTGCATTTAGCGCACCCGTGTACAATCCGTTCAATACGTTTTTTTCCCAAAATACCCATCTCCTCCTTTTATGCATAATAAAAAGACACCTCATTGAGATGTCTTTATGTATGAAACTTAATCAAATGTTTCGGCATTTTCTTTAACTGAATTAAATCCATCAATAGTATCTGCATCAATGTGCCCATCATCTATATCTGATTTCAAGCTGTTAAACGTTTTAATCGCCCTATCCATGAAGCTATTGGTTAAGAAGTATTTACCGTTTTGCTTGTAATCAAACGGATACTCGGCATCATCTCCACCGTACTGTTTTAAAAAACTCTCCAGCGGATCCCATTCTTTATCGGTAACATCTGTTTCGTCTTCATTGATTATTGGATCGTATAGCCTAATTAGTTCATCCATATCTTTCTTGAATTGTTTTGGATACAGACCTTTATGACGCTCATATGTTGGATACTTACCTTTATATTCTGATGGTAAATCATCCAGGCTTTTAGTTTTCATCAATTTATCAAGTTTTTCTTTTGATTCTTTATACTTATCAGGGTATAAATCTTCTTCACTTGCCAATATTGCTTTTTCTTTTTCATCTTCTGTTTTAACAGCGAAGTTTCTCATACCCATAATCTGATAAAATATTGCTTTTTCCGCATCATTCATCTTATGATATTTTTCATCTTTAGTATCATAGTATTGACCCAATTCATATTTACTAATAAAACTATCAAGCAAGTTTGTTTCCTTTTTAGTAAAATTGTTTTGTTTTTCATGTACTGATTCAATAATAGGGAGAACTTGATCGGTATCTTTTTTAAAGTCCTCGCTTAATAAGTTCTTGCTTCCACATGCTGTTAGTAAAAATACTATTGCTAATAAAACTAAAAGCTTCTTCATTCCCTCAACCCCCATACGTTTATGTATAGGTTAATTATGCCTAACCTAGCAATAATGTGCAACAAGGCATCCACCGATTGCGGATGCCCTATTTTATAGGAGGGAAAGTTTTATGTCTTACTACCATAATATCGTTTATTGTTGGAATTGCTCTGCTTTCATTCTGCCATTTATCTGCCACTATTTAATTATCTTGATGATTTGAAGGATTTGAAGTATGGTCAGCGTGAAAATCATGAGATTTAAAATAAAAATTGAGAGCCTGATAAAGGAATTTCTCAAGTTTTGCTGATTAATAATTATGTAAAAAATTCTAAGCACGCCACGTAAGAAACCAAACATGAGCGCTATAGATAGAATCAAAATTATTATATTTACTATTCTATTTGAAAAGTAATAATAAAGAACAAAAACAATAATACCTAACGCAACTGCTGAGCTTACATCTCTCAGGGCATCTTTATATTGTTTGTCTATCATTTTTCCTATTTCACTAAGCATTCCTACTAACCCAATGATACCAAGTGAAGCTCCGGTTATATAAGATGCAACCTCAAAATATAAGAAACTAGGGTAATAATATAGAAACCCCGATACAATTACAAAAGTTATTCCAAGAGCTAGTCCGTTAATCATGTTATCTTGTTCATTATAATTTTTGTTCATCCTAACCTACCTCGCTAATTACCCATATCTTATATTGTGTTGAACTTACCCAATCCCTCAACACCTTGACACAACTAATTCTACCACACTTTATCAAAATGAGTTACACGTTCATTTATTGTGGATAACTGATATGTAAAAAGGACAAAAATAAAGGCCCTTCCACTCGAATGGATGAGCCTATATCCTGAAACCTTTCATTGCATTATTCATTGCGTCTTGATCAATACCGATGTATCTCAAAGTGAATGCTGGGTCTGAATGGTTCAATATCTTCTGCAGCAATGCCACATCTCCTGTTTGCTTATACAGATGATAACCAAACGTCTTTCTGAGTGTGTGGGTGCCGATATCGATTAAATTAACATGATTGGCAGCATTACGCAGTATTTTATATGCCATGCTTCTGCCAATGGGCTTATTGATACCCTCCCTGCTTTTAAAGAGGAATTCATGGTCCTCCTTGTCAATAATGTACTTCTTTAATTCCTTTTGCAGCTGTGGCGTCATGTCCAGGTACTTATCTTTACCTGTCTTCATCTCGGTAATTTTAAAATATGATTTCTTGGCATCTGATACTCGTAAAGGCAGTATGTCCGATATACGTAAACCGGAATTAATGCCGGTGACGAATAACATGTAGTTACGTTCATTCTGTTCTTTCAGGTACCGTTTCACTTCCCGAATAACTTCAGGATCCCGAATAGGTTGCACAAAATTCAACTTACTTCACCTTCTTGCTTATATACTTCAATGCGCAAGATAAAAGCCAGCTTGTAGAATGCCCTGGACTTGATACGGTAATATTTTCGTTCGCTGAATCCCAGTTCATTATAGACCTCATAATCATACACATCGTCCTCTGTAAGATACCGTTTAATAATGACAGAACGCTCCTGAAAGTTTAACCGGTTGACTGCCTTCTGTATCTTGGATATGATTTCTTTTCTCTTGCGTTCCATTTCCAATCGTTTGACAGCAACATCTTCTGTGGTGGATTGGAATTGATTATTTGGTCCTGCTGGCACCAATCTGAATGCGGATGTAATCTTCGGTTGTTCATCTTCTGGATCCATCAGCAAAGATATTTTGTATTGCTCCATCATCTTTTCGACTTCTGACCTTGTCGCATCACGATCAATTTCCGGTAATTTAAACGTCAACTGTTGCTGCACTAGCGACACCCCTTTTTATAATATAAAAGGACACCAAATAGCACTATTGCTATCTGGTGTCCGTCGGTTCTTCCGTAAGGACTTATATATTAATCTGTTTCAGCTTGTTCCCGCCATTTCTTAATCCTGGCATCTGCATATGGCTTTCCAGTCCATTGAACCAACTCTTCAAGATAGAACGGTTCACTACATCTTGGACAATTAGGAATCATCTTGCGCCCTCTGTACTGCTTTTCCAGCTTCTTAATAACAACCAGCCATGGCTTATAATTGGCTATCTGTTTTTTCTGCTCAAAAAACTGTTCAATCTGTCTGTTGCGCTCTTCGTCTGCATATGCCAATTCATACAAGGCATCATATGGATCCAGAACAGCGCCACAGCTTCGACAAGTAACACGACGATTCTTCGTATCTATCATGAATTTACGTTTTTCGCATTTACAGATTTTTTCAAGTCCTCGATTGATCCTGACTTGGTCAAGGCCAATGATTTTGTCCGGAAGATTTTTATCCATCATATCTCCTCCTGTTCATTAACTCTGACCCTTCTGCTGCTTTCCACATCCAGTACCCTACCATTTTTCCAAATTAGCGTGTCGTGGCCAAAGTTTTTCGGTATGATTCTGATTTCTTTCCCATCTTGGATGATGTAGACCCCGTTTTCTTTTTCCAATTGACCGCCCCTTCCTTATTTCGAAACCGAAAACCCTCATCTCACATTTTCTTCAATTCATTGCTGTTAAGATGCCCGGTGACAGCAAGCGTTTGTCCTTCGCATCGTTTATATAATGTGTTAATATCCATTCGCTTGCCTGTTGTGGTTGATTTTATTTTTATCTAGGTAGGCTTGTTCGATTTGCTCCCACGTGAAGCCAAGATATTTCTCACCTAAACCGACGAAGGTATTAAATAATTCTTCATAATCTGGTCTGATGTGCGATCTAAAAGTATCTGTTTCTACATCCATCAAAATTATTGATATAAGATCGTATATTTTCATGAATGTTTTCACTGTATTTTCTTCTGTATAATCGCTATCAATGATTATTTCCGTTGCTTGCAACTCCAACCCAATCGACAAAATAAAATGCAGACAATCGACGTATTCTTCTAGGAGTGGGTTCTTTTCCTTAAAAGAATAAACATATCCCACTTCACATTTAGGGCAATCTTCATAGTTTGGTTCATCAAATGCGTTTACAAAGTCCTCGTGTGTAAGGTATAAACCGCACTCATCATTAGAACATTGGAAGTAAGCTGCGTTTTCTTGATTTGCTCCTGCCGTGGTATGAATAACTCTCTTCGGCTTCTGGTTCTTACTCCAAAACTTAAACCCCCGCCACTCATTAGCCAACTCACCTAATTCCACCTGTAAAGCCAGAATCTTTTTATCTAACAAGTCCTGACCCTCTAGTCCGTGTTCCTTTAAAATGCGCTTGTCCAGTTCTGATTGGATTTGAAATAGCTTTGATAGATTCATATTCTTTGCAACTCCTCCATTTTTTCTGATAACCAATCAACATATTGATTCATTTTTCCACCCATGCAAACGGGCGCATTTCCTTCCTATGCCTAACTTGGTGCAAAAGAGCAATGATCACTTCGAACGGATCCCGCTTAACTTCATTAGCGATTTTCTTAAAATGCCATCCTTCGTTGTGTAGCATCGTTATTTGCTTCAGCTGTTCTTTCGACATCGTGAATTCCACATCTTCCATCAAAATGATGTTATCTTCGAAGTTACTGGTTAAACTGGTTGGAAGGTAAGTCAGCGTGTTCATGCTGTCACCTTCACTTTCGCCATCAGCCTATCCAAAGTGGCTAACGTTTCCTGCCAAGCCTTTACTTTATCAAAACCGCAGTGACTATCCGGACAGGGTACAAATTCCACGCCCCATGACTGCTGCACTGTCAATCCACCTTCACCATGACAAGTTTTGCACATGTCTAAAACTCCTTCCTGCGGTAATCTGGACCGTTCATCTGAATAATTTCGGTATCGTCTAGGATCCGAGAGAAATTACGTTCGTTCATTTTAATCTCCAACTGCTCGCTATTCAGGTTGGATGTGAAGATGGTCGGTTTGCCTGCCCGATTGTCCAACACTTCGAAAAGCTTGGTATGCGCCCAATTATCCGTACTGTTCTTCATGTTGATGTATTCGGCGCCAAGATCATCAAGCACGAATAAATCTACCATGCCGATAAGTTCAAGAATATCTGCTTCACTAAACTGACTTGCTGCACTGTATGTATGTTTAATCTTTGTCAGTAGCTTCGGAACGGATAAAAATAGTGACGTGAACTTTTTCTCCATCAGTGCCTTGGAAACTGATATAGCAAGGTGGCTTTTTCCCGTACCATAATTACCAACCAACAGGATATTTCCTGACTCATTGACATCAAATGTGTTGGCATATTCCAATAATTTGCCTTTCGCCCGTTCCAAATCAGGAGTCGTTGGATTGTAGGTAGAAAAATTCGCTTTTTCCAGTGACTTATTCATCATGGAGTTATTCCTGAAAATGCGTTCAATCTTCCGCATTTTATTTTTCTTGCCCTGCCGGATGGCCTGTTCAACCAAGCGAATGTCTTCACACTTGCAGCCAAGGTTTGCGATGATTATTTCGCCTTTCCTCGGACCCATGGGAATGACCATTTCTTTCTGCTCCACGCTTTTACCGCATCCTTTGCACACGAATGTTTTGATGAGTCTTTGCCGTGGACGAATAATGCCCTTGCTGTCGGATAATGACTGCATATTGCTTCCTCCCTAAAATCCATAGTTATATTTTTTCTTGATTGGTGTAACATTGTCTGGCAATGGCTGTTGCTTTTTCTGCTGCTTAACCTTCATCACTAAATTATCAAACCGTTTCCGTAGCTTAGCTGGCGACAAGACATTTGCCATTTCAAAATCATCTTGCTGTACCCATTGCATGAGATACTTGATTTGGTCCTCTGTACGCTTATCCAATTCCACCATTTTTCGTACATCATCAGCCCATACCTGATAGTTTGGTAGTTTATGATCCGGGTTGTTGCTTTTGATTTGTTCAAAGAAAAAGACAGCCAGCTGATAAAAATTGGAGGTCTCGTCGTAAACGCGTTTGCGACGTATATCTTTTACTTCTTTAGTTCTTAAATTCTTTACATTCTTGTTAGTTGTTAGCTGCTTGTTAGTTGCTTGTTGGTTGCTTGTTAGTTGCCTGCCAGATGGCTTGTTATCTTCTTCATCTAGTGACTGATAAATCTCCCAATTGACGATGCTTACAAGTCTATTTCTGTTTGTTGATTTGTTTGTTAGGAAACCGTACCGTTCAAAGCGCTTAAGGGCGGTACGAATATTCTGTATAGTTATTCCCCGACCACATTTTTGTGCGATTTTTTCCAAGCTTGTAACAAATTGTCCGGGTTCTGTTTTAAATTTTTCTCCTTGCCATTCCCATTCTTTTTCTCTGTGATTGGCCATGACCAAAAGAGTGATCAAAATGGTTTTTTGTTCTGGAGTGGACTCTGTCCAAATTGGTTTATCCATGATTTCCCGATGCAGTTTAATCCATCCGTTCACTTTGTCCCCACCTCCGTTTGTCTTCGCACGCACATTGCAAATCCATTCTTAATGAAAAGTACGTCATAGTGGGGATAACTCTGCATATAATACATAGCAAGGGAAGTCTGCTCTTTTTCATTTTCAGGTTTAAAAACCCATTTCGGCAGTAAAACGTTATATTGCTCCTGTATCGTCTCTCGCATCTTATCCCCATCCTTGTAAAAATGACTTAGAACCACTTATTAGCAGGATTGCCCACCTTAACAACCGTCGCCCTCAAGACGGCTAGTTTATGCGTAAGTTCCCTCTTGGACTTGTTTTCTGTATCTACATAACCTAACTGATTTAATTGCTCTTTGATGTGATTGATCATGATGTGCTCCTGTGCTTCATAAACCCTCATTTCTCTCACATCCTTTGCTATATTCTGTTGGGTCTTAACTAAATAATGATTCTTGAAAATACCCATGTTTAGCAGCAACCGGATTAATCCATAGAACTTCTTGTCTTTTCGCTCCTGCCTCGGCTAGAACGGTTAAATACTCTTTATGCCATCCCATCAGAATCTCGTTATACAACTCATGATCATAGCCAGACAATAATACTGGGCCTGGATGCTCATCCAATTGTTTTAATAAACCTATGTGGTCATCCATACTCATTTCATGCTTGTAATGGCGCTTTGTACGTGTTTCCAAGATGTAAGGTGGATCAGCATATATCAGTACATCTGACCGCTTGTATCGTTCAATCAATTTTCCAGCTGGTTGGTTCTCAATCTGTGCTTGCTTCAACCTTTCAGCCACTTGCAATATTTTTGTTGGGAGTCTGTCCCAATCTTTTGCTGTATCCGGTCCGTTCGAAGCAATAAGACTGCGCCATCCCGTTCTATCACTAGTCTTTGCTCCAATAGCCTGCCAACAACGCACCAGAAAACGTCTAGACTGTTCAAGGTCATTTTCCTTTGGATCCGGACCCCTATACGAATCGTAGTATTCTTCTCTCGATAGTGGAGTGAATTTTATTTGTCTCGCTAACTCTTCGGGCCAGTCGCGAATAACCTTGAAAAGATTCACCACATTGCTATCCAAATCATTTATTGTCTCAATGGGTGATTTACCTTTATTAAAAAACACTGCTCCGGATCCAAAAAATGGTTCCAAATACGTTTTATGTTCTGGCATGTGATTAATAATCCATTTAGCCATACTCCATTTACTTCCAGGATAATGTAATATTCTTGGAATCTTCATTTTTCCTCACCCCTTTGCACAGTTACTTTACAAACAAATTGATAACACTTTTGACAATCAACAAATTGCTGATGAAAATCGGCAGACTCCACTTCGTACAAACCAAACGGATTCAACGATATTCTTATTTGTTCAAGCACAAACGCTTGTCCTTTGGCCAGGTTCTTTATTTTGGAAAGCACTGGATCCATATCCACTAAAAAATCGTAAATATTTGTTTGTTCCATGACTATCACCTGTATTTCATAGACAGTCACCATCAAATTATGGTAGACTGTCTATAAGATAAATTACTTTCCGGACTCACTGTTGGCGCAGTGGGTTTTATTTTCGCCCAAAATTTTTCCGTATTTATTTATATACTTTTTCATCTCCATCTCATGAAAGATGATAGCAGTACTCAATGCTGATATTATTTTTTCCTCGTAAGTCTCATCCTTTACGGATTCATCGTGGTATTCTGCACCATACTTTTTACTGACCTCTGACATGATTTTTTTCTCTTTTTCCATCAATTTGAGGTTTTCTTCCAACATTTCAACGATGTACATTGGTAATTCCATCCCAATTCCTCCTTTCAGCTTATAATCAATGTGACACATAAAAATGCTAGGCTTGATGCAAACAAGATGTAATAGGTCCATTCCGATTCCACAATATGATTTATCACATTCCCATCTCCAATCGTTCAGCCAGTGACTGTTGCTGCTTTATTTCCATTTGATTCAACAACTCCATGGCTTCAACATGCATTTGCTTCCACCGGACCATATTTTCCAGCTCACGTAATGACCGAATGATGTTTTCGTGATATGCTGCAGCCTTTGCGAAATCACCACGCATATAATGCTCGATAGCGATTTTTAAACAGTATCCATAGCAATCCATTTCTCTATCTGCCTTTTCTTGATCAGATGCCAAGAACATGAAATATTCCCCCTACAATTGTTCCAGCTACAAGCTGTGTGATATTTTGCATGATGCTGATACCATCGATGCCGCAAAAGAATGCCACCATTACCTCCTGTGCTTGTGTATTCATCATCCATTGTTGAAATATTGAAATTGACGGCTCTTTCACATCGCTTTCAAATTTGCTTATATCCGATTGATTGACAAATAATCGGTGTGCCAGTTCCTCCTGACTTAACCCACTTCTCATTCTGCATGCCTTCAAAATCGCTCCGACTTTCACCAGTGCACCTCCCTTCGTTTATGGGAGATGATGTTAAAAATATATGTGAGACTTTCCCATTACATAATCAATCGTTCGCTACTTTTTTCGGGATTTGGTTAGATGCCTTTTGACCATCTTGCTCCATGGCCTTTTCTAGTAAAATGTCGTGCAGCAATCCGTAGGCCATCTTTTCTACCTGTTCAAAATTCGGCCCCTTGATGAGGGTAACGTTTACTTTTTTCATGTTCTCCTCCCCCATATTCCAAATTGGAATGTTAAAGATAATTAAATGTAAGTAAAATTGAGTTAACATTTTTAAATAATTTTATTTGTTGTTTGCAACTCTTGGTTGCAATTAACTTCAAAAAAAATAGTCCATGGAATATCTAAGACAACGGAAATTGCTTTTGCTACTTCTACAGACGGTCGTCTTTCTCCATTTTCTATCATCCCATAATATTGACGGGATATATCTTTATCAGTACATAAAGCAACTTGATTTTGAGTAAGGTTCTTATCTTTTCTAGCATTTACCAGTATTTCTTTTAATTGAATCTTATTCATTACAATCACCACCTTTAAGCAACTTTTAGTTACCATCTAATTATCATTATACGTAACTTTTAGTTTCTGTCAACAAATATTTGCCACTTTTAGTTTCCATAAGAGAAAAAGAAACATTTTGTTGCTATAATTATATTTATATAAAAGCGAGGAGATAAAATATGTTCTCGAAAAGACTAAAATATTTAAGAATAGAAAAGAAATTAACTCAACAAGCAATGGCTGATTTCCTTGGTATATCAAGACAAGGGTACGGTAAATACGAAGATGGAAAAAGTGAACCTGATCATGATACTTTAATAAAACTATCCTCTTTTTTTAAAGTAACTACAGATTATCTTCTTGGTAATACGGATGTCCCAAGCACAAAAACAGATAATTCTTTTAATGCTATAGATGAAATTAATCAACTTCTTAAAAAATACAACATAGATCAATCAGGCTTCTTTGATATCGAGAAATGGAAAGCAATGGGCCCAGAGGGGGTTAAGCAGTTAGATAGCTACTTTAAGTTTTTGACGGAACAGGCTGAGAAGGAAAACAAAGATAATCCTCTCAAGAACAAGGGAGGATTTAAAAAAAGCTAAATGGATTAAATTATTTTAAAAAAGTAGTTAACAGGTATTAACAAACGCATCTCACGGCACTCAAAATTGTAGTGCCATTTCTTTACATAGCAAGCAGGACTATATTCCTAATTATTCTAATGCTAAAAACATAGGAGGGATTAAACATGCATTTTATCGCAATCGACTTTGAATTAGCCAATTCATGGAACCGTTCCAGCGCTTGTTCAGTGGGACTAGTGGAATTACGAAATGAGAGGGTAGTGAATGAATATTATAGCTTAATTAACCCGAAAGACGAATTTGATTATTTTTGCATGGACATTCACGGCATAACTCCAGAAATGGTTGAAAATGAACCCACCTTTGATGAAATCTGGCCCGAACTGGAAACATTTCTTAACAACAACTTGGTCGTAGCACACAATGCCTCATTTGATATGAGTGTGCTTAGGCACTGTTTGAATGAAAACGCTCTACAATTCCCCGCGCTGAATTATGTCTGTAGTTATCTTCTTTCAAAAAGAATATATTCAGGGCTGCCTAGTTATCGCTTAGATTATTTAATAAAACATCACGGTTTAGAACAATTTGACCACCACCATGCGCTTAGTGATGCAAAGGCTGCAGCTGATTTGTTTAATCAATGCATATCGGATTCTGATTTTGATAGTTTAGAAGAAACAATTGCCCATCATGATTATCGATTAGGTAATTTGTGCTCTGATAATACATACCGGCCATTTAGCTCCACCCGTAAAAAGAAAAAAGTTAATGCACAAAGCATCACCACGACAAATACTGAATTTGATACAGATCATCCTTTTTACGATAAATCTTTTGTATTCACAGGAACATTAAAATCCATGAATAGGAAAGCTGCCATGCAAAAAGTTGTAGATATAGGCGGACTGTGTATGAATGGAGTAACAATGAATACAAATTTTTTGGTAGTTGGCATACAGGATCTCACAAAGCTTAAGGAAGGTACTACCAAAAGCAGCAAAATGATCAAAGCAGAAAAATACGCACATGAAGGCATTGATATAGAGATAATCGCTGAAGATGATTTTTTAAATATGCTTTAAAAAAGTGAGGGTTTTTTGTGGATTTTGGACAGATTCAAGAATTAATAAATTCTTTAAAGAGTATTATCGAAACGAATAAAATAATAAACATACCTGGTGTGGGACAAAAAGATAAAATCGAATTAAAAAGTAGTAGTTATCTCTTTTTTGTTGATTTAAATAGAAGTGGATACAAAAAACCAAAATGTACCTTTCAATTAAGAGAACAACAAAACAAAGATTTTCCACTACTAAGATTGGATATAATAGGTAGGACCCATAAAAATCCGGCTGGTGATTTTCCTTATGCTGATATGGATATTCCTTGTCCCCATCTACATATTGCTCATCCTGATTATGGCACAAGTATCGCCTATCCATTAAATGATACATATGCTAAAATAGTATTAACAGATAAAGAGTTGAACGATCTTGGAAAAGTATTATGTTCATTTTTAGAAAGATGTAATGTAGGGAACATTAATGAATATACAATTAATTATCAGGGTTCAATTTTTTAACACATAAAGGGGTGTGAATTATGATTGAGCAATTAAAAAAGGAATATTTGGAATGGACTCAACAAAAAATAAAGTTAGAGGAAAATGAGGACTTTGTTGAAATCACCACCCCTTTTGTAGATTTACACCATGACTATATTAGTTTGTTTTTCACTAAAACAGGTAACGGTTTTAAGATATCGGATGATGGATTTATTATGGATGAATTATCAAGCTTAAATGTGGATATTAAAGGTTCGAAGAAAAGGAAACATTTTTTTGCTTCTACTTTAAAAATATTCGGTGTAAATTATGATGAAAATACATCTGAACTGTACTTGAATTTCAATACCATTAACCAATATCCCGAAATGCAGCAAAGGTTGATTCAATGCATGCTAAGAGTATCTGATATGTTATTGACTTCAAGAAATAAAGTAATTAGTTTCTTTACCGAGGATATTTCAAATTTCTTTTTGGATAACGATGTGTTTTTTAATGAGTTTCCAAGCTTTATCGGAAAAACGGGAAGAAATAACACCTTTGACTTTTCATTACCAAAGTCAAGGAAAACCAAGCCGAAACTAATAAAGGCGATAAATACACCTTCAGCTGATTCTTATAAGGATCCACTTCTGGCATTTGTTGATGTAACTGAAACTATGAATGATCACGAGTTTATAGTCCTAGCTAATGATTCGAACATAAGCATTTCAAAAAAGTTTAGTGAGCCATTAGAAAATTATGGAGTCGATGTTTTACCATGGTCTCAAAGAAATAGCTGGGTACAAAAATTAAAATCCAGTTAAAATCTACTATAAGGTGTACATCTTTATGTGCACCTTTCTATACGCAAACAAACAGAACATACATTCTTTATAGGAAGGGATATTATTAAACATGACTTATACTGCAACAGCATTGGAGGACTGGATCACAACCAATTATTCACACCAACACATAAAAACGCCACAGGACATCAATTTAACGCGAATTGCACGATGGCATCATATTTATATTCATTACAGGGAAATGCCCGCCAGATACGATATATTTGGCAGATTTAAGTGCATCGTGGTTGATAAGCGTGTTTCTCTTGAAGAACAGCGCGAACAGTTCTTTCATGAACTATGCCATATTCTTCGGCATGCAGGTCATCAATCGATGTTGCCGGAGGCTTTTCGGGAACTTCAGGAGTGGGATGCAAACCGATTCGTCATGTATGCTGCCCTTCCCTATTCCATGGTGACGAAATATGATTTTGAAAATCCTTATCTTATTCAAGACCTGGCATACGATTTTAAAGTAACAGAAGGACTTTGTAAAAAACGAATGGAACAAATTAAAAGGAATTTGCTTTCTAATCAAATGATTGTTGCGGAACAAAAAGCTATGTATAATTGGGCGTAAAACCCCGTTAGAAAAGGGAAAGGCACGCAGTACCCTATAGACTTTGAGAATGAAATTCTTATGCATCTGCGAGCATTAAAAAAGGTGAAAAAAGATATCTCCCTCCACGATCCTATTGGGCAGGATAAAGAGGGAAATGAAATCAGCCTCATTGACATTCTGGAGGCCGAAAACGAAAATGTGATTGACTATATACAACTGAACATGGAAATCGCTAAAATGCAGGATTACTTTACCATTCTCGATAAACGTGAAAAGGAGGTCATCATTTATCGATATGGGTTGAATGGGAAAAAAGAGCTTACACAGCGGGAAATCGCTAAACGGCTCAACATTTCCAGAAGTTATGTATCGCGCATCGAAAAAAGAGCTCTGATGAAGGTATTTCATGAATATTATAGAAATGAACGAAGAAAATGACAGGTCAGAACTCAGAACCCATCAAATAAAAGTCAAATAGGAATCGAAAGCAATGCAGCAAGAAAAGTGTAAAAGTAAACTTTTCTTGCTGCTAAAAATTGTGGCGCCAAAATCACTTTGATCTCATTCTTTTTATTTGTTTTTCAAGTATATAAATATTCATACCAAATATTCCTGACATAACCACTATTAGTAAAGATGCTAAAAGTAATATCGGTCCGTCAGGATTAATTGCTATAAAAGTGTCGTTTACCCCTCCAAGGTACAAATATCCCCCGACAATAGCATAAACAACAAGCAAAATCCTGTAATCTTTCGCCTTATTGGTGAAGTACTCAAGTTGTTTATCGATAAGAATACCTCCCTTTATGGACATCATATCATAGATTTCCGGTTTCAAAGGAAGGTAATTTATGGATGAAAATGCCACCCATTGTTAAATTGATTCTTACAAGTGCCGAACCACTCCAATTATCAATAATGCCGCATGCTTTGCTGCTTGATTTAAAAATAAGTCAAATGAGACTGAAGAATCTTTACCAGCAATATCAGATAAAGCTCTGATAACGATAAAAGGACACTTGTATTGATAACAAACCTGGGCAATGGCCGCTGCTTCCATCTCGGCAGCTAACAGACCAGGAAACTTATTTTTAACAAAAGCGACTCGTTCCGTATCAGACATAAAAGAATCACCGGTGGCGATACTTCCCTGTCTCACATGCACATTGAAATTTTTAGCCGCTTCCACCGTCAGACTAATCAGCTTGGGATCAGATGCAAACATCGGCGGCATACCAGGGACTTGACCATAGGCGTAATCGAATGCTGTCACATCCACATCATGGTGGACCACTTGATTAGAAACGACAATATCTCCCACATTCAAATCTTGAGCAAAGCCTCCTGCAGATCCAGTATTGATCACGCATGAAGGAGCGAACCTTTCGTGCATGATGGTTGTAGCCATTGCTGCATTCACTTTACCAATACCTGATTTCAACAGTACAACGTCTCTATTCTCCAGATTTCCTGTAATAAACAAGGTACCGGCAACTGTAATTTCGTTTTTATCTTTCATTTTATTTAACAGCAATTCGACTTCTTCGTCCATTGCTCCAATAATACCAATTGTACCCATGGTGCTCCTCCTTGCATTAATGCGCCGGTTCTTTCAATTTCTCTACTTTGGTCACTTGCCAGCCTTTATTCTCTACCCAGGATAAAGCTACCCGGTAAATTTCTGACTGATCACTATTATAGATAGTCGTAGTAACATTCTGATCCCCTGCATTTCCAACCCAATAGGTCGTTAGATCATTTTCGTCCAAACCTGTTGCATCTGCCGCAGCGTGTGCGATCTCTTTCCTGTCTTCTGACCCATCGTCATAGTTGGTGGTGTGCGGTCCAGACTGATCTGTGCCCGCAGGGTCCCAATCAGCAGTATAAGCTTCTACGACATTACTATCATCTGTTTCCACTTTTTTCTTGTTTATTTCCTTATCGTCAGTACTATCTTCCTTGTCTTTTTCAGAATCATCTTTGTCTGCCTGCTCTGTGTCATTCGTTTCGTGGCCATTGTCGCCATCATCTTCGGTTATTTTAATATTCTCATTTTCTGCAGGCTGATTTGATGCTTCATTACTTCCATTACCAAACAGCCAAATGCCCGCCAAGACAACAACAAGTACTCCTGCGATTAGAAGCAGAAGAGAAATTCGTTTTTTGTTTTTTCTGCGTTTTTCAAATTTATCGAGGCGGCTTTTAGAGTCCATAGAATCGACATCTCCTTATCCACATCACCATAAAAATCTTGCATATAGGGACTTTACAACATTCATTAATACGTTAGGATATTCCCTACTCCACTTTAAGAATTTTTACGACAATGTCTCCGCCAGGTGTATTGACAGTAACCTCTGCATCAACCTCTTGCCCGATGAGATTTTTAGCCATTGGTGAATCATTGGAAATTTTCCCTTCGAATGGATCTGCTTCTGCACTACCGACAATAGTGTACGTTTCTTCTTCACCGTCTGGCAGTTCCTGGAAAGTGACGGATTTACCCAAAGCGACCACATTGGGATTATTCCCATCGTTTTCGATGATGACAGCGTTACGAATCATTTTTTCTATTTGAGCAATACGTGACTCAACAAATGCCTGCTCGTCTTTAGCCGCATCATATTCGGAGTTCTCGGATAAATCTCCGAAGTCCCTGGCTACTTTAATTCTTTCAACAACTTCCTGACGCTTATCAGTCTTCAATGTCAATAATTCTTGTTCTAATTTCTCTTTTCCCTCTTGAGTCATATAGTAACTTTTCTCTGTAGACATGAAAAACACTCCTTTTTTTATCCTAAACTTTCATTGATCACTAATTCATGATACATAAAAACGAGCCGCAAACCAATTGCGCTCGGAATGTGATGGCATTGCAATTACAAAGTTACTATGCCAGATTTCATGCAAACTTGCAATCATTTCTATTTCCGATTTTTAGCCAGAATGGTTTCTATTTTCGTTGCCATCAAATCGATAGCGACATGATTCTGGCCGCCCTCAGGGATGATAATATCTGCATAACGCTTTGTTGGCTCCACAAACTGCAGATGCATCGGTCTTACACTGTTGATGTATTGCTCAATGACAGAATCCAATGATCTGCCGCGTTCTTTAATATCTCTCATCATTCTGCGGATAATACGTAAATCAGCATCTGTATCCACAAATAGTTTGATATCCATTAGATCCACAAGTCTAGGATCTTCCAATATCAATATGCCTTCTAAAATGATTACTTCTTTAGGCTCAATCGGTATCACTTTTTTTGATCTCGTATGGATCTTATAATCATAAACAGGTTTTGAAACCGGTTTTCCTGCCAGTAGTTCATGAATATGCTGAATGAGCAAGTCATTGTCAAATGCCAGCGGGTGATCATAATTGGTATTCAATCTTTCTTCAAATGGAAGATGACTTTGATCTTTGTAATAATAATCTTGTTCTATTACCAAAATTGTTTTATCGGAAAATTTCTGGCAGATGGATCTGGTGACAGATGTTTTTCCACTGCCACTTCCTCCTGCAACCCCGATAACTACAGGTTTTCCTTGCATCTCGTTATTCCCTTCCATCATTCATTTTAAAAATATGAATTTGTTTCAGAATTATTCCTTCTGCAAACTATTGCTTTTTGCAGCTAACTGCAACTCCATCGCCGATTGGAAAAATGGCGGTATCATATTCCTGCAATCTGCAAATCCAATCGTTGAATGTTTTGATCCTTTTTACCATTTTTTGGTACCTTGGATGTTCAAAATTATCTTCCGCAACGTAGCCTCTGAAGAGGACGTTATCTGTGACGATGACACCATCTGGCTTCAACAACGCCATTGCCTTTTCAAAAAACTGTTTGTACTGCCCCTTCGCAGCATCGATGAAAATGATATCAAACAAACATTCATTTGAAAGCAGACGCTCCATTTCCTGTATGGCATCATTATAAATTACTCGGATGGTATTCGCTTTATCCTGGCCAGTGATATTTGCTACTGCCTGATTGTACCGTTTTTCGTCTTTTTCAATCGTAATGATCTTTGACTTTGGACATGCCTCAGACATACGAAGCGCTGAATAGCCGATCGCAGTCCCTACTTCCAATATGGCAGCGGGCTGTTTAATACGGGTAAGCTGCATCAAAAAATGCATGCTGTCGTCTTCCATGATCGGAATATGATCTTTTTCCGCTTGAATCTTTAAATTCTTAACCCAGGGACTATCCTGCGGCTTCAATTTGTTCAAATAACCTTTAATTTGTTCTTCCATTGTAAATACCTCTTTTATACTATACCATTTTTTCAACTCCAGGAAAACGTTGAGCTTTTTTGGCTACTTCCAGGCTGCAAATGTATCTTCCCTGTATTAGAAATATGGGAATGTGAGCGTCCCACATTCCCTTAAATACCTCCAATTGATGATAAAGCGGAATTCGTTCAAGGCCGGTTCCCAGACTCATGTGTCCCCTCATCGCATACTCACCCTTCCATTCAGAGGAAGTGATTAGTACAAGGTGTAAACAACGTCCTGTCTTACGACATAAATAAAATTATTTAATATGTTTTTTCTTCAACTTCAAATGATCATCATAATTTTTAGCATAATAGATATTGCCATCACTGTCATGCAGAAAATATTTATAATCCGTTTTTGCTGGTTCGACAATCGCCTTCAAGGAATCCTCGGAAAAATTGGAGATAGGGCCGACCGGTAATCCTTCAATCTTATAGGTATTGTATGGAGAATTGACTTCCAGGTCTTTTAACAACACCTTTGATTTGTGTTTGCCAAGTGCGTATTGTACCGTTGGATCCGTTTGCAGTTTCATCCCGTCATCCATACGGTTATAGAACACGCTAGCTATTTTTTTGCGCTGGTTGCTTGAACTAGCCTCATTTTCTACCAGTGAAGCCATAGTGACCGCTTCATGAACAGTCAGTTTCCTGGATTTGATTTGTTTCAAATATGGCGTAACTACCGATTCCGTTTTATCAAGCATTGCCGTGATTACTTCATCTGCAGACGGATCCTTATCATAGTATTTATAAGTCGCAGCAAATAAATATCCTTCCAATGGTGACTTGATCTTTTTATTCAAAATATCTTTCGTCAATATCGAAGGGTATTTGTCCATCAGTTTTTTTACATATTTCTTATCATTTACCTTTTGTATGAATTCATCTTTCTTGATAGGCATTTTTTTGGAATATATATCTGCAATTTGATCAATTGTTTTCCCTTCAGGGATCGTGACTTTGTATTTAGCCTCTTGAACCAATTTACCTTTTTTCAAGGAAGCGATGATTTCATCCAAGTTCATTGCAGGATTAAAAGTATATTTTCCCGCTTGGAAATCCGATTCATTCTTGAACTTCACATAAAATCTGAATACACGTCCATCCTTGATCACCCCTTTGTCCTCCAGAACCTGTCCGATTTCAGAAGTGGATGAACCCATTGGTATCTCAAGCTTCACTTTTTCCTGACTATCCGGATCGAGGGGCTTCAATGCGGATTTTATGTACATATAACCAGAAATACCGCCTACTACCAAAATCAAAATCAAAGAGATTAATATGATGGAGACTATTTTGCGTACGGTTTTTGCTTCTTCGCTTCTCTGAAGCAAGTTCTGCTTATATGTATTATTCTTATTTTTATCCTTGGCCATACAACTACTCCTCTCATCCGGTATATTATACTAAAAAAAAGCAATATACGCTATACCTAGACAAGAAAAGCAGTTATTCGCGCGTGACTAAAAGAAAAGCTGATGTAGATTACATCAGCTTTTCTGGAAAGATATCCTTATGAAACTGTCAGCCATGTTTGATCAATGATCATGTGTTTCCTCATCTGCAAGTGTATTCAGCATTTCTTCCACCAGTTCCCATTCTTCATCGTCTTCAATCGGGAACAGAGCCAAATCATCGTCATCTTGTCCTTTTTCCTCATAACGGAATGCATATACTTCCACTTCATCATCGTCTTTTTGTTCTGCAGGTACTACAGCGATGTATGATTGGTTCGTTTCATCCACATCAAAAGTGAACAGCACCTCAAATAAATGTTCTTCTCCATTTTCATCGGGTATGATAATTCTTTCTTTTTCTTCCAACGCCATTTCTTCACCATCCTGTCATTATGATTGATAGCTCTGTCTGCTATCCAGGTATCCTTGCAATATCATGATTGCCGCCATTTTATCGATGACTTTTTTACGTTTTTTCCTGCTCATATCAGCTTCAAGGAGAACACGTTCTGCAGCTGCTGTGGTTAAACGTTCATCCCATAATGTAACAGGGATGTGGAAAGTGTTTTCGATATGCTTGGCATATTTCTCAGAAGCCTGTCCACGTTCTCCGATTGTGCCGTTCATATTTTTGGGTAAGCCCACCACAGCCATCCCAATGTCATTGGCAGCAATGATTTCCGACAACTCG
This sequence comes from Tigheibacillus halophilus, assembly GCF_042683165.1. Classification (NCBI taxonomy): domain Bacteria; kingdom Bacillati; phylum Bacillota; class Bacilli; order Caryophanales; family Bacillaceae; genus Tigheibacillus; species Tigheibacillus halophilus. The sequence continues at coordinate 33,285 of NZ_JBHUIZ010000014.1, forward strand.
GCATCCGCTGATTTGATGTTTTGTTCATTCCATAAAATGGTTTTGACTCCTTGCGCTGTCCACCCTAGTTCATCACTGATAGATACACCTATCGTTTTGGAACCGACGTCCAATCCAATCATTTTCAATTGTTCAATTTTCCTTTCTTTTCTCAAGGTAGTATTTGACCAGCTCCTCAATCACCTCATCACGTTCGACTTTGCGGATCAAATTACGCGCATCATTATGGCGAGGGATATAGGCAGGATCTCCTGACAACAAGTAGCCCACAATCTGATTAATTGGATTGTAGCCTTTCTCTTTCAGCGATTGATGTACTGTCTGCAGGATGTCCCTGATATCTCGCTCAAATGGTTCTTCGGAAAAATTAAACTTCATTGTTTTATCAATTGAACTCATCTCGACACCCCATTTGCGATTTTCATTCTATTTCATTATTCTAACACGTTTAGAAGTTTTATTATATTGATTTGTCCTCATTTATATGATCTGACACATATTGTTTGGCATATTTTAATGCTTCGGCTATTTTTTCAGGTTTTTTTCCGCCGGCTTGAGCCATATCTGGACGTCCGCCGCCTCCGCCACCACATATGGAAGCAGCTTGTTTGATCAAATTTCCTGCATGGAAGCCTTTTTCGATTAAATCCTTTGAAACTCCTGCAGCCAAATGTACTTTTTGGTCATTTGCTGCAGCTAACAAAATGACTGCTGAATCGACACGTTGTTTCAAATCGTCCATCATGCTGCGTAACTGACTCATATCTTTTACCTGTACTTCTTTAGCCAACAGTTGGACATCACCGATTGTTTCAATATCATCCGTCATACTGGCAGCTTGTGCATGGGCAATTTTAGCCTGTAGTGACTCATTATCCCTTTCGGCAGATTTCAATTCCATGAATAAAGATTCAATACGGGAAACAACATTATCCTCACTTGTTTTTAGCTGTTGCTGAACTTGTTCTAAAACAGAAAGCTTCTCATTCAAATATTCATATGCACGTTTACTGGTCACGGCTTCAATCCGGCGCGTTCCAGCACCGATTCCGCTTTCGGAAACAATTTTAAACAGACCGATTTCCGACGTATTGACAACGTGACAGCCTCCGCATAATTCCAGACTGTAATCTCCTATTTGAACAACGCGGACAATATCACCGTATTTTTCACCAAATAATGCCATCGCTCCCATATCTTTCGCTTCTTGCAAATTTTTATGAGCGATATGCAATGGCAATTCAGCCCAAATTTTCTCGTTGACAATATGTTCTATCTGCTTCAATTCATCTGGCTTGATCGGACTAAAATGCGAAAAATCGAATCGTAAACGCTCTGATTCCACAAGTGAGCCCGCTTGATTAACATGTGTACCAAGCACATCCTTCAATGCTTGATGCAGCAAGTGTGTGGCAGTATGGTTTTTCGTGATGAATTGACGCATTTCCTTATCAATACGTGCAGATGCAGCTTCATCACAGGATACCGTTCCTTCTGTGATGGTGGCTTGCTGAATGTGTATGCCTTTTGGAGATTTAAAAACCTGATTGACAACCGCTAAACCGCTCTCTGTTTGGATAGTTCCTTTATCAGCGACTTGACCGCCACTCTCTGCATAGAAAGGCGTTTCTGTTAACACGATGAATACGTCATCACCTGCGTCTGCTTGCTTGACAGCCTTTTTATCTTTAATCAGATAAGCAATGGCAGTATCTGTTTCGGTCTGCTTATAACCCGCAAATGTACTCGTTACAGGTATCTTTGTAAACACATCATCCTGGACATGCATTGAATCGACTTTCTGGCGAGCATTTCTTGCGCGCTCCCGCTGCTTTTCCATCTCTGCTTCATAACCCGCTTCATCAATGGTGAATCCTTCCTCGGCAACATATTCTTCTGTTAATTCTTTGGGAAAACCGTAAGTGTCATATAGGCGAAACACTTCTGTACCAGGGAACACATCGCTGCCATGTTCTTTCTCTTTTGCAATGATCGTGCTAAGCATATCCAGTCCGTCATTCAGCGTCTCATGAAATCTTTCCTCTTCCACCTTAATAACATCAGCAATGAATGTCTGCTGTTTCACGACTTGCGGGTAAAAATCCTCCATAATTTGACCAACGACTGGTACCAGTTTATACATAAACGGTTTTTCAATGCCGATTTGCTTCGCAAAACGAACAGCTCTGCGCAGTAAACGACGAAGTACATAGCCACGTCCTTCATTTGACGGCAGGGCGCCGTCGCCAATCGCAAATGATACGGTACGAATATGGTCTGCGATCACTTTAAATGCAGTATCTGCCTGCTCGCCATCTCCATAACGAGCCGAGGACATTTTTTCCGTAGCTTTGATAATTGGCATGAACAAATCCGTATCATAGTTCGTCGCCACATTCTGAATCACTGACACAACCCTTTCGAGTCCCATTCCGGTATCAATATTTTTCTTAGGGAGCGGTGTGTAGGTATCATCAGGGTTATGGTTAAATTGGGAAAAAACGAGGTTCCAAACCTCAAGATACCGATTATTTTCGCCACCCGGATAAAGCTCTGGATCATCAGGGCCATTACCATATGCTTCTCCCCGGTCGTAGAAAATTTCCGTATTCGGTCCGCTCGGTCCCTCTCCGATATCCCAAAAATTTTCCTCCAGACGGATAATACGTTCTTTCGGCAGACCGATTTCATTCATCCAAAGTTCATATGCCTCATCATCTTCCGGATGGACGGTAACGGAAAGCAATTTCTCCTCGAAAGCAAGCCATTTCGGACTAGTTAAAAATTCCCACGCCCATACAATGGCATCTTTTTTAAAATAATCGCCAATTGAAAAATTACCCAGCATTTCAAAGAAAGTATGATGACGTGCAGTATAGCCGACATTTTCAATATCATTTGTCCGAATTGATTTTTGTGCATTTACCAGACGCGGATTTTCTGGTACAACACTGCCATCAAAATATTTTTTCATTGTTGCAACGCCACTGTTAATCCAAAGAAGTGTTGGGTCATCTTTAGGAATGAGTGATGCGCTCGGCTCCACGCGATGTCCTTTTTCTTTAAAAAAGTCCAAAAACATTTGCCTTACTTGAGCTGATGTAAGTTGTTTCATTATAAAAAACCTCCAATTTGTAGTTAGTCTATGCAGGAATGAAAAACGGCAATAAAAAAACGCCACACTGCAACAGCAGGGACGAGATTCATTCGCGGTACCACCCATATTATGAACAAATATAACTGTTCACATCTTTGGCATGTTAACGGTATGAGACCGGCGGGGATTAGCCGCACTCCAACTTAGCTTTCAGCGGGGCTCGGACCGAGGTTTTTTGCAGCCGGTGAAAACCTCTCTCTACTGGCCAAGTCATCCACTTACTCAGAGTCTTCTTCGTTTTCATTTATTGCTTGTTGATGCATATTATAGCCAATCAGGCTTTGAAAGTCAATGATCATGCCGTAAAACAAGCAAGTGCTCACAGATCGCTTTCAGGAATGTCATGATCGGCACTGCTGCGATCATTCCCAGCACACCGCCGACCTGCCCTCCAAGGAGCAATGCTAATATAATCGCCACTGGATGGATGTCAATACTTTTCCCGACGATATAAGGAGAAATCAAATTGCTTTCAATAAGTTGAATTGCAAATATGGCTACCAATACATAAATCAGCAGTTTCGAAGATATAGTGATCGCAATCGCTGCCGCAGGGACTGCCCCGATAATCGGTCCAAAATATGGGATGATATTCGTCAACCCCATGATGATCGCAAGCAAAAGCGGATATTTCAAGCCAAGGAAATAAAACGCGATATATGTCGATACACTCACGAATAGACAGACCAGAAGCAGTCCGCGAATGTAGCTGCCAAGGCTTTTATCAACTGCGTGGACCACTTTACTCGCTCGTTCGCGGTATTTTACGGGAATATAACGCTTTGCGAAGTTTTTCATCTTTGTAAAATCCTTCAAAAAATAAAACACTAGAACAGGTATCACTGTCAGCAATATGATCATATCCATAATTTTAGTCATACCGCCGATTGCTTTCCCCGTAAGATTCTCGATATTGGATTCCAGGTTGTTGATAACAACATCCATTTTATCATGTACCGTTTCTGGTAAAAAAGATGTAGAATCATACATTTTGTAAATCAGGGATTCATATAAGCTGATCAAATGCGGTAATTGCACATTTAAATCCTGTATCTGTCCTAAAAAAATAGGATATACCCGGTAGATGAGATATGCACCCCCCGCAAAAAAAATCAAATATATGGATAATATGGACACTGTTTTCGGTATATTATGATCATACATTTTTCGAATAATCGGATATAAAAGATAAGCAATGATAGCCGAAATGAAAAATGGCAGGAAAACTTGCCATAAAAAAACGAGAACAGCCTTGTAAAAAGGGAACAACTTAACAAGTAAAAATAAAAATAGAAACACCAAAATACCTGTGAGTACCCACAGTAAAAAATTCAAAGGCTTACTTTTGGAAAACATAGACACAACAACCCTTCAGCATAGTATTATCCTTCAAACACCTAGCATGAGTTGTCATTGTATTTTTCTTTCCTCAGCAGTGAAAATATCATCCAGTGAGCTTAAAGAGCCGTCTGCTTCAACTTGATGAACGGTCCACTCATCACCCAGAATACTTAATTCAATGAAGCAGTTCCAGCAATAGTATTGTTGTGAGCCTATTTTCCCTATATCCTTGCTTCGGCAATTAGGACACTGCATCAACATAATATCTCCCCTATTTTTGGTTAGGATATTATGCTATATTTGCCCGTCTTTCTTCTTTTTATACATTGTACTACATGAAATCGTAAGGTGAGATTCCGTCTTCCTCCACGTCACTATCAGTCAGTTCCAAATCTGTATCAGGGAGTCTCTGCGCAAACAATCCCCGTAAAGAGGTATTCCGCTTATTCGTGTCCATCGTTTCCACACCTCGCAAAAAGGCTTGCTGCTGCCCGCAAATGATCAGAGACTGCTTTGCGCGTGTAATTGCTGTATAGATCAAATTTTTTCTGAGCATGCGATGGTAGCTGTTCACGATAGGCATGACAACAATGGGAAATTCGCTTCCCTGGGACTTATGGATAGAAATACAGTAGGCATGCGTGATGTTGCCATAATCCTTCCGAACATAGACCACTTCTTTATCATCGAAAACGACGACAAGCTGTTCTTCATGATCAGTATTTTCCTCTTCTTTGAAAATAGCTGCCACTTTGCCGATATCCCCATTGAACACACCATCTTCAGGCTGATTCACCAACTGTATGACGCGATCTCCCACGCGGAAAGTTTTTTCCATATATATGATTTGACGCTTGGTGTTTTTCGGAGGATTAATCAGTTCCTGCAATGCTTTATTAATCGTGTCGATGCCTGCCTGGGAGCGGTACATAGGGGCCAAGACCTGAATATCATTGACATCCATACCTTTTTGTTGCGCCTTCGAAAATATTTGTAAAACGGCCTCAACCACTTGCCCATCATTACAAGAAATAAAACTGAAATCACTATCATTTTGAAAAGAAGCGCTGCTGCATTGATTGTGTTTAATTTGGTGAGCTAGCTGAATGATATGTGATCCTTCTTTTTGCCGGTATACTTCATTAAGTGTGACAAACGGAATGATATCATTGCCCAGTAAATCAGTGAGCACCTGACCTGGACCTACTGAAGGGAGCTGGTCCTCATCTCCGACAAGCAACACCTGCATATCATCCGGTATAGCCTTAAACAGATGATTGGCAAGCCAAATATCGACCATTGAAAATTCATCGACAATAAGGAACTTCCCCGAAAGCTGTTCGTGTTCATCTTTTTCAAAGCTGGTTCCATTCCAACCCAGCAGTCTGTGTATAGTCATAGCTGGCAAGGAGGTAGACTCGTTCATCCTTTTGGCAGCTCGACCGGTAGGCGCCGTAAGTATAAAAGGGAAATCAGCTTTTTTGTCGTAATCTTTCAGATCCAAGGAAAGATCATGGATTTTAGAAAAAGCCTTCAGGATCCCATTAATGACAGTTGTCTTCCCTGTGCCAGGGCCGCCGGTTAAAATCATTACTTTGGATCGAAGCGACGATTCGATGGCTTCAAATTGTTCCCTGCCGTAACTCAATGTTTCTTCTTCTTCGATTTCACCGGTAATTTTCATCAACTCGGCCATCGTCGTTTCTGTCTCGATTCTTTGGTCAAGCAATCGCTTTAAGTTTCCGGCAAGGCCGTCTTCTGCGTAATAAAGTGATGGCAGATACACATGCCCCTGATGAATGATGAGTCTCTTTGCCGTGTTAAGCTCCTGCAGACTATCCATGATAAGTGTTTCTGTAATGGGCTGTTCGGGATCCACCAACAATCGTTGAACACCTTTGATACAGTCTGAAATCGGAAGATACACATGCCCTTCAGAAACGCTGTTTTGAAGGATATAAATACAACCTGCACTGATACGATTTGGATGGGTAAGAGATAACCCGTTTTTCAGCGCAATCGCATCCGCACTTACAAAACCAAAACCCTCTACATCGAACACGAATTGATAAGGATCTTTTTGTAATAGTTCAATTGCTTCGTCTTTGTATTGATGATAGATTTTCTGTGCCATTTTCAGCCCGATTTGATATTGGGACAAATGGATGAACATACGTTCAAATCCTTGATGCTCTTTTAAAGATTCAGCCAGTTTTTTCGCTTTTTCCTCATTCAGGCCGGGTACTTCTTTCAAAATGGAAGCATCATTCATTATGTTCGCAATGCAATTTTCGCCCAAATGGCCAACTATTCTTTCTGCTGTTTTTTTACCGACTCCAGGAAATATATCGCTCGATAAATAGGCGATCAACCCGTCTTTCGTGTCAGGCAATTCAGTCTGATACGCTGTAACCGCATATTGCCTGCCGAATTTCGCATGATTTTCAAAGTCACCATAAAAGCGGTACACCGTGCCTTCCTGCAGATTTGCAAAATATCCCTTAATGACAATTTCTTTTTCCTTGTAATCTGTATTGGTGTCCAGCACTTTGATCTTCGCAATGGTGAAATGTTCTGCAGCATGATGAAAAATTGTATGAAGCGGTTCTCCTTTGAAAAAAGATTTGGCTTGTAGCTGCGATTGTTCCTGTTCCATAGAAAAACCCCGCTATCCATCGTACTTTTCTAAAAATTCCTCTACTTTCTTTTTGCCATTCACAGCAAGCAAATGGTCCGGCTGTGCTGCAAGTGCCGCATTAAAATGGTTCAAAGACACTTCAGGCTCCTCTTGATATAACGCTATGACCCCTAAATTGTAATGCGCATCACTATGCTGATCATTCAAATCGATCACTTGATGGAACACTGCTTTAGCCATATTAATTTCATCAACTTGCGCTAGTGAAAGCCCGTATTGGAATAAAATCTCCTCATCGTCTTCATCCAGTTCTGAAGCACGCTGCAAATATGGCAAAGATAATTTATATTGTGACTGTTTCTGAAAAGTCATCCCCAGCATATAAAAGACATCAGCCTCATTCAAACCTAAATCGATGGCTTTTTGGAAACTTTTTTGAGCTTTTTCCGCCATTGACCGCTCATAATAGATGCCTCCAAGTCCGTAATAAGCTGTCGCAGCATTTTCGTCCAATTTAATCGCTTTTTCATAAAATGTTATTGCACGATCGTATTCCTGTACATGTTGCAATAAATTGCCGAAGTTGATATATCCGACCGGGTCTTCCGGATGTTCAGTAATAATTTCCTCAAAAAGCTTTGCAGCTTCTTCTAATTTATTTTCCTGCATATATGAAATCGCCTTGCTGTTCTTATCCACTAGCAATCCCCTCACATGATATACTTCATTCAATAGATAAAAATGACTTGTGTCCGTTTAAAATCAGAACCATGTTCCAGCCTTGCTGGAGCATGGTTCTATTTTAACCAACATAATCCAAATAGGCATCGGCTTTGATGACCTGATCGATAGTCGCTCCCCCAAGGCAAACTTCTCCATCATAAAATACAACTGCCTGGCCTGGTGTAATAGCGCGTTGTGGTTCATCAAATACTACTTTCATACGGTCGCTGCCCGCAGCCACGACTCTTACTTTACTGTCTGATTGCCGATATCTGAATTTAGCTGTGCACTCAAAGCTATCCAGTATTTTGTCTGCATTGATCCAGTTTACATCTGTAGCAGTCAGCCCATCCGAATAAAGTGCGTCATGCCCATACCCTTGCTCCACATAAAGCACATTTTCTTTCAAATTTTTCCCTACAACGAACCATGGCTCTCCAGGACCTCCAATGCCTAGTCCTTGTCTTTGTCCCAACGTATAATACATCAATCCATCATGACGACCTACTTTTATATTACCGAGGGTACGCATATCGCCTGGTTGCGCGGGAAGATATTGACCAAGAAAATCCTTGAAATTGCGCTCGCCAATAAAACAAATACCTGTACTGTCCTTCTTATGAGCTGTTGCCAATTGATGTTTTTCCGCAATTTCACGAACTTCCTTCTTCTGCAAATGTCCCAAAGGAAACATGACTTTCTGCAAAACATCCCCTGTAAGCTGATTCAAAAAATAGGTCTGGTCTTTATTGGAATCGACCCCGCGAAGCATTTCCACACGTCCGTCTATTTTTCTGACCCTGGCGTAATGTCCCGTCGCCAGATAATCCGCTCCTAATGAAATGGCATGATCCAGGAACGCTTTGAATTTAATTTCTTTATTGCACATCACATCTGGATTCGGTGTACGCCCAGCCTTGTATTCATCGAGAAAATACGTAAACACCTTGTCCCAATATTGTTTTTCAAAGTTTACAGCATAATAGGGAATATCCAATTGATTGCATACTCTGATCACATCATCAAAATCATCCGTGGCGGTACACACACCATTTTCATCTGTATCATCCCAGTTTTTCATAAAAATACCGACAACATCATATCCTTGTTCCTTTAAAAGCAATGCAGCGACGGAAGAGTCCACGCCGCCGCTCATTCCGACTACCACTCTTTTTCTGGAATTATCTGTCATGCGTATCACCTGCTTTCCTTGTGAGCCGAAGAAGAATTTCTGCAATTCTTTCAGCAGCCTCTTTTACGTTTTCTTCTGTATTATAGCTGCCCAAGCTAAAACGGATGGAGTTTTTTCCTCGCTCGTTTTCCTTTCCGTACATTGCCGTCAAAACATGGGAAGGTTCGATGGACCCAGCCGTACATGCACTTCCGCTTGAAGCAGCAATGCCAGCTAAATCGAAATTGGTCAGTATCGTTTCCACGTTTGTACCAGGAAAACTTAGATTGAATGTAGAAGCAATCATGCTGTTCTCATCCCCATTAACTTCGAAGTCCACCTGTTTCTCGCGCAATATATGCAAAAATAATTGCTTATAACGGCAATATTTATTCTCATTATCCTGTCTATTTTCAACAACCAATTGAACAGCCTTTTGAAAACCGGCTACTGCTGCAACATTCTCTGTTCCCGGCCGCCTTTTTCTCTCTTGCTCACCACCGTACCCGATAGGCTGAAGACGGACATTATCATTCACATACAGAAATCCAATCCCTTTTGGTCCGTTGATTTTATGAGCAGAAACTGACAACATATCCACGCCTAGTGCTTTGACATCGATTTCTAGCAAACCATAAGCCTGGACAGCATCCGTATGGAAATAAGCTCTGTGATCTGCCAACAATCGGCCGATTTCTGCAATCGGCTGAATGACTCCTGTCTCATTATTGACAAACATAACCGACACTAAGATTGTCTCTTCAGTCAATGCAGCCTTTAAATCAGAAATCAATATTTTGCCATCCGGATAAACGGGCAAATAGGTTACTTGAAATCCGATGTTTTCAAGAAATTCCGCTGCATGAAGCACAGCATGGTGCTCTTGGGCCGAGATGATAACATGGTTGCCATTTTTTTTATTTGCCATCGCCGTCCCAACTAATGCCAGATTATCGGCTTCAGTACCGCCACTGGTGAAAATGATATCTTTTTCATTTGCTCCTATGCTTGATGCCATTGTCAATCTGGCCTCATCGATAATACGCCGGGCCTTTCTGCCAAAGGAGTGTACACTTGAAGGATTGCCAAATTCTTCTAAATGCACCTCATGCATGACTTCAGCTACTTCACGTGCAACCGGAGTTGTTGCAGCGTGATCCAAATATATATGAGTATGATTCATTGTATTTTATCCTTTCTAACCAGCAAAAAATCCATTCTCTTTCCTTGCCACAAACGATTGGGACTAAATGTAAAACATGTAAGCATCTTTAGGCTCCTCATGTTCCTGGATCAAGTCGGCCAGCGTTGTATTGTCGAGGACATTTTTGACAGCCTCGGTTATTTTTAACCACAATGCCTGCTTCGACGGTTCTTCATTTTCAATTCCTTCCACAAACATAATCGGTCCCTCCAGAACGCGTATCACATCACCAGCAGTGATTTCTTCCGGTTTTCTCGGGAGTTTGTAACCTCCATATGCTCCTCTGACGCTTTGAATAAGACCAGCATTTCTTAATGGTGATGCAAGTTGTTCAAGATAGTGCTCAGACAGATTGTTTTCCTTAGCTATCCATTTTAGTGGGGTCGGACCCTCACCATATTTTTTGGCTAAAGCAATCATAATCGTTAGCCCATATCTTCCTTTAGTTGATATTTTCATTCTATTACACTCCAAGTCAAAGAAAAAGATTTCGCTCCCGTTCTTCATTGCTGTCATAACGACGTGCTTTTCATGCAGGTCCCTGCTAAAGCCCGAACGTTTGGCAGCCTTCAGATGGGAGTATAAAATTTAGTTGTGATTGCCGGACGTGCCCATCCTTTATAGCAACTTTTTATTATACAATATTATTTGGCTAAATGATACAAGTATTATATCATGAACTAGATGAATCTTGCATTGGATTCATTTGCTAAACAAACGTGTTTCTTTACATCTGTTAGAAGCAACTTTATTATAAAGGAAGATTTTATGACACAGCAACCACTTGCTTTTCGAATGAGACCTGCACATATTGATCAAATTATCGGACAGCAGCATCTAGTCGGGGAAGGAAAAATTCTATACCGTATGATCCAAGCCGACAGGCTGGCTTCCATGATCCTTTTTGGACCTCCAGGGACCGGCAAAACATCCATGGCCATGGCCTTAGCGAAGACATTAAAGATACCATTCAAAATGCTCAATGCGGTTGTCGATAAGAAAAAAGATATGGAAATCATCGTGGAAGAAGCCAGATTATCCGGACGAATCGTATTAATTCTGGATGAAGTACATCGTCTTGACAAAGCAAAGCAGGATTTTCTCCTGCCCCATTTGGAAAGCAATCTGATCACATTGATTGGATGTACGACAAGCAATCCTTACCATTCCATCAATCCAGCCATCCGCAGCCGCTGCCATTTATTTGAACTACAAGCTTTGAGCGAAGAAGATGTCGAAACAGCAATTATACGTGCTGCTGCAGATGTTACGAACGGACTGGGAAGCTACGATATCGACTTATCAGAGGCAGCCGTCAGTCATTTTGCGTTGTCTTCCAACGGTGATATGCGGGCAGCGCTCAATGGACTTGAACTTGCTGTCTTTTCCACTCCCCCTTCCGAAAACGGTGTGATTCATATCACCTTGGAAGTGGCTGAAGAATGTATGCAAAAGAAAAGCTTTTCCCATGACCGTGATGGCGATGCACATTATGATGTGTTGTCCGCCTTTCAAAAATCAATCCGCGGAAGCGATGTCAATGCAGCACTGCACTATTTAGGAAGACTTATTGAAGCCGGTGATATGGACAGTATAGCGCGCCGCATGGTAGTCACAGCATATGAAGATATCGGCTTAGCGAATCCACAGGCTGGTGTGCGTGCCTTAGCTGCCGTACAGGCAGCTGAGCGGCTGGGTTTTCCTGAAGCGCGTATACCGCTTGCTGCCGCCATCGTAGAACTCGCGTTATCGCCAAAATCCAATACCGCCTATAAAGGCATCGATGCAGCGTTGACCGATATCAGAAACGGAAAAAGCGGTGACATACCCCAGCACTTAAAAGATGCTCACTATGCTGGAGCTGAAAAACTTAACAGAGGTGTCGGATATCAATATCCGCATGATTTCTCCAACAGCTGGGTAAAACAACAATATTTGCCGGATAAACTCAAAAGTAAGCAATATTTCATTCCAAAGGAATCTGGAAAATTCGAAAAAGCGCTAAAACAAGTTTACGATAAAATAAATACAGAAAAAAAGAGATAATAAACGTATAAATCCTTTTTCAAACGGTAAAACTACTGACAGCAGTCAACAAAAGCTGTTTTTAATATTACAGACAGCTATTGCGCTAAATTCATAGTTAACCAAATTCATGTAAAATACATTGATTCATTGAAAAAGGAGTCGAATAGAATGGCAAAAGTAAGACAAGACGCTTGGTCTCACGAAGACGATCTGTTGCTTGCCGAGACAGTACTGAGACATATCCGGGAAGGCAGCACACAACTAAACGCATTCGAAGAAGTGGGCGATGAACTGAATCGCACATCTGCAGCCTGTGGATTCCGCTGGAATGCGGAAATAAGAGGAAAATATATCCATGCGATTGAAATCGCAAAAAGACAACGTAAAGAAAAAAAGCGAGCAGAACAAAATACTGTGAAAAGTTCGGGCAGGCGTCCGGTCATTTCTCTGCCTGCCCCTGAACAAACGATAACGGAAAGGGAAACTTCCGCAGAACAAATTCTCACTTTTGATGCGGTAATCGGCTTTTTGCAGCATGTTAAGAAAAACTATCACGCTTCCAATCAATCAAAGTCACAGCTTGACCAAATCATAAAAGATAATGAAGTGCTACAAAAGCAAAACGAAAACTTGCAAAAACAGCTGAAACAAACTGAAAGCCAAATGGCTTCTATTCAAGAGGATTACCAAGCTTTCATCCAAATTATGGATCGCGCAAGAAAAATGACGGTATTAAATGATGAAAACGCCCAGAAACCGCCAATGTTCCGAATGGATAAGAATGGAAACTTAGAGCAATTAGCACAAAGTTCCGGACAATAAAAAAGATTACTTCCCATTAAAAGGGAAGTAATCTTTTTTATGTATGCCGCAATCCCAATTGTGCCGTCCAACAGCTACGTTTTGATCCCGCTTCAGGCAGGTGGGTGCCGCGTTTCAGATGGGGTGCTTCCTCTAGATGCAAGGCTCGCACGCTGTCTGAAAACAACAGGCTCCCAAGTATCAAATTGTTCGGTCAAAACAATTAAATTGAACGTACACATCAGGATTGCAACTAACTGAATATTTACTTTACATATATTCTAACATACCGTTTTTTAATTTGCAATTCAGCAGAAATGGAATTTTTGGATTGGTTTCACTGCACACTTCCCTCACTCCACTTGAATACGCATTATTCATTTTTCTCGGTTAGTTCAATGGACAATTCTTTCAATTGTTTTACATCAACTGTGTCAGGCGCCTCCATCATCAAGTCCGAGGCAGAGGCTGTTTTAGGGAACAGGATAGTATCACGCAAGTTGTCCCTTCCCGCAAGCAACATGACTATCCTATCAAGTCCCAGCGCTACCCCTCCATGCGGCGGAGCCCCGAACTCTAAAGCTTCGAGCAGGAATCCGAACTGTGCTTCAGCTTGTTCTTGCGTAAAACCAAGTGCTTTGAACATACGATCCTGTAAAGTTCTTTTATGAATCCTTCTAGACCCGCCGCCAAGCTCATACCCGTTCAACACAAGGTCATAGGCAATCGCCCTCACACTTCCGGGCTCAGTGTCGAGCTTATCCAAATCTTCTTCAACCGGCATTGTAAAAGGATGATGTGCGGCATAATACCTGTCATCTTCCTCATCGTATTCCAACAGCGGCCAGTCCGTTACCCATAGGAAGTTAAATTTATTTTCATCGATAAGGCCTATTTCCTTACCAAGTTTTAATCGCAAAGCTCCAAGACTGTCATAGACTATAGACGTTTTATCCGCTACAAACAATAATAAGTCCCCTGCTTTGGCTTGTGCCCTGTCTTTTAAACTGGCTGCATCCTCCTTGGAGAAAAATTTAGCAATAGGTCCTTTTAATTCATTTTCTTCTACTTTCAGCCATGCCAGCCCCTTGGCACCATAAATCTTCGTGAAGTCTTCCAATGCCATGATATCTTTTCGTGAAAACGAGGCTGCCTGATTTTCAACATTGACCAAGCAAACTTTTCCTCCTTTTGCCACTGCTCCGGAGAACACTTTAAAAGGGGATGCAGCAACAAGATCTGATACTTCGACTAGTTCCAATCCAAAGCGTGTATCCGGCTTATCTGAGCCAAAACGTCTCATCGCCTCCGCGTATTTCATCCGTGGAAGCGGCAGCGGAACATTCACCTGTTTGACTTCTTGCATCACATGCTGCATCATCTGTTCTGTCATTTCCATGATTTCATCACTAGTCATGAAGGAAGTCTCGATGTCTATTTGGGTGAATTCCGGCTGGCGGTCGGCCCGCAAATCCTCATCTCGGAAGCATCGTGCAATTTGATAATATTTTTCAAAACCACCCATCATGATTAATTGTTTGAATAACTGTGGGGATTGCGGTAACGCATAAAATTCACCCTGATGGACCCGGCTGGGGACCAGATAATCACGTGCCCCTTCCGGCGTGCTCTTTGTCAGTATAGGAGTTTCCATTTCCAGAAATCCGTTGGCATCCAAAAATTTTCTTACTTCCAAAGTAATCGCATGTCGCATTTTAAATGTTTGCTGCAGCTCATTTCTTCTTAGATCAATGTATCGATATTTCAAACGCAGGTCTTCCGCTACACTTGTATCATCCTGGATTAAAAATGGCGGTGTTTTAGAAGTGTTCAGAATCATGATATCCTTGACAACCACTTCAATTTTTCCAGTATCCATATTTTCATTGATGGTCGCTTTATCACGTTCAACGACCACGCCGTGTACTTTGATAACATATTCATTTCTGATTGATTCTGCAATCTCCAAAGCCTTTTTTGAATGATCAGGGTTGAAAACAAGCTGAACGATCCCTGACTTGTCACGCAAATCCACGAAAATCAGTCCGCCCAAATCACGCCTTTTCTGGACCCAGCCTTTCAACAACACTTGTTCCCCTTTGTGGTTCTCTCTTAGGCTTCCCGCCATTATACGTTCACTCATGATTCTTGCCCCCATATAATTGATTATATAAGCTGTCTGCCAAATCAGTCAGACTCACCTCAGTTTGTTCCTGGGTTTCCATATTTTTTACACTGATCACCTGTTTTTCAATTTCTTCCTCTCCAAGCACAAGCACATATTTCACATGGAGGCGATCCGCCGTTTTAAACTGTGCCTTCATTTTACGTCCCTGGTAATCCCGGTCAGCTCGGATCCCTTTATCCCGAAGGTCATGCAAAATCTTCATCGCCTGGCGCTCTGCCATTTCACCAACTGAAATCAAATAGCAATCCAACGATCCCTTTTCCTCGAGTGTCACTTTCTCTGCTTCCAATGCCATCAACAGGCGCTCAATCCCCATACCAAAACCAATCCCAGGTGTGGACGGGCCACCGATATCTTCAATCAATCCATTGTATCTCCCACCGCCAGCCAGTGTGGTGATGGCTCCAAATCCTTCTGCATTGCTCATGATTTCAAACGCAGTATGATTATAATAATCCAGCCCCCTGACTAGGTTCGGATCAACTTCATAAGGTATCCCTAGTAAATCAAGATACGCTTTTACTTGTTCGAAATATTTGTACGACTCCTCATTCAAGTAATCCAGTATCGATGGAGCGGTCTTCATTGCCGGATGATCTCTATCCGTTTTACAATCGAGTATACGCATTGGGTTTTGCTGGAGACGAGTTTGGCAGTCATGACATAATTCTTCTTTCACAGGCGTAAAGTGCCCGATCAATGCTTCACGGTAGTTTTGACGACTTTCCTGATCTCCGAGAGAGTTAATGACTAGCTTGAGGGACTTTAGTCCAAGCTCTTTATATATTGTCATTGCCAGATCAATCACTTCCGCGTCAACTGCAGGATTGTCGCTGCCAAGCACTTCAACACCAAATTGATTAAGTTGGCGCATACGTCCCTGCTGCGGTCTTTCATAACGAAACATCTGCATAAAATAATAAAGCTTCACAGGCTGGACAATTTCCCCAAATAATTTATTCTGAACAAATGCTCTTGCAACAGATGCGGTACCTTCAGGGCGCAAAGTCAGACTTCTTCCTCCACGGTCCTGGAATGTATACATTTCCTTTTGCACGATATCAGTTGAATCCCCTACTCCTCTTTGGAAGAGTTCGGTATGTTCAAAAAGCGGTGTACGGATTTCTTCAAAGTGATAACGGGCACAAATTTCTTTGATTTTAGACTCGGCAATTTGCCATTTTACTGCATCTTTCGGTAATATATCTGCTGTTCCTCTTGGCGCATTTATATTCACATTTTATTCCTCCATTTCCATTTTATGTAAATTCAAAAACCAGGCAACTTAGACAAAGATCTCTGCCAACACGAACTCAGCGTGAAAATGTATCGTTTGTCAGGCAGGGAAATATAAACAGACATTCCCAGAAAGTGACAAATGAGTATATAAAAAACGCCCATCCCTTTATTAAAAGGGACGAGCGTTCGCCCGCGTTGCCACCCTAGTTCATGTACTCAAAAACTATACAGCTACTCTTTTCGGATAACGCCCGTAAACGGCCATGCTTACTGAATTCACATCTTTCAGCATAACTTCTCCGGAATGTCTTTCACTGATAACTGTACAAAATGCTTCCAGCCTTAGGCATTTTTTCTCTGGGTACGGTTGATTCAGCTACTTTTTCCTTCATCGAATTTCATTTTTTGTCTACTATTCACTATTAGAATGAATATAATATTAATGGTTACTGTTAATGTTGTCAAGCACGATCAAGCTTTTTCTTAAGCATTTTCACTTCACCAAGTGAAATACCGAGTTCTTGTGCAATTTCCATATGATTTGCGTCAGACTCCAGTTCAAGGAAACGATGGTAATTGACACCGAATATCGTCTTTTCCAAGGAACTCTGCCAGTGCTTTTCACCAGTTCGCATAAATATCCCTCCTGTTTGACTCTAGTTTAGCCAAAGAAAGGAGATGTTATTACGAAAGGACGAATAAACAGTATGAAGCAAATCATTATATTTCCAATGAATATTTCCCGGGAAACCGCAATATTCTACATAACTGGTGTTTTTTTCTGATTAAGCATGTCAAAAAGATGTCTATCCTGTCGTTCATTTGTCCTTGGAGTCGATAATGATCGTTACTGGTCCGTCATTAATCAGTGAAATTTCCATCTTTGCACCGAATTGGCCTGTTTCCACGTAAATACCTTCGTTTACAATCATCCGATTGAAGGAATCATAGAGCTGTCTTGCCTTGTCAGGATCGGCAGCATTTACAAAGCTTGGCCGCCTGCCCTTTTTGGTATCAGCATACAAAGTGAATTGGGAAATAGATAAGACACTGCCTTGCATATCTTTTAAGGAATCATTCATTTTTCCCTCTTTATCAGGAAAAACCCGCAGATGAACTATTTTGTTCACCAGGTAAGCGACATCGTCCATATCATCTTCATGTGTGACCCCAAGCAGTACGACAAAACCAGCGTCAATCTGACCGACAGTTTCACCTGCAATTTTAACACACGCGTTTGTTGCCCTTTGGATAACAGCTTTCAAACTTAGCCCTCCTGCTATTGCACTGTTCGTGTAACCGTATAAACATCTTTGATCTGCTTTAATCTGTCTACAATTTTACGCAGATGATTCGTATTATGAATCAAAATCGTAATTTGGATTAAGGCCATTTTGTTTCGATCACTTCTGCCATTTACATGGGTGATATTTGTTTTTGTTTCATTGACAGCCTGCAATACTTCATTCAGCAATCCACGGCGATCATAGCCACTGATTTCCAAATCGACATGATATTGCTTCAATTCAGTATGGTCATTTTCCCACTCCACATGAAGCAGCCGTTCCT
The DNA here is from genome assembly GCF_042683165.1 of Tigheibacillus halophilus. NCBI lineage: Bacteria > Bacillati > Bacillota > Bacilli > Caryophanales > Bacillaceae > Tigheibacillus > Tigheibacillus halophilus. The sequence goes on from NZ_JBHUIZ010000014.1 coordinate 51,344, forward strand.
GTACATCGTCTGCTTGTACATTCGGACAGTCACTGCGATGTACTGACACTCCTCGTCCTTTTGTAATATAGCCTACAATATCATCTCCAGGCACTGGATTGCAGCATTTGGAAAGGCGAACAAGCAGGTTATTGATTCCCTCCACTTTGACACCGGAATCTCGTTTATGTTTCTGTTTCGGTTTATTTTCCTGCTTCACTTCTTCTAATGATTCAGAAAGCCCTTGCTGTTTTTGTTTCGCTTGTCTGATTTTTTCAGTTAACCTCGTGGCTATTAAAGCACCTGTGATCCCTTGATAACCGACTGCTGCGTATAGATCATCTTCATTCGTAAAGTTAAATTTTTCATAAACCCTTTGCAAATTTTCGTGTGTTAATGCTTCTTTTGGCTCAATACCGAGATTGCGGATTTCTTTATCCACCAGTTCTTTTCCTTTGACGATATTTTCATCACGCTGTTGCTTTTTAAAGAACTGTTTAATTTTATTTTTTGCCTGTGAGGATTGGGTCAACTTAAGCCAGTCTCTAGAAGGTCCGTAGGAATGTTTGGATGTCATCACTTCGACAATGTCACCGTTTTTCAATTCGTAATCAAGGGGCTCCATTTTAGAATTGACCTTGGCTCCGATTGTCTGATTACCAATTTCTGTATGAATGCGATAGGCAAAATCAATTGGAACGGAGCCCGCAGGCAATTCAATAACATCACCTTTTGGCGTAAACACGTAAACCATATCCGAAAAAAGATCCATTTTCAACGTTTCCATAAACTCTTCTGCATCATGTGTATCGTTTTGCCATTCCAGGATTTCTCTGAACCATGTCATTTTTTGTTCAAAGGAATGCTTGTCCTGATGGAATTGCTTGCCTTCTTTATAAGCCCAATGGGCTGCAACCCCATATTCTGCGATTTCATGCATTTCCTTGGTTCTGATTTGTACTTCTAATGGGTCACCGGTAGGGCCAATTACTGTCGTATGCAATGATTGATACAGATTCGGTTTCGGCATAGCGATATAGTCCTTAAATCTTCCCGGCATCGGTTTCCAGCAAGTATGAATGATGCCGAGCACAGCATAACAATCTTTAATGCTGTCAACGAGCACCCTTACTGCAAGCAGATCATAGATTTCGTTAAACTGTTTATGCTGTTTGACCATTTTACGGTAAATACTATATATATGCTTGGGGCGGCCAGAAATATCCGCTTCAATATTTACCGCATTTACCTGGTCTTCAATTTGGTCCATGACTTCCTTGATATATGTTTCTCTTTCCTGTCTTTTCAGTTTCATCAGATGGACAATACGATAATACTGTTGGGGGTTCAAATAACGCAGCGCAGTATCTTCAAGCTCCCATTTAATAGTGGAAATTCCCAGCCGGTGCGCCAGAGGAGCGAAGATTTCTAATGTTTCATTAGCTATCCGGCGCTGTTTTTGGGGTGGTAAATGTTTCAATGTGCGCATGTTATGCAGCCTGTCGGCTAACTTTATTAAAATGACACGGATATCTTTTGCCATGGCAACGAACATTTTCCGATGATTTTCCGCTTGCTGTGCTTCCTTCGATTTATATTTGATTTTTCCCAACTTTGTTACACCATCGACCAGCATTGCGACTTCTTCATTGAAAACAGACTGTAGCTGTTCCAGCGTGACATCTGTGTCTTCTACCACATCATGCAAGAAACCTCCAGCAATTGTGGCTGGATCCATTTGCAGTCCAACAAGAATGCCAGCAACTTGAACCGGATGAATGATATAAGCCTCTCCCGATTTACGGAATTGTCCTTCATGGGCTTTCTGGGAAAAATCAAATGCACGCCGAATAAATGCAGTATCATTCTCAGATAAGTATACCTTTGCTTCATCTATAATATTGTCTATTGTTTTCAAACCATCTTTTGCCATGTCATCACCTTAATCCATTACAGAAATTCCCTCTTGAAGGATGTTCAACATATCACGTAAAACAATGCTTGCTAATAGTATCAAGAATTATACCCGAAATGTAAAGAAATAAATATAAAAACTTGGAAAAATAAAGCAGAAGGCCAGACCATCTAGTTGCAGGCCGGACCTTAACATCTGTATATTCGATTTTAATCAGTACTTGACCAGGGCCAGTACTTCATAATCCTTCAATTTATCTAAACCATGCAGATAAGAAAGCTCAATCAAGAATGCACAGCCAACAACAACTCCACCGAGTTCTTCCACAAGCTTTATAGTCGCTTCGATTGTACCGCCTGTGGCAAGCAGGTCATCTGTGATCAATACACGCTGTCCTGGTTTGATTGCGTCTTTGTGGATTGTCAGAACATTTTTTCCGTATTCCAATCCATAATCTACCTTGATAACTTCCCGGGGAAGTTTTCCTTCTTTGCGCACTGGTGCAAAGCCGATTCCAAGGGCGTATGAAACTGGACAACCAATTATAAATCCTCTTGCTTCCGGTCCAACCACAATATCGATATCTTTTTCCTTTGCAAAGTCCACGATTTCGTTCACTGCAGATTTAAAAGCTTCTCCATTATCCATCCATGGCGTGATATCTTTGAATTCGATTCCTTCTTTTGGCCAATTATCTACGATCTTGATAAATTTTTTATAATCCATATGCCACTTCCTCCTTGGCTTCTTCCGAAATATGAAGAATCTGCTCAAACCATTTACTAAGATTCTCATAAGTGGAATAATAAAGTGTCTTCTCCACATCCATTTGATTCCTTCGTTGTTGGTAAAGCGAAGAAGAAGTTAAATCCTTTTTGTGCGGTTTCTCAAGTAATGTGATTATTCCATTCTCCAGCTTTACAAAATCCAATTCCAAAAATACACGCAGCATAAATTGGATGTTCTGCTTATTCAATCCAGTGACTGCAGCCAGCATTTCCATATCCATTTTTGAATCTATTTTTTTACGCTTGAATATATAGGCATAAAGCTTCTTAAATTCATTTCTTCCTGGGAAAACTGTCAGATAGGAACTATTCTGCACATAAAAACAAGCGTGAATATTTACCGGTCTGATTTTCTTGACTATCTTTTCAAGCTGTTGCAAATCATCCGGTAAATCAAACAGAAATATATCTGTGACTTGCCCCAATTCAGACTCAGCACATGTATATGTGGTCTTTTGAACATGCACAAGGCCCCAACCCTTTTCAATTTCATCTGTATGGCTAATGACTGCCGGATGCGAGCTTCTCTGCAAGTAGCTTGTCATGTCCCTTGATTTTTTTCCACGGTGGTCGAACAGCTGCCAATCATCTATGCGTAAATCTTGCATAATAATCTGCGGTTTTCTGACACCGTTCCATTCATTAACGGCCAGCTGCCCTGCCACCGAAACACCCGCATTCGGAGTAATGAAGTCAGCCCATTCACCCAGTCCAAAACCAATGCCATCTATGGAGGTGCCTGCATTCTCAAACTGCATTTTCAGATGTTTATTACCATTACCTAGTTTTCGGATACCGAACGGGATTCCCGATAACAGAAAAACAGGCTTATTATTTTTCATCCCGAAAGGGGCCAGCCGACCGATTTCCTTGATTAATTCCAACGTCACATCGGAAGGTTGCAATGCAGCATCTATGAGCAATTCCTGTTTGAAATCTTCAGGGGATAATTTCATGTGGATGATACCATTCAGCTCGTTGCGCAGTTTCTCGATATTTTCCAACTTTAAAGTCATACCTGCAGCTTGTGAATGTCCGCCAAAATTCAAAAACAGATGATTGACCTCCATGCACCCCTGAAATAGATCAAACGCTGGGATACTGCGAGCAGAACCTTTAGCAGTACCTGTCTCCTCATTGATGGATAGCACGATTGCCGGTCTGTCGTAGTCTCGGACCAGCCTGGATGCAACGATGCCCAATACTCCTTCATTCCAGCCTTTTTGGGCTACCACAATTACGCCATCTTCGTCTGAAGTATGTAAAAGCATATTTTTCGCTTCATCAGCAATCTCAGCGACAATTTTTTTTCTCTCTTTGTTCAAGGTCTGTACCATTGAAGCCAATTCCTCAGCTTCTTCTTCATTGTCTGTCATTAAGAGCTGTACAGCCAAATCAGCGTCTTGCAACCGGCCAACAGCATTTAAATGAGGACCGATTTGGAAACCGACATGCTCTTCGGTTACTTCTCCCTGCAAACCACAGCATTTTTTCAAAGCGGCTAACCCTTTACGCTGTGTGACGGACAATTGTCGCAAACCATGAAATGCAAGGATTCTATTTTCATTTACCAACGGCACCAAATCTGCAATGGTGCCAATAGCTACTAAATCCAGCAGGTGGGCTGGGAAATAACCGAGAAGATATTGTGCGAATTTAAAAGCCACTCCGACCCCTGCAAGCTCCTTAAAAAGGTAATCAGGTGAGCATTTAGGATGGATTATCGCGAAGGCATCCGGTAATTGCTCTTGTGCTTCATGATGGTCCGTGATTATCAAATCCAGCCCCAACTGTTTAGCAAAGGCGGCTTCTGTGACAGCCGCAATACCTGTATCGACTGTTATGATCAATCGGAAGCCATTATCATAAGCCTGGCGGAAAGCCGCTTCATTCGGTCCATAGCCTTCAGTAAACCTGTTTGGTATATAAAAGGCACAATTTGCCCCAAGTTCAGTCAACGCACTCATCATTACAGTGGTCGAACTGACACCATCCGCATCATAATCGCCAAAAACAAGAATTTTTTCGTTGTTTCTAATCGCATTATGTACACGTTCCCCAGCCTCTGCCATAGAAGATAAATTAGTCGGGGCATACAAATCGGCTATGTCAGGTTGTAAAAACGCCTGTGCTCGCACTTCATCAGTAATGCCGCGCTGCAATAGCAATTCCTGGACAATCGGTGAAATTTCATTCGTGCTGCCTTGCCACTGCCGCTTTTCCGCTAATTCTTTTTTCAACTTCCAATTTGCTAGACTGCTTATCATAAGTTCACCCCTGACTAATCTATTATACAAAACAGATCGCAGGGGAGCAATCACTAATCATGGATGTTCAACATTTCCTTTAAAAACGAGACAGACATGTTTACTTTTTCCTGATCAAACACTAATCATGTATCATCCACATGCTATTGTTCATTTTTTCCATAATTTTCTTCTAATAGACCGTTCTTTTCCAATGTGTTGCGCAACACATTGTTTTCTTTCTCCAGAGCTTTTGCTTTGCGCTGCAAACGATACATCCTTAACATACCTGTTGCAGCGGTAATAAGCACACCCATTAAAACAGAAAACAAGATGACAAGAATCAATGGTGATTCAGTATGCCAAAAGAAATAATTCACTTCTACCGAAGATACATTGGTGACAGCGAAAACTGCAATCAGAATGATAAAAATGATTGCTAGAATAACGTAAGTTTGTCCCTTCATTTTATCCCTCCTAAAATTCTTTTACCCCGCTTCGCTTATTTTCATGCACAAATAAAAACCCTCTATCAAAAGATAGAGGATTTCATCATGATTATCAAACTTGAGGTCCTTCCATTTTCTTTTTCTTGGTGAAATCGACCGGCCGCTTTTTCAACATTTTTCCACGCCATACCAGCCATAACTGTGCTGCGAGGAATAAAGAAGAATACGTACCGACGATAAGGCCAACCATCATGGCGATAGCGAAGCCTTTGATGGAAGTCGCACCAATCACAAGAAATGCCAGTATAGCTAACAAAGTGGTTAAGGAAGTATTGATACTCCTCGTCATTGTTTGCATGATACTATTGTTGACTACTTTAGCCAATTCCTTAAACGATTTGATACGCTTGTTATGTCTCTGTAAATTTTCGCGAATCCGGTCAAATGTAACAATTGTATCATTGATGGAATAACCGATGATTGTCAATATAGCGGCAATGATCGTGACATCAAATTCCATACGGGTGATGCTGAAAAGTACCAACATGAAAAATGCATCATGCAACAGAGCAATGATTGCCGTAATACCGAAGAACAGTTCGAACCTGAAAGCAACATAGATAATCATCCCAATTGCAGCAAGCCCTACGGCGTATAACGCATTTTTGACTAATTCCTGTCCGACAATCGGTGATACCACACTGACATTCGGCTCGCCTTTATCATATTTATCATTAAGGTACTGTTTCACCTGTTTGATTTTAGAATCGGGTAACACTTTATCAAATCTGGTTACACCGATTTCTTTATTGTCACCGGAAATGACAATCGATTTCGCTTTCAAATCAAGATCAGATAGATCTTTTTCTATTTCCTTAGTAGTCAAAGTGTGATCTGATAATATTTCCACTCTTGTACCGCTAGTGAAATCAATACCAGGATTCAGTTTGAACAATGACAAACAGATAATACCTACAATTACCATCGTCGTTGATGCAATGAAAAATTTCTTCCGATGTTTCACAACGTCGACTTTGCGGTTATGAAATGTCACTTCAGCTTCTTTGTCATTGATATCTCTGATAGAGTCCTTTTTTACCCCGAACCATCCTGGATGTTTCTTGAAGAAAGGTACTTTGATCCAAAGGTGCAATAAAAATCTTGTACCATAAACTGCCGTCAAAAAACTGACAAGGACACTGATGATCAATAGGGTTGCAAAGCCTTTTACGGAGCTTGTCCCAAAAATGAACAGGATGACAGCTGCGAGCAACGTGGTAATATTGGCATCCAAAATAGTAGAAAGTGAATTCTTCGTTCCTGCCCTGAAAGAAGCCTGCAATGATTTACCTGCACGCATTTCTTCTTTTATCCGCTCGAATGTGATAACGTTGGCATCCACTGCCATACCTACCCCTAGTATCAAAGCGGCAATACCAGGCAAAGTCAATACGCCGTTCATCAGCATGAACACCAATAAGATCAAGTAAACATATACAGTCAAGTTGATAGATGCGATCAAACCTGGGAAACGATAGAAAAATAGCATGAATAGGAATACCAGTCCCACACCAATTATTCCCGCGATAACCGTTTTATGCAGTGCCTGCTCTCCAAATTGCGCCCCAACAGAAGTCGAATACAATTCTTTCATGTTTACTGGCAGAGAACCTGAATTGATGATATCAGCCATATATTTCGCTTCTTCTACAGTAAAATTACCGCTGATTTGCACATTATTCGTATTCAACGTCTCGTTTACATTGGGATTAGATACAAATTTAGGGTCCTTCTTTTTCACTTCTTCTTTGTAGGTGTCCCCTTTATTGTGATCCATCCAGATGACCAACTGATTGTTTGGCGCCATGTTTTTGATTTCTGTAGTAACCTTGGCGAACTTACTGGCATCTTTCAATTTCAGTGTCACCATAGGCTGATTCGTTTTTGGGTCAAAATCCTGTTTCGCGCTGCCTTCTTTGACATCAGAACCATCCAGAAGCTTTTTATCATTGACATCCCGGAAGGATAATCTGGCAGACGTGGCCAGCAAATCGCGTGCTTGCTGCTGATCCCTTATGCCGGCGAGTTGCACCCGGATGCGATCATCACCTTCAATATCAATTGTCGACTCACTGATACCGAGACGATTGACACGGTCATTCAACGTCTGTACGGTACCCTCCAGCAAATCGCGTGTGACCTTCTGGCCTTTATCTATCGGTTCAACCTTGTATAAAATTTCAAATCCGCCTTGCAGATCTAAGCCAAGATTGATTTTTTTCATGATACTGCTTGTCGTCGATCCAATCGCCGCTCCCACAATAAGGACGATTAGAAAGAAGGCAATCAATTTGCCTTTATTTTTCATCTTTACAATTCCTCCCTAACTTCGCAACAATTCCTATACAGATTAATGCTGAGGCAAACCTTCCTTGTCTAAGTAAAGTAAGATTAATGTTCTAACACCGCACGTATACGAGAATATCTTAAATCCATTTTCATCAACTTCCATTTAACAGTGCAGCGATGGAGGCTTCCAAATCATCTTCCTGATAAGCATTGACTGTCAAATAGCTCATATATACGTTTGTGCCCAGATGAAAGATGTCCTCTACTACTTCATACAGGCGTTTATGGGGATTTCCTTTCCAGATTTTGCCGCTCAAACAATTCCAGATATCCTCTTGTGTTGCATTGTCATATCCCATCAGCTTGAACTCACTTGCTTTACAAGCAAGCACTGGACGGACATGGGATTTCCATTCTTTTACAGGCAATATGCTTTCCATTTGCCCTCCCCCTTCAAATTGAAATAACAAAAAATAATTATATGCTTGTTATCTTGACAAATCTTCATATGTAATCTTGTCATGCTTGACCAACAAGTCAGCATATACATCATTGTATATGAAATTTTATTTTTTGAGAAGGCAGGGAGCCCATCTTGTCCAAACAAACTTTTTTGCAAGGAACTTTAATACTGATTTTCGCAGGTATGATCACCCGTTTTCTCGGGTTCATCAACAGGCTGGTCGTTGCCCGGCTAATGGGAGAAGAAGGCGTCGGGTTATATATGATGGCTCTTCCCACGTTATTCCTTATCATGTCGATGACACAGCTTGGCCTGCCTGTAGCCATTTCCAAGCGGGTTGCAGAAGCAGAAGCAAAAAATGATCAGGCTAAAATTAAAAAAATTCTAATCGTCTCTTTAATCATCACCGGCTGTTCCAGTCTGATATTCACCACACTCATGCTGATTGGAGCACCATATATTGCTAACAACCTATTGACTGATAAGCGTACTCTGATGCCACTGGTCGCCATCAGCCCGATTGTTCCAATCGTTGCCATCTCTTCTGTACTAAGAGGCTATTTTCAAGGTAAGCAAAATATGAAACCGCAAAGCTATTCACAGATAATCGAGCAAATTGTACGAATCACATGTGTCGCATTGCTTGTGAAACTATTCATGCCGCTTGGTGTGGAATATGCTGCCGCAGGTGCGATGATCAGCGTCATTATCGGAGAGTTCATGTCTTTGCTATACATGGTTTATCAATTTAAACGCAGAAAGACCATCAAGGTTCGCTATCGCTTCTTCACCTATTTAAAATCAAGCAAAAATGTTTTGAAAGAACTTTTTTCCATTGCCTTGCCAAGTACTGGTAGCCGGCTGATCGGCTCTGTGTCTAATTTTCTGGAACCGATTTTTGTTTCTCAAAGCCTGGCTATCGCTGGTATCTCCACTGTCATGGCGACGAAACAATATGGTGAGCTGACCGGCTACGTATTGCCATTATTGTTTTTGCCTACCTTCATCACACATTCTTTATCCATATCGCTTGTACCATCTATATCCGAGGCAGAGGCGAAAGCAAATCATACACTTATCATGTACCGTATACATCAGTCCATCCGTATATCCTTTGCTTCCGGAGCGATAGCGACAATTGTTTTGGTACTGTTTGCAAAGACAATTCTACTTTACATGTACGGTACAGACCATGCAAGTACATTGTTGCTATTAATGGCACCTTTTTATATTTTACTCTATATCCAATCTCCTTTACAAGCAGCATTACAAGCATTGGATTTGGCCAAACCCGCTATGTGGAATAGTTTAATAGGGAATATCGTTAAGTTTACAGTACTTTTCTTACTTGCCTCCAACCAGGATTTCGGCATAACCGGAGTCGCTATTGCCATGAGCACTGGTGTCATTTTAGTGACTTTGCTGCATCTCGCAACCTTGAAAAAAACTATCCGATTTTTCATTCCGCCTAGGGACCTCGTGAAAATGGCAGTGCTGCTCGGACTGGCATCTGGAGTCGGATTATTATTAAAATCGTTTTTCTTAACGGGGGGGGATAACTTGTTTGTTCTTCTCCTCATAATTCTTGCGTTGGTCATCATTTATATTTTTCTATTGTTTGCACTCCAATTTATCACAAAGGAGGAATTGAAACAAATTCCATTTCTTAATAAATACATGAAATAATGACTATGAGGGGCTAGTCTATTTTACAAAATGATGAATATGATTAAAATAGGCTAAGATATAAAGGGGGTATTGGATGCGCCAGCAATTTATCGGTTTATTGTATGGATGGATTGTGATTTTGGGTATGGTACTGACAACGAGCTTTATCCTGGCACTTTTATTGCGTTTTTCCTCTTTCAATGATCCAGCCTTATCGTGGGTCACACTGGTGATCGGCTTAATCACCTTGTTTATCGGCGGGATTATTGCAGGTGTAAAGGCTAAGAAAAAAGGCTGGGTGATAGGTGCGGTGACGGGGGCGGGTTTTACATTATTCACTTTTTTACTGCAATACCTCGGTTATCATCATGGATTCTCCATGGAACAATCACTGCAGCACCTTGGCTATATTTTTGCTGCGCTGATTGGCGGGGTCATTGGTGTGAATGTCATTGTCAACGGACAAGAATCATGATCGAAAAAAGAAGAGGCTTAAAAGCCTCTTCTTTTTAGTATTGGTTTTAATTTTATTTACTCCGCTGTTTTTACTTCTCGGATTGCTGAACGATCATATGTAAGTTTCGTTCCATCTTCAGCTTGAAGCACGACAGAATTTTCATCAATCGCATGAACCAAGCCGTGGAATCCGCCGATTGTCACAACTGTGTCACCTTTTTGCAGTTCCGATTGCATTTGTCTTACTTGCTTTTGCCGTTTTTGTTGCGGACGGATCAACAAGAAATAAAAAATGACAAACATTAAAATAATCGGCAGCAATGCGCCTAAACTACCCATGATATTACCTCCTTCTCCTAGAAATTTTTTGCATTCGGTTTGTTCAATCCATATTGTTCAAAGAATGCTTCTCTAAAATCGCCAAGTCGGTCTTCGCGAATCGCATTTCGGACTTGTTCCATTAATTTTAACAGAAAATACAAGTTATGATAAGTAGTAAGTCTGAAACCGAAAGTTTCATTACATTTTATTAAGTGACGGATGTAAGCTCGGCTATAATTTTTACAAGTATAACAGTCGCATTGATCATCAATCGGCCCAAAATCTTCAGCAAACTTAGCATTTCTGACTACAAGTCTGCCACGGGAAGTCATACATGTCCCATTTCTGGCAATTCTCGTCGGCAACACACAATCGAACATATCGATTCCGCGGATTGCTCCGTCAATCAAAGAGTCTGGGGAACCAACTCCCATCAAATAACGTGGTTTGTCAACAGGCAGCAGTGGGGTCGTATATTCCAGCATTCTGTTCATAATCGGTTTAGGCTCACCTACAGAGAGACCGCCGATCGCATATCCCGGAAAGCCTAACGAGACAAGATCTCTGGCACTTTGTTTGCGCAAATCTTCGTATTCTCCCCCCTGCACAATGCCGAATAAACCTTGTACATCTTTTCTGACATGTGCTTCCATACAGCGTTCAGCCCATCGGGAAGTTCTTTCCACAGATTTCTTCATATAGTCATGAGTAGCCGGATATGGAGGACATTCATCGAAAGCCATCATGATATCTGAACCAAGCGCATTTTGGACTTGCATTGATTTTTCGGGTGACAAAAAAAGTTTTTCTCCATTCAAATGATTCCGGAAATGGACACCTTCTTCTTTTATTTCTCGCATATCACTTAAACTGAATACTTGAAATCCGCCCGAATCAGTCAATATGGAGCCATCCCAATTCATGAATCGGTGAAGACCGCCTGCTTTTTTTACAATATCTTCCCCTGGTCGAAGCCATAAATGGTATGTGTTGGATAAAATGATTTTAGCATTCATCGATTCCAAATCTTCCGGACTCATTGTTTTTACCGTTGCCAATGTGCCGACCGGCATAAACATCGGCGTTTCAAAGGAGCCATGCGGTGTTGTCACACGTCCAAGCCGGGCACCTGTCTGCTTACATGTTTTTATATGCTCGTATTTAATCGGTTCCATGTATTTTTCACCTCCATTTTTTCTTCATGTTAAATGATTAACATAGCATCTCCAAAACTGAAGAAACGATATTTTTGCTCGACTGCTTCATGATAAGCAGACAAAATAGGTTCTCTTCCGGCCAAAGCACTTACAAGCATGATCAATGTGGATTTCGGTAAATGGAAATTAGTGATCAACCCATCAATTGCTTTATATTGATATGGTGGACGAATAAAAATATCAGTCCAGCCGCTAGCCTCTGCAAAATTCCCATCATGGTCCCTGGCGATCGTCTCCAGCGTCCTTGTGGAAGTAGTCCCCACAGAAATAATTCTGCCGCCGTTCTTACGGATATTCGTCAATGTCTCCGCAGTTTCCTTCGTCATCTTGTAAAACTCTGAATGCATCTCATGTTCTTCTATATTGTCCGTACTGACCGGTCTGAATGTGCCAAGGCCAACATGCAATGTAATGAACGCTAGCGTCACACCCATTTCCTTCATTTCTTCCAATAACTCATTAGTAAAATGCAATCCGGCAGTCGGCGCTGCAGCAGAGCCCATTTCTCTAGCATAAACTGTCTGGTAACGATCATTCTCGGAAAGCTGTTCCTTAATATACGGGGGCAACGGCATTTCTCCCAATTCATCAAGCACTTCATAAAAAATGCCATCATAAGAAAATTTCATGACCCTTCCACCATGTTCCTTTTCCTCCGTGCAGACAGCTTTCATTTTACCTTCGCCAAAATCAACTACAGAGCCAACTTTTAAACGCTTTGCTGGCTTGGCCAGGACCTCCCAGCAGTCATCCTCTTCCTGATGAAGCAGCAAAACTTCAATTTTTGCACCGGTTTCTTCTTTCACGCCAAATAATCTGGCAGGCAACACTTTCGTATCATTCAGAACCAGACAGTCCCCAGACTTGAGGTATCCTTTGATATCCGTAAAATGTCGATGGTCAATTTCTTTTGTATCATTATGAAGCACAAGCAGCCTCGAAGCAGCCCTGTTTGGCAGTGGTGTTTGTGCAATTAACTCTTTTGGTAAATGAAAATCGTAATCATTGATATCCATGATATATCTCCTTGCTAATTGGTTTACTTCAAATGTCCTAAGGCAGGCAGGAATTCGGGACACAGCAATACTTTACTTGAATTTGTTCCAGATGAAAAAAATCAAAGTGCACAGAATACTGATAATCACGCTTGTCATCACCGGAAAATAGACCGTCACATTTCCTTTCGTAAAACGAAAGTCACCTGGCAATCTGCCCAATAAGCTTCCCGCTAACCCGATAAGCAAAAGTGCAGCACCTAAAATGATGAACATTCTATACATGCTCAGTCACCTTTCTTTTCCAATCCGAAATGGTGATACGCTTTAGCCGTAGCAACCCTACCCCTTGGAGTCCGCTGAATATATCCGATTTGCAGTAAAAACGGCTCATAAACTTCTTCAATTGTCTGGGATTCCTCGCCTATACTGGCAGCAATGGTATCGAGTCCGACCGGCCCGCCTTTAAAACCTTCAATGATGCCCAACAGCAGCTTATGGTCTGTGTTATCCAAACCTGCACGGTCTACTTGCAACATTTCCAGGGCATCCTTCGTCGTTTGCAAGCTGATTTCATTTTCTCCTTTGACCTGAGAAATATCCCTAATCCTTCTAAGCAGCCGATTGGCAATCCTTGGCGTGCCTCTTGAACGACAAGCTATTTCCTCGGCGGCCTGAGCAGTTATCGTTGTTTCAAAAATTTTAGCGGTACGTTCCGTAATTTCACAAAGATCATTGGCATCATAGAATTCCAACCTGCTCAAAACGCCAAAACGATCTCTCAGCGGTGCAGATAATAATCCCGCTCTTGTGGTTGCTCCAACAAGGGTGAAAGGTGGCAAATCAATCCTGACCGACCTGGCACTTGGCCCAGAGCCAACAACGATATCCAGAAAAAAGTCTTCCATAGCCGGATATAAAATTTCTTCCACAGATCTGGGTATACGATGAATTTCGTCGATAAACAGCACATCTCCCACTTCGAGAGAAGACAGTATTGCTGCCAGGTCACCGGCCCTTTCGATGGCGGGGCCGGAAGTTGAGCGGAATTGGACCCCCATTTCATTGGCAATGATACCGGCAAGTGTGGTTTTCCCCAGGCCTGGAGGGCCGTACAGCAAAACATGATCTAATGGTTCGTTGCGCATTTTTGCTGCTTTAATGAATATTTCCAGATTCTCTTTAGCTTTATGCTGTCCAATATATTGATTCAAATATGCCGGGCGCAGGCTCAATTCCACTTCAGTATCCTGTACCTGCTCTTCTCCGGTGATTATACGTTCATCCATTTAAACACAGCACCTCCTTTCACTTACTTGGCAAGCATACGCAATGCCTTGTGAATCAATTTGTCTGCATCTGCCGCCCCTTCCTTGCGCAGTTCTGCAGCAACAGGATTCAGCTCCTTGTCGGTATAACCTAAAGCTTTCAATGCTTCTACCGCTTCAGAAACAGTTTGATTGGCAGTATCCTCTCCCGCATCCTCCTGACTGATATTTCCGACGGCTTCTAGAGTGAATATACTTCCGAGCTTACCTTTCAGATCCAGAATAATTTGTCTGGCGGTTTTTTTTCCAACTCCCGGAAAACCTGTAAGAAATTTATCGTCCTCTCTTTCCACCGCTGCAGCAAAATCAGCAATATGCACATTCGCTAAAATAGCCAAAGCACTTTTCGGACCAATTCCAGACACAGAGATTAGTTTAGTGAACAAGCGCTTTTCTTCTTCATTTTTGAAGCCGAATAATATTTGTGCATCTTCCCTGACATGATGAAATGTGACAATCTTCACTTGCTCATTAAGCTGATGCTGAAACACGAACGGATTCGGACAAACTATTTCATAACCTACTCCCATCGTTTCTACAACAACTGATTGATCATTTATGTACGTCAATGTTCCTTGTATATACGCAATCATTTTATCTTCTCCCTCAAATGCATGTTCAGAAAAGAAGGCAAAAATGCTGTAGTCATCATTTTTTCATTCGCGGGACATATGGAGCACGCGATATGTCATTTTCCGAGCCTTTTTGAACAACCTCTTCAAGCATTCACACTTATTTTACCATAAAGTAGACATTTCGTAATCGAAAGCCTTCTGGAGAAAGATAATGACTCCCACTCCTGCGAGTGGAAGTCATGCATCATCAGTCATCAGTTTTCATATTATGGTAAATATCTTGAACATCCTCATTATCTTCCAGCATGTCGATCAAACGATTCATTTTTTCTTCATCTTCAGGAGAAAGCATCGTATAATTTTGAGGGATGAGTGTAATTTCCGCTTCTTCCAGCTGATAGCCATTGTTTTTCAAATACTGACAAGCATTGTCAAAAGAATCTGGTGCTGTCAGGATCTCGTATCCACCATCCTGCACGATCACATCATCCGCTCCGGCTTCGAGTGCCTGAAGTGTAATCTCATCCTCTGAAATTTCATCATCCTCATTCAGAATGATCATATATCCTTTACGGTCAAACATGAACGAAACACTGCCGTTTTCGCCAAGGTTCCCACCATTTTTCTTAAAGCTATGACGGACTTCAGCTGCTGTCCTATTCCGATTATCAGTCAACACCTGTACGATCACAGCAACACCACCAGGGCCATATCCTTCATAGTTGAACTCTTCGTAGCTTACCCCGTCCAAACTTCCGGTAGCCTTCTTGATAGCTCTTTCGATATTATCGTTGGGCATGTTATCAGCTTTTGCTTTATCAACTGCTGTACGCAGACTAGCATTCGTTCCTAGATCCCCGCCGCCCTGCTTGGCCGCTAAATAAATATTTTTAGCATGCACCATGAAAATTTTGCCTTTTTTGGCATCCTGTGCATTTTTACGTCTTTGTATATTTTTCCATTTGGAATGACCAGCCATCTGGTATTCTCCTCTCAATGAAATTCCTTTCTTACTATACCAGAATTTCGTTGAGATATAAAGAGGGTTTATCGGTCATTGATATTGAATAGTTCCCTGAAATATTCCTTCGCCTGCCCTTTGTTGATCCCCGGTTGCAGCTTCGATCTTAGATTTTTGACATGGCGCCAATGGTAATCGTCTGTATATACAACAATCGTTTTATCTGGAAAGAATGGTTTCACCTCATTTTCCACCCAGCTTGAAATATCGTGATCATCATGCTCATTCAACATCACACTAACTACAACCCGATCATCAGCCGCAGCGACTTGCGCCTGTTTGATCACCTTAAAAGAAGCCAGATGTTGCATTGCTTGTACAGCCTCTTCATTCGTGAATGCATCTGTGTAATCGTTCGTCTTCTGGCCCTGATTGATTCTATCTTGTTTGGTTTGATAACGTCCAGTGTTTTCTCCTTCTGCCTCACGAAGTTTTTTATCCTGTTGCCGGTATTGTCCAGGGGTCTCATACCTTACCAGCTCATTTTTTGCGGGGTGTCCTGACTGTGATGAATCATCATGTGCAGAGCATCCTGAAAGCAGCAATGCTGCCGCACTGAAAAACAATAAAAAACGCATATAAAAACCTCCCTTTCAGTTTAGGTTTGATTGGAATGACGCTGCGCTTCGACTAGTCAGTCCAACTCTACTCCTGTTTAGTTTGCTTGAAGGGAGGTTTTTTAAACATCTACATCATTTTGCTGTTATCTTTCTTTTTTTGTATGGAATTGGTTCGGAATGGTACGTTTATGCGCAGTGTTGCGGTGCATTTTATCAATAATCGCCTGATCAGCTTCCGAGACAGGTTCTCCTTTCAAAAATGCATCAATGGCGTCGTATGTTGTGCCCATTTCCGCTTCATCGGTTTGCCCTGCCCATAAATCGGCACTCGGCTTTTTCTCAACCACTTGACTTGGAACCCCCAGATAGCTGGCCAATTCACGTACTTCCGTTTTAGTCAAATCAATGATTGGCTGCAAATCTGCAGCACCATCACCATATTTTGTAAAATAACCCATGTACCATTCCGCAGCATTGTCAGTACCAACAACTAGGTAATGATGATTGGTTGCTATCGTATATAAGGTACTCATTCTGAGTCTTGCTCGCAAATTGGCATCCGCCATACGGTCATTTTGCTGATTGAATGTATTCCCAAGCCGTTTGCGGATTTCACTGTACATGGTTTCATGTGTGGCAGTCAAATCTATTGTCAATGACTGCAAATCACAGCTTTCCACCACTTCTCCTGCATCTTCCATATCGACTGGGTTGCTCTTAAGCGGCATCATCACACCCAGTGAATCATTGGGGAAAGCCCGCTTGATCAAATGGGCCACAACGGCAGAATCAAGCCCGCCGCTCACTCCGACTACCAACCCTTTTGCATTGGCTGCTTCAACCTGCTCACGCAGCCAGGCGACTATTGCTTCTGCAGTATCTTTCATATGAAATCGCTCCTGTCTTTGTCTGTTTTCATAAGTGTGATTACTTTGATTGTAGCATTGAATGAACGTTTCTCAAAAAGATTTTGCGTTGTGCCCAGTCTTCCCCCATTTTTTGTAAATATTCTTTGGTGTTGATGTTCTTTTTTGCTATTGTGATGTGCCATTCCCGCATCACATCGCTAGGCAATCCAATCATCGTCAACCAAATGGGGAGATCATGATCGTCCACCATTTGGTAGGCCAACAAGGCATCCAGATTCCAATCGATATATGGCAAAAATCGCTGGCCAAGCTGCATGTAATCGTATATCTGTGGTGCAGTGGCCAATAAATCGAAATCAATTAACACAGTTGTTTCGTCATGAATGAAATTATGCGATGCGACATCTCCATGAATCCATCGACCATTTTTCTTCGCAAGATTCATTTTTTCATGCCAAGGATAGGAAAATGCACTCTCAAGCAGATTTGCGGAAACTTTGTAGATTTCTGTATACAAACGGTCATATCCATACTCATGGAAAATGGACGCAGATTGTGTAAAACGGTAAAAGCGTTTTTGCATCCGCTCAGACATGACCTTCGTTACCTGTTGATTTTTTAATTGAATGTTTTTTGCATAGGAATGGAATGTTCTTGTTGCATGAAGCGCCCTTTTTCGGTCAGCTTCATCCTCATATTTCAAGGTACGGCCTTTACGGTACGGGGAAATTGTCCAAGTAACTCGCCCGTCAGCAATTGTTTTGCTCCCATTAGGGAATAATATAAATGGGACCAAGGCTTCTTTGTTATCCATGCAATCGAAAAAATCCCATTGTCGTTTGACGCGGGCAGGATGGAAGTGGCCTTTTAAAATATACCATTCCCCAGTTTTAGCTTCAATTTTGAAAATCATCTGCTTGATTTTAATAAATCTTTTCACTGCCAACCCACCGGATTTATTCAAAAAAGAAGAGAGACGATGATAATACACCTCGTCTCTTTGCTTGTTTCTACTCATTTGATTCTGTATTTTCCTCTGTAAAAGATCTGTATGCGGGAGGTCCAGGATAGTTTCCTTCCCCGAATTGCATATTTGCTGGCGGATAATAGTTCATGTTGCTCGCTGCATCATCCTGCCCTGCATTTCCTTCGCGAAATACATGCATATGTCCTGAAGCAGGACCACATCCGCAATCATCCATCATGTGGCCCGATGGTTTGACTGGCATTTCCATCATATGCTCATGGCCAAAACCTTGGAATGGGTGCGCCATAGCAGGCTGTGGAAATGGCATTGGCTGATGCCACGGCATTTGGTGCGGTGGACAGCATGGATACATCACATAACAGCACATGGGCATCATTTGCTGTGGATGCGGCATCGGCATATACTCGTGCTTATGCTCATGCTTTGGCGGCTTTACTATTTTTTCTTTTTTCTTTTCATGCTGTGGTGGCGGCGGTGCGGGAACATTGATTGTGGTGTAATTCGTCATTTCTTGTTCCATGACTGGCATTTGCATTTGCATCGGCGGCATCTCTAATATTGGCATTTGTGGCGGTGTTGGCGGCATTTGTGGCATCTGTGGCTTTACCTTCATTTTTTCTTTGTGGTCATCTTCTTTAATGACTGGTTTAGGCTGAGGGGACATCTCCTTATACGGATGCATCTGTTCCTTTTTCATCGGTGTTTGTACTTCTTTTTTAACGGTTTTTGCTGTACCCGGTATTTTGATTTTCATACCGGGCATGATCATATCCGGACTTGAAAGCTGCGTATTGGCTTGTTTCAATGCCTCAAAATCTACTCCATATTTTTTGGAGAGCTCCCATAGTGTATCGCCTTTTTGTACGACGTGAATTTTCAAAGCTGACTCAAACTCCTTTCATTTCACAACTAGGCTCTTTACTCTCTATAAACATATGCACAACCGAGGCAAATGTTGAGACATTCTTTTTATTAATTCACCAATCCCGGAAAATTTGTGATTTGTACAGCATGTATGTATTGTTTACAACTTAAATTGGTTGGAGGAGGTGTTTTGTCATAAAGAGTGTGGGACAGAACCAGCCAAAAACAGCTAAAAATAAGCTATAAAGTGCCATTTCACATCTAGTTGATTGGAGCGAAAGGCGGCTCTCCTTGAAAAAGAAATTCGCTTTTTCTGGTTGCGATGTGAATGTTGCCGAAGCGTGCCTTGTCCTGCGGGAACAATGGTTTTCGATGGGAAGCGTAATCGCAGTCCCAGCACGAGTCTGAAAACCCCCAGGAAGTGAATTTCTTAGAAAGTACATGAAGGGAAGGCAAGCTGCATACGGCCTTTGCGCCAACGCCTGCACACCCCTTGTCGGGGCGCCTGGCGTGCAAATCAACGAAATTGCTAAGCTGGATAAAAAAAGTTGGGCGGTTCCATGTCAAGATGGTACCGCTCAACTTTTTACATTTCCTGAGGTTTTGTCTCCCCCTATTTAAATAGAAATATGATGGACAGGATAAGACCCTAGTACTGTCAAGTTGCACCCCAGTCGTTCCAATTCTGCTTTTACCCCTGGGAAAAGGATATCATCATATGGCTGATCAACATCAATGATAAAGAAATAATTTCCAAGTCCGGTTTTCATTGGCCGTGATTCGATCTTCGACAGATTCATTTTTCTCCAAGCAAAGGCAGATAATACTTGGTGGAGTGCGCCAGCATAATCTTCAGGAAGCGTGACAAAAAGACTAGTTTTTTCAGAATCCCGTTCCTGACTGATTTTGACTGCAGTTCCATCTTTCGTGAGCACTGCAAACCTTGTATGATTGTTTGGAAAATCATGAATGTTTTCCCGAATAATGGTCAGACCGTATTCCTCGGCTGCCAGCCTGTTCCCGATTGCAGCAATCTTTCTATCGGATTGTCCTACAAGCTCAGCTGCCTTTCCAGTGGAAGGTGTGTAGTGAATCCGAGCGTGCGGCATATATCTATGTATATACTGATGGCATTGGGCAATCGCATGGCTATGTGAATAAATTTCTGTGATTTCCTGAAGATCTCCCGAAAAGCTATCTTTTAACATCAAATGTTGCTGGATTGGCACGACAATTTCCGCCACGACAGGCAATCTTGCCTGATGTATAAGATAATCGACCGTGATTTGTACGGTTCCTTCAATTGCGTTCTCCAATGGCACTACACCAATATCAATTTCACCATCACGCACAGCATCTATGCACGCGGGTATGGTTTCATACGCAACTTTGCCTTCCCCGTTGAATGCGGCATCGACAGCCATTTTTGTAAACGTTCCTTTTGGTCCCAAATATCCTATTTTTTTTACCATGCCGGACTTCCCCCTTTTATTTATCTGATAATATGGTCGATATGCATCGCTGCCTAAGCACCAGAGCTCAACATGTCGACCCGTTCAATGAACTCAAGCTGCTTCAGCTGATGGATCAATTGCTCTATTTCCTCGTTAATCCGCGAAATATCCAATGACAGTGTCACATTCGCTTTTCCTTGCAGGGGTATAGTCTGATGAATGGTCAGAATATTGCAGCCGGCATTGGCAACAATGTGTAAAAGCTTGGATAATGTACCCGTACGATCCTCCAGATGAAAAAACAACGTGATGATTTTTTCTTTAACCATCGCTTGAAAAGGAAAAACAGCATCTTTATATTTGTAGAAAGCACTTCGGGACAGATCGACCATCTGCACCGCTTCATAAATTGATTTTGCCTTTCCCCTTTCAAGCAATTCTTTGACCTCTATTGTTTTTTGCATGGATTCCGGTAAAACATCATGGCGAACCAAGTAGAATTTCTCATTTGTTATTTCCATTACCATCCCCCGTTTTCGCAAAACTCACTCGACAAATTCAAATTCAAAATCCATCAGCCGGATCGTATCTCCATCTTTTGCGCCTTTTTGACGCAACGCATCATCTACTCCCATGCTGCGTATTTGCCTTGCAAACCGCTGAACTGCCTCATCCCTTGAAAAATCAGTCATTTTAAACAACCTTTCCAGCTTATCGCCGCTTAAGACAAAGCTGCCATCCGAATCCCGAGATATTTTAAATGGGGCTGCTTGTTTTTCAAATTTATAAACAACCTCTTCATTCACCGTTTCTACAGCGGTTTGTTTCGGAATCGTCTCCAACATATCAGCAATCGCAAATAATACCTCCCTGAGGCCTTCTTTAGTTACAGAGGATACAGGAAATACCTGGACGTCATCAATTAAACGTTCTTTAAATACTGTAAGGTGTTCTGCTGCCGATGGCATGTCCATTTTATTAGCGATGATGATTTGCGGCCTTTTGGCAAGCGATTCATCATAGGCATGGATTTCTTGATTGATTTTCATATAGTCTTCATACGGATCCCGTTCCTCTGTCGCAGCCATATCGATGACATGCACAATCAATCTGGTCCTTTCCACATGTCGCAAGAACTGGTGACCAAGACCCGCCCCCTGATTTGCTCCCTCTATCAGCCCAGGAAGATCAGCCATGACGAAACTTCTCTGGTCCCCCGTTTCAACGACGCCGAGATTAGGGGCAAGGGTAGTAAAATGATAATCGGCTATTTTTGGCTTTGCGGCGCTTACGACTGATAGCAGAGTTGATTTCCCGACGCTCGGAAATCCCACCAAACCGACATCAGCAATGACTTTTAGCTCCACCTTAATATTTTTTTCTTCTCCTGGCTCTCCATTTTCAGCAAAATCCGGAGCTGGGTTCCGTGGTGTGGCAAATCGGATATTTCCTCTGCCTCCTCTCCCGCCATGGGCTATCACAGCCTCTTGACCATGGATAGTCAAATCCGCTATGACCTCTTCAGTTTCTTCATTTATAACTGTTGTGCCAGGGGGAACTGAAATGACATATGCATCCGCATTTTTTCCGTGCATGCTTTTACTCATGCCATTCTCACCGCGCTTCGCTTTAAAATGGCGATTATAGCGAAAATCCATCAATGTGTTCAGTCCTTCATCCACTTTGAATACGATATCCCCGCCGTTTCCTCCATCTCCGCCCGCCGGGCCGCCTTTAGGAACATATTTTTCACGGCGGTACGCCACGAGTCCATTTCCACCGTCACCGGCTTTAACATAAACACTCACCTGATCTACAAACATCCTATACACCTCATCGCAAATCAAAATACTGCAGTTAATATGATTTTTTCTTTTGATTCAAATTTAACTTGAATGCCCTGACGTTGCAGCAACGTAGTCATTTTGTTCTCATCAATGCCTTTTGCGGACAATCTGCACTGGATCTCTACGGTTGCTTTTACATTCTCCGGTTTACAAATATTCATCGAGATAAAGTACATTTCATTTTTGTCGCCTGCTGCTTCCACAGCCGCGAACATTTGTTTTGTTTGTTCCAGCAGCTTTGCATCCATACATTGCAGGTTTTCTCTCACATCGTTCACTTCAAAAGAAACCCGTATCTGCCCAACGCTCATGTTAACTTGTAAAAGCCATAAGGCAAATTCATTTGCTTGTAAATCCATTAACTTTCTTTGCTGGTCTGCTTCCACCACCATCTCATGAAGCTTCTGCTTTACTTTCTCCGGTCTATTCATGCTCATATAGCCTTGAAGCAGCTGAATTTGATTCATTAAATCATGACGACAATGCCGCAACAAGTGCAAGACCTCTATTGTTTCCACAAAACCCCTCCTGTTATGTGGAAATTATAACAGAAAAAAGTGAAATCATCATGTGTATACTAAAAAACTCCAGTCCATTTATAGACTGGAGTTCAGATGAAATAAAACTTAAGCTTCCTGAGCAGCTGGATAGACGCTGACTTTTTTGCGATCACGTCCGAAGCGTTCAAACTTCACAACGCCGTCCATTTTTGCATAAAGCGTGTCATCTCCGCCACGGCCAACATTTTCACCTGGATAGATCTTTGTTCCACGTTGGCGGAAAAGAATAGATCCACCTGTCACAAACTGACCATCAGCACGTTTTGCGCCAAGACGTTTCGACTCGGAATCACGACCGTTTCGAGTAGAACCTACTCCTTTTTTCTGAGAGAAAAATTGCAAATCCAAACGTAGCATTTCACAGCACCTCCTATAATGATTTTTTTTCTATGGTGATAAAATCGCTGTATTCCTGCTCGACGGTTTGAAGCGATACAAGCATACCCTCAAACAAGAATGAAGCTTTATCCTTTTGAGAATCAGTCGCACTGTGCGGTATTTTAACATATAAGTAACCATCTTCGCCCTGATTGACATCCGGATGAACATCGCAAAGCGTCATGACCGCATTGACTGTTCCGAAAGTGATTGCTGAAACAGCTGCACAAACCAGATCATAGCCGTATGGCCCGCTATTAGCATGTCCAGCTACTTCAAAACCGATCGCCCGACTGTCTTTAAAGTATATGTTAGCCTGAATCATCGCATCTAATCCCTAACCCTAAATAGATTATAGGTTGATTTTTTCAACAACCAGTTTTGTATATGGCTGACGATGACCGTGTTTACGGTGGTAGTTCTTCTTAGGTTTGAATTTGATCACTGTAACTTTTTTCTGGCGTCCTTGTTTCTCGACTTTCGCAGTAACTGTTGCACCATCGACATACGGAGAACCAACCTTCACATCGTCCCCGCCAACAAAAAGTACTTTGTCAAATGTTACAGTTTCTTCCGGTTCACCAGCTACTTTTTCAACATAGATAGCTTGACCTTCTGTAACCTTAACCTGCTTTCCACCTGTTTCAATAATTGCGTACATGGATATGCACCTCCTCGATAACTAAGACTCGCCATACAGGCATCCGAAGATTTTATCACCTGTTCTGAGCGGTTGTAGCTTGGTGCTACATAGAATAACGTATTGATATTATCATGAAACCGCAGAATCTGTCAAGAAGGCAGCGAAAAAAACCTTCAGATTATCTCGGCTATTTCCCCAACTTTTTTTAGATGCAACTTTTCGTGAAAGAATCCTCGTAAACAATCGTTTTCATCCAGCACCCGACGTTCCCCTCCCGGATATGTAATATAGACCGAATGTTTTTTATTACGTTCAAAACGGCTGAATACTTCCATCAAAGTGGCATCGGGCCCGACAACAAGTGGACGTACTGCTGCAACATATGTTTTGCCATGATAGCGTTGCAGCAAAAAACGCATAAATACAAAAAAGCGCCGTTTCCACTCCTTTATATTTTCCATAAATAAAAAAGACATGAGTAAAAAGAAACTGAGATTGAACGAAAAAAATATGAGCTGAATCGCGAACAAAACAAGACATGCTAGCATCGACCAAATAATGACTGTATAGTACCCCCTCTGATAGGGAAAAACTATCGAAAACAAACAAAACAATAATTTGCCGCCATCCAGGGGCCAAATCGGTAATAAATTGAATAGTAGAATAAACGTATTATACGTAGCAATTTCTTCGATGTATACACGCGGCAAATAGTCACCCGCAGCGCATAGATAAAGCAGACCATATATGATCAAATGTTGGAAAGGTCCTGCCAACGTTACAAGCATATCCTCTTTAACCGGCTTATTTGAGTGTTCTTCAGTCTCCATCACTCCACCAAACACCCAAATCATGACCCGCTGAACGCGCCATTTGAATCGCAATGCCATGAAGTAGTGACCAAGTTCATGGAATATAACAACCGAAAACAAGATGAATAATTGAACAAATGTACCTGTCAAGAAAGCAATACCCATGAAAATATATAAAGTTGGATGAATGTGAACAGGCGGTAATCGTTTAATGATTGTCATTGACCTTTATCACAGGCATTGGGTCAATAAACTGATTGTTCTTTTGAATAGAAAAGTAGACATTTTTTGCTTTTTGGCCTGCTTCAAATTCACCCAATTGTTCGTCTTTTTGTACATACTGGTATAAATGTACGTTGATACCACTTAGATAACCATAGGTTGATTGACTGTTATCGGCATGCTGCACGATTACTGTACGCTGGGTATCCTTATCCTTTCCAGCGAAAATGACGATGCCTTCCTCCAACGAATTCACTTTGGCTGAACCTGTGGGTGCAATCATGATTCCATGGCCATTTTCCTCAAAGGTTTCGCTAATATTGCCTATTACCGGTATGGATGATGCGGGAGCTCCTTCAGCCTTGTCAACCTTTTGTGTTCGGAATGAAAACGGGCTCCCAAAGGTTTCCTGATACACCTGATTCACTTTGGCAAATGGAAATTCTTTGGTCATCGCTGTACTTGTCCAACGCTTCACTGGACCAAATTGCTCAGCAACACGCTCAGATTGCCACACGATGGCAGTACCCATGAATAATGCGACAGATAGAATACCTTTCAAAATCAATCCGGAGATTAACGGAGACTTTAAACTGCTTTTACCGCTGCCATTGTTAATATCAGGAACCGACGGATAAAATCCATGCCGTTCTTCTTCCTCTGGTAAAAAAGCTGTTATTTGTCTCTCCATCGATGGCTTACTTACCCCAGTATGAGGAGTTTGATTTCTTTTTCGTTTCATGATAGATTTTCTAACCTGCTTAACCCCTTTATTCATCTGCCTCACATTCCTTTTAATGTTTTGTACAAGTTTATGCCAGACATCAAGGAGTTATGAAAAGCAAAAGGACAGGATGCCGCTTTAGCGTACATCCTGCCCAGTGTATCAAGACCGCAGTCCAAAAAATTTCTTCATTTTTTTAAAAATGCCCATTTCTTCATCCAACGACTGCAGCGGTACGCTCTCACCCAATATCCTTCTCGCGATATTGCGATAGGATATAGAAGCTTTTGGTTTGGATTGCATTGCGACTGGCTCCCCATTATTAGATGCTTTAATGACTTCATCATCATCAAGGACAATTCCAATCAGGTCAATAGACAAAATTTGTACTACTTCATCAATGTCCAGCATATCCCCGTTTTTCATCATATGGTTCCGGATACGGTTAATAACCAAGCTTGGAGCCTGCATATCTTCTTTTTCAATCAGACCTACAATCCGGTCAGCATCCCTGACACTGGATTTCTCCGGTGTCGTAACTACTATCGCCCTATCTGCGCCAGCAATGGCGTTTTGAAAGCCTTGCTCAATGCCTGCAGGACAATCAATGATGATATAATCATATTCCTGTTTCAATTCTTGGATGATTTTTTTCATGCCTTCAGGTGTGACAGCTGTTTTATCGCTTGTTTGAGCTGCAGGCAGCAGAGATAGATCATCAAAACGCTTATCCTTGATCAGAGCTTGTTTCAGCTTACATCTCTCTTCTATAACGTCTACAATGTCATAGATGATACGATTTTCCAACCCCATAATGACATCAAGATTGCGCAAACCGATATCTGTATCAATCAAACAAACCTTTTTTTCCATCAATGCTAAAGCGGTGCCGATATTAGCTGTTGTGGTAGTTTTCCCCACCCCGCCTTTTCCTGAAGTGATTACAATTGCCTCACCCATTATACATTCTCCTTTCAAAACCGCTCAAGCTCGTACGTTTTCTGGAAAGAACTTGCAATCTATCAACCAAAATCTTGTCTTCCTTTTCATCTATGTAGCCACATTCCATCATGACACCATCAGATTCATAGTCAGGCGCTCTACTAATATATTCCGCAATCCGCAACTGGGTTGGATTCAAATAAGAAGCCGCGATGATCGCTTCTTTGTCTCCCTCAGTTCCGGCATGCGCAATGCCATGCAGACGGCCCATAATATAAATATTGCCGCTCGCTTCGACTTTTCCTCCAGGATTGACATCCCCGACAAGAAGCAGATCACCGGTCACGGTAAGTACTTGCCCGGACCGGACTACTTTATTGAAAACATTGATATTACTTTCTTCCTTCCAGCGCAAAGCTTCCTGTAAATGGATGACATCTGCTTCAAAAGATTCAACTTTGAAATAATTACCGTCCTCAATAATGGAGGCGATTTTTTCTTTTTGTTCCTCAGTGAGATAACGGGCTCCCAGCTTTACGACAACTGCAGTAGTCTGCTCGCTCTTGCCAGTCTTTGATACTCTGATCTTTTCAAGCAGCTCATGGAGCAGTTGTTCTAATGAACAGCCATCATCTAAGAGCAATGTCAGCCCTTCTCTAGTACCTTTCATTGTAATGAGTTGTTTATTCTCAACAGTCATACATTCACCCCGTCAAAATGCTGCAATACTTTATTGCGCCATTCCACTAAAATGGATCGCTGTGAAACGATTTTTCCTGGCTCCAGCGTGTCAAACGGCTGGAAAATATCGGATACATGATCAGCAAGAAAATAAGATTAGCAGCGATTGTTGGAAGCAGCCTGAAAATGATATACCAGTTCCAATCCGCCGTTACAAGACCAACCACTACATAGACGGTGTTGATGGCACAATCTGCAACGGTTATACCCAAAATCGCGAACAAACCCAGCGCAGCTATATTGCTCTGCAAAAATTTGGAAAGTCCATGTATCAGATAAATTGTCACTGCATATGTAAACATATACACACCCAATATTTCTGTATATACAATGTCAATCAGCAAGCCGAATATAATCGCATACCAAACGGACATATACGTATTTCTCCGGTCATAAAAGACAGCAGTCAGCATCAAAAAAATTAAAACCCAGTGCGGAACAATCATCATACTGCCGCCGACCAACTTTTTCGGGAGCAGTTCCAATGCCACTCCTTCCATAATCATCAGCAGAAAAAGGATAAGAGGCACATAAAGACGTCTCATCACTCTTCATCCCCTTGGTCGCCGTTGGCCAAATCCCTGTCGACGATAATCACATTGTTGATTTGATACATATCCGCAGCGGGCTTGATTAAAGCAGTTTGTGTCAAGCCGTACTGGTCAGGAATGACTTCTTTAACTGTTCCGATGGGAAGACCGGATGGGAAGACCCCGCCCATTCCTGAGGAAACGACAAGCTCACCTTTTTTCAAATCTTTATCTGATTCATCAATGATCCGGAACAACAATGATTTGGACTTTTCATCATATTCTTCGATGACACCAACAATATCTTTGCCCTTTTTTCGAGATACTTTCGCAGAAATACGGTTAAATTGATCAAAACCTGTCAGTAATTGAACGGTCGATGTACTTTTAGAAGTAGATTTAATTTTACCGATCATACCATCCGCGGTGATGACAGCCATATTTGACTTCACGCCATCCATAGAGCCTTTATTAATACTCACCTGTTCAATCCAGCGCTCCGGTGAACGGGAGATCACCGTTGCTTGTATCGGCGTAAATTCACGAATAGAATCTGATTTTTTTAGTGTTTTACGCAGTTCTTCATTTTCTTTCTTCAATTCTTGCGTCTCGTAAAGCAGCTCTTTTTCATTGGAAAGTTTCTCTTTAAGTACTTTATTTTCTTCATATGTCTTTTTCAAATCATCGATATTTGAAAAAATATTCGTCACGAAACTGACTGGTGCATGAATGATACTTTGCGCCCATCCAACAGTATCATTTATGAATTTCTCTGGCATTGACAATTCATTCCTATCCTTTAAAGAATATCCGATTAGTACAACCAGAATGATCATGCCAATTAAAAGTATGAATAATCTTTTTTTGCGAAAAAATTGCATGAAAGCACCTTCTTAATCCGTTGTTGGACGGACGAATACATTTGGATGGGAACGAAAATGCTGAATGTATTCCAAAGATTTGCCAGTTCCGATGGCGACACTATCGAGTGGATTTTCCGCAATGAACACAGGCATCTTAGTCTCTTCACTAATGACGTTCTCCATATTTTTCAATAATGCGCCGCCTCCAGAAAGTACAATCCCTCTGTCCATGATGTCTGCGGCCAATTCAGGCGGCGTTTTTTCCAGCGTAGTTTTAACCGCCTCTACGATAGACTGTACTGTTTCCAACAATGCCTGGGAAATCTCTTTGGCAGAGATGGATATCGTTTTAGGAAGACCAGTCAGCAAATCACGGCCGCGAATATCAATTTCTTCTTCATAATCCATATCTCCCGCTGATCCGATATCCATTTTCAAAGATTCCGCTGATCTTTCCCCTATCATCAGGTTATAATGCTTTCGAATAAATTGAATGATCGCTTCATCCATTTTATTCCCAGCTGTTCGAACGGACTGACTAGTTACAATACCGCCAAGCGATATTACCGCAACTTCGGTTGTACCGCCCCCGATGTCTACTATCATGCTGCCAGTCGGTTCCCAAACCGGAAGACCTGCACCAATCGCTGCAGCGAATGGTTCGGCGATTGGAAATGCGTCTCTAGCACCAGCCTGTTTGGTAGCATCGATTACTGCTCTTTCTTCCACCATCGTTATACCTGATGGTACACAAACCATCACGTTTGGCTTTTTGGCGAAAAAGGAGCGATTTTTCATCGCTTTTTTCAGATAATATTTCATCATAATTGCTGTTGTATCGTAATCAGCAATGACGCCATCCTTCATTGGCTTTATCACCTGAATATTGCCGGGTGTTCTGCCAATCATATTCCTTGCTGAGCTGCCTACAGCTTCAATGGTTCCTGATTCTATATTTTTAGCAACGACAGACGGCTCACGTAGAATGACACCCTTGTTTTTAACAAACACCAGTGTATTAGCCGTACCGAGGTCAATTCCCAAATCCTGTGAAAAATTAAATACTCCCAAGAAGATCTCCCTTTCCAATTCGTTTCCATTTAAGATATGCAAATCGCGTGGTACGTTATTGTTTTTAGCATACATGCGATTTAAAACAATCCCCGCAGGCAGGGACAAAGTCAGCTGTCCGGAGTTTGAAAATGGATCACTCGCTCCTTCAGCAAATTTCAACACTTTTTAAAGATTACATGTACTGCACCCAATATGCAAATAACACGATACAAAAATTTTATCAAGATAAGTTTGAAGCTCTTTAATATATGATTAAATTTCAAGAAGCGCCAGTTTCATTCATTCGAAAAATGGCGCCTAGTGACTGTCTATTCAATTATACGAGAAAAAGAGTGAAATTCATAGTGCTATAAGTACCCTTTTTCTTTCAATGAAACAAATTTGCGATCACCGATTACCAAGTGGTCTAAAAGCTCAATGCCCATCAATTTTCCTGATTCAGATAATCTTCTCGTCACATGGATATCTTCCTGAGAAGGGGTTGGGTCGTAGGGTGGGCAGAATTGCCTCCCTCAGAACCGTACGTACACCTTTTCGATGTATACGGCTCGCCAGCTGATCCAGAACAAAGCAAAACAATATCACCTTTTAAAGACTGCCATTTGACTTCGATCTATTGATTGATTGCAGGTATGATGCTTTTTTGCGGCGTATGCGTGCGCTAAATTGTCGGCCGCTCATAAAACGTATCCAAAGCTTCCTGCCATCTTTGCCAGGCCTGGAAATCCATAATCCTTCATACCCAGGTCTTCTCAAACTTTCAGCAGCCTTTTTAGGTGTTGTCTTCCTTTTGGCAGAAATTGTCCTTAAAAAGCTGCTCTGGGCCAAAGACCGCAGTTTTAAAAGAGAATGAGGATTTTCCACAGCACAATAATAATGAGCCAGATTTTTTATTTCCTTGTTATAAAGTGACAATATATCAAATTCCGACAGATTCATGACTTTTGATTTTCTGGTCGGTTTGAAGATGGTGTAATCACCATATTGGAATTCTCTTGCAATATTCTGCAGCTTTTTTTTCGGCACATAACACTTGATTTTTTTTCTTTGCAACTGCTTTTGTACGCCTTCTTGTTGTTTCGAAGGTATTTTTTTTAAACAATAACCCAAAAAACAGACCGTTTTCTCGAAATGACGAATGTATAAATGTTCATCCTTTATTTGCATTCCAAGATTTTGCTGCATTATTTGCTTTAAAATGCCACCTACATAGAAAACATCTTTTTTGCTGCCTGCAATTCCTGCAAGAAAATTATTTTGGCAACACACCACTTCTATTTTCCCATCCATTTCTGTCCTTCGTTTCAATTGGGAACGCAATTCATTCACGCATACAGCAAACAACAGCTCATTGATTTTATGTTGTCCACCTGTTATGGACATGTTCTTTAGCAATTGGTGAAGTAAACGAATAAAACGATGATCCTTGATTCTGACAGAGACAAGCTGGCAAAGCATCACCTTGTTCATTTGGCTCAGGTCAAGCAATCCGCTGATACACCAGCTCATATTCCTAAAAACCCTTTTCACCTGAAATAAGGCATCAGGCACTTTAAGATGTTTCTCCAATACATCGGCGTAAATGGATTGCATGATTATGTTTACTGCTTCTAGTATTAGTAAACTTTCCATGTGATTTTCAGTACTTTTTTTATGATGCTTTTCCTTGATTCGAAAAGTACCTTCTCGCAATTCATAGACTAAATTCTCAATCAATAGGAGTTGTTTCTTGTCCGCTTCTTTTTTAAAAAGACGGTTTTCAACCATTTCCCAAAGCGTTTTTCTATAAAGTAAACGATAGCAGTCTCGTACTTGCTGGTGTTTTCGTGCCCTTTGTCTGAAAACGTGCAATTGATGAATTGGATGAATTGCCATCTTCATGACTCCTTTCACCAATGTGTTTTTTTGATCAGCCTGTCTTCCTTTCCCGTGCTAAACTCATTACAAGCAAACGTAGGGTAATATGAAGACTCCGTTGCCATGCACAAACGCTACACTATATGTGTTTAGGCAATCCCTGCATGATGCTTAGGTTCAGATACGTGATGGTTAGGCATCCTTTTCGATGGTTTTCTTTTTCAAAGAATTGCTGGACAAACCTTGCTGTGGACTGGAATCAGGAGGGTTCGTTCAGACACGAAAGTCTTCCACTTTGTCCGCAATGCCTGTTTCCGCTATCTAAGACATTGGTGCATCCGACACACATTCATCTGGGATTCAAGCAGTATAGCCTTTGCCATACATCACTTGGCCTGAGGATGGACTCGGCGTGATAGCACCGCCGTCTCTCCCCTTTTCACATCATGCTATGTTCCTTGTATGGGTTTCCCCGCCAAGTAAGATGTGCGGCCATGGAACATTGCAAGGAGTTCCAGTTTTTAAAAGAACATTGGATATCGAAATGTAAGTAAATTCCTGCACAGAAATGACGCAGGCTATCGATTCATTTCTTTTAAAAACACTGAAATCAAGCACAGTGCAGGCGCACTCCCGATGGATGGTTATGAGCGACGATAATGGAAGCAGCGCTGCGCTTCACTGCTTCACGATAGACTTCTCTGGGGTGGACGATGGAGGCATTCAAGGATCCAATAAAAATGGTTTGACGGTGAATGATTTGGTTCTTTGTGTTTAAAAATAAGACAACAAAATGTTCCTGTTGAAGCAACCGCATTTCTTCCATGACAAAATTGGCACCGTCTTCAGGAGATTTGACCACATAACGCTCATTCGGTCTATATTGGTTCAGACGTTTGCCAAGCTCCAGCGCTGAGAGCAGCAGTACGGCTTTTGCATTCCCAATACCTTTAATTGCGACCAATTCTTCAATAGCGGCATCCTGGAGCAGCTTCAGACCTTCAAAATGAATCAGCACTCTGTTAGCCAAAGTCATCACTGATTCCTCTCTTGTCCCGCTTCCCAGTAATATGGCAAGCAATTCCTGATTTGATAAATGTCCGGCACCAAGACGTATCAGGCGCTCTCTTGGACGATCCTCTGATGGCACATCTTTTATCATGACTATTTCCTTCTTCAAGCATTTCACCTCACTTTCATCACGAATGATCATAGCTCACAGAATACAAAAAAACAAATCGGAAAAACTTCTGTATTGCTTTCCGATTTGTTGTATTATGGGGGCTTCCATATTGAAAATCCCTTTTTCAAGCATGATATCAAATATTTGGGTCCCGCAGCCCTACTATCATTTCATTTTGAATAGACTATTTTAAAAATATATTGCTGCATTCGTCGATTTCTATTGAGATGAGGAGTTTGCTTTAGGGACTTCATAGCGGGGGCAGCAAACGATACGAGATGAGGCCTCACTGAAAGTTCAGTCACCACTTATGGATTCGTAGTCTTGAAAAATTTGAAGCAGGAGCTGTTGCTTATTCTCTTCAGTTGCTTCCGTGCCAAGTTTTGCCATAGCTGATACATCTGCTCGAATCCCCTTCAGCTTGTTGGAATTCGCGGGCTGTTTTTCATCTGTCCCCTCCCACACAGAGGAATTGATATTTCCGTTTTCACTCATGCTTGTCAACGTGCTTTGTAGTTTCTTTTGAATTCCAACAATCCATTCATACTCTTTTTTTTCCATATGTATCTCTTTCTCAGCAATCGGCCACTCCTTTGCATACACATCAAGCTTACTTTTTTTCATTTGCCCAGCAATTTTTTTTGCCTCCTTATCAGATGCTGCTATGCCGGCCAGCAAAAAGTATTGACCATCTTTCTCCGAGACCAATGCCGGAAATCCGGATGACTTCAATTCATTTTTTGCCTGTTCTGCATTGGTTTTCTCAGAAAATATGCCGCTTTGCAGAACAAAAGCACTAATACCAGGCAACATGAATTTACCAACTTCCCCCTTGTTCTGTTTACCGTTTCCCGAGGTTTTGTCCAGGCTGGATTCGAAAGACTGTCCACCTGCCACAGGAGCATGCTGATTATTTGGCGGATCCGTTTCTATTCCCGAGAATAAATGAAGCATGATAAAGCCAAACAATATCCCGATCACCAGAGCAGGCGCCCCTGCGAATAAAAACACTTTGAAAACGGGGGGCAGCTGCTTTTTGGACAGGTTGTTTTTGGATGAGTCAAGGTCTTTCGGGTGCTCAGGCACTTCAACCACCAAAGGATATTTCAACTCATCAGTATCTGCTTGGCTAACATTTTGTACTTTTCGTGGTTCGTCCTGATTCACCCGCACAGTTATCGGCTGCTTCTTTTCCATGCTTGTCCCCTCCTTTTTGTCCAAATAGCTAATAAGTTCAACCTAGCATACGATGAACAAAAAGTACGGCGATTCATGTCATATGACCATTCATTTCGTTCTACAAATTTTGCGCCATATACTCCCTGACCTCGGAAATAAAGTGAAAAGATCCAGCGATGAAATAAATGGTTTTCGGATCTCTGTCCTGAAGGATGCGTTCTATATACACACGATAGTCTTTTTCTTTGTAAAATGTTTCAGAAGGGAAGATTTCTTCCAAATTCGCGACTCCGGCCGCCCTTGGATGATCAAAGGAGGTCAAGGTGATTTCATCGAATTTCCCAAAGCAATCCTGCAGCATGTGCCGCAAATCCTTGTCCTTGAATCCCGCAAATAAAAGCTTTTTACGTTGATATGGATAATTTTCTGCAACAGTGCGCAGGAAGGCTTTCATACCTGCTGGGTTATGCGCACTATCAACAATGATTTCCGGATGATTATAAACCTTTTCAAACCTGCCAGCTGCTGTACTGGAAGAGATTCCGCTAAGTGCCTTCCTCATATCTACAGGAAAATGCATGTCCCGCAAAAGAAGTGTCGCCATGATTGCAAGTGCTGCATTTTTTTCCTGATGTTCTCCAGCCATACGGAGCTGGACTTCCTTTTTAAATCCGGCACTTTCAAACAAGAAGCGGTGTATCCCTTTTTCTGGCAGGATTCGCTTATAGCAAAAATACTGATGTAAACAATAAAGTGCCGCATGCTTACTTGAAGCTTCTGTTTCAATGACTTCCATTGCAGTTTCTGGTAATTCACCTGCTACAACAGGAACTTTGTACTTGATAATTCCTGCTTTATGCGCTGCAATCTTGGCAACAGTATCACCTAGAAAAGCAGTATGATCCAGCGCGACATTCGTAATAATGGACAAAATTGGCGTGAAACAGTTCGTCGTATCTTCACGCCCCCCCATACCCGCTTCAATCAACGCAATATCCACATTGTCTGCAAAACAAAGAAAAGCAAGAACAGTTAAGATTTCAAAGGATGTAGGGGCCATGTCCTCTATATCCATTTTCTCAATGACAGGAAGCATATCCTGCAATAATCCAATAAAGGTTTCTTTACTGATTGGATCATCTTGAAGTTTGATATGTCCCCGCAATCCATGCATACTTGGAGAAGTGAATGAGCCTACAAGATAGTCATTATTTTTAAAAGCACTTTTTAAAAACTGGACGGTCGATCCTTTGCCATTTGTACCAGCAATATGGATACCACTTACTTTCCTTTCGGGATGTCCAAGTTCCATGAGTAATCGGCTGACTCTTTGCAGTCCTGGCTTGATTCCCAATTGTCCTCGTTCTCGTAAAAAATTTTCAGCATCCTTATATGTTTCAATCATGATCTTACACACCACTCTTTTAACTTTACTTAGTAAACCTGGTATTCTTTAGATATCGTAGATACTTCAGTTCCATTTCTATACAGTAAGGAATGGTTTTCACGCTTTCCTTACTGCTAAAAAAAGTATAGCATAATCAAGAAGAAGAAAACGCAAATATACAGTAAAGAAGGGATTCCAATGAAACCTAATGGATGGATTATATACAATGGCAGTTTAAAGGGAGGTTCATTTCTAGATTATGCAAGTATGCTTCAGGAAGCAATGATCCGGAAAAACAGCCAGGCAAAAATCATATCTAATACGGACCTGCCTGTACTTTTGCATCAAGAACAATTGGAACTGGTAAGTAAAAATACTTTTGCCAAACCCGATTATGTCCTTTTTGCAGACAAAGATATTTATTTGGCAAGGCAGCTGGAATGGATGGACCTGCAAGTATTCAATAAGGCTGAAACAATAGCCGTAAGTGATGATAAAATAGCAACGTACCAAAGATTGGCACGCGCCGGGCTTCCTATTCCGAAAACAATCGTTTCGCCGAAAGTGTTTCTTCAACATGATTTGGAAAAATTCTCCTATACTGAAGCGGTCATAAAAGAATTAGGCTTCCCTATGATTGTCAAAGAGGCATTCGGCTCATTTGGAGAACAGGTACATCTTATTCAAGAAAAATCAGGATTGCTGGATATAATACGCAGACTGCATGGCAAGCCGTTTATGTTCCAGGAGTTCATTCAGACAAGCTACGGAACAGACGTACGCCTCCAAGTTGTAGGAAATCGAGTAGTTGCGGCAATGAAACGAATTGCCAGGGACGATTTTCGAGCCAATGTCACTGCTGGCGCTTCGATGGAACCTTATCACCCGACATATACAGAAGAAAAACTGGCGGTTGCAGCAGCAAAAACGATTGATGCGGATTTTGCAGGGATCGATTTACTATTTGGTAAAACAAGCCCGGTTGTTTGCGAAATCAATTCAAATGCTCATATTAGGAATCTGCTTAATTGTACAGGGACCAATGCCGCAGATTTTATTGCAGATCATGTACTGCAATCAATACAGTCAGAAGGAGTTAGCCAATGAAAACCACAGGCTGGTTAATATACCGAAAAGACGATGCAGTTAAAAACGAATCGTTCATCCGCTGGTTTATGGAAGAGGCAAACAACCAAAACATCACATTACTGCTGATCCTTCGTGAGAATTTGGAAGTTGGTATTCATCACAACCGTTTTACCGCCAGCTATCAGCAAAAGACAATCCAAATCCCGACACTTGCCATCGTCAGAACCATTGAGCCCCAGCTAAATTTTATCCTGGAACAAATGGGGATACAGGTTTACAATTCATCCGAAATTTCCCGGATATGCAATCATAAAGGGTTGACTCATTTATATGTACAAATGCTAGGTATTCCAATGGTGGATACTATTTTCACCAAAACGGACTGTCTGACTGAAACTCCCCCCATTCCTTTTCCTTTAGTTGTCAAAGAAGTTGCTGGCAGAGGGGGCAAGCAGGTACATTTCCTCCCTGACCAACAAACTTGGCAGCATGTAACAATACAGCTTCCTCAGGGGGATGTGATCATTCAAAGCAGCGCTGATGTCCAGCCCGGGAGGGATATCCGCGTTTTTGTGGTTGGAAAGAAAATCATCGGAGCCGTCCTGCGTAAAAGCGATAATGATTTCAGAGCTAATTTCACACTTGGAGGTACTGCGGAGTGGTATGAACTAAGTCAAAGTGAAAAAGAAACGATACAAACGATCATCAATCATTTTGATTTCGGTATGGTGGGTATCGATTTTTTAATCGACCATACCGGCAGACTGCTCTTCAATGAAATGGAGGATGTTGTGGGGTCAAGGACGTTGAGTGAAGTCAGTGAGGTAAATATTCTTAAAGAATATATCAAATTGATCAAACACTCCCTAAAAATTGATAAATAAATTTCAATCAATATGCAAAAGGAATATACAACCTTTTTTCTTTTTTATTTAAAATTGTTGTCCAATATAAAAGTTTTGATACGATAAAAAACAGAC
The DNA here is from genome assembly GCF_042683165.1 of Tigheibacillus halophilus. Taxonomy (NCBI): domain Bacteria; kingdom Bacillati; phylum Bacillota; class Bacilli; order Caryophanales; family Bacillaceae; genus Tigheibacillus; species Tigheibacillus halophilus. The sequence goes on from NZ_JBHUIZ010000014.1 coordinate 88,860, forward strand.
TGTCCCAAAGGATTTCCCTGTTGGAAACAGTCTGTCTCGTCATCTTTCCTGCAATTCAATCAGCCGTGCTTTCACTTTCGCTTGTTTTTCAAGATAATCTTTTTCTTTCCGTTTTTCTTCCTCTACCACTGCATCTGGTGCTTTGTTAACAAATCCTTGATTACCAAGCTTCTTTTGAACACGACTGACTTCTGCAGTCCATTTGTCCAGTTCTTTTTGAAGTCTTGCTATTTCCTTGTCAAAATCGATTAGACCTTCCAGCGGGATAAAGATTTCTGCTCCTGTTACTACCGAAGTCATCGCCTTTTCCGGCACATTAACATTCGCAGCGATTGTCAAACTTTCTGCATTGCAAAACCGGTCGAGATAAATATGCTCTTCTTGCAGTTCTTCAACGATTTCTTCGTTTTCTGCCTGGATAAGAAGCGGAATTTTTTTAGACATCGGTGTATCGACTTCAGCTCTGATATTGCGCACTGATTTAATGATCGCAACCAACCGTTTCATTTCTTTCGCAGCTTTTTCATCATGGTAGTGCGCTTTGAATGCAGGCCAATTAGCAATAGTGATTGAGGGACCTTCATGCGGCAGCTGCTGCCATATTTCCTCTGTAATATATGGCATGAACGGGTGCAGCATGCGCAAACTATGATCAAGTACATAGGCCAGAACGGACCTGGTTGTTTGCTTCTGTTGTTCATCCTCCCCATATAAAGGCAATTTGGCCATTTCTATATACCAATCACAAAAATCATCCCAAATAAAGTTGTACAAATGACGTCCGGCTTCACCAAAATCGTATTTATTGGCATGCTTTGTGACGTTTTCAATCGTTTCATTCAAACGAGTGAGGATCCATTTATCAGCAAGCGTTTTGGGCTGGGATAAGTCAATGTCATCGTATGTGAAATCAGCCATATTCATTAGGCAGAAGCGTGAAGCATTCCAGACCTTATTAGCGAAATTCCAAATAGACTCCACTTTCTCCCAATAAAAACGCAGATCCTGACCTGGTGTGGAGCCGGTAAGCAAGAAATAGCGTAACGAATCCGCCCCGTATTTATCAATGACATCCATCGGGTCGACACCATTGCCAAGCGATTTACTCATCTTCCTTCCTTCCGCATCGCGGATCAGACCATGAATAAGCACATCTTTAAACGGTCTTCTGCCAGTGAATTCCTTGGACTGGAATATCATTCTCGATACCCAGAAGGTCAGAATATCGTAACCTGTCACTAATACATTTGTTGGGAAATAGCGTTTGAAATCAGCAGATTCTTCATCCGGCCAGCCCATCGTTGAAAATGGCCATAAAGCAGAAGAGAACCATGTATCAAGTACATCTTCATCTTGCTCCCAGTTTTCTATATCAGCTGGTGCAGTGTGCCCGACGTAAATTTGTCCTGTTTCCTTATGATACCAAGCAGGTATACGATGTCCCCACCAAAGCTGACGGGAAATACACCAATCACGAATGTTTTCCATCCAAAATTCATAATTATGTTCAAATCTTTCCGGAACAAAGTGTACTTTGTCTTCTCCCTTTTGCATCTCTAATGCTTGTTTTGCCAATGGTTTCATATCAACAAACCATTGTGTAGAGAGATATGGTTCAACTACTGCTCCACTGCGTTCGGAATGACCGACTTGATGCACGTGATCCTCGATTTCAAAAAGAACACCCATGTCCTGCAAATCTTTCACAATTTGCTTGCGGCATTCGAAACGGTCCAACCCTTCATATTTTCCGGCGTTTTCATTCATTGTGCCATCCTCATGCATGACCAAAACGCGTGCTAAATCATGGCGATTGCCTACTTCAAAGTCATTGGGGTCATGAGCCGGTGTAATTTTCACTGCACCAGAACCGAATGCCATATCAACGTATCTATCGGCAACGATTTCGATTTCTCTCCCCACAATCGGTAAAATGACTTTCTTCCCAATCAAGTGCTGATACCTTTCATCATTCGGATGGACAGCAACAGCTGTATCACCAAGCATTGTCTCCGGCCTGGTTGTGGCGATATCTATCGTTTCATTACTGTCTTTGATCGGGTAATGCATATGATAAAATTTCCCCTGGACTTCTTTGTATATAACTTCAATATCAGATATTGCAGTCTTCGTCTGAGGATCCCAGTTAATGATATATTCCCCGCGGTAGATCAGCCCTTTATTATAAAGGGTGACGAAAACTTCACGGACTGCTTGGGAAAGCCCTTCGTCCAACGTGAAGCGCTCTCTGGAATAATCAAGTCCGAGACCTAACTTTTCCCACTGTTTACGAATGAAAGCAGAATAATCTTTTTTCCATTCCCAGGCAGTTTTCAAAAAATTCTCTCGTCCTAAATCATAACGTGATTGACCTTGTTCCCTTAATTTCGCTTCTACTTTCGCCTGTGTTGCGATTCCAGCATGATCCATACCAGGCAGCCACAGAACATCATAGCCCTGCATTCGCTTCATACGGGCAATAGTATCCTGAATAGCCGTATCCCACGCATGCCCCAAATGCAATTTGCCTGTGACATTGGGAGGTGGAATCACAATTGAATATGGTTGCTTATCAGGATTCCCGGTTGCTTCAAAAAATTTCCCTTCCACCCAGAAGTGGTACCAATTTTTTTCAACGGTCTGTGGGTTGTATTTACTCGGAAGCGACTTATTTTCTTCCATCAGAACTCCTCCTCGACAATTTCGAAAGAACCAGCAATTTCAGGTGAACCGAATATGCAGAAAAGGCCTTTTCGTCCTGTAAAAAGGACGAAAAGACCTATAACTTTTCGCGGTACCACCTTTATTTGCCAGCATTTCGCTTGCACGCTTGAATTGATAACGGTCAGTGACCGGCTTTGCTTACACTTGGCGACACCAATTTCAGCAAAACTGCATCAAGGGCGACCTTCCAGTCAATGTTCCCAGGAGACTTCCACCAATTTCTGTCCCCTTCTCTGTATGGTTCATGAACTGTACTCTTCCCTATCATTGCATTTGAATGTTAATCTCATTTTAACGAATCAATTTACCAAAAGCAATAAATTTGTTAGGGATAACAGTGTTTTAATATATTCGCCAGATTCCTTATAAAAAATACACACATATTTGCACAAACTGCCCTGTCTGGTACATAGGATATATAAAACGGTCTTGCTAACTTTATGCTGGGCCTATCAAAAAGGATGATCGATATGGCGAGATATTACCGTTACAGATTGCCCCCTTGGGCCAGAAGATGCCTGATTATCGCGGAAGGCTGCACATTGCCAATCATGATTTTTCAGCTTATACGGACCATCTTCTTCCCAACAACTTTCGATGTGCTGCTTCTTGGTGTCTTTATCGGATTATTCGTTGCCTTCCAATTGAGGTGGATTTGATGAATCATCCGCTGAATCAGCAACTGCATGCTGTTCATCCATAAAGTGCTTGAGTGCTGTTCCGAAAAGTAATGGCCGGGCTAAATGCTGCAATTCCTGCACTTTCGAAGTCATGGAAAGACAGCTGGTTTTATCGACATAAGACCGAATCAACTGAAAATAATCATTCGGGTTCAACAGATGAATGAGCAGCATCTGACACTGTACGATATCCAGTTCATTTCTTTCCATGTAAGCAGCGAAACCTTCCAGAAATGAGTGCGGATCCGGATGATAATGCTGTGAAACTTCACCGAAATATACACTTAGATCAGCAACAGGACTGTCAAAAGAAGCACTTTCCCAATTTAAAAAGTAAACATATTTACCGCAATATATATGTTCCGGCAGTAATTTACCATGGCTTAAACTGCTTTGCCAATTAATTGTTTCATCGAGATGCTCCAACAAATCTTCAAGTATGGAATCATTCACTTCCATGCTGGCCCTCACTTGATGATATTGCGTGCATGCTAGCAATTCAAAAGGTGACATATATCTTTGATTTTCAAAAACAGTAATATATGCCTCCATTTTTTCCTTACATTTACGGCAAAACTTCAAATATTTTTGCAAGCTGTTTTTCATTTTTTCAGTCTTTAATTGTACCTTCTGCTCTGTTTTCACATGCATTTGTGCGAGTTCCTCTAAAACGCGGCGCGTGTCATGTACATTTTCATTCATTTCCAACCACGGTTGTACGTAATAGATATCATCTTGAACAAGTGTAAAAAGCTGGCCATCTTTATTCAAATATACTGGCAGAACCGTATGAATCCCCGTATGGTATGCTTGTCTGAATACCTGTTCCCAAATTTGGACAGTAGCTGGAGTCAACCGGCTCTTTTTCAATGCGAAATCTCCTGCGTCTGTACTTATTTTATATAGACGGTTTCCAATAGGCTCCACATGGTTATATACCAGATTGTAGCCAGCCAGAGCCCTCTTTGTATTCGTGTTCATATAAACTGATCACCACCTAAAAATATACCCCCTTGTTTGCTTACAAGGGGATATCAGTGTGCGTTTTTTGTTTAATGATCTTTTTTTCGCATGGGAATATACAGCAGCTGCCCCGGAGAGATATTTTCACTGTCCAGACTGTTCCTCTTTATGATATGCATGGAAGTAAGCTGATATCTTTCTGCAATGGATTCAAGCGTGTCTTTATCCTGCACGATACATAGTTTCATCTTCGTGAATTGGTCTCCTTCATCTTCTTCTCTGGATTGAAACATATCTGACAAATAACTGATATCTGCTTGCGATGCTTCCGTTTCCTCGGAATTTTCTTCCCCAGCTGCGGTCTGTTCCTCTTCCTTGTTAAGTGGCACCCTGTCAGGGTGCAAAGAGGAGGATTCTGCAGAAACATCAAAAACATTCGATGTTTCATAGGATTCATATGCCGGCGGATCACTGTAAACGGCTGATGATTCATTTGATTCATGCCCGCTTGATTCCGACTCCTGCTGTTTACCAAAAAATTCATCAAAACTCTGCGATTTTGTCCACTTCCATCTTCCATCAGATGATTCTTTCGATTCTTTCGTTTCTTCGAATGAAGTAGTATCTTTGTTTTCTGTCGCCTCAGTTTGCTCTTCTGGTAAAGATTCGTTTTCTGTTACAAACTCGGTTTGTTCAAACGGCTCTTCCCGTTCACTTGAGTAAGATTCGATGGACGCTTCATACTCCGATGATACTCGTTCAGTCGAGTATGATTCAATGGACTCTTCATACGTTGATGATTCACCATCGTTTACATGTTCAGAATGCGCCGTCAGTCCTTCGTTCACTCTCTCTCCCATCTCTGCTGTCGTGGATTCCGAACTTTCCTTTTCTTTCTTCAATTCGACACTGAAGCTATCCCATTCCTCCGTCTCCTGTTCAGTATCTCCACCTGAGTCCGGGCTTCTCTCGCTGTTTGAAATACCATGAATAGCAATATCAGCTGTCACAACTAGCTGGGCCGGATCAGGCAAAGTATAATCGAAGGATTCGATATTTACTGCCACATCATTCAAATCTGCAATCCGATATAATGGAACAGATATTTCAACGGGAAATTGATGCGAGAACATAGCAAAACCATTCTCATCTGCCTCGACAGAATCAATATAACGTAACGCTTGCTTTTCGAACGACGGTTGCATTTGTTCCACAACAGAATTGTCCACTGACCTATATTCTCCATGCAAGGCAATCACTCCCCTGATGGAAATATAATCGCCGTATGTTTGAATGGAAATTTCCGGCTCCAGTGAAATACCGGTTATTTCTGAAACCTGTTGATGATCTTCGAAATAAACAGACTCTCGTAAATCAAATTGAAATACAGATTCTCCGTTATTCAAGCTAGTTCACCCCTTTATCACATGCATTAACCCATTCTTTCATGTCAACATTATCTATATGAGTCCTTCCTGAAGGATATGCTTATCAGTGAATAATTTGGATACGAATGACGCAAAAAAAACCAGTCAGAAGACTGGCTTTTAAAAATCACTTCTCTATTTTTGAAAATGCTTTCCTGATTGCTGCAACAGTTTTTTCGATGTCTTCATCAGTATGTGCTAAGGACAGGAACAGACCTTCGAATTGTGAAGGAGGAAGGAATATGCCTTCTTCAATCATAGCGCGATAATATTGTGCGAAATAATTGAGATTGGACTGCTGTGCGGTAGCAAAGTTTGTAACAGGCACATCTGAGAAGAAAACACCGAACATGGATCCTGCCCGATTGACCTGCAATGGAATGCCAAACTCTTGTGAAGCTTGTCGATATCCTTCTTCCAGGCGATCTATTTTTTGGCTTATTTCATCATATGAAGAGGCTTTAACAGCTTTTAAAGTTTCATATCCAGCAGTCATAGCCAGTGGATTTCCCGATAGTGTTCCGGCTTGATAAATCGGTCCTGCCGGCGCTATTTTTTCCATAATCTGTCTCTTACCACCAAAAGCACCTACAGGCAGTCCGCCTCCGATCACTTTCCCAAGACATGTCAAATCTGGAGTGACATCAAAATATCCTTGTGCACAATGATAATCTACTCGAAATCCTGTCATCACTTCATCGAAAATCAGCAAAGAACCATGTTTATCAGCTAACTTACGTAATTGCTGCAAAAATCCCTCTTTGGGCGGAATGACTCCCATATTGCCGCAGACCGGCTCGGCGATAATGCCAGCAATATCTTCACCAAATTTCTCGAACGCTGCTGTCACAGCTTGTATATCGTTAAAAGGAACAGTGATGGTATGCTGCGCTACCGATTCAGGTACACCAGGGCTGTCCGGGAGGCCAAGTGTTGCCACACCTGACCCTGCTTTGATCAGCAGTGAATCACCATGGCCATGGTAACTTCCTTCAAACTTCAGGATTTTATTTCTTCCTGTATACCCGCGGGCAAGCCGTAATGCACTCATCGTCGCTTCTGTCCCTGAATTTACCATCCTTATCATTTCTATTGAAGGTACACGGTCGATAACGAATTCCGCCAATTTGTTTTCAATCAAAGTTGATGCGCCAAAGCTGGTTCCTTTTATTGCCGCTTCGCCTAGTTCAGCCACCACTTTATCGTCTGCGTGACCTAATATGAGGGGGCCCCAGCTCAATACATAGTCAATATATTCATTGCCATCAATGTCTGTAATTTTTGATCCTTTTCCGTGATCCATGAAAATCGGATCCATGTCCACTGATTTAAACGCTCGGACAGGAGAATTCACACCGCCAGGCATCAAATTGACTGCCTCTTTGTATGCATCGATTGATTCATCAAATTTTTTCATTCATTTATCACTCCAAACAACTTTTTTGAAAAACGATTACTAACCATCCAAATAGCTTTTATGTTTAATCTTCCTTCAGCCATTTGCATACATCTTTTGCAAAATAAGTGATAATCAATTCACAGCCGGCCCGCTTCATGGACAGTAAAGTTTCCATAACCATTTTTTTCTCGTCAATCCAACCATTCCGTGCAGCTGCTTTAACCATGGCATATTCACCACTGACATTATAACCCACTACAGGTATGTGGCAAAGATTGCGCACATCACGGACAATATCCAAGTACGACATAGTTGGCTTAACAATTAAAAAATCAGCGCCTTCTGCTATGTCCGTCTCAGCCTCCCGAAGCGCCTCTTCACGGTTCGCAGGATCCATCTGATATGATTTTCTATCTCCAAATTGCGGAGTACTGTCTGCGGCATCACGGAAAGGACCATAAAAAGCGGAAGCATATTTTACTGCATAAGACATGATTGGGATATTTTGAAAACCGGCTTCATCCAGTGCTTGTCGAATTACTGTCACAAAACCATCCATCATATTAGACGGTGCAATAATATCCGCCCCGGATCTTGCCTGGGAAACGGCTGTTTTAGCAAGAAGTTTCAATGATTCATCATTATCCACATCATGTTGATGGATAACTCCACAATGACCGTGAGATGTATATTCGCATAGACAGGTATCTGCAACGACAAGTAATGCCGGAGCTATTTTTTTAATCAGCCTTGTCGCCTCTTGAATAATACCCTTATCAGCAAACGCCCCGCTGCCTATTTCATCTTTGTCACTAATGACGCCAAACAATATGACAGATTTGATTCCCAGCCGGACAACTTCTTCTATTTCTTCTTGAAGGAGGTCAAGAGAAAGTTGATACACACCCGGCATAGACGGCACCTCATATTTGACGTTTTTTCCTTCGGATACAAAAATCGGATAAATGAAGTCCTCTGGCCGCAAATGATTTTCTCTGACCATCGACCGCATCGCTGCAGAAACTCGCAATCGGCGGTGTCTTTTAAAATCTGGTAGTTTGTCCATCATATATCATTCCTTTTTTCATGATAATCTTCCATGCAGGCAATCATTCCTTCTATCGTATACTCGCTTGGCACAAGTACATCTCTAAAACCCGCGGATAAAGCTTTCTGTCTTGTTGTATTTCCAATGCAAACGCAAGTAGCATTTATATTTTGCCTAAGTGGTTCATCAGCAAGCTTCTCGTATGCAGCGACTGCCGAAGGACTGGTAAAAGTGAGAAAATCAATTGGTTTGTGCTGCAATATATCGTTGAGCAATGCTTTTGACCGATCAGCAGCGATGGTCTCGTAAACTTCCAACATATCGTATGCCACTTTTTTTTTAGCCAGCTGCTTTGGCAGAATCATCCTGGACAAATTGCCGCGCACAAGCAGAGCTTTGCCGCTAATTTTAAATCGGTCCAAAAATTGTTCAGCCATATGGTCCGCATCATATATTGTAGGTATGAAATCGGCCCTGCGCCCCCCGTATTTCCGAAGTGACTTTTCCGTCTTATGACCGACAACTGCAATTTTAACATGACCGAAAGAGGAAGCAGGAATATGGTACAGCTCAATTAGTTCATAGAAATGTTTCACTCCGTTAGCACTTGTGAAAAATATCCATTCGTAGGCAGCAAGCTGTCTCAGTCGCCTTTCATTTTCCCTAGATGCCTCGCAGGAAATTTGCAGTAAAGGTACTTCAATCGGCAGGCCGCCATGAGCGCGTATCTTTTCTGAAAATGTTTTTCCCTGTTCTTTTTCCCGGGTGACAAGTATACGAGCTTGTTGCAGTGTCATGATTCATTCATATCCTCTTTCACTTCATCTACTATATCTTTAGCGCCCCGGGCAATTAATTTTCTTGCTGCATCCTGGCCAACCTTTTCCGGGTTTCTGCCACGAACTGTTTCGCGCAGGATCGTCTTACCATCGGGAGTTCCGACAAGTGCATTCAACACAACCTCTCCCTGTTCCTGATAAGCGAACCCGCCAATAGGGATTTGACATCCACCTTCTAATATCCTGAGGAAAGTACGTTCAGCAAGCACTGTTGCTGCTGTATGCTCATCGTGGATAGCAGAAAGCAAATCAACTAACTCTTTGTCCTCGGACCTGGATTCAATTGCTAAAGCACCTTGGCCCACAGCTGGAACGCATAAGTCGGCATCGAGATATTCGGTGATGATATCTTCGCTCATACCGACTCTTTTCATCCCGGAAACAGCCAGGATGATGGCATCGTAGTCTTCCTCGTGCAATTTATTGATACGTGTTTCAATATTACCACGTATCCATTTGATTTCCAGGTCGGGTCTTGCAGCAAGTATCTGTGCACCCCGTCTCAAACTGCTCGTACCCACCAAAGCTCCCTTTGGCAGCTCGGCTAGTTTTTTGCCACTTTTAGAAAGCAGGGCATCTCGGTGATCCTCCCGTTGAGGGATGCATGAGATAGTCAGTCCTTCCGGCAGTTCGGCAGGCATATCTTTCATACTGTGAACAGCAAAATCAATTTCCTTATCATACATCGCCTTCTCGATTTCTTTGACAAAAAGACCTTTCCCTCCTACTTTTGATAAAGTCACGTCGAGAATCTTGTCACCCTTTGTAACTATTTTTTTGATTTCGAACGGGTTCTCAACGCCCGCTTCCTTCAACTTTGCAATCACCCATTTAGTTTGAGTCATAGCTAAGTTGCTTTGTCTTGACCCAACTCTGATTGTACGCATCCTCATCCTCCTAGAAGTAATAATCGTTTAACTGACTGATAGGTTTACACTGAAAAGTGAAAATTTGACAGTACTGAAAATAAGAAAAAGTTGACGAGCAATATCAGAAACGCCGCGATATTGAAAATGACCAGCGATTTCCCATAATAGCCACTAACTAGCCGCAAAATAAGATAGAATACATATACAAACAAAACGAATATCGATCCGATCGTTTTTAAATCAAACCAATAAAATACTGCTCCTGAATCATAAGCCCAAGCAAGTCCTAACAAAAGCCCAATCAACAACATAGGCACACCAATAGTTATCGCCTGAAAAGAAAGTTGATCCAGTTGAGCTAAATTACCGAATCGCTTCAGCCACCTCCAGCCTTTTTTACCTTTCAGCAAACGATACTGCAACATATACATCACGGAAAAAATGAACGCTAGTGTGAAAAATCCGTAGGAAATGATTGCTGCTGCAATATGAGCTACCAGAATTTCATTGACAAAATTGACGACTGAAGTATTCATTTGCTCCCTGGCTGCAGTGACAGTATAAAGCAGCAAAATAAGAAACCCGAATATATTCGTAAACAAGACGATAAAATGGATGCGGAAAAGCCTGTTGATGATTAGCGAAAAAGCGATCAGTATCCAACTGTATATAAATAAGCTATCTGTTAATGTGCCGATTGGAAAAGCTTGGTGGACGATCATCTGCTTGCATAAAAAAACGGTTTGCATTATCCAAACCATACAAAGAAACCAAAAGGCAAATTGCTTTGCCTTTCGATTATGTTGTATAAAATCTATGAAATAGCCGATAAGGCTGAATGCATACATAAGCAGAATGCCTTCATAAAATAATTTCATGATAAACACCCCAGCATCTCTTCCTGATTAGTTGACGGGAAAACCGTCAATGGAAGGAACAGCTGTCTTTTTTGTTTGATCGAATATAGTCTGTTTTTTTTCAGCTGCTTGTGTTTGCTTGTTTTTTTCATCCTGCAGTTCATCTTCAATTCCGAAGATATGGACTAACAATGATAATTTGTCTTCTGCATGATCCAAAGCAGCCATTTCTTTTGCCTGTGTTATAGGTGTTTTCAGCAGCTGATTAATGATACTCTTCGTGTGCTTGCTGAGTACTTTTTTCTCGCGGTCAGTCAAATCAGGCATTTTTCTTTCTATACTCTGCATTGTATCAGCTTGGATCTTCAACGCCTTTTTCCGCAAAGCAGTAATAACAGGAACAACGCCAAGCATCTTGACCCATTCATTGAAAGATGCAATTTCTTTTCCGATGGATGCCTCGATTTGCTCAGCAGCTTGTTTTCGTGCAGCAAGATTTTCATCCACTATATGCTGCAAGTCATCGATATCGTATAAAAACACATTTTCCAATTCGTTGATGGCCGGATCAGCATCCCTTGGAACCGCGATATCGACGATACACAAAGGACGTCCTTTTCTTTGCTTCATGACAGGCAGCAGATCGGCTTTTTCCAATACAGTATGGGAAGAGCCAGTCGAGCTGATCAATATGTCCGCATGCAGCAGTGAATCATCTAGTTTTTCAAAAGGTGCTGCTTTTGCCTGAAACTGCTTGGCAAGTTCTATCGCTTTTCGGTGTGTCCTATTGATGACAGTGATGTCCGATGCGCCAGACCCATGCAGATTTTTCGCAGTCAATTCGCCCATCTTACCGGCGCCTATGATTAAAACTCGCTTATTATCAATGCCTCCAAATATCTTTTTGGCCAATTCTACAGCAGCATAGCTTACAGAAACGGCACTTTCGCCAATGGCAGTTTCATGTTGCGCTTTTTTGCCAAACGTGATGGCTTGTTTGAATAATTCGTTGAAAATCGTTCCTGTCGTCTGCAATTTTTGCGCAGTCAAAAACGCTTGCTTCACTTGCCCTAATATCTGGGTTTCCCCAAGTACCATTGAATCCAATCCGCAAACCAAACGCAGCAGATGGGACACAGCATCATCATTCTCTTCAATCTGCAAATAAGGTGCAAAAACATTTTTTTCAATTTGAAACCAATTTTCCATAAATTGTTTCACATAATAACGTCCTGTATGAAGCTGGTCCACGACCGCAAAAATCTCTGTCCGGTTACAAGTGGACAAAATGACATTTTCCAAAATACTTTTTTGTTCTTTCAATGTCCGCATAGCCTGGTCGAGTGTACTGTCAGAAAAAGCCATTTTCTCCCGAATCTCGACCGGAGCTGTTTTATGGTTAAACCCTACTTTAAGTACGTGCAAAAATATCTCCTCCGTTTAATAGGTGAAGAGTTTCATTCGAAAACATTCACTTGTATAATAACTATTGATACCATTACTATTGTACCACAAATCACTATTTTAAAATGTGAATAGTGTTTGAAACAATTGCTGGTATTCATTCGTATTACGTGCTATATGACGAACTTTACCACAACAATGCATGGGACTCAAGAAATCAAGCTTTGAAGGGAGATTACATGAAAAGAAATCACACTTTTGCAGGCTATCTGCTTGTTGGCATCGGTGCCTATTTTTTACTGAAACAGTTGCAAGTTCCGATATTAACGGACTTTTATTCATGGCCGACACTTCTTATCATCATCGGAGCAGTATTTTTATTTTACAGCCATACGGCTAAAGAACATGAACACTTGTTCACTGGCACGCTGCTATTGGGACTTGGTATCCATTTCCATGGCATCGCTCATTATACGTTCTGGCCGCAGCACTGGGCAATGTTTCCCCTGATTGTGGGGGTAGCGTTTCTTGTCCGCGCACTGAAAACAAAATCAGGATATCTGCCTGGAATCATCCTTTGTCTCATTTCGTTGCCTATGCTGCTTTCCATCCAACTGCCAGACTGGTTTCAACAATTATATTTGACTTTCGATTCTTTAAAAATGTATTGGCCGATCATTCTGATCGCCATCGGAATTTATATGTTGATGCGCAAAAAATAGACTGTAATATGTACTGAACCCCAAAAGGTAGCGTGAGAATCTAACTTTTGGGGTTGTTTCTATGACTAAATATCGTGAGGGATTTTACATAAAACTTGTTACTGAGTATTTGAATGGCAGTCTTGGGTATCAATTATTGAAGAAAAAATACAATACGCCCATATTATACAGGTCTTTCGCCTTTAGACAGTATGCGCATCGGCTAAGAAAAAACAGTTCACTTTCTCCATTATTGCTGATGGCCGTGTTTAATCGCTGTGCTATAATATGGAACCTAAAAATTCTTGGGTCCGCTGCTCCTGCGGATGATCGAATATCCGTTCAGGTTGACCAGACTCTACAATCCTTCCGTCGTGCATATAACAAACGAAATCAGCCACTTCCCTTGCAAATCCCATTTCATGGGTCACAACAACCATAGTCATTCCATCGTTGGCAAGCGTCTTCATTGTTGCCAGCACCTCACCAACCAATTCCGGGTCAAGCGCGGATGTCGGCTCGTCAAACAGCATCACATCGGGTTTCATAGCAAGTGACCTTGCAATAGCGACACGCTGTTTTTGCCCTCCGCTCAGTTTGGATGGATACACATCTTTTTTTTCTAAAAGACCGACTTTATCTAATAATTCCTTTCCCTCTTTCACTGCAGTTGACTTGGGAACTTTCTTCACCTGTATCGGACCTTCAATAACATTTTGCAGGACTGTCTTATGCGGGAATAGATTGAAATGCTGAAAGACCATTCCGACTTTCTCCCTGATTTTGTTCAGATTTGCCTTTTTCGGCTCAACTTGAGTCCCTTCGATCGTAATTGAGCCACTCGTTTTTACTTCTAAAAAATTCATGCAGCGAAGCAATGTACTTTTCCCTGAACCGCTGGCACCGATCAGTACAACAACATCGCTTTCCCTGACACTGAAGTTAACATCTTTTAATACATGCAGGTTTCCAAAATATTTATTCAATTTTTCCACACGAATCATTTCATTTGTCTGTTCCATTTTTTCCTCCTATTCGCTGACCGAAAGCTTTTTTTCTACATAGCTGACAACGAAGGTCAGCAATAATACCAGAATCAGATAATAGACAGCACTGACGAGTAGCCATGACATAAAATCAAATGTATTGGATCCCATCGTTGTTGCAACGTTGAAAATTTCTGCCAGACCGACGAATGCCGCCAGTGAGGAGTCCTTCAAGCCAATGATGAATTGGTTTCCAAGGGGAGGCAGCGCCCGGCGAAATGCCTGAGGCAAAATGATGCGGCGCATAGTTTGAGCGCTGGTCATACCGATAGACCTTCCTGCTTCTGTCTGACCATTCCCAATCGACTGGATGGCCCCACGAAAGATTTCAGCGATATATGCTCCGTTATGAAATGCCAAACCCAGAACAGCTGACCAAAATCCGCTGATTTGGAGCGGACCATATGATAGCCCATAATAAAAAATGAAAATTTGTACAATTAAAGGGGTTCCCCTAACAATAAATATATACAGATTGGCAATCCAGACAAAGAACTTTATTTGGGTGATTTTCAATAAAGCAAAAAACAAACCGATAAAAATAGCTATAAAAATGGAAATAACTGTTAATTCCAAAGTTAATTTTGTTGCTTCCAAAAATAAATGTTTTCCTTCTAGAAAAGTTTCTCCTAAATGGGCTAAATAAGCAAACACGTCTCCCAGCATTCTTTCAGCTCCTTCTTCATACTTCTTCCATATGTAAACTAAAACCTGCAAGGCCCTTCACCGCAAGCCACGATAAAGGGCCTTAAGCTTCACTCAATTGTTTTACATGCCTCCGTTTAATCTTTTTCTGGCAACTCGGTGATATCAGCATCAAAGTATTTTTCACTCAATTCTTTCAGCTTGCCATTTTCCCGCATTTTTTTCAGGGCTTTATTAACCGCCTCCAACAATTCAGGATTATCCTTTGACACCGCCACCGCTTGTTCGCTTCTGTCGATCAACTCTTTGCCTTCAATTTTCAAACCATTAGAAATAGCTTCCTTTCCAGTCAGGAAATCGGTGATCACGGCATCATGATGACCTTTTTCAAGTGCCTGTAATGCGACCACATCACTGTCGTATGTTTTAATTTTATCTGTCACTTTCTCAGCAAAACTTGTATACGTGGAACCTTTTGACAATCCTATTTCTTTCCCTTTCAAATCAGTCAGCTTTTCTATATGACTATCCGTACGGACGAAAATCTGGGCACCGGAATAATAATAAGGATCCGAAAAATCAACACTTTTAGCGCGTTCCGGAGTGATCGTATGACTTGCTACCGCGGCATCAAACCGACCAGTTTTCACTCCTTCCACAATGGCGGAAAATTTATATTGCTCCTGAGCCGGTTTCAAGCCTAGTTCTTTCGCAATTTCATTTCCAACCGCTATATCAAATCCCCTCATCTTCCCGTCACTTCCCACATAACTGAAGGGTTTGAACTCTCCAGAAGCAGCGAAGGTAAATGTATCTGCATGAACCAAATCATATGGCATATCTTTGGCCCCGGAAGAACCCGCACTTTCTTTCTTGACCGCTCCACATGCAGACAGAGCACACACTAACAAAACGATAAAAAACGCAAGATTCAGTTTTCTCAACAAACAAACTCCCTTTCAATTTTTAAATTATGCATCATGCAAGAACGGCTTGCCAGCTTGGCTTTTATTATATCAATAACGCCCCCTTCCCACCAATTGCCTATACCTTCATTTTCCAGCTATTCAACGTACTATTCAGTGTTTAATGAAAATACCTCGTTCATGCTCCTATATAAACGTATATCCTGCCAGCTCCGTGAATATGCTTAAAAAGTGGACTGAATTTTAATTTTACACCGAGCAACAAGGATACATACGAAGATCATGTTCAATAAACATTTACCAATTAACAGGTCTGCAATTGATTACTTTGTTTTGTACGGATGATTTATTGGAGGAAAATGTGTGGAATGATATGAACGACGTGTGAAAGCAATTAGAAGCAAGGCAGGACAATTTATGCTTGTCAGATTTCAACCGATCATTAATAATTGAATAAGCCGTCATTACAAAAGGGGCTTGGATATCCAAGCCCCTTTTGTATTTGAATCATATGATTATTTGATTCAAATAGACTGCTGTTTCATTGTTTTTTCATCTAAAGTGCACAGCTTACTTTGTGTCCTTAGGTTTATTCAAAGGTACTGTTTGATAACACCCCATGCCGCTTCCTTTCCTTCGCCTGTTTGCGAAGAAAATGCGATTACAGGATCTGTCTGATCCATCTGAAGCACTTTTCGCGTTCTTTTTAGATATTGTTCTTTTTTTCCTTTTGGTATCTTATCTGCTTTCGTAGCTATAACAATCACATCAAGATTGAAATATTTGAGATAGTCGTACATCTGTATGTCATCTTTCGTTGGTTCATGACGGATGTCCGTAATAAGGAGAACAGCTTTAAGTGTTTCTCTTGTTTGGAAATACTCTTCCAGCATCTGGCCCCATTTTTCACGTTCTTTTTTGGATACTTGCGCATACCCGTAGCCTGGGACGTCCACAAAATAGAATAGTCCGTTGATTTTATAAAAATTCAATGTCTGGGTTTTACCCGGTTTAGATGAAGTTCTTGCCAAACTCTTCCGTTGAATCAGTTTATTGATGAAAGAAGATTTCCCGACATTGGAACGCCCCGCTAAAGCAATTTCAGGCAAAAAACCGCCAGGATATTGCTTTTGGCTCACGGCGCTGATTGTAATTTCGGCATTTGTCACTTTCATTTTTGATTCCCCACTAACGCATATTTTAGTACTTGGTCCAGGTGATTGACAGTAATGAATGTCATCCCTTCACGAATACTTTCCGGAATATCTGTAATGTCTTTTGCATTATCCTCAGGTAATATTATGGTTGTAATGCCCGCACGATGTGCACCCAAAGTTTTTTCTTTCAGACCGCCAATAGGCAGCACTCTTCCACGCAAGGTAATTTCTCCGGTCATAGCAACTTCCCTTTTTACCGCCTTGCCTGTAAGGGAAGAAATCAAAGCTGTTGCCATTGTAATTCCTGCCGATGGTCCATCCTTAGGTACCGCCCCTTCAGGAACATGGATATGAATATCATATTTTTCGTGGAAATCCGGTTCGATTCCGAGTTCTTTACTTCTTGTCCGAATATAACTGAATGCCGCCTGTGCTGATTCCCGCATCACATCACCAAGCTTACCAGTGAGAATCAGTTTCCCTTTACCAGGATAATGTGTAACCTCGATCGATAAAGTGTCTCCGCCAACTGTTGTATACGCCAAGCCCGTAGCTGTTCCGACCTGGTTTTTTGCTTCCATTTGTCCGAAACGAAAGATAGGCTTACCCAGCATGTCTTCCAGTTTTTTTTCCGTTATGATAACACGCTTTTTTTCCTTCGAAACAATCACTTTTGCTGTCTTTCTGCACAGTGTAGCCAGTTGTCTTTCCAACGAACGTACTCCTGCTTCTCTTGTATAACGTCTGATTAACTGCAGCAATGCCTCATCTCGAATCTGCATATTCCCTTTCCTAAGGCCATTCTGCTTTAGCTGCTTCGGAAGCAAGTGTTCCTTTGCAATATGTAGCTTCTCTATTTCAGTGTAACCTGCTATAGAAATGAGCTCCATTCTGTCAAGTAGCGGCCCAGGAATATTATTGATATAATTAGCTGTCGCTATGAACAACACATTGGATAAATCATAGGTTTCTTCGATAAAATGATCACTGAAATTACTGTTTTGCTCCGGGTCTAATACTTCAAGCATTGCTGAAGAAGGGTCTCCTCTAAAATCGTTAGACATTTTATCAATCTCATCGAGCAAAAATACAGGGTTTACCGTTTGAGCTTTTTTCATCCCTTGAATGATACGGCCTGGCATAGCACCGATATATGTCCTTCGATGCCCTCTGATTTCTGCCTCGTCACGAACCCCTCCGAGAGAGATTCGAACAAAATTCCTGTTAATCGATCTTGCAATCGATTTTGCCAAGGAGGTTTTTCCAACCCCTGGAGGACCAACAAGACATAGTATGGGACCTTTGATAGAATCAGTCAGTTTTTGGACAGCTAGATATTCCAAAATCCGCTCTTTGACTTTATCTAAACCATAATGATCCTCATTCAGTATTTCTTGGGCGTAATTTATTTCTATAGTATCTTCAGTTTTTAACGTCCATGGCAGAGACAGCAGCCACTCCAGGTAATTGCGAATGACTGAACTTTCAGCAGAGCTTTTTGGAACAGATTCATATCTATTCAATTCCTTCATGGCAACTTCCAGTATTCGCTCAGGCATGTCCGATTTTTTAATGCGGTTGGTCAATTCTTGCATTTCACTCGTTTTGCCGTCTTTATCTCCCAACTCTCTTTGAATGGCTTTCAGTTGTTCCCGTAAATAATATTCTTTTTGTGTCTGTTCCATTGACGTTTTCACACGCTGCCCGATTTTCTTTTCCAGTTCAAGTACTTTTTGTTCATTGGAGATCAAACCGATTAAATGACGCAAACGCGCTTCTCTGTCTACAAGCTCCAATAGCTTTTGCTTATCACTTATTTTTAATGGTAAATGAGAAGCGACAATATCCGCAACCCTTCCAGGTTCGTCTATGTCCGAGACAGTTGCAAATGTTTCTTTCGTTATTTTTCTGGAAACCTCCAGATATTTTTCAAACTGCTGAAGTAAATAGCGCATAAGCGCTTCTTCTTCATTTTTATCTCCCTCTACTTCAATCAGCTTTTCCGTTGTGACCACGTATTTTTGTTCCGTTTCTTCAAATGTGGTGATTTTCGCACGATAAAGTCCTTCCACAAGCACACGAACAGTATCATTTGGAAGCTTGATCATTTGTTTGACGGCAGCCACAGTACCAACTTGATAAATATCATCCGCTTGTGGTGTATTGATACTTGACTTTTTTTGTGTAGCCAAAAATATGGAATGATCATTCATCATTGCTTTTTCAAGTGCTGCAATAGACTTTTCCCTGCCAACATCCAAATGCAGCACCATTGTTGGAAATACAAGCATACCTCTTAAAGGCAGCAATGGCAGCTGAAGCGTATTGTTCGTCATTATGGTACCTCCGTTTATGTATCGCTTAATTAAATATTAATCTCTGGATATGGTCGCCATTTTCGCATCGCCAAATATGTTTTTCTATGTAAATTAGTATGTCCCTAAAGCAATGTCCTATAGCTATTTTATCCCCCTGCAGCTAAACAGTAAATGAACTTTGGCGTGGGGGTCGTCCATCCAATAGGAATGGGACGCCTTCTGAAGCTGAAAATGGAATAAGACTGACTCCGGCATGCAGTCCCTTTCCGGAGAGAGGAACCGGTAAGCCAAGTCAGTCTCATTATGTTCTAATTCAGATGATTGGCAAAGAAAGCATCAAGAAATCAAGCACTTTCTTTTGGTTTTTTATTGCCATCTTTGACAGATCCATCTCTTAAAATCAGCTTTGGGCTGCCGTCTTCATTTAAAACTGTTTCTTTCATTATCACGCATGTTTCGATGTCATCACGGGATGGGAGGTCGAACATGACATCCAGCATAATCCCTTCAATAATCGACCGCAACCCGCGGGCGCCCGTTTTTCTTTCAATCGCTTTTTTGGCTATTTCCACAAGCGCATCGTCCTCGATCTCGAGCGCAACATCATCCATTTCAAACAGTTTCTGATACTGCTTGACAAGCGCATTTTTTGGCTTAGTAAGAATTTCCACAAGCGCATCTTCATCCAGCGGTTCCAGGCTTCCAATGACAGGGAGCCTTCCGATAAACTCCGGAATAAGTCCAAAGCGAAGCAAGTCTTCAGGCAACACCTTTGACAGCAATTCCCCTTTGTCAAGTTCCAACTGTTCTGTATTCGCACCAAAACCAATCACTTTTTTGCCAAGACGACGTTTGATGACCTGTTCAATACCATCAAACGCACCGCCGCAAATGAACAAAATATTGGTTGTATCGATTTGAATGAATTCTTGATGCGGATGTTTACGGCCACCCTGAGGAGGAACACTGGCTACTGTCCCTTCAAGAATTTTCAACAATGCTTGCTGCACACCTTCCCCCGAAACGTCCCTGGTGATGGAAGGATTTTCAGATTTTCTGGCAACTTTATCGATTTCATCAATATAAATGATTCCCTTTTCAGCTTTCTCTACATCATAATCGGCAGACTGAATGAGTTTCAGCAAAATATTTTCCACGTCCTCACCGACATATCCTGCTTCAGTAAGAGACGTCGCATCAGCCATCGCAAAAGGAACGTTCAGAATCCTAGCAAGTGTTTGCGCCAGCAGCGTCTTTCCGCTTCCTGTCGGCCCAATCATGACAATGTTACTTTTAGAAAGCTCTACATCGTCTGTGCTTTTCACAGAATTAATCCGCTTATAGTGGTTATACACCGCTACAGAGAGACTTTTTTTAGCTTTTTCCTGGCCGATCACATAATCGCTGAGTATTTCACAGATTTCTTTCGGTTTAGGAATTTCCTTGAATTCCGATTCCTCTTCAGATCCCAGCTCCTCTTCTACAATTTCAGTGCAAAGTTCAATACATTCATCACATATATATACACCAGGTCCGGCAACCAATTTGCGGACTTGTTCTTGACTCTTACCACAGAATGAACATTTCAGTTGTCCTTTTTCTTCGTTAAACTTAAACATTCGTTTTTTCACCCCTAAAATTTGTATCTTCCAAGTCCCTGAGTGTGTTCAACAGTCATTGCAATCATATCAAATGCATTTCGCAAACACAAAACAAATACATCTTGTTGTCATATTGTAGCATAACCAGAGAGGTTATGAACAATCAAATCCATGTATTTTTCGAAAATATATTTCAGCATGTTCCTATTATGTATTCTTTGCAGGGAATGTCAACTTTTTTGTATTTACCGGAAAACTTCCCTACTGCTGTATGTATACTTCAATTATGTTTATTCCATCATATGTAGGTTTGTCCTTCTTATGCATGGAAGACTGATTGATTGAAAGAAAACACAAGGCGCGTTCAACACCTTGTGTTTATATGTTTTTTAACAGTTATTATGCAGCTGCTTTGCTGTGCTCCACAAGGAAGTCAAGTGCTTTTTGAACT
Source organism: Tigheibacillus halophilus (assembly GCF_042683165.1). Classification (NCBI taxonomy): domain Bacteria; kingdom Bacillati; phylum Bacillota; class Bacilli; order Caryophanales; family Bacillaceae; genus Tigheibacillus; species Tigheibacillus halophilus. The sequence continues at coordinate 109,915 of NZ_JBHUIZ010000014.1, forward strand.
TTCAGGTCCTCTTTTAGCATGTCTGTGCTGCCGCCAAGCATATTCACAAGCTGGTCTTTTTCAACATTGTACATACCTGCCATTTTATCAAGTTCTGCTTCTACATCTTCATCAGATGCCTCGAGCGCTTCTGCATTGGCGATGGCCTCAAGTGTTAAATTCGTCTTAACACGTTTTTGGGCATCCTCACGCATTTGGTCTTTCAGTGCATTTTCATCCTGTCCTGAGAATTGGAAATACATTTCCAATGTCATTCCTTGCATTTGTAAGTTTTGCTTGAATTCATTCATCATGCGTTCCAACTCAGTTTCAACCATTGCGTCAGGAATTTCCACTTCAGCATTCTCGGTAGCTTTTTCAATCAACGTCGTACGTTTTTTATCTTCTGCACTTTGTTTTTTCTGTTTTTCAAGGTTTTCGCGTGTTTTCTTTTTAAGTTCGTCAAGTGTTTCCACTTCTTCGTCGACATCTTTTGCAAATTCATCGTCAAGATCTGGCAATTCTTTTGATTTGATTTCATGAATTGTCACTTTGAATACTGCCTCTTTGCCTTTCAAGCTTTCTTCATGATAATCTTCAGGGAATGTTACGTTCACTTCTGTTTCTTCGCCGGATTTTTTCCCGATTAATTGTTCTTCAAACCCAGGAATAAATTGGCCTGATCCGATTTCCAAAGAGAAATTTTCACCTTTTCCACCTTCGAATGCTTCCCCATCTACAAATCCTTCAAAATCGATGACCGCTGTATCGCCTTCTGCTACTTCGCCATCTTCTTTTACAACGAGTTCTGCATGATGCTGACGTTGGTGTTCGATTTCATGATCTACATCTTCATCCGTCACAGTCACATCTTCTTCTTCCACTTCAAGTCCCTTGTATTCCCCAAGCTTTACTTCAGGCTTTACAGTGACTTTTGCAGTGAAGACCAGGTTTTTGCCTCTTTCGATTTCTTCAATGTTGATTTCAGGCTGATCAACTGGTTCGATTTTTGCTTCACTAACTGCTGCCATGTATGCATCAGGCAGTACGATATCTACAGCATCTTGATAAAGTGACTCAACACCAAAACGTTTTTCAAAAATTTTACGCGGAATTTTGCCTTTACGAAATCCTGGAATTTGGACATCCTTAACTACCTTTTTAAAAGCTTTGTCCAAAGCTGTTTCAAAATCTTCTGCGCTAGCCTCAAAGGTTAGTACGCCTTCATTTCCTTCATTTTTTTCCCATTTAGCTGACATATATGATCCCTCCGAAAATCTATTTGTTCTTGGCAACAAGAAAAGTGTAAACTCTTTTCTGCCTCATAAGCGAAAATGGCTATCGCCAAGCTTTCTCACAATCATCCATCAAGATATCACTTATACCATTTTTGTTCATATTAGTGAAAATCAAGATTTTTTCATAGAAATGACTGCATTTCTATTACCTACATTGGGTTTGTAAGTGATGAATAATCCTATTCAGTCCATATACAACCACTATATTATAACATAATTGTTTGGCCTTTCAAGCATTTGCTGTATCAATTGTCAATCAGCGATAATACTGGCATAAAGCCTGTCACAAAGCTCTACTTCTGATAAGTAATTTTGCATTTCCCCAGATGCACCATCATCGGTTGGCAAGTTCAGATACTTTTTTCCTATGTAAAGAATCGCGGAGGCAATTTTGTTCACCTCAGACCGTTCAGGCATAAAAGGAAACCGGACATACGCGTAATGATTCAGAAGTTTTTGCAGCATTTGATACAATGTCGGGTTTTTTTGCTCTATGTCATCGTATGTAGATAGAATGGCAGAAACTGCTGGATGCTGGGAAAAAGATGGAAGTTCGCTCGGATTGATTGTCGCCTTCATCCCGAATTTATGTATATGTACGGCTTCAACTGCACCAATCGTTTGCAGCCATTCAACAATCGCTGTTTTCACGACTGGATGAATGAATTCCTCTCGCAGCAATTGAATTTCCCAAGAGCTTGGTTTCAATTTCATTTTTCGAAGTGCTTCAATTGTACGCCATTGTTTTTGAATATCCTCTTCTTCCACCGCCTCTTTCAAATCGGCTATGTAGGCAGTGTTTTTTTTCTCATCAAAATCAATTTTCATCGCGGCACTCATTTCATACAACTGCTGAAATTGCTGCTTTTCATTTTCTGGCAGCCCCGCAAACGAAAGCTCATAATCCAGTTTTTCCATCAGAACATCATATTGATTCGTCTGAAAAAGCATTGTGAAATAGATATGAGCGTACTGGTAATAACTCTTGTTCATTTGCTCCATTTCGGACAAACATATTTCTTCTGCTTCATCATACATGCCAAGTTCCATTAAACAAATCAGCTTCCCTGTGATGATATCGTCATTGGCGACGTGATAGGCAATCAGCTGATTGAATCTGTCCAATGCCTCTTTATAGTCAGCTGCCTTCAAAAAGCGCAGACCTTCTTCTTCCAAATTTGCCTTCCATTTCGGAAAAAGTATCACTTTTTCGTTTTGAGCCATATGTAACCTCCTTTCCCGCTTATGATAGTACCTGTTGCATATTTCCCTATTTATATGATATGTAAACCACTTGCTTAGCATTATTATACTTTTATTAAAACAGAAAACGAGAAATTTGCTCATTGGCAAATCGCCCGTTTCATCATCTCCACTATATGCATTCTTATCTTTTATTATTTTCGTTTATCCAACTGCGTCTTGATAAACGAAATGACAGCAGGCAATACAGAAAGAAAAATAATAATAAGGAATACGGCGGAAAAATTATTTTTGATGATGGGAATATTACCGAAGAAGTAACCCGCTATTGTACATAAACCAACCCATATGGCTGCACCCGTCACGTTATAAATAAGGAAATACCGATAATTCATATGACTGGCGCCTGCTACAAATGGTACGAAAGTTCGGATGAAGGGCATAAATCGAGCAATGACAATCGTCTTTCCCCCATGCTTATTGAAAAAATCCTCTGCTTTTTGCATTTTTTCCTGATTAATAAACTTCCCAAAATGGTTGCTATCAGATAACGACTTTCCTATCTTTTGACCTATATGATAGTTGATCGTATCACCTAGAATCGCCGCCGCGAAAAACACCAGGATGAGTATCCATATATGAAACGCTCCTGCAGCTGCAAACGCACTGGCAGCGAACAGCAATGAGTCACCTGGCAGGAAAGGGAAAATGACCACACCAGTTTCAACGAATACGATCAAGAACAAAATAGCATACGACCAAAAACCGAAGATATCAATTATATCCAACAAATGCTTGTCAATATGTAGAATGAAGCTAATCAATTGCTCTAGTAAAGCCATGGATTTATTGCCGCCTTTCAAAAAAACGCCAGCAATACAGCTGGCGTTTTGCATAGCGTCCCAGGCAGGATTCGAACCTGCGACCCACAGCTTAGAAGGCTGTTGCTCTATCCAGCTGAGCTACTGGGACATATTCGATTTATGTATGGAGCGGGTGAAGGGAATCGAACCCTCGTCATCAGCTTGGAAGGCTGAGGTTTTACCATTAAACTACACCCGCATTGAAATTAATCTTCCCTTTAAAAAACGGTTTGTTTTTTGCCACAAGAATTATTATATGCACTTTCTTATATATTGTCAATCTTTTTTTTAGCAGACAGGAAGTTTTTTTGCATTCCTGTCTGCTAGATATTGATCTTTCTTTGAAAGTTCACGTATTCATGATGTTTTATCATACTTTTCACCTTAAAAAGAAACATGCTGGGAGAGTTCTTCCACTTGTTCACCTTCGACAGTATAGAATACAACTTCAGCTCCATTTTCAAGATTTTCCCATTGCAGGATTGCATAGGTTTTTTCTAGCCTTCCCTTAGGAAGACGGATGCTGCCGGGATTGATTAATACTTGGTCCCCCATCTTTTGGACTCCAGCTACATGCGTATGTCCAAAACAAACGATGTTGGCTCCTAGCTCCTCTCCTCGATAACTGATTTTGGTCAGGTCCATCTTTACATCATGCAAATGACCATGTGCAATGAAAAATACAGTTTCGTTTATTGCAAATGTTTGTTCCAAAGGATATCTAACGTCGAAATCACAATTACCCCGGACTTTCAAAAAACCGGTCATAGCATCCTCATCCATGTCAAGTTCTGAATCACCACAATGAAGCAAATATTCGGCTTCATGCCGTTCTTTGATTTGTTTCAACTGCTCCTTTAACCCGTGGCTATCGCTTACGATAAGCACTTTATACATCATGATCCCTCTCCAAATTTAATTTGATCCATTCCTGTAACCGTGCAAATGCATTACTTCTATGACTGATTCGATTTTTCTCAGATGGGTCAAGTTCAGCCATTGTCTTGATATAACCTTCAGGTATGAATACTGGGTCGTAACCGAAACCATTCTTACCAGATTGCTTTGCAGCGATTTTCCCCTTGCAATATCCTGTAAAAAAGGTTGTGGGTTGGCCCGGTACACTGAGAGCAAGTACACAAATGAACTTTGCGGAACGTTGCGCATCAGGGATTTGGTTCAATTTATGAAGCAGCTTATCTATATTCTTCTGATCATTCTTCTCCCTGCCAGCATATCTTGCTGAATAAATCCCAGGTTCCCCGTCCAGCTCCTCGACTATCAAACCTGAGTCATCGGCAATAACCGGGCAACCAAATAATGCTGAAATCGTTTCGGATTTAAGTGCAGCATTCTCCGAAAATGTGCTTCCAGTTTCTTCTACATCGCTCACATTCTCATTTAAATCCAGTAAAGATAGTGCTTCTATATGGTATGGGCGGAAAAAAACTTTGAATTCTTCTGCTTTTCCTTTATTTTTGGTAGCAATGATTATTTGTTTCATTCAATCATTTCCTGTCCATTGTTTTTGTTTCCCCAATTTTTTCAACTAGATCTCCCAATACTTCCTTTTGTTTGGCAATGATCTGTTCTAATCCATTTTTAGCAAGACCAAGCATGGTGTTTAGCTGGTCCATTGTAAATGTTGCTTCTTCACCAGTTCCTTGAATTTCTACAAATTCGCCTTTACCGGTCATCACGATGTTCATGTCCACATTTGCATGAGAATCTTCTGTATACTCCAAATCAAGAATCTCAGTTCCATCTGGCAATATCCCAACTGATGTTGCCGCCAAAAAATCAGTGACAGGCATTTGTTTTATCGTTTTATTCTCGATCAGTTTTCCGAAAGCCAAAACAAGTGCTACAAAGGCACCTGTGATGGAGGCTGTCCGAGTTCCGCCATCAGCTTGGATAACATCACAGTCAATCCAGATCGTTCTTTCACCGATTTTATTCAAATCGACCACACTGCGGAGTGTTCTTCCAATCAGCCGCTGTATTTCCATTGTTCTGCCCGCAACCTTCCCTTTTGAAGATTCACGGATGTTTCTTTGTTCGGTCGCCCTTGGCAGCATGGAATATTCGGCAGTGATCCATCCCTTCCCCTGACCTCGCATGAAGGGAGGAACTCTCTCTTCAATACTCGCATTACAAATTACTTTTGTATCGCCTACCTGAATCAAAACAGATCCTTCTGGATGTTTGGTGAAATTCGTGATGATATCAATTTCCCTTAGGTCACCTGCTTGTCTATCATGATTGCGCATTTATTCTGCCTCCTTGATTCACAAGTATTAGCATACCATATTTTCTTTTATTTTCCGAAAAAAATCCCTTTCTTTTATTTTTTATCGTAACACTTCATTTCATGACGGCCAGCTGTAGATAGGCTGCATTTTTCAGGAACTATCAGCCGCTTTTTCATATTTGTTTTTTTCTTGCGTCCAACAAAAAAAGGAAAGAGGCATATTTACCTCTTTACAGTTTTTTGGATTTCGTATATTTGTCCAATGATACTGGCTCATTGTATTCTTCACCTTGTTCATTGACAAGGTGGTCTGTTTTTTCGACTTTTAAATCAACTGCCTTGACACCTTTTTGTGCAGCCATTGTTCTGACAATTGTTTCAATTACTTCATCTGAAATAACCCCTTTTTCTTTATCCTCTAATATTTTTTGGTTAAAAGTTAGACTTAACACACCATCATCCAATGAAGGAGGATCGACCAGCGAAGTGCCGGTGTTGAACACTTGAAGTGCGTTCGTACGATAATCGGGGCCTTTCACCAATGAATTGACCACCTTTTGATAGATATTATCATCTTCACTCACCTCAATATGGCTTGTGACAGGAACATAATATCTCGTTTTGTTATGTTCAGCCGGAAAATACATGGTCACTGCTTTACTGTCCATTAGGTCGACGGCCTCTGTTTCCATCAGATTGATACCATTCGCTGCGGAATAACCATTGCCTATTGGGGTGCCATTGACTGGCATTTTTTCTTGTGGGTAACCATTGATCCACAATTTTACTTTTTTAACCTTATCAAACTGTGTAAGAGTATTTGTCATCGCTTCCAGTATCTTTACTTCATCACTTGCTTCATAATCTTTAAATTCCTTAGAAACATCGACAATCATGGTATCTCCTTCTGCCTTCAACCCCAGAATCTCAGTACCTTCTGGCAGCACTGCCTGGAAACCGTTTGGCAGAATGGAGGTCACCGGTCCACCCTTCACCAAGTACTCCAAAGCCTGTTTAGCCACTTCCCCAGAATCCGGTACTGGCAAATCCAAGGTCTGAGGCACTACCATCTTATTACTGTCGAGTAAGTAAAGCTGTCTTGCTGTGGTATCCTTCACAGCCTCACCAGAACCTTCTTTCGTATTTTTTTCCTCAGACGTTTTATCCGTTTTCTTTGTATCCTTCGCTCCATCCACAGCTTTTGCATTTTTCGGCGGATCGATTTCTTTCAACGATTGTTCCCCTTTAAAACACCCTGTCAATAGCATACTCAAGCAAACAGCCATCAACAATACGAGCAAGCCCCGAGCTTTCATGTCATTCCCTCCTACGATGGTTTGTACTACTATGTATACGAGCCTTCATGAAAAAAATACCTACTTTCCTCTTTAACAAAGCCAATTCAGAAATCAACAAAAAAACAGTCAGCCTTCAAAGAGGACTAACTGTTCTTTCATGTAATCATATCACTGTGCGGTACATAGTAATAGGCTGAATGGATTCCATTCTTTTTGCAAAAATACGATGGGTCATTTTTTTGAATGTTTCCAGGTTGCCCGTTGTATAAAATTCATGATTCCCAACCTCATTCGGTTTATTCAGCAATCCTTTCATTTCTAAGATGATGCTCGTTTCCCTCGCTGTCTCCTCGCTGGAAGATATCAAGCTTATTTTGGGACCCATCACCTGCTGAATGGTATCTTTTATAATCGGATAATGTGTACACCCAAGAATGAGTGTATCCATCTTTTTTATTTTTTGCATGGGAAGCAAAGATTCTTTTACCACTGATAAACATTGCTCACCCTGTAAAATTCCCTTTTCAACCATCGGAACAAATGGCGAACATGCCAGCGACGTTACAGCAATCTCGGGTTTGATCGTTTGGAGGGCTGTTGCATAAGCTTCACTGCCGATGGTTCCCAGTGTGCCAATAACCCCGACATGATTAGTTTTTGTCACTTTAATAGCGGCTCTTGCACCCGGCTGAATCACACCGATTACAGGAATATCGAGTTTCTCTTGTAATTCCTGCAATGTAAATGCAGTAGCGGTATTACAGGCGATAACCAGCATTTTAATATGTTTTGTCAGTAGAAAATTTACCATTTCCCAAGTGAATGCCTTTATTTCAAGTTCAGGGCGGGGTCCATAAGGACACCTGAGGGTATCACCAAGATAAATCAATCTTTCATTCGGCAGCTGCCTCATCAGTTCATAAGCTACCGTCAGTCCACCCACTCCTGAATCTATGACCCCAATAGCACGTTCCAAAATAAATCGCCTCTTCTTTGTTGTTATCTTTCATTGATGTTTTTCATTCTCTCATATAATTGCTCCAGTAATTCATCCAATGCTTCAGCCTGCTCTGTCGTGAAGCTTCCGATAACCTCACCTAAGTATTCCCGGCGCTTTTCAATCACTTCATTGATGATGGCCTTTCCTTTTTCCAAAGGAATAATACGGACAACCCTGCGGTCGCTCTCATCTTTTGTCCGTTGCACCAGACCATTTTTTTCCAGCCGATCAACCAAGTCTGTTGTCGTACTGAAAGCTAAACTAATTTTATTGGATAATTCTCCGATAGTCAGATTGTCCTCTTCAATAATCCACTGCAGTGCAATGAATTGGGGCGAAGTGATGGGATAATTTTTCAAAATTTTTCTGCCGCTTTGTTTGATGGCTCCAGAAATATGTCGAATTCTTTTTTCCAATATTGGAATTAAATCTGTCACTGTTTCCAAATTTGCTGCCTCCAATTCTTCCCACGTTTAAAATCATTGTATCACAAATCATTATGTACAAATGAAATATTTATAAGCGGAGGAGGAGATTCCCTTTACAAGTTCGTATATTCCTGTATGACAAAGTTACGCCGTTTATGCGCTACAGATCTACGAATCCGAACTTTTACGAAACATAACGATTATAAACATACGAAACATCAAGAACTTTTTTGTCTAATGAAATGTGCGCACCGTTTACACATCGCTACATAAGCTATTCATGACTAGATAATTCCCTTCTGGGCACAGCTCTACGACAGCAAGGAGGGGTTTTCATTTGAGGGATAGCGACTACAAACCCAAGCAATTACTGACAAAGCGTGAAAAAGAAGTATTCGAACTATTGGTCCAGGATAAGACAACGAAAGAAATTGCCCAGGAATTGTTTATCTCGGAAAAAACAGTCCGAAACCATATCTCGAATGCGATGCAAAAATTGGGTGTCAAGGGGCGTTCGCAAGCAGTTGTAGAATTACTTCGCATGGGAGAGCTTAAGCTCTAAAAAAAACCGATCTTCACTTGAAGGTCGGTTTTCCTTTAAAACGAGACTGCATGGTTTTCTTCGATATACCTCAGTGTAAAATCAGCTACACAAGTCTGCTTACGCTGCTTAAAAAATCTCTTACATTCTAAAATTACCGCTTAGGAATACGCATTTATGCCTGTAGTAATTTTTCTTTCAATTCGTTCCGCAGCGCAACTGGTTTTCCGGATTGGGCATCAATAAACACCATTCTTCCCCTGCCAGTCAGGCAAACTTCTTCTTTTTCATTTTTCACCATATAATGAACGTCGATGGAGGTCGTCCCTACCGATTGGGCTTTCACATACAGCTGAAGCTGATCATTGAAATAAAGCTGTTTCAGATAATCACATTGCAAATCAGCCACAATAGGTATCCCCTCCGATTTCGTTTGCTGCAAATCGAACAAGCCTAATGACTGCAGGTAGGCGATTCTGCCTTCTTCAAAATAAATAAACGGTGATACATTGTTCACATGCCCGAACATATCTGTTTCAGAAAAACGTATTTTAATCGGAATGGAGAAGGTGAATCCCTGAATCCATTTTTCAAAATCATCAATATAAGAAATTTTTTTCATCTTTCCATCTCCTCTTGTCTATAGCACAAAAGCCCTTGCCAATATGGCAAGGGCTTTTGTCAAAATCATCAATGGGCGTTGTCACTGCCAAAGAAATTTTTGAATGCTTGTATATTTGTAGCACGGTTCATTGCAGCAATCGATGTTGTCAAAGGAATGCCCTTTGGACAAACTTGCACGCAGTTTTGTGAATTTCCGCATCCTGTAATTCCGCCATCATCCATCAGTGCATCCAAACGCTCGGACTTGTTCATAGCACCTGTTGGATGAGCGTTATACAAACGTGGCAATGATAAAAATGCAGGTCCAATAAAATCAGACTTGTCATTGACGTTCGGACATGCTTCCAGACATACGCCGCAGGTCATGCATTTGGAAAGCTCATAAGCCCACTGGCGCTTCTTCTCAGGCATACGCGGACCAGGACCAAGATCATAGGTACCATCAATCGGAATCCACGCCTTGATACGTTTTAAAGCATCAAACATACGGGAACGATCGACTACCAGATCACGTTCTACTGGAAAAGTAGCCATTGGTTCCAAATGAATTGGCTGTTCAAGGTCATCTACAAGGGCAGAGCATGATTGTCTTGCCGTACCATTGATAACCATTGAGCAGGCGCCGCACACTTCTTCCAGACAGTTCATTTCCCATTGGATAGGTGTGGTTTCTTCCCCTTTTGCATTTACCGGGTTTTTCCTGATTTCCATCAATCCGGAAATGACGTTCATATTTTTACGATAAGGAACGTTAAACGTTTCTTTATAAGGGGCAGAATCAGGGCTGTCTTGTCGGGTAACGATAAAAGTAACAGTCTTTTGTTCAGCCATTCTCATTTACTCCCTTCCCTTGAATGTTAGAAAATGGATAAGATTTCCGCGTAGCATTTTTCAGACATCATCAATGTTTCTTGGTGTAGTCTCGTAATCGCGGTTTAATCAAAGAAGTATCGACTTCTTCATAAGAGAGTTCCGGTTTATTTTTTTCCTGATTATATTCAGCTATAGTTGTTTTCAGCCATTCTTCATCATTACGCTCCGGAAACTCCGGTTTGTAATGCGCTCCGCGGCTTTCATTGCGGTTATAAGCGCCAATGGTGATGACGCGCGCCAGCTGCAACATATTTTTTAATTGACGGGTAAACATGATTCCCTGGTTGCTGTATCGGGATGTATCATCCATATTGATATTGTTCCAACGCTCCATTAGCTCTTGTATCTTTTCATCCGTTTTCAGTAGCTTGTCATTATGACGTACAACAGTAACGTTTTCAGTCATCCATTCGCCAAGTTCCTGATGGAGCTTGTAAGCATTTTCTTTCCCACGCATTTTCATCATCGCTTCGAATTTCTCCACTTCTTCTTTTACGCGGTCATCGAACAACTTGGATGATTCATCCTCAGCGTGCTTATCAAGACCATCAATATAACTGATAGCATTCGGACCAGAGACCATACCGCCGTACATGGCGCTCAGCAGTGAATTGGCACCCAAACGATTTCCCCCGTGCTGGGAATAATCACATTCACCAGCTGCGAACACACCGGGAATACTGGTTTTTTGATCGAAATCGACCCATAACCCTCCCATCGAATAGTGAACAGCAGGAAAAATTTTCATTGGGACTTTACGCGGGTCCTCCCCAACAAATTTCTCATAAATTTCCATGATTCCACCAAGCTTGACATCAAGCTCATGTGGATCTTTATGGGAAAGATCGAGGTACACCATATTTTCCCCATTAATGCCAAGTTTTTGGTTGACACAGACATCAAAAATTTCCCTTGTTGCTATGTCCCTCGTAACCAGATTGCCGTATGCAGGGTATTTTTCCTCTAGGAAATACCACGGTTCGCCATCTTTATACGTCCAGATCCGACCGCCCTCGCCACGGGCTGATTCACTCATCAAACGGAGCTTGTCGTCTCCCGGAATAGCTGTAGGGTGGATTTGGATAAATTCACCATTCGCATATTTTGCACCTTGCTGATACAATGTGCTTGCAGCAGATCCCGTATTGATCATGGAGTTTGTCGATTTACCGAAAATGATACCGGGTCCGCCTGTAGCCATAATGGTAGCGTCCGCACGAAAGGCTTGGATTTCATGTGTTTTTATATTTTGGGCAACGATACCTTTGCTCGTATTGGAATCATCCAATACAGCACCAAGATATTCCCAGCCTTCGTATTTGGTAACCAGTCCCTCTACTTCGAAACGGCGTACTTGCTCATCCAAAGCATATAGAAGCTGTTGGCCAGTTGTTGCACCTGCATATGCTGTACGGTGCACATCCGTTCCTCCAAAACGACGGAAATCAAGCAGTCCTTCCGGAGTACGGTTGAACATGACACCCATACGGTCCATCAAATTGATAATCTTTGGTGCCATTTCGCACATAGCTTTTACTGGCGGCTGATTAGCCAGAAAGTCTCCACCATAAACTGTGTCATCGAAATGTTTCCATGGCGAATCTCCCTCACCCTTTGTATTGACTGCGCCATTGATTCCGCCCTGTGCACAAACAGAGTGAGAGCGTTTTACTGGAACAATGGAAAATAAATCGACGTTTACGCCTGCTTCTGCGCATTTAATTGCCGCAAACAGTCCGGCCAAACCTCCGCCGACAATGGCAACTTTACGTTTACTCATATTGAATGCTCACTCCCTTTAAATTGCATACCAATCAGTCCAAAAGGACAGATTCAAACGTGCATCGCAAAAATCATGCAAATGCAAATAGTGCTCTGACTCCTACGTAACTGACCACTACGAAAACAATCAAAGTGACATATGTAGTGATTTTCTGAGATCTAGGCGACTGTGCGAAGCCCCAATGCACCAGAAAGCCCCATAGACCATTTGAAAAATGGAAAGTTGTTGAAACGACACCAACGATGTAAACCCAAAGCATGACAGGGCTTGCCAGAATGTTTTCCATCAGGCTGAAATCCAGACTTGCATTTCCTAACATTACTTGGATTCGCGTTTCCCATACGTGCCATGCAATAAAGATAAATGTCAATACGCCGGTGACCCTTTGCAGAAGGAATAACCAGTTGCGAAGAAAACCATAGTTTCTTGGGTTGTTCCTAGCAGTAAAGGCAATGTAAACACCCAGGATGCCATGAAAAAGGATTGGCAAATAGATTACCAGGATTTCCAATGCAACTAGAAAAGGCAGACTTTCCATAAACTCAGTTGCACCATTAAATTTTTCTTCACCATACACGGCAAAATAATTCACGGTTAAGTGCACAATCAAAAAAAGACCTACAGGTATCAATCCCGATAAAGAATGTAACCTTTTCCAAAAAAACTCAGGATGCTTTGACATGTTTTACCCCCCTCGGTTAGTTGTAGTGTTGCACTTCTGTACTTCTTCAGTTTCAGCATCACACTTACATTCAAAATTTGTATGAATTTGTGTCGCTATGACAAGATGAAAAATGTACAATTTGTGACATGTTTATTGTACTTCTTAAGACTTTAAGCGTCAAGAAAAGGGTAACAACCTCATTCCTTGTACATGACTGCACAACAGTGTTTTCAATAGCTGATCAAAGCGTTTCATTAACAGATAGGCGGGGAAAAACAATGTTTATACGCGGCTTATTTACCAGTTGTCAAACTAGCATACTCTTAAAAAAATGAACGAGAAACGATTTTCTTTTAAAAAGAGGGAAGAACAGCTGATATCAAAGGCCGGACGCTGTTTAAAATGGTTTATCACCAGTGAATCTATGATGAAGTGAAGGTTGCACAATTCTCGGATTCAATAGATAATAAGTAAGTATCTTTTTCATGACTACCCTAGAAACATTTACATATACGGAAAGGATGACCTTCATGTCGAAAAAAAAGGAATTGCTCCCTATTTCACTGCTCGACCAATTGCAATCTCCTGGTGCGGGTTATGACATTTTACGTTACATAGCATTACCTGAACTGTTTGGTGATGAAAAAGACTCTTTGCTTTATTTTATGGGAAAAAAATTAGCAAGAAAATTTTCTATCAGCAACATGGAAGAGTTAGCCACTTTTTTTACTTCGATGGGCTGGGGGAGCTTGGAATTCATTAAAGAAAAACGAAAAGGCTTTGTTTTCTACTTGTTGGCGGATGCAGTCGTACAACGAATACGTGCTAAAGTTGATACAGACTTTTATTTGGAAGCCGGATTCTTGGCGGAGACATTAGAAATCATGCAAGAGAAAGTGTGTGAATGCAGGTTTGAAGTGAATACTAAAATCCATCAAGTGGAATTCCACGTCCATTATACTGAACCAATTTGACCGCAAAACAAAGTGAGGCTGTCCCATTTACTGGGACAGCCTCATTCATCATCTTCCTTTACCTCATTTGTTTCATCTGCCATCTCTTTATTCAAATATGCAATGATTTGTTCAGCAGTATTTTTAGGAATGCCGAGTTTTCTGAAATGGGTTACATCAGCTTTGGCAATCTCTTGTATGGAAGCAAAATGTGTTAAAAGCAGTTTGCGTCTTTTTGCCCCGACTCCTGGGATTTTATCCAACTCAGACTGGAGCAAGTTTTTCCCTCGAAGCTGACGATGAAAAGTGATTGCAAATCTATGCACCTCATCCTGGATACGCTGAACAAGGTAAAATTCCTGAGACTTTCTTGACAGTTGAACAACTTCTGGCGGATCGCCATATAACAACTCACTTGTTTTATGCCTGTCATCTTTGGCCAGGCCGCACAGCGGAATATCCAGCCCAAGTTCATCCTCCAGCACATCTTTTGCCGCACTCATTTGTCCTCTTCCTCCATCGACAATGATAAGATCAGGCAGTGGCAGGTTTTCTTTCAATACCCTTGTATACCGTCTGCGGATTACCTCCCTCATGGTTTCATAATCATCTGGTCCTTTTACACCGCGTATTTTATACTTTCGATATTCTCTTTTATCAGGCTTTCCATCGATAAAAACGACCATGGCAGAAACCGGATCACTGCCTTGTATATTGGAATTATCGAATGTTTCAATCCGATGGGGCGTTTCAATAAGAAGGGCCTCTCCCAGTTTATCCATAGCGATAACCGTCCGTTCTTCATCGCGTTCAATCAATGAAAATTTTTGTGTCAGAGACGCCTTTGCATTTTCCATCGCCAGTTGCACCAATTCTTTCTTTTTCCCGCGCAGCGGGGTGCTTACGTTGATTTCAAGCAATTCTTCCAACATGGATGTATCAGTACCGACTGGAAGCAAAATTTGTTTCGGTTTTGGGTGGTTACGGTGTAAATAAAAACGTCCGATGAAAGTTATGAATGTCTCTTCTGCCTCATCAAAAAAGGGGAAAAGAGAAACGTCCCGTTCAATCAGTTTTCCTTGTCTGACAAAGAAGACTTGTACACACATCCAGCCTTTATCAACGTAATACCCGAAAACATCACGATCCGCATTGTCATTCAGGGTGATTTTCTGCTGTTCCATTACAATTTCGATATTCCTGATCAAATCTCTGTACTCGGATGCACGCTCAAAATGAAGTTCTTCGCTGGCCCTGGTCATCTTTTGTACCAATTCCTTTTTGATTTCTTTATAGCCGCCGTGCAAAAAAGAAGTGATACTTTGGATGATTTCCCTGTACACTTCTGCTGAAGGAGGGTTTTCACTGCATGCCAGACACTGCCCCAGATGATAATAAAGACAATAGCGGCCAGGCGGATTATTGCACTTACGCAGCGGGTATAAGCGGTCGAGCAATTTTTTTGTTTCTCTGGCTGCAATGACATTTGGATAGGGACCAAAATATTTTCCTTTATCTTTTTTTACCTGACGAGTTATCAAAAGTCTTGGATGACGTTCAGAAGTTATCTTGAGATAAGGATAGGACTTATCATCCTTAAGCATGACATTATACCTGGGGTCATATTTTTTAATCAGGTTCATTTCCAATATTAATGCTTCCATTTCTGATGAAGTGATAATATATTCGAAGTCATCAATTTCCTGGACAAGGCGCTGCGTTTTCCGGTCATGGGCCCCAGTGAAATATGATCTGACACGATTTTTCAATAGCTTAGACTTCCCCACGTAGATAATCGTGCCGTGCTTATCCTTCATTAAATAGCACCCTGGTTGGCCAGGAAGAATTGCCAGCTTTTCCTTTATCCTCTGATTCATACGTTTTAGTCTCCCTTTTCCTTTGTTTTTAGAAAACGCGGCATGTGGTTTAAGTTTATCGAAGCAAATGCATGCAAAACTATAGGCCTTGCCTCGATGAACTCCGTCAACGAGAGCCATTAACCTCCCCCGGGAAGCGGAGTGTAATTTCACAGCGCGGGATTTGCACTTACCTCAGAGAAGGATGAGGTGCAAATTGGCATCTCGTCGCAGCTTGAGCAACAATAGATCAGCATTTCATATTTTCCAACAGCAACAATTCTAGAAAACACCTTGTCAAAAAAACAATCCCTTGCCAGACAGCAAGGGATTGTGCATTTTTGGAATCACTTAAGCATGTTTGCTGATCAAGTCCTGTAATGCTTCTTTCGGCTGAAAACCTATCACTTGATCCACTACATTTCCATCTTTGAATAAAAGCAGCGTTGGAATACTCATGACACCGAAACGTCCAGCTGTCTCTTGATTTTCATCCACATCCAATTTAGCAATTTTGACCTTATCGCTCATTTCTCCATCGATTTCTTCCAACACTGGTGCGATCATTTTACAAGGTCCACACCAAGGTGCCCAAAAATCTACCAATACAAGACCTTTTGAAGTTTCTTCATTAAAATTTTGGTCAGTCACATGTACAATAGCCATATATATATCCTCCTTAGACAATCTAATTCCTAATCATTAATGCCAGTATATCATCAATATTTTCGACTTACTAATAGTTTGCTTATACCGATGAAACGTATTCTTAGAATAGAAAAAATCCAGCAACACTGGATTTTTCTAATGGGTTTTATAACCCTTCAACCTTTGATCTTCCTGATTTCTTCCGTCAGCATAGGAATGATTTCAAACAAATCGCCTACAATGCCATAGTCTGCTACATTGAAGATGTTGGCTTCAGGGTCCTTGTTGATGGCAACAATCACCTTAGAATTGGACATACCTGCCAAGTGCTGAATTGCTCCGGAAATCCCTACGGCGATATATAAGTCAGGGGTGACTACCTTACCTGTCTGTCCGATTTGCAGGGAATAGTCGCAGTAATCCGCATCACATGCCCCGCGGGAAGCACCTACTGCTCCTCCGAGAACCTCTGCCAATTCATATAGCGGCTTGAAACCATCAGCGCTTTTCACACCCCTCCCGCCAGAAACGATAACGCTCGCTTCAGACAGATCAACACCTTCAGATGCCTTTCGAATGACATCTTTGATTACAGTCCTTAGGTCATTGACCTCCACATCTTCATGAATCACTTCACCTGTTCGTGATTCATCACGTTCCAGCACCGGAATGTTATTCGGCCGGATCGTAATAAACGTAATTCCATCAGTGATCAGCTTTTTTTCAAAAGCTTTACCTGAATAAATCGGTCGGATGAATATGGTCTTCTCTCCATCCACTTCAATGTCAGTGACATCAGAAATCAGCCCTGTTTCAAGTTTGCTCGCTATTTTCGGCGTCAAATCCTTCCCCGCAGCTGTATGTCCCATCACAATGCCCGCTGGAGACTCTTTTTCAATAAGCTTTAATAAAACCTGAGAAAAAGCATCTGCTGTGTATAGCTTCAAAGCATCATTTTTTAATGCGGTCACACGGTCAGCTCCGTACTGAATCATCGCTTGGGCTTCTTTTTCCAATTCCCCAGCCCCAAGCACTGCTCCAACGATTTCTGCTTGATCATTCATTTTCTTTGCAGCTGCAATCGCTTCAAAAGATACATTACGTAGTTCACCGTCTCTTACTTCACCAATTACTAATATTTTTTCAGTCATTACACATTCTCCTCTCTATAGCAACATCCTCACAATATTTTCTTTTCATTTTGAAGTAAGGAAACCAATTCTTTTACCTGATCGGCGACTTCACCTTCTAACACTCGGCCAGCTTCCTTTTCAGGAGGCAGATAGATGTCCAGCGTTTTTGTTTTCGGCTCTAATTCATCCTCCTCCAGATCGAAATCATCTATTTCAAGTTCATCCAAAGGTTTTTTCTTCGCTTTCATGATTCCTGGCAAAGATGGGTAGCGCGGATCATTCAGCCCTTGCTGGCATGTGACCAATAACGGGAGTGAAACCTCTAATTTTTCCACATCACCTTCTACATCTTTGTCAATTTGCGCCTTATCATCTTCAATATCCAATTTTGTAATCGTTGTCACACATGAGATGCCTAAACGCTCAGCAAGCCGAGGGCCTACTTGACCACTTGCTTCATCGATAGCTACATTACCTGCTAAGATCAAATCCACTTCTTTATCTTCGAAATACGCTGCCAAAATTTTAGCTGTTGTGTATTGGTCGCCATCTTCCAAATCGTCTTCTGTGTTGATCAGAGTTGCTTTGTCAGCACCCATCGCAAGGGCAGTACGCAGCTGTTTTTCACTTTCCTCATCCCCAACAGTAACTACCGTGACTTCTCCTCCGTGCTCATCACGCTGCTTGATAGCCTCTTCAACAGCATACTCGTCATACGGATTAATGATATACTCCGCACCATCTGTTTCAATTTTGCCATTGGATATCACAATTTTTTCTTCCGTATCGAAAGTTCTTTTAAGTATCACATAAATATTCATATATTTTCCTCCTCATCTTTGGTCATTTATCCTTGAAAACTGGCTTGCGCTTATGCAGAAAAGCCTCAATTCCCTCTTTGGCATCCTCAGAACCAAATATTTCCCCAAAGGCTTTAGCTTCTGCTTTAGATCCTTCTGCAATAGCGTTTGTATTGGCGTATGGGATCAATTGCATGATGCGCTTTATTGCCGGCTTGCTTTTTTGCGCTATATTCCCGGCCAATTTTTCAGCTGCTGGAAACAATTCCTCTTCTGTAAGCGCTTTATTAACAAGCCCGAAAGAGGCAGCCTCTTTTCCGCTAATAGGGGCACCGGTCAAAATCATTTCATACGCTTTGGCATTTCCCACGTATCTTGGCAATCTTTGTGAGCCAGCAAAACCCGGGATAATGCCAAGATTCAACTCGGGAAGACCCAACTTGGCGTCAGAGCTGGCCAGTCGGATATGACAAGCCATTGCCAATTCTAACCCGCCCCCTAATGCGGCCCCATGGATTACCGCAATAATTGGTATGGAAAAGCGTTCCATACGTGCGAAAATCTGCTGTCCATCTGCAGAAAGCGACTCATAGTCAGAAGCTTCTTGAAGTGAAGTGAACTCTTTGATATCCGCTCCCGCTGAAAAAAATCTGCCTTCCCCTTTGATTATAACAGCTTTGAGTTCAGGATCCCTTTCCATGCTATCCAGCTTTTCCGCCAATTCTTTCAGCAGCTTGCTGGAAAGTGCGTTTGCCGGCGGACTTTGGATAGTAAGCGTTGCAACATTTTCTTTTTTCTCATATGATAGCATTTTCAATTATCCCCTCCCTTGCTAATTATAACAGAAAATTGCGCCATTACTTAGCCTGAAGACCATGAATCAGCAAACGATGCACCGCCTCTGCTTGGGATACGAGATCATATTTCTCTTCTTTCATCACCCAATTGGTCACCATCTCATCCAATGTGCCGAATATCATTTGGCGAGCCAATGGGCTGGTCAAGTCAGTCTGATAAGTTTTTTCTTCTACTCCCTGTTCGATAATGGCATCAATGACATCAAGATAGGGTTTTAAAACTCGGTTGATTTGCCTGCGTAAACCTAAATTTGACTGCCTTAACTCCAATTGCGTGACAATTGCCAGGTGATGATCCGCAGCAAGTTGTTCAAAATGCATCCTGATCAAAGTCAACAGCTTTTCGTGCGCATCCGCTTTATCCATGATAGCCACTTTAATTTGCTCGATGAACTGCCCCATTTTCTCTTCGAAAACACTTACAAGAATATCTTCTTTATTTTTGAAATAGAGATAGATCGTACCATCCGCAACGCCGGCTTTCTTAGCAATTTTAGAAACTTGCGAAGCATGATAACCATTTTCGGCGATCACCTTCACTGCAGCTTCGATTATCATATTATATTTAGGCTTGTTCTTTTTCATCATGTTCTCCTTCTACCTTTCTAAAATGAATGATTACTCATTCATTTTATATTGTATCTATAGAATGGAACATTGTCAATCAAAAGCTTGTCAATCAGTTTAAAAAGGTCATATGCTTGCTTTGGTCTGTCTGTTTTTTGTTTTCTCTTCCTCCACCAATTGCCTTCTTAGTATTTTTCCAACAGTCGTTTTTGGAAGTTCTTCCCGGAAATCATAAATACGCGGGACTTTGAACGCAGCCAGTTTTTTCCTGCAATAACTATTTAATTCTTCTTCACTGACTTGATGACCATCTTTTAAGACAACGTAGGCTTTGACTGTTTCGCCCCTGTAAGGATCAGGCACCCCGGCAACTGCTGCTTCCAAGACCGCCTCATGTTCATAAAGCACTTCTTCCACTTCCCGCGGGTAAACATTATAACCCCCAGCTATAATAATATCTTTTTTTCGGTCTACAATGTAAAAATAGCCGTTCTCATCCATATATCCAAGATCTCCAGTCAACAGCCAGCCATCTTCATTTAGCACATTCTCCGTCTCTTCCGGCCTGTTCCAGTATCCCTTCATCACTTGCGGACCTTTCACAGCCAATTCACCAACATCACCAATTTCTGCTTCTTCCATTGTTTCCATGTCGATAATTTTCGCGGCTGTATCTGGCCACGGCACACCTATACTCCCGTTTACTCGATTATTCCAAACAAAATTGGCGTGAGTAATCGGCGAGGTTTCCGACAATCCGTATCCTTCTACAAGCCGTCCACTTGTAACACTTTCAAACTTGGACTGTACCTCGGCTGGCAAAGGGGCTGAACCGCTAATGCATGCTTCTATAGATGAGAGGTCATATTTATGCATGTCTGGGTGGTTCAATAAACCTACATAAATCGTCGGTGCGCCTGGAAACAATGTTGGTTTCATTTTATCAATTGTCTTCAGAACATCTTTCGCATCGAATTTTGGCAACAACACCATCTTGCTGCCGAACATGATTGATAAATTCATCACAGCTGTCATCCCGTATACATGAAAGAAAGGCAAAATGCCCAGTATTATCTCCTCTCCCGGCTTGGACTTATAGAGCCATGCTTGAATCATCTGAACGTTGGCAACAAGATTGTAATGCGTAAGCATCACCCCTTTGGGATAGCCGGTAGTACCACCTGTATACTGCAGAAGTGCCAAATCATTCTTTGGATCAATGACGACTTCCTTATAGTCTGGAGCACTATGTTTCATAATGTGTTTCCAGATATGTGTATCCTCGTTTTCCTCCAGATTGATGACCATTTTCGTCTGTCTTTTCTGCAGAAAAGGGTAAATCGCATTCTTAGGAAACGGCAGGTAATCTTTGATGCCAGTGACAATCAAGTGTGCAACAGAAGTGCTGGAACGAATGGCACTGACAGTAGGCAAAAGAATATCCAGACATACTAGCACGACGGCCCCTGAATCATTCAGCTGATATTCCAATTCTCTTTCCTTATACAACGGATTGACTTGGACCACAGTCGCTCCTGCCAGTAATGCACCATAATAGCTTATCACGGATTGTGGACAATTAGGCAGCATGATGGCCACCCTGTCACCTTTTTCCACACCTGCAGTTTGTAAATAATGGGCCATCTTTCTTGACTGTTGATATACTTCTGAAAAGGACATTTCTCTACCCATAAAGTGAAGCGCTTTCTTTTTGTCATATTTGTCAGCGGATTCTTCTAAGAATGCGTACAAAGGTTTTTCATCATAAGAAATAGAAGTCGGTATTTCTTTGGGATACGCATTTAACCAAGGCTTTTGTACGGTCATCTTCATTCCTCCTTTATGTTAGCTTATATCCATTATACCGACTTATTACTTTTTTTTGAAACTTAATTATTCTTTTTTTACTTAAATTAAATAGACAACTCCGATGACAATAAATAAAAATGCGACAACAATTAATATTTTAGCTAACGTTTCCATATGTCCTGCTCCTATCCTGCAATGATACTTGCACCAATCACAAACGACAAACCGGCTGAAATCATCAGAGAAATAAAACCGACTGCCCGATTTCCATTGCCGATTTCTTCATCAATTCTAAATGATGGGGTCAAGAATTCAAATAGGAAATATCCGGCAAGCAGCAGAACAAAACCGAACGCCCCCCATCCAACACTTTGCAATAAAGAATCATGGTGCTCGATAGAGTAGCGGAAAATAGTTGCGATCCCGAAAATTTTACCTCCGGTTGCCATGGCCACGGCGACATTCCCTTCTTTGATTTCTTTCCAATTTTTATATGCTGTCACTAATTCGAAAATTGCAAGAAAAACGACAGAACAAAGGATTACGACAGTATACCTGGCAAAGGTTGCTATATACAGATTTTCCCAAAATCCCTCCACTGCAATACTCCTTCCTACTGTTGATGTATTCCTACCTGGAGTTTCAACAGATATTCAACCTGTTTTATTTCAGTTCTACTATCGTTACCCCGCTTCCTCCTTCTCCCATCGTACCAAAGCGAAAACCAGCAATGGAGCCGTTGCCTTTCAGATAATTTTCTACACCCTTTCTCAACGCACCAGTACCTTTTCCGTGTATGACTGAAACTTTTTGATATCCTGCAAGCATGGCATCATCGAGATACCTCTCCAACTTCAACAAGGCATCTTCATACCTTTCACCGCGGAGATCCAGTTCAGGACTTACATGATAACTGGAGCCCTTTACAGTTGCCAATGGTTTTTCATAATCTTGTTTTTTTGTTTTCACTACCTGCATATCCTTGCTTTTGACTTTCATTTTCATGATGCCAACTTGGACCAAATAGGTACTGTCATTGACTTTATCAACGATAGTTCCTTGTTGATCAAGTGACAGCAGTTTTACATCATCACCAGGATGGAAATTTTTTTCTTGTTTATTTACAATTTTTTTATCCGGCTTTTTGGAAGTCAGTTCAGGCATAGCCGCTTCAAGAGATTTTCTCGCCTCGATCCATTTATGTTCTTTCAATTCCGCCTCAGTCTTCATATTGCGAATATCGGAAACGATTTTTTCAGCTTCATCTTTAGCCTTTTCCAGGGCCTTGCCAGCCTTTTCTTCTGCTTTTCGGTATAATTTTTCTCTTTTGTCTTTAAAATCCTGCCATTCGCGTTTCAAGTCTTGCTGCAGTCTCTCACTGTCCTGTAAAACCTGCTCTGCCTGTTCATATTCCTGCTGTGCGCCGATTTGTGCTTTTTCTAATGCAGCAATCATATTCTCAACACTTTTCGAATCCGTACCAACTAATTTTTTTGCATGTTTAATGATTTGCTGACTAAGCCCAAGCCGCTGTGATATTTCAAACGCGTTGCTGCGCCCAGGAATACCGATCAGCAGACGGTAAGTCGGCTGAAGCGTATCGACATTAAATTCCATGGATGCGTTAATCACATTTTGCCTGTTATATCCATAGGCCTTCAATTCAGGGTAATGGGTAGTTGCTATGACACGAGCCCCTCGGGAAATTGTTTCGTCCAGAATTGCCATTGCAAGTGCCGCCCCCTCCTGGGGGTCAGTTCCGGCGCCGAGCTCATCAAAAAGCACCAACGACTTATCATCCACTTCCTCCAATATTTGAACGATATTAGTCATGTGAGAAGAAAATGTGCTCAAATTTTGCTCAATAGACTGTTCGTCCCCAATATCTGCAAATACGTTTTTAAAAACTCCTAATTCACAACCATCCAGTGCAGGTACTTGAAGTCCGGATTGCGCCATCAGCACACAGAGGCCGATCATCTTGATTGTTACTGTTTTGCCGCCCGTATTCGGACCGGTAATGACAATAGAGGTATACCTATCCCCTATTTCCACATCGTTGGCCACCACAGCTTCCGCACTTATCAGCGGATGCCTTGCCTGCTGCATCTTAATCAACCCTTGCGCATTCATGGTTGGTTTGGCCGCTTTCATTTTTTGCGCCAATTTACCCCGCGCATGGATGAAATCAATTTTTGTTAAAATATCAACGTTGGCCAGCAAAGCAGAAGCATGTTCAGCCACATATTCAGTCAGTTTTTGCAAAATCCGGTCTATTTCCTGTTTTTCTTGTAATGCTGCTTCCTGTAAGCGGTTATTCAATTCCACAACGGCTTTTGGCTCCATAAATAGCGTTTGACCAGAAGCTGATTGATCATGGACAATTCCGCCGACAGCCGCCTTATATTCTTGCTTTACAGGCAAAACATATCTCTCATTTCTAATAGTAATGATAGCGTCCGAGAGCATATTACTCTTACTTTTGGTATATTCATTGAGTTTTTCCCGTATACGCCCTTCATTTGTCCGGATGGTTGTCCTGATACTGCGCAGTTTTGCTGACGCGCTATCCATCACATACCCGTGTTCATCCATACAATTTCTTATTTCTGTCTCAACCTCATGTACAGGGGTAATCAAATCAGCCATTTCTTTTAAGATCGGTAAGTCTTCCTCCAGATTTTCAAAGAAAAGCTTGATTTGCCTTCCGGCATAGATGGTGCTGGCAATATCAAGCAGTTCGTGGATATTCAGCGATCCGCCAATAATACTGCGTTTCACACTCGCCCGGATATCAAATATGCCTCCAAGCGGTATAACTTTATTCAAGCGTGAAATTTGCGCAGCCTCATCGGTTTCCTCTTGCATGTGGACGATTTCCTGATAATCCAGCGATGGCGCTAGTGACAAAACCAAATCTTTGCCAAGCTTTGTTTGTGCCTGATCGCCTAAAACGTTCAACACTTTCTGATATTCGAGCACTCGAAATACCCGTTCGTTCATAATTTGTTGCCCCTTTGTCAGCAAATGGTGGAAATGCCATCTGCAGCTTGATCATTTCAATTACTACTTCTCTATCATACGTTTGTGATTACAGAAAGATTTGATTTTTTCTGCTGTCCATGTGTTCATAACTGTATTCTTGCTTATCCAGCCCTTTCTTGCGGTCGCAACACCATATTTCATATCCTCCAGCATCGAATAATTATGCGCGTCCGTATCGATTGAGAGTACCACGCCTTTTTCCTGTGCTTTCTTTGCCCAGGCAGCACTTAAATCCAATCGATTAGGATTGGCATTGATTTCCAATGCTGTATTTGTTTCTGCAGCCGTAGCAATTAGCTCTTCCATATCAATAGCATAACCATCTCTTTTTCCAATCAATCTTCCAGTTGGATGAGCAATCAAAGATACATAAGGATTATTCATAGCGTTTTTTAGTCTGGTCATGATTTGCTCTTGTGATTGACTGAAACTAGAATGGATTGCCGCTATCACAAAATCCATTTCTCTTAAAAATTTATCAGAAAAATCGAGGGAGCCGTCTGGCAGAATATCCATTTCCACTCCGGAGAAAATATGCAAGTCAGCGTATCTCTCATTTAGTCTATTTATTTCTTCCTTCTGTTTCCTTAACCTTGTCTCATCCAATCCATTTGCAACCCGTAAGAATTTAGAGTGATCCGTGATAGCAATGTATTCATAGCCTTTTCTTCGCGCAGCTTCTGCCATCTCTTCCAAAGACTGGGCACCGTCACTCCAAGTCGTATGCATATGAAGGTCACCCTTGATATGCGAGAGGTGCAGTAATCCTTCTGCGATTTTACGTTCTGCAAATGCCTCAATTTCTCCACTATCTTCGCGCAGCTCCGGAGGTATATACCGCAGATTGAAATGCGCATAAAACTGCTCTTCGTCAGTGAATTGTAGAATTTCCTGGGAGGCAACATTCTCCACTCCGTACTCACTGATTTTCTCATCGTGCGACTTCGCGAGCTGACGCATGTGAACATTATGCTCCGATGATCCGGTGAAATGGTGGAGAGTGGTAGCAAATTCATTCTCTTTCACCATTCGGAAATCTACGTTAATATCATATTGCTCTGCCAATATGACAGAGACTTTCGTTTGTCCTTTTGCGATGACTTCTTTGACATTTTCGATATCCAATAATTTATTTCCAACTATATCAGGCTGTTCGGTAGCGATGATAAAATCTATATCTTTCACGGTTTCCCGCATTCTCCTGACACTGCCGGCTATTGAAAATGCGCGGATTTCAGGTATCGTTTCCAAGTGTTGATTCAACTTCTCAACAATCGGCAACACAACGGCTATAGGAAGACGTTCAGGCCGCTTCCCCATCTCTTGAAGAGAAGCAAGCAATTTCTCAGCAGATTTCTTTCCAAAGCCCGGCAAAGCTTCAACCTCTTTGCTCACCAACGCTTCCCTTAGCGATTCTGCATCTGTCACATTCAATTCCTGGTAGAGCCTTGAAAGCTTTTTGCCCCCTAGTCCTGGAACTTGCAACAGCGGTATTAACCCTGCCGGTACTTGTTTTTTCAATTCTTCCAGCGCTTCAGATTTACCGTCATGGATATATTGCATTATAACGCTGCTTGTCCCTTTGCCGATCCCTTTTATCTTTGTAAAATCATCTATTTCCGATAATGCGCGGCTGTCACGCTCTATGTTTTGCGCAGCGCGGCTGTATGCAGCGATTTTAAAGCTATTTTCTCCTTTCAACTCTAACAAAACAGCTATTTGTTCTAGTAACCTGATAATATCTTTCTTGTTCATTTCCATGTTCGTCACTCTTTCCAAATCAGCTATTCTTGTAAGAAAAGATACAAACAGCGGTGGAACAAAGCCTGTGTTCTCCCCGTTTCCGACAGAAGGATATCAGAATAAAACAAGGCTATTTCCATTGCTGTATGTCATCAAAATGATCATCTTGTTCCTGTTTCTATGGTGAAAAAGGCCAATTCCCTCAGGCAATGGTTCATGCCTTTGATACGAATCGGCCTTCACGTGTCTATTAATGCATGCTCGTGCTAATTTTTGCAAACCAAAGATCTTGGATTTTTCCTGACAAAAATGGTGTTTTTTCGATCATGAATAACGCCAGTGATGACTGATTGATCCAATTCTGGACGGTATCAACAGGTATGAGCACGAGGATGTAGAGCACAATGAATAAAATCAGGTAAACTTCCAGAAAACCGAATATTGCACCGAGCAATTTGTTAACGGAATTCAGGATAGGCAAAGAAGCTACAAAATCAAGCATCGAAGCAATAATCTGGACAATGATTTTTACAGCGAAAAAAATGATCGCGAAGGAAATCGCATTATAAAAAGCTTGTTCCACTGGCATCGACTGTAAAAATTGCGCCCAAGAGCTCGTATCCGTCGTGTTTGGATAGGGTATCCAAATTGCCAATTTGCTAGCCAGGTCATCATAATAGACCGCAGCCACCACAAAAGCTACGATAAAACCGACAAAATGAAGCACTTGCAGGACAAGACCTCTTTTCAGTCCCATCAAAAAACCGAAAAGCAATAAAAGTATAATAATAAAAGTGACCATATGTTATTTATCCTCTTTCCCTTTGAATGAGCCAAGCAATGTTGCATACTCTTCTTTAAGTTTCATATAATCGTTCATCGCGTTAACAGCCGTCAGTACAGCGAGACTGGTTGTATCCAGACTTTGATTCATCTGTTGTATTTCCTTCATTTTTTGATCAACCAGGCTGGCGACCAATTTCACATGGCTTTCTGATTCCTTGCCAACAACGGTATATGAACGATTATGTATATCAACTGTAATCCGTTTCTTTTCTCCGGACACAATAATTCCTCCTATAAAAGCTGGTATGATGCAGCAAATGGTATAAAACTGTTGAATTTTGTCGAATGTTAATTGCAAATTAGATACATACATATATTAACATGAAGACAGGTGATTAGGGAACTGTTCTTTCTCATTGTTTTCCCATTTCAATTGACGCATTTTTTTGCTATAGTCAGTACAGTAGATTGGAGAGATGACGTTGGGACAATTGGTACTGCAGTTAGCAGAAAATCAAATTCAGTCAATGAAAGAATACTATACGGATTTTTTGGAATCACCACCGCCTGGAGCGGTGTTTCGGGCAAAAACAAGTAATGCATCTGTCACTGCTTACCGTTCGGGAAAAATTTTATTTCAGGGTAAGGCTCCTGAAGCTGAGGCAGAAAAATGGACACAGGGACAAAGCAGCAGACACGTTCCCAAACAAGTTGCTACCCGAAAGAATAGCGGCCTCCTTCCTGCACAAACTTTATTTTCTGCAAGCCATATCGGTTCTGATGAAGCAGGAACAGGTGATTATTTTGGGCCGATCACCGTCGCTTGTGCTTATATAAATGCGGCAAATATTCCACTGCTAAAACAGATGGGTGTTAAGGATTCCAAAGCACTTTCCGATGATACAATAAAAAAACTAGCCGCTGAAATCATTCATATGAACATACCATATAGTTTGTTAATATTAAATAATCCCAAATATAACCAATTGCAAAAACGCGGCTGGTCCCAGGGAAAAATGAAAGGCGTACTTCATCAGCACGCCATTGACAAGTTAGTAGAAAAAATCGACAATGCCGAACTGGACGGCATCCTGATAGATCAATTCTGCCAACCGGACGTCTACAAAAGGTATATCACTTCGGAAAATTTGGCTTTGCAAAACAATACATTCTTTATGACGAAAGCCGAAAGCTATTCCATCGCTGTAGCTGCCGGATCGATTCTGGCAAGGGCTGCTTTTTTACGTGAAATGGATAAGTTGTCTCAGCAGATTGGCATCCATCTGCCGAAAGGAGCTTCAAGAATCGTGGATGAGGCCATTGCAAAAATAATTGCAACAAAAGGGGAACGCACGTTAGACTCCTGTGCCAAAGTCCACTTTGCTAATACAGGCAAAGGTAAAAAGCTACTTTAACGGTAAAATGATGTTTATATAAATGAACTTGCATCCAGTCGGCGATGCACTCCTTCCTGCGTTTGCGTACTTTGATATCAGAAAAGCACCACGAGAGAAATGCAAAAAAAAGATATGGCTGGAACACAGCCATATCTTTTTTTATGAGCGTATTTCTGCATCAAATTGTTTTTGCACTGCGGAAATAATCGCTTGAAAACTTTCATCTACTTCTTCATCTTTCAAGGTCTTTTCGGGATGCTGGAAAACAATATTGTATGCGAGCGATTTTTTTCCTTCCGAAAGATTTTCACCTTTATAAACGTCAAAGACATGTGTTTCGTTTACCAATGGCTGACCTGTTTTGTGAATCAATTTTTCCACATCACCCGCAACGACTGATTCATCCAGTACAAAAGCAACATCCCTAGTCACAGATGGATATTTGCTGATAGCATGGTAAGCAGGCTCCACATGGTGTTGGGCAATGATTTCCGACAAATTCAAATCAAACACATAAGTCTCTTTCAAATCCATTTCTTTGGCCAGTTTCGGGTGTATCTGGCCGATAAAACCAATTTCTTTCGTTCCGGTTCTCAGCACAGCGCAGCGACCTGGATGCATATCCGGTAAGGCTTCTGCAGTATAATCCAAATCAAGCCGCAAGTAGTCGGCCAGTCCTTCCACGATTCCTTTGACAATGTAGAAATCGATTTTTTTAATTTCTTGCTGCCATTCATGCTGTACCCAGTTTCCGCATAATACACCTGAAAGGCGCAATTGTTCCAACGGTTGCTCAGTCAACTCCTCTTCTTGGGTTATAAAAACACTGCCCATTTCGAAATAGGCAATATCGAACTGTTTACGAGCCCGATTATAGGCAGCTGATTTCAATAGCTCAGGTAAAATGCTAAGCCGCAAATAACGATGATCCTCTGTCATCGGCATAGATACAGAAATCGGCTTAGGCTGCATGTCACGAACTTCCGGACTGACCAATCTTTTAGAGAAATCACTGTTTGTCAAGGAGTACGTGACTGTTTCCATCATTCCAATCCCTTGCAAATATTGTTTCATTCTACGTTTCAGCTGCTGGGTTTCAGTAAGTGCCCCTGCCTGTGCTGCTCCCTTAGGCAATGTGAACGGCAAATTATCATATCCGTAAAGTCGTGCAATTTCTTCCAACATATCCTCATAGATCTGAATATCACCACGTCTGCTAGGGGCTTTTACAAGAAAATGTGCATCTGTTCGTTCATAATCAAAGCGCAGTCGCTGTATAATATTTTCAATTTCAGTCGCGCTCATCCGAGTCCCCAATCGATCATTGACGTCAGCTGTATCCATAGCTATCTCTGGCCGCTTCACCTCACGATAGTCCACCTCGGCGGCCCCTTGTAGCACTTTTCCAGAAGCATATTGTTCCAAGAGCTGACAGGCTCGCAGACCGGCTTCGTTGATCCTTGCTATATCTATTGCCTTTTTCTCATACCTTGTACTTGCTTCACTGCGCAGACCAGTTGTTTTGACTGTGGCACGCACTGCGGAATGGTTAAAATGTGCTGCCTCCAACAATATCGTTTTCGTATCATCTTCGACTTGCGTTTCTGCACCACCCATAACCCCTGCAAGCGCCACTGGTTTAGAACCGTTTGTGATTACCAAATTCTCTGCCGTAAGTCTTCTTTCTACATCATCCAAGGTAACAATGCTTTCCCCGTCCTTCGCGCGGCGGACAACAATTTCCTTGCTGGCTAAACGATCATAGTCGAACGCATGCAGCGGTTGGCCGTACTCGAGCAAAACATAATTGGTGATATCCACCACATTATTGATTGGACGAATGCCAGCGGCCTGCAGATAATTTTGCATCCATAGCGGTGATGGCTTGATAACAACGTCTTTAATCATATACGCACTATAATATTTGCATAAATCCCCAGCAATAACGGAAACGCTAATATATTCGGAGGCGCTATCAGCAATTGCTTCCACAGCAGGTTCAGGCAATTTCACAGGCTGATCCAAAATGGCAGCAACTTCAAATGCAACCCCAATCATGCTTAAGCAATCAGAACGATTTGGTGTCAAATCAAATTCCAACACAACATCATTCAGGTTCAACAATTCCCCGACAGGCATTCCTACCTCCACATCATCAGCAAATACGTAGATGCCGTCAGCAAAGTTTTTAGGAATATATTTCTCTTCAAAGCCAAGCTCTTTCAATGAGCAAATCATTCCATTGGATACGATGCCGCGAAGTTTTGCTTTTTTAATCTTGATTCCTCCGGGAAGTCTTGCCCCAGGCTTCGCAACAACCACTTTTTGTCCTTGTGCGACATTCGGAGCGCCGCAAATGATTTGCAGTGTTTCGCCCTCACCTACATCTACCTGGCAAAGATTCAACTTATCAGCATCTGGGTGTTTTTCACACGAGGAGACATAGCCTGTTACCAGATTCGTACTTTTTTCCGCTATATGCTCAATATGATCCACTTCAATTCCTGATTTGGTGATTTTTTCTGCCAGTTCTTCCGGCGTAATGTTATCTATATCTACATATTGACGCAGCCAGTTCAATGAAACCAACATAAGATTACCTCCCTCAATTATTAAGCCTGATGAAATTGTTTTAAAAAGCGCTTATCATTTGTATAAAATTGGCGAATATCATTGACACCATATTTCAACATTGCAATCCGTTCAGGGCCCATTCCGAAAGCAAAACCTGAATAAACAGCCGGATCATATCCTGACATTTCCAATACGCGAGGGTGCACCATGCCTGCACCAAGTATTTCTATCCAGCCAGTACCTTTACAGACAGAACAGCCTTCACCGCCACAGACTTTACAGGAAATATCCATCTCGACAGATGGTTCAGTAAATGGAAAAAAGCTTGGGCGTAATCGGATTTCTCTGTCCTGACCGAACATTTTTTTCGCAAACACATCTAATACACCTTTCAAATCACTCATGCGGACATGCTTATCAACAAAAAGCCCTTCTATTTGGGTAAATTGATGTGAATGTGTCGCATCATCGTTGTCACGGCGATATACGATTCCCGGACAAATCATCTTGATCGGCTTGTCACCGCCATAAGACTGCATGGTTCTAGCTTGTACAGGAGACGTTTGGGTTCTCAGCAAAAGTTCATTCGTGATATAAAAAGTGTCTTGCATATCGCGCGCAGGATGATCCTTTGGCAGATTTAATGCCTCGAAGTTGAAGTAATCCGTCTCTACCTGTGGTCCTTCTCTTACTTCAAACCCCATCCCAATAAACATATCTTCGATTTCTTCCATAATTGAAGTGAGCAAATGTGGTCCACCACTTTTAATCGGTCTGGCGGGAAGGGTGACATCAATAGCTTCTTGCGCAAGCTTTTTTTCCAATGCTTCATTTTCCAGCACTTGCTGTTTGTTATCAATCGCTTCCGTAATGGCAGCCCTCACTTGGTTGGCGATTTCTCCAACAACGGGTCTTTCTTCTTTGGTTAATTTTCCCATCCCTTTCAACACACTAGTTACAGAACCTTTTTTACCAAGGTATGCCACTTTGATTTCCTGAAGTTCTTTCAGTGTTTGCACCTGGTGGATCTTTTCAATCGCTTCCTGCTTCAGGGCTTGCAGTTGTTCCTTCATCGTCATTTCCTCCTTATTACATCAAAAATAAAAACCCATCCCCAAAAAAGGGACGAGTTTTACTGTCGCGGTACCACCCTTGTTGACATGTGTACAACGCCCATGTCCAACTTGAAATCAGATAACGGATAATTCCGGAACACCTTTACTTGGCTGCAAGGAAACATAATTTGCTTTGTACTGCCCCAGCATTCGCCAGAGGTTGCCAGAATTAAAGTTTCCAAATTATGCACAAGGTCTAAGTGTCAGCTCCAGAGTGAAATGCAAACAAAATCGCAACAGAAATGCTTTCAGTCAAATGGCATTCCCTCCCTTAGGAAGCTTTTATTTTGTTTGCCAGCTCTTTCAACGCCAGTAATATTATAATTCTTTAAGATATTATAGATAACTTACCGTTTTTTTGCAAATACGAACATCTTCTGGGTTCAGCACACCTGTTTTTCACCACATTAAATTCAGTGGATATGCTTCACATGGTACATCAGGATACCAGCAGCAACACTTACATTCAGCGATTCTGCCTTACCGTATATCGGGATTCTGGCGATTTCATCTGCTGATCGCAGTAATGTATCCTGGACACCTGAACCTTCATTCCCAAGAAGCAATGCGATTTTTTCAGTCGGTTTTATTTGCTGATAATCTTGTGAGTTCCTTAAAGCTGTCGCCCAAATGGAATAACCATCCTTTTGCAGCTCTTTCATTTTTTCTGAAAGATCAGCTTGTTCGATAGCAATATGAAAAATAGATCCTTGAGTAGAACGAATCACTTTATCATTAAACACATCCACCGTGCCGCTTCCTAAAATGATGCCGTCGAAACCACAAGCATCTGCTGTTCTGATAATGGTTCCAAGATTGCCTGGGTCCTGAATCCTGTCCAGCAGCAAAAGATTTCGTGCTCCATATACAGGCTTCATCCATTTTGTTTCCAAAACTGCAGCTATCCCCTGAGGATTCTCTGTTTGACATATATGCTCAAATACGTGGCTGCGCAACTGATAGATATTTTCTCCCTTTATCCATTCAGGAAGTTGCACAATATCCTCGCTGATGATCAGCTCATGGACCTTCCAATCACTTTTCAGTGCTTCTTCAACAAGATGGTATCCCTCCATTAAAAACATGTTGCTTTTTACGCGTCCTTTTTTATGATGCAGTTTTCTCCATTGCTTCACTTTTGCATTTTGTACAGATATTATCTCCTTCATTGTCACCATTCCCATCCAATCACTGCTACTATCATACATATTTTTAACAAAACAGGTCAAACTATCTGTTAAAGATGAGCCAAGGAGTGATAGCATGGACTTGAATCTTCGGAAGGCGATCATTGCCAATATTTCCGATAATGACAAACAGCAATTAGAAGCAACAATCGTTGATGCCATACAAAATGGTGAGGAAAAAATGCTGCCTGGTCTGGGCGTATTATTCGAGCTGATTTGGCAGCAGGCGCAACAAGATGAAAAACAGGAAATGCTGACAGCACTGAAACAAGGTGTGGAGCAAGCAGCAACTTCCTAAGAGAGTCACATGGTAAAGCATATTTAACTCCTGGAGGCAAATGCCAGGAGTTTTTTTATGGTAAACAATGCTTCAAGCTCGATATATATGCCGTTTCTTTCGACATTTTTCAACGAAATTCGAAAATGATGATAAAGTCCCGGATAATTTGTGGAAGCGCTGTTTTACGTGATTAAAATCTCAAACAAATCATATATTCATTAAATATATAGTGCTAACTACCCTTTTTTTATCGTTCGTTTTCAAAAAGATAACACACGTTCAGCGGCAAGAATTAATATTTTTCTGAAACTGATTGACCCTAGATATCGTAATTGTATAGAATGAGGAAGTATATACGAGGTATATTTATTCCCAACAAAAATACATATGAACTTGGGGGAATGGAAAGGGGTAAAATCATGGACGAAACAATGAAAGAAAATC
Organism: Tigheibacillus halophilus; assembly: GCF_042683165.1. Classification (NCBI taxonomy): domain Bacteria; kingdom Bacillati; phylum Bacillota; class Bacilli; order Caryophanales; family Bacillaceae; genus Tigheibacillus; species Tigheibacillus halophilus. Next base: position 143,914 of record NZ_JBHUIZ010000014.1, read on the forward strand.
AGCATGGTAAAGGGGGATCCAAAAAACTTCTTGCTATTGTTATCGCTGCAGTACTGATTATCGGTGGTGCAGTTGCTGCATTTGCACTATTAAACAAATCACCGAAGGAGAAATACTTCCTTGCTGAGAAAGAATCATTTGACCATGTTGCAGAGCATGTAAAAGAACAATATGCTCCTGAAATGGATTGGTATGAGAAGTCAAAGGAAAACCCAGTCAAATCGGATATGGAGATTACTGGAAACTATGAATCTCCCACCAGCGGGTTTTCAACCGGGGGTATGTTCAGCCCAGAACAGTTCATCAACAATTCAAAATTGAATCTTTCAACACAATACGATCAAAAAGACAAGCTGGCCTCATTAACTGTCAACGGAAGCATGGGGGAGATTAAAACTGGGGATATTTCTACCTACCTGACGAAGGATAAACTCAGTGTTCAGCTTCCCTTTTTGGATGAATTGCTGCAAATCAAGGACAATGATCTTGCAAGACTGATAGAAGAAGAAAATCCAGACATCAAATTGGATGATTCACTTGATTTTGGTAAATTTTTCGAACAGAACACGCTTCCTGAAGAAGATATCGAATACTTGAAAAAAGAATATCTTGGTATGATTTATGATGATCTGCCAGATGATGCATTCAACACATCGGATGAAAAAATCGATGTGGATGGGAAATCGGTCAAAACAGAAAAAATAAAGATGCATTTGACGGAAAAACAATTAAAAACCATCTTATCCAACGTATTTACAAAAGCATCTAAAGATAAAAAACTGATGAAAATCATTAAAGACCAATATCAGATGCAGGAATTTGGTGCTGGCTTATTCGCACCGCAGCAAACTGCTGGAATGGACGCCATGACTGATGAGATGATCAAAGATTTCGAGCAGGCAATGAAGGATGCAAATAAAGGCTTGAAAGACATCAAAATTCCTGATGGCATGACATCAACCATTTGGACGAACGACAAACTGATCGTGAAAAGAGACTTTTCTATTAAGGCGGGACCCAATAAGGACCAATTAGGCACATTCCATGTTAAAGGTACACAGACACTGGAAAAAGAGAAACAGCAATTCGCCTATACATTCGGTTATAAGGACCAGTTCGATGAGGGGGATTTAAAAATAGATGGTACCCTATCGAACAAGGATGGGAAGATTAAAAACGCCATCAAACTGACAGTAGCTGATACAGAAATCGATTTTGATGCCGACGAAACATTAAAAGACGGTAAAAGAGATTTTGAACGTAAGTTTACATTCAAGGAGAATGACGAAAGCGGCGGTCTGATTTGGACTGGTGATGCCGATTATGACAAGGATCAAATGAAATCCAATCATAAACTGACTTTAGACGGCGATTTCCTCCAAGGCACAAAAATTGCTCTCAACCTTAAAAATTCAGCTAAAACCATTAAGAAAGTAACACTTCCTAAAGAAGATAATGTCAAAGACCTGGGCAATATGAAGCTTGATGAAATCGAGCAGTATTTTATGAATGATGTTTCTCAAAAAGCGCAGCAATACTTCATGCAAATGGTCGGCCCTGGCCTTTAGCAGCAGCAAAACACCAACAGTGGCAAAGCTGTAAGATTATGAGTGAAATGAGAGTTGGTATACATGCGGTTTTTTAAACATATATGCTTATTTATGAAAACCGATTTTAGGCAAGTACGGAGGAAGTGGCTTACACTTCCTCTTCTTTTGCTTTTTCCAGTTGTCCTGATAACCATGTTGGGGTTTATTACAGTTTCCTTGTTCACAACAGATCAATCATCCAGTATTAAAGTAGGTCTTGTTGACCAGGATCGGTCCAAAGAAACACAAATGATCGTTAAATTGATTGAGGAGTCCTCGCAATTAGGAAGTTATCTGCAAATACAAGCACTAGAAGAAAAAGAGGCAAAACAGCAAGTGAAAGCAAACAAAATAAGTGCTTATATTGTCCTGCCCGCTTCATTCACTGAAAATCTCTACCATGGGATACCAGTAAACATCAACGTTGTCGGGAATCCAAAAAAGCGTACAGACAGCCGGCTTGCCAAGCAATTGATCGACAGTGTTGCAAGACATATCTCCACCTCTCAGGCCAATATACTGACGATCGATCAGTATGCCAAAAAGCTTGGCATGCCAGATAAGGATAGACGCAAACTGATGTTTGCGCAGTTTAAAGAATTTTTACTTTATGTCATTGGCAAAGATCAGATACTATCCGAGGAAAAGATTACCAACCAAGCTACTGCCGCACCAACACAATATTTTGGAATCACTGGCTGGTTCATCCTCACCACTGTCTGGTTTTTATTAGTCTTTCAATTACTGTACAAACAATCCGGAGCAAAAATGAGACAGCGGATGAAGTTATATGGCGTTAGCAGTCTGCAGCAGCATATTTCCAGAATGGCCGTCACTTTAGGAGTTGTGACTATAGTCAGCATGCCCATATTGTACGGGATTGCTCATTATACCAACATTGAACTAAACTTTGCAGATTACGGGCGTATAATCCTGCTCATGCTATTGTTCGGTATTTGTTTATTGGAAATTCTCGCTATTTTGGAAAATGTGATCCACTCCGAAAAACTGGCATTGGTTTTACAATATGTTATTGTATTTTTTTTATTGGTCGCAAGTGGAGCCATCATCCCGGCGATATATTTTTCATTGATGCTTCAGCGATGGCTGTCTTATGTTTTTGGCAGCCGGGCCCTCCATTGGCTGCAGGAAATCACCATCAATCAGCGGCTGTATGCTGACTTTTCATTGTTGTTTTGGTCCGCTTTTGCAGGGGCATTGCTAATGGCCATTAGCTCTGCATGGAAGGAGCGAATGTCGTAATGAAAGATATTTTATTCACAAGATGGATGCACTGGAAGAAACACTGGGTGGGAATGCTGTTTTGGCTTGCATTACCTATTATCGGTACGATATTGATTAGCTCTCTGTTGCAAAGTGCGGAAAAAGAAGCCAAAGTTCCCATAGGAATTGTCACTGAGGATAACACACCCTTAGCCGAAGTGCTGCTTAAGGAAATTGGTACTGAACGAACGCTGCAAGTCCAGCATCTTCAGAAAGAAAAAGCACTACATTTATTGGAGATTCATAAACTGGACAGCGTATTTGTCATCAACAAAGGGTTTGAAGAACAAATTCGTGCAGGAAATCGTGATCAATTAATTTCCGGCTACCATTCTGATTTATCATTTGCATATTCGCCAGTAAAGGAAATGATTATTTCCCTTGTCCAGCAGGAGACCAGCCGCTCTAAAGCCGCTTATACTGTAAAACGTCTCTCAGATTCAGCAAAAACCCGGCAGCATTGGACATGGGATGCCATCGTCAAAACGAGTAAACAGGTGCAGAAAGAAGAAAACTTATTCTTATCGACATTTTCTTACCTTCCTTCTGCATCCGGGATAGAGTCAAACGATAGCGTAATGTTGGACGTATGGGCAATATGGGCTTTATGGAACTTGCTCATTACCTTCATGCTATCCGACTGGTTGATCAAAGAAAAAGAGAATGATGTATTTCTCCGTTTTTCTTTCATACGTTTCAGTTATCCCGGCTATCTTATTAATAACGCAATATTATATTTTGTTCTGCAGACATGTTTCAATTTTGCTGCTGTTTTCATTTTCCACCTTGTTATGCAGTCAAATTTTAGTTTTACGATATTTCCAAGTCTGTTCGCTTTCCAAATTTTATTGTCGTCTGGTGCTTTTTTGCTAGCACTACTATTTAAAAACTCCTATCTGTTTTATAGCATCGCAATCGCAATCACCCTGCTGCTGTCGGTTGCTGGAGGTGCCATTATCCCGCTGGACAACCTTATTGGAAAATATCCATGGATTCCATTGGTGAACCCGTTGTATGATTTCCTTCACGGTACAATAAACTATCATTTGCCAGCGATATGTATCTTGGTGATTGTCAGTTGGTATTATCTGCAGCAAAGAACACAAGTTGATCAGAAATAAGCAAGTATGATGAGAAAGGAGTGACATAATGCTTCAAGCTGCGGGCATTACAAAACATTACGGTGATAAAACCATCTTGCACGATATCAGCTTCTCCATCAGCCAAGGGGAAGTTGTCGGCCTAGTCGGGGAAAACGGTGCAGGCAAATCCACATTGCTTAAAATATTGGCAACGTTGGATAGGCCTTCCAACGGCATTGTCACACTTGAAGGAATGAACGTTCATAAGGACAACAAAAGAGCCAGAAAGCGCATCGGATTTGTTCCGCAGGATATTGCGTTATGGGAGGCGCTGAGCGTCAAAGAAAATATGCTCTTTTTTGAAAAACTTTCCTGGCAGCACAAGACCTTGAGTTCTTTGAAACGACTATGCTTAGACATGGAACTGGACAAATGGAATGAGCCGGTAAAAACACTTTCCGGCGGAATGAAGCGAAAATTGAACATGGCTATCAGTATGATTCATGATCCGAAAATCTTGCTGTTGGATGAGCCAACTGTCGGCATCGATCTGAAATCTCGCATGGAGATCGGCAATTTTCTAAAAAAGCAGTCCATAGAACAAGGAAAAGTGATTGTTTATACATCACATGACATGGATGAAATCAGACGTCTATGTGACCGAGTCATCTGTATTGGGAAAGATTCATTTTATAGGGATATACTTGCCGAAGCGAATAAAAATATTGAAGTAATGCATTAATGTCATATCAAAATGCCATTAAATATCTCTACAATTTTTCGGAGGAGATATTTCTCAAGCGTGACTTTATGACCAATAATAGAGATAAATGCTGAATAGTATCAGCTGAGTTTAAAACTTACTTCCAAATTAACATGATACTTTTCAAAAAATAACCAATGAAGTCTCTTGCCCATTTTTGATCAGACGCAGACAAAACAGTTACAAGTACCGCAATATAAGCCGCCATACTTCCACTTTTTCAGGGAATGTCTTGGTATAACGTCCAGGTATCGGACTAGTCGATGGCAAACGAAGCACATCTCTAGTCGCCACCTCTCTGTACGAGCCGAAATGTTTTTGGAATACCTGAAATGATTTCGTGCCATTACAAGCAATCACGTTAATGGTAGGATATGTTTTTAATAAGCGGACAATATCATTCGGTTCAACCTCAGTGATGTTCCCATCCAAGCTCCCCTTTCGATAGCAGCTGGCAATGGAATCCCATAGTGCAATATGATGCTCCTTTAGTAGCTGGATTCTGCTTTCATACACTGTGGTTTCCGGTTTATCGAACAATTGGAGCATCAGCGGCCAAAAGTGGTTGCGCGGGTTGCCATAATACTGTTGATGCTTCAATGACAACTCACTTGGCATACTACCTAAAATGAGAACGCGCGGTTCTTCCGGAAGCACTGGTGCCATGGATTGTAACCTTTCTTTTGCTGTCAATCCTATCACCTCTTCAATTCTGAAAATATATTTCGATTTAAGACAATGTTTCTTGCATTTAACGTCCATTCGTATATAATATAGTAGTTTGCTATTTGCCAAACCGTGGTTCGAGACCATCCCACGCTAAAAAAACTAGGGAGTGAAGTAAATGAATAGCAAAACACTGGTAGTCAATGGTGTCACGGCCGCATTATATGTTGCTGTTTCATTGGTATTACTAATCTTTCCACCATTAGCATACTCTAATATCCAGTTCAGGATACCCGAGATATTCAACCATCTTGTTGTATTTAACAAGAAATATTTTTTTGGAATCGTTGTGGGCGTGTTCCTGGCGAACATCTTTTCCCCGACAGGAGTCTTCGATTTAATTTTCGGAGTAGGACATTCGGCTATCTCGCTGGGGATTGTCATCCTGCTTGGCAAGTATATCAAGAACAAGATTGCACATATGATTGTAAACTCTTTGGTGTTTACATGCAATATGTTCATTATCGCGTTCGAATTAAAAATCGCACTTGATTTGCCTTTCTTCTGGTCCTGGCTGACAACGGCCGCCGGAGAATTCGCGATCATGGCAATAGGTATACCGATTATGTACGCCATGAACAAAAAAGTGCATTTTAGCAAGCTTATATAAACAAAGTGATAGCAGTCATGTTAGATTACTTCCTAAAACATCCTCATGGTGAGTTCGTTAAACCGCTTGTACAAAATGAGTTCGATATTGTATCGAGCTCATTTTTAGTTTTGCCTTCTTCTATTTCGCATGAGGATATTCATTCTTTTTTAAAACGACGTAATATCCGCCGTAAAGAAAACCATTCCAACAGCAAAATTAAATATAAGAGAACGACACTTGTGCCTGTATATGTGAAAATCAGAAAGGATAATCAATGAACAACTAATGATGACGACACATTTCCTCATGTCTATTAAAGTTCATGATAAACAAAAAACCAATTCCTCTAGAGGAACTGGTTTTTTGTTTACAGCCACGAGTGCCGTACTATTCATAAAAAGTTTTAAACCACCACTTCACCAAGTGGGTGTTTGCAGAAGTTTTCCTGCCTTCCGCTTTTAATAACGGCTCGGCATTTGAACTTCAATTTAAAACTCCCTATTCTACAATTAGAGGTTAAAACTTAAGTAAATACGTACATCGCAGCTTATGTATTTATTTTACGATGTAATCCTCAAAATATCAATGGAAAAGAATGCTATTTAAAAATCTTTTTCCGGCTGCTGCATTTCATCTTGCAGAGCCCATTTTACCAATTGGGGTATCATGGATTTTGTAATTGAATATAGTGACATTGACTAAGGCTTAGGAGGAAAGCAATGAGTGAATCACGTAAAAGAAGACCTGATCATCTTGCATGGCATGAAACATTGGAGATACACGAGCTTGTCGCCATGCAGTCCACAGCATTGATGAAAATGAAAAACTTCACACCCGAGATAAAGGATAAAGAACTGAAAAAAATTTATCAACAAGGGATGAAAACGCTAGGGAATCATTTGGAAACCCTGATGAAATTTTATTCTATGGCACCTAGAGAAGACGATAATCCAGAATGTTTCCGTGAAATCGGCAATAGTTTTTATGCTGCAGAAGCGCTCTCATTCTCTAAAGCAGCAGTAAAAGCATATGCCAATGCCATCACCGAAACAGCAACCGCCACACTTCGCCAGACGCTTGTCAGCCAAATGCAAAGCTGTATCAAAATGCATGCTGACATTTTCGAATACATGTATCAAAATGGCCTATATCCAGCATACGATTTACACAAGCTTTTAGAACATGACATGAAAAACGCACAACAAGCATTGGAAATGAGAATGGAAAACTAAAATGATACCCCGGCTATACGAAAGCTGGGGTTTGAAAATACCCGTTTCTAGCCTTCATGATAGTATTTGTTTCCCATAAAGAAGTTTGCAGCGGACTTCCTTTTAGCTGCCTCAACTTCTGTAGCAGTTTTTTCCTCCCCTCGAACTGTTCGTATATTGGATCTGTCCATATCCGAATATACGTACAAGTTGGATGAAAACTGTTTTTCCAAGCGATAGCCAGACCAGCCGGAGACCCATTAATATATGCTATATAGGAAGCTTGTAAGTTAGGACTTGTTAGCACACTGCGCAATAAATCTTGTTCATCAGCTATAACAGGAAAAAGTTGCTCAAGCGTTTGGATATCTTCTATTTGACAATCTTTAATCGTTACGCTTATTTCTGCTCCCCTTCTCCCCCGCATTGTTATCCACTCCATTAGGGCAATCATTTCCCGCATTATATATGGCCGGTTATATTTTTCTTACCATTTTTTTGCATATTTTTGAAATGATCATTCACCTTTGAACTTATTTCCTCCAGCATATAAGTTGCAAGCCGTTTTAACTCGTTTCGTTCCTCCCGATTATATTCATATATTAAACCATGCTCATATGCATGCAGACATTTATGGAAAATATGGCTGTTATCCAATAAATACGGTTGCTGTAACGCCCAATCGCCTGCTTCCTTTTTGGAAAGAACAGACCTATTTCGCAAATAACATAAAACACGGCATAAATTCAATATATAATACACTGGATTATTGTCCATTTCTTTAACTGCATCTTTCACATCATGCACAATTGATCGTATATAATATTCATCAGGAACTGACGGGAACACCTGGCAGATCTCCCCACCAGCCAGACATTTCCCTCTTTTACGGGTCATAACAATATGTGCGGCCAGATCCGGATCCACGTCATTCGCACAGGAATAACTGGGATCCAATATGTATTGTTCTTTATGTATCTTGGAATAATGCAGTACAAAAGGGGTTGGATAACTGAAATGGTCCAGATCTGCCTTTAACAAGATGCTCCACTCGGTTTGTTTTTGCGGATCCTTTTCTTCCAGTTCCAGAACAACAGTGATCAGCTTTCGTTTTACTACTAAACTTAGCGGATTTGAAACAATGATAAGTATATCTATATCGCTAGTACCCTCCCGATAACATCCCATCGACGCGGAACCATGTAGGTAAATGCCTACAAGATTCTCCTTTAAAATGGAACTAACATTTGCAGTAAATTTCTCCAAAAATAATAGCAGCTCCATTTCATCCACCTCTGCTTTTTTTCCTTACCCTAGATATCATTCAGTATCCATTCTCTAAATTTCGGGAAAGACAGCGTAAAAGACTTGATTTCTTCAAAGGATTTCCAGGCGATTTCAGGTGCCATCCTCCATTTTCTGCCTATCCAATAACCATGCTGCAGCTTCTTTAAAATTCGATGCAATATGGTCCAACGTCACAGCAGCCCATTCACCTACATATTCTCTTTGCAGGTATCCAGTTAATGCTTCCCTGCCAGCCCCTGTCTGGATAAGGATCTTTCTGCATCCCGCTCTCTGCGCTGCTAGCATATCAGTCCATCTGTCACCAACAACTACACAACGCTTTAAAGAAAAATTGTTTTCTTCAGCAGCTTGCAATAACATACCTGTACCCGGTTTACGGCACTGGCATCCTTCTTCGTTCGTATGGGGGCAGAGATAGACTTTATCAAAGCCAAACCTGCATAATTCTTCATTATACTGTTCTTTTTTCACTTCCCCTTTGCTGATACCAGGCTGATTCGTAAATGAGCAAACAGTTATACCTGCTTCTTTGATACGCTGGATCGTCTGCTTCACGTAAGAAAAAAGTCTGAATTCATCTGGATATAAAACTCCTTTTCCACCGCCGATCGTACCATCCCGATCTACAAATACCGCCTCAATCATTTTTGAACCCTTGTAATTCACGCAGATTTTCCCATCCGAAAGCTACTTCACTCAGACTTTTTCCGCCTATCTGAATTGTTGTTGAATCGACATATTTGCCGCCCATTTCCTGATAAAAAGATTTGGATTGGTTTTCCTCCAGTACCCACACCAACATAGAATGAAAGCCAGCATCAACCAGCTGATCCATCACACGAGCCGTCAGCTTTCTGCCAATATTCATTCTTTGAAAGTCTTTCAATATGTAGATAGCATACAGTTCCCCTCTATATGTTGGATATTCCCCGCTTCTTTCCTTGCCCCCTCCAGCAAATCCTACTATCCCTTTTTGCTTGTCTTCTGCGACAAACACCTTTCGCTGGCTAACATTTCCTTGCCAGTTTTTCAAGCGTGATTCATATGTCAGCGTCTTGAATAAAAATTCATCCGGTACAATCCCTTTGTATGTCGTGCGCCAGCTATCCACATGCACTTTAGCAATTCCAGCTGCATCATTTTCCTCTGCCAATCTTATAATCATTCAATTCCTCCTATCTCCATTGCTCTTCTACCATATAACTTGCCGGGTCCAATTCTTTTCCTTCGATAACAATGGCTGTCATTCCATATTCTGAATATGTTTCATGCCCCTCTCCCTGCACCCAAAAAACTGCCGTACCGCTGCCGACTTGCTGTCCAACATCAGTTTCCCCCCCTTTACTATTGCTTGGCCTTCCATAATCAACATGAGCTGAGATACCGTCGCATCGTGATAGCCTATCACACCTTGCGCATCTAAATACATACAATTTATCTGAACACTTGTGGTTGAAAGCAATACCCGAGAGATCACAAATTCGGAACCATATTGACTGATTTTTTTTCCGTTGGCTTTTTTGAACTGAAATATTCGCAATCCATCAACTCCCTTAATCTCTCATAATCAGTTATTATAAACAAGAGTTTGGAAAGTGCCAATATAACGTGATGCGGAGAGTCTGACACTCAAAATATCAGCCACGCAATAAATATTTGCACCATACTTCCTGCACCTCAACATGTACAAACCATCAACACATTGCCATCCGGATCAGAAAAATTGAACCAGGCAAATTTTTTTCCTATCCGCTCAATTTCCCGAACAATTTTCACATTCTTTTGTTGTAAAAATTCATAGGCTTCATCAATATCAGCAGCCAAAAAATTTGCAATCGGGTTCGGGCTCGGTTGATGTGTGAACTGGTCATCAAAAGTGTGATCATCCAATGTCAATCCGGTCCCTCCTTTCATTGGTACATTGTGTACCGGGGATACGACCGTATCCAAATCAACATGAAGGCCAAATATCTCACTGTACCATTTTACCGATTTTTTCAGATCCCGCACATGGATAAATACTGCTGGTATTTGGTTACTAACTGGTCTCATAAATTCCTCGCCCCCACTATGAACTGCGTCTAATTTGCTAAAATCTTCTATTAATATTGAAACTGCACATTGACCTCTGCCGCTATTACAATTTTTCCTGGCTCAATTGGTGTCGTATTTTTGTTAGCTAATGCAAAAGCTTGTCCATGCATTTGCGGCGGCTCATTAGTTATTTCATCTATTTTAACAGGATAAGGAGCCAGACGAAGCTGCATCTTTTCCGCTATTGCCAAAGATTTAGATACTGCGTCTTCCAATGCCATGATTAATGCTTGCTTGTAGAAATAGGCTTGATTATCAATAGAAAAACGAATTTCTGAAATACGATTGGCGCCATTGTTTATTGCTGTATCAACAATCTCTCCAGCAGCTTCTATATCGTTAGACGAAATGGTCAGTTCATTACTGACTGCAAAGCCCCGAAATACCTGCTTTTCCTCCACATAGTCATATATAGGATAAACCGTGAAAACTGTAGTCTGTATATCAGGTTGTCCAACACCGTGCTTCAACAAGGCGTGGATCACTTTCTCCATGTTTTGTGCGTTTTCTTGCTGTGCTTGCCCTAACGATAATTCTTCCGTATAAACCTCCAAACTGACAATAACAGTATCAGGCTCTACTGCGATTTTTGCCTTGCCATTTACCTGGATACTCTTTGCCCGGTCCTTTTGAAAATTTAAGTAGGCCTCTTGCATTCTGTTTCCACCTCTCCCGCGAGCATTTCACGTTTTCTAATATACTATGCGGGAAATGCGAGTCTCATGAACGTACGGTACGCAACATCATCTCCATGAACCTGCTTGTTCAATAACTGGGCATGTCCCGGCCCTGTGCAGGTTTTAGGAACCGCTTTAGAATACATTTCATCTAGCATGAATAGCCAGACTTACCCCACCCCCAATTCGCCCATGTTTTTTTAATATTTTCATTATTTTAGCTGGGTAAAGTTAATTTGTCAAATATATGTCAAATCTTATTTATTCCTTTTTTTTATGAAAATAGTGCTTAATTCCTTCTATCATTTCGTTTATACTAGATATAAGAACTTATTTTACGAAGTGATTGCATACATACATAGGAGTGTAAAAATGGAACTCAGGCAACTGCAGCAATTCATTCAGCAACAAACTTTTCCAATGAACGCATCCCAGGGAAATTCGCTTTCAAGCTATTCTCCTTTTATCGATTTAGCGTTTAAACAATTACTTCAGGAAAAGATAGATGCGGCGCAACACCAAACGGTTCAAATGAACGAGCAAACTTCTCCATACCGGCCGGTGAACATACCGGAAGCACCTGCATCGGCACCGCTTAGGAGTATGGAATTTACAGGTAATTTCGATTCACAAATTAATGAAATTGCCAGCCAATTCGGTATCGACCCCAAGCTGATTCAAGCTGTCATCAAACAGGAATCCAATTTTAACCCGGATGCAAGAAGCGGTGCTGGAGCGATGGGACTGATGCAATTGATGCCCGCTACAGCCAGCGGGCTGGGTGTGGCAAATCCATATGACCCTGTCCAAAATATAACTGGCGGAACGAAATATTTAAAAAATATGCTGGAAAAATATAGCGGCAATATTGAACTCGCTCTCGCTGCTTATAATGCGGGACCAGGGAATGTAGATAAATATAATGGCATCCCTCCCTTTGCTGAAACGCAAAGTTATGTTAAAAATGTCATGAATAGCTATCTGGCATAAGATGAAGCCACCATCCAAAATCAGATGGTGGCTTGTCTTTTAATCAAACGTAATTTTGTTTACTGTTTCACGGTCTAGCTTCTTAATAACTGAAACAATTAGTTTCACCGCATTTTCAAAATCATCACGGTGCAGTATTCCTGCATGGGAATGAATATAGCGTGTTGCAATCGTGATAGACAATGCAGGTACCCCGTTTGCAGTTAAATGAATGGAACCCGAATCAGTTCCGCCGCCAGGAATAGATGCAAATTGATACGGAATGTTTTGTTCTTCCGCAGTCCCAACGACCAACTCACGTAAACCTTTATGGGATATCATGGAAGCATCGTACAGAATCAGTTGCGGACCATCCCCAAGCTTGCTGTCAGCTTCATGATCTGATATGCCCGGTGTATCCCCTGCTATGCCGACATCCACTCCGAATGCAATATCCGGCTCAATCAAATGAGCGGAAGTTTTTGCACCGCGAAGTCCGACTTCTTCCTGAATGGTACCAACCCCGTATACTATGTTCGGATGTGATTCATTTTTAAGGCTTTTCAGTACTTCGATGGCAATTGCGCAGCCGATACGATTATCCCACGCTTTAGCAAGCAGCAGCTTTTCGTTTTTGAGGGGGGTGAATTCAAAATAAGGTACGACTGAATCACCTGGTCTGACCCCGAAAGAAACTGCTTCCTCTTTACTGCCTGCACCGATATCAATAAACATATCTTTGATATCAATTGGTTTTTTCCGAGCTTCAGCGGAAAGTACGTGTGGCGGTTTGGAGCCAATAACGCCAGTAACTTCTCCTTTAGTTGTCAGAATGGTAACTCGCTGCGCAAGCATGACTTGGCTCCACCATCCCCCGATCGTTTGAAAAGAGAGGAATCCTTTCTCATCTATCCTGGTCACCATAAATCCGACCTCATCCAAATGGCCGGCAACCATGACTTTCGGTCCGTTCTCAGCGCCAGTTTTTTTAGCAACCAGACTGCCGAGGTTATCTGTATACAATTCATCCGCATAGTCCTTGATATAGCGTGACATCACATCTCTAGCTTCTCTTTCGTTGCCAGAAACAGCCTTAGCGTCGGTCAAGTCTTTCAGCATTTCCAATGTTTCGTCCAATTTAGACATATGTATGAGACCCTCCTTTAAAGTGAGAAAAGTTAAAGTTCCTTTTCACATTCTATTATAATGGAATTCAAATAAAAGCGTTAATGACATGTTCTCCTTCTCTTGTATGTAACATTACATGTTTATATGATACACACTATTCTTTTGTATGCTGTCAGCTTCAAATAGCCATACTACATGTAGAATCATTACCAAAGGAGTGTTGGATATGGGTGAATTTACGCATTACCGCTTTGGTCAAAAAGTACCTAATAATGGCGTTTATAGAGAGATTGGTGAAACAGGCAGCAACGTGAAAAATCCAAAAATGATCCGATTGCGTGCAGGTGATAGATTCCCGCAGAATTCCAATCATGACCGCGTTTGGGCATATGAAAAAAACGAATGATTCCTTAAAACACGCTAACATTTTGTCAGCGTGTTTTAAATGTCATTTCCCAGAGGAACCGAATCCGCCTTCGCCTCTTGCCGAATCGGATAATATATCTGTCTGCTCCAGTTTGACACGAAGTACGGGGGCGACGACCATTTGCGCGATTCTCATATGTTTCTCCACAATAAATTCGTTCTTCCCATGGTTAATCAATATGATCTTGACTTCTCCGCGATAACCCTCGTCAATTGTACCAGGACTGTTCAACACAGTGACGGCATGTCTAAGTGCCAGACCGCTTCGAGGCCGGATCTGGGCTTCTGTTCCTTCAGGCAATTCCACCTGCAGTCCAGTTCGAATCAATGCGGATTCCCCGGCAGGGATCATTTTGTTTTCAATCGCGTACACGTCAAAACCAGCATCGCCCTCATTGGCCTGGTATGGCAGCAATGCATCTTCATGTATTAATTTCACTTTCAAGGGGTAAAGCATGGTAGATTCATCCTCCTGGTAAATTATTTCAAAGCCAGTGTAAATTGTACCATTTAATCGGGAAAATAGTGAAACCCTAGCTGATACTGTTTCGTATAGAGATACTAATACGATTCGTGGGAGACGGTTGACAATGTTTGTTTTAGTTCTTTTCCGCATACTCATTTTAATTTCTTTCGTACTGCTCATATTCACCCTGGTGAAATACCTTCGCAATCCACAAAGACGATTGCATGCCGCAAAAAATTCTGATGCTTTTTTCTTTATGGACGATCGTCACAATAGCCAGAAGAATTTTCATGTGGTATATCAGGGGGCCTGTTTTGAGGGTGAGAAATATCTAGGCACGACGGAAGATGCTTTTGAAGTAGTCAATATCAGCGTGACCATCTCAAATCCGATGGAACTGAGTGGTATGACACGTGAAGATCTCTATTTTATTGAAAAGGAAATATTGATACGCTATCCACACGCTAAAATTGAATGGAAACATCCTATTGATCAACTCTTCAGCTAGAAAAAAACTGCTCACACAAAATAATGAGCAGTTTTTTTGGGTTAATTAACATGCTAAAGAGCGTTATTTCAGAAACCCTGCATATTTTTTCAATTATTTAGGGGAACTCGAACAACAACATGTTTCATAACTAAGCAGCTTGGAAAAAATCCTGCCACTTAATAATGATTTCCTTTCTTCGCAGCATGAATAGAAATGGTAACAACAGCAGCAAAACTACAGATATATACAGTGGAGACATACTCGAGATCCATTGTCCAAGGGTTGTGTAAACAAGAGCAAGCGGTATATTCGAGAATAAAGATGCTTTTGTATAATCCTTAAAATTCGCCGACATCTCAATAAGACAAAGTGATAACAAATGAAAATGAATGAATGGCACTAAACGGAGAACTGCTACTTGTGATGTCGTTAATCCACTATTTTTTCCCATAAGCTTCTCTCTTATCCTGGTCAATTTACGGATCGTTTTTGGCATCCATTGAATAATACCATAAAAAACGATGCTTGACAGTGTAATGCCGATAATGGAATATACCGATCCAGCTAGTGTGCCAAATAAAACCCCTCCTGTGACACAAATGAATACCACTGGCAAAAAAAACAGCGGTCTTAGCAAGTGAAAACCAATAAATAAAACGGGAGCCAGTATACCGCCATGCTCAATAATGGTCATGATGTTGGTTCCTAGGTGTTCCATTACTTATCCCCTTTCATTTATTTATTTCCCCGTCATCCATCTATATGACAATTGACGAGCCTTTATGACAAGGCTGAATGTAAGGTCTTTACCTAGTTACTTGCTTTCTGAATAATCGTTTGCTTATTCCTTCCAATGAAAAAAAGGATCAGAAGTGCACCTTGTGCCATTCTAATCCTTTCGCAGTGATATACCGATCATTAGTTAAGTGCTGATTTCGCTTTATCAGCAAGTTGTGCAAATGCTTGTTCATCATGAATTGCCAAGTCAGAGAGCATTTTGCGGTTGATATCGATGCCAGCCAATTTCAAACCGTGCATCAATTTATTGTAAGAAAGACCATTCAAACGTGCTGCAGCATTGATACGAGCGATCCAAAGCTTACGAAATTCACGTTTTTTCTGTCTGCGGTCACGATACGCATACTGACCTGATTTGATCACTTGCTGTTTTGCTGTTTTGAACAAAGTTCTTTTCGAACCGTAATAACCCTTTGCTAATTTCAATACACGTTTGCGACGTCTGCGAGTCACTGTTCCACCTTTAACACGTGCCATTTTAATAACCTCCTAATACAAATCAAAATTCGTTTGTTTTTTGTCGTTTAGCTTCAATTATGGAAGCATGTTTTTGATACGCTTGTAATCTCCGGATGATACCAACGCTGATTTGCGCAATTTACGTTTTTGCTTTTGAGATTTATGAGCAAACATATGGCTCGTGTAAGCATGGGAACGTTTCAATTCACCTGATCCAGTTTTCTTAAAGCGTTTTTGAGAACCTTTATGGGTTTTCATTTTTGGCATGATAATTTCCTCCTTGTGCTCTGATGATTATGCGAGAATGGAAGTACTCAGTTTATTTATCAGCTGCAGGCGCAAGCATCATGAACATATTGCGTCCTTCCATTTTCGGCTTGGACTCGACCGCAGCAATGTCTTTGACTTCTTCAGCCAAACGATCCAGTACTTCTCGTCCAAGATCTTTATGAGTGATAGCGCGTCCGCGAAATCTGACAGATGCTTTTACCTTATCACCTTTTTCAAGGAATTTACGAGCATTTTTCAGTTTCGTCATAAAATCATGATCACCGATACCTGGTGTGAATCGCACTTCTTTCACATTGATGATTTTTTGTTTCTTGCGTGCTTCTTTTTCTTTCTTTTGTTGCTCAAAGCGGAATTTTCCGTAATCCATGACTCGGCAAACAGGGGGTTTTGCGGTTGGTGCGACCATCACAAGGTCCAAATTCCGCTTTTGTGCGATTTCCAAGGCATCCTGACGTGATTTAACGCCAAGTTGATCACCATTGGAATCAATCAAACGCACTTCTCTTGCACGAATCTTCTCATTAACATTCATATCTTTGCTAATAGCCAGACACCTCCATATTTTAATAAAGCGCTGATCTTTTATTGACAAGCAAATAGATAAGTCACATAAATAAAGTGTGGGTACAAACTGCACCCACACTTCTTCTTATAACATCAAGAATAAGAACCAGCCAACTGCTTGAAGCGTTGATCAGGTGAGAAGCGGGTGCTTCTACTTGTCTCAAGATCATATTTAATTTATTCAACTACAACATCATAGCATGAGTCGTAAGACATGTCAAGCAGCCATTGCATAAAAAGATGACTTGTTGTCTCCGCATGAGGTTGGCTGTGGGCAATATGCACTTATAACAATTTTTTCCTAGTGGTGCATAACCTTCTTCTAGCGGCCCTTGCGCAGTGTTTTCTGATTGATTTCATCGAGCAACAATTCTTTGAAGCTGTCAAATGACATGGTTTCAGATTTCTTTTCCCCATATCTTCTGGCATTTACTGCATCCTCATTCATTTCATTATCTCCTACAACAATAGCGAACGGAATTTTTTCAGTTTGTGCTTCACGGATCTTATAGCCAATCTTCTCATCTCTCATATCCACATTGACACGCACATTTTCCAGCTGTAGTTGCTCAGCAACTTTATTCGCATAATCCCCGTGTGCCTGTGGAGAAACCGGGATCACCTTCACTTGAACGGGTGCCAGCCAAGTCGGGAAAGCACCTTTATACTCCTCTAGCAAGAATGCAACAAAACGTTCCATTGTTGATACAACACCTCGGTGAATGACTACCGGACGGTGTTCTTTACCATCTTCTCCGATATAAGTAAGGTCGAATCGTTCAGGAAGCTGGTAGTCAAGTTGTACAGTGGAGAGTGTTTCATCCTTGCCAAGTGCAGTTTTAACCTGAACATCAAGTTTCGGACCGTAAAACGCAGCTTCTCCTTCTGCCTCCACATATTCCAAATTCATATCTTCCATCGTTTCTTTTAACATGGACTGCGCTTTTTCCCACATCTCATCGTTATCGATATATTTTTCTTTATCTTCCGGGTCCCGATAAGAAAGACGGAAATAATAGTCCTCAATACCAAAATCCTTATAGACTCGCTGTACCAGTTCAACCACTCTAATGAATTCAGCTTTCATTTGATCAGGTCTTGCAAAAATATGGGAATCATTCAATGTCATGGCACGGACTCTTTGCAAACCTGCAAGCGCTCCTGACATTTCATAGCGATGCATCATGCCAAGCTCCGCAATCCGGACAGGCAGATCACGATAGCTATGCAGCTGATTTTTGTAGACCATCATATGGTGCGGGCAGTTCATCGGGCGAAGCACCAGTTCCTCATTGTCCATTTTCATTTCCGGGAACATGTCCTCTTGGTAATGATCCCAGTGTCCGCTTGTTTTATACAAATCCACACTGCCGAGTACTGGCGTATACACATGGTCATACCCTAACTTTTCTTCCAGATCCACGATATAGCGTTCAATCAGACGGCGTACAGTCGCCCCTTTCGGCAGCCACATCGGCAAGCCCTGACCAACTTTTTGAGAAATGGTGAAAATCCCCAATTCCTTGCCAAGCTTACGGTGATCGCGTTCTTTCCGCTCCTCCAGCAGGTGCAGGTAATCATCAAGTTCGCTTTGCTTAGCAAAAGCTGTACCGTATATTCGCTGCAGCTGCTGGTTATCACTATCGCCTCGCCAGTAAGCGCCTGAAATACTCAACAGCTTGAATACCTTTATTTTGCCTGTGGATGGAACATGGACGCCTCGGCATAGATCGAAGAATTCACCCTGTCGATAGATTGTGACCTGTTCCTCTTCCGGAATTGCATCAATAAGCTCCATTTTCAATGGGTCACCAAGTTCCTTAAACATTTCCTTTGCCTGCTGTCTGCTGACTTCTTCCCTTTCAATCGGCAGATTTTCATCGATAATGCGCTTCATCTCTTTTTCGATAGCCGGCAAATCTTCTGGAACAATTTTATGTTCCATATCCATGTCATAGTAAAACCCTTCTTTAATAACTGGACCGACACCAAAATGCACCTGTTTATAAATTCTGCGGACCGCCTGCGCCATTAAATGGGCAGTAGAGTGACGCATGACTTCAATGCCTTCCTGATCTTTATTCGTGATAATTTCAAATTTGCCGCCGTGATTAAGTTTCCTCTTTAAATCCAGCAGCTTGCCATCCAACTTGATAGCCAGTGCTTGTTTTTTCAATCCTGGTGATATGGATGCCGCAATATCCTCGCCGGTTGTATCGACGGGAAAGTCTTTAACTGCTCCATCAGGAAAAATAATTTCAATTGCTGACATGCTGTTCACTCCTCGATATCATTGTCGCCAAACCTTCCATTTTGGATGTATCATTGACAGAACCTATGGAAGTTATTCGATTTGGCATAAAGGTTAAAAAATTAAAAACGCCCATCCCTCTGCAGAATGCAAAGGGACGAGCGTTGGTCACGTGGTTCCACCCTATTTTCCGCAAATAAAGCTATCTGCGGCTTATAGATCAATAACGATGATCACTCGCTGGGCACTACTGATTGCATTCTGCATGGTTCGTAGCCAGAGTTCAAAGGGGGTAATTATTTGTTCGGCAGAGGAAACTTTCAGCCCTTGGCTTCCTTCTCTGAAAACTGCTTACGGTCAAATAATCATGTCCTTATCGATACTTTTCAAGTATGAATAATGATTAGACAAATTATAACCTTTTCCGCTAAAGAAGTCAATAGCCTTTCAGTCGGGAAAGCATCTCACCCCACTTCGATGCAAAACCTAAGTAAATCGCTGGCAGTCCAGATTCCAGTTTGCTTTTTAATGGTGCAGCTGATACGGAAATGGAAACTGCTGGACAGGTAAAAATTCGACTTTTTCTTGAAATACATTAATGATTGTCAATGTTTTAGGCTCAGAAGGGTAATCCCCATACACGTAAATCTTCTTCGGAGCCATTGCTACGAGCGGTGCCAAATTCATTTCATGCGCATCTAGACCAACGATATAAAGTGGTTCAGCATGCATCAATTTTTTCAGTTCCAAATTCGTGAACTTATTGCCATCCGGTTTAAAAAACGAAAAATGATTACCCTGAAGAATATGGACGCACCGGTAGTTAGCTTCTTTATTGGAAATATATTCTCTAAGCATGTTGATAAATGCCTGGTGCTCTTCTTCACGTTTAAATTCATCAATAGCCAACCCAATAATTTGAATGAGCTGTTCCTTGAATTCCTGCATGCGAAATTGTACAAGTGAATCGAAATGAATGGACTCTTCTCCCTGAATATGGGCCACAAACAATGTTTGGAGAAGTTTTTTCGGATTGATATCCTGACGCACCTTTCTGCTGTCTATGTCTTCTCCAGCAAAAATCCAATGTGTCAGTTCCAGAATCTGCTCCATTTCATCATGGTTGGTGTAATAAAAAACATTCGTAATCAGGTCTCCTGTCATCTTTGTCAGCCGGTGCTTGATAAAAACATCCGCCAATGACTTTGAAATCACATCAGATTTCTCCTCGTCCTTTGGTTCGCAGTTGACCTTTATTCGATTTCCAAACGCCTCATCCGTTCTCCAATGCAAGTCCATTTTTTGCGTATGGCTGAACAAATAATCGCAAAAACTAATGACTTCTTTATTAGATCCAAAATAAATTTCCTGCAATGCAACATCACCCTCACCAATTCCAAACTGTTACATTATATGGACATGGTTTTAAAAAAATGTGCATTCCATGAAAACTAGCAAAGTAGATTTGTACTGATTCCGATAAAAAAGCTGATGAATGGAGCAATATCCATTCATCAGCTTTCAATCACGCCGATTCTGCCCGAACACAGCTATTTCTTTGCTAACTTGTTTAATACGTTCCACGATCCGTTTAGCCTTAACTGTTTCTACGCCGTCTCGTGTCGTTTCCAGTTCACCAACCAACTGTTCAAGGCTATAATTTGATGTAAAAAACACTGGGAGCTTTTCCATCATTCGATATTGTAAAATTGAGCCCAGTATTTCATCACGGAACCAGGCAGATTGCATCTCAGCGCCGATATCATCAAGCATAAGCACATCCGTCTTCTTGAACGCATCTATTTTCTCATTGATCGAATCATCCTTAATAGAGGACCTGATTTCCCGTACAAATTCAGGCATATAAATCAGCATGGATGAAATATCGAAATGTTTTAACGTATTAGCTATAGCTCCAAGAAAATACGTCTTACCAACACCGAAAGGTCCATAAAAATATATTCCTTTCGCAGGAAGCCCATCTTTGATGTGCCTGATAAAACGATTTATTTCCGCAATGGCGCCACCGCGTTTTTCGTCATTATCCATATTTTCAATCGTAGCTTGCAGAATTTCTTTGGGCATATAAAGACTTTGTACAAGTTGGCGCTGCTTCTGTTCTTTTTCATGCATACGTCTCAGATGACATTTTTCATATGAAAGATGGATTTCGCCTTCTGTAACTTGCAAAATCGGTGAATAACCTTTAACGATATTCTTGCATTTTTCGAATGATTCACAGCTGCTGCATTGCTTGGATTGCGTCTTGTACTCATAAAGTTTTATTAAATTTTTGTCTATTTCCTTCTGAGACAGTTCAGGATGCTGTTGCAAAAATACTTTTAAGTCCGGATCATTCAAAACTTCCATCTTTATATGTTCATATTGTTCTTGAAAGTTTTTGTTGTTTTCCAGCCATTTTTTCAAAGTCGATTGCAATGGTTCCATAAGCTTCACCCTTGCGAATAATTATTTTTCTTCTTGTCTGTATATTGGTTGATGAATGCCAAGAGTTCATCTTTTTCCTTTTGTACATTTACCTGTGCATCTTGCTCATCATTTATTTTTGGTTTTGTATGATTATCATTGATCCAATCAGGTACGACACGGGCCTTATTAGCATATTGCCGGTATTTTGCCGGTTTCTTAACTGTCTTGAATTTTGTTTGCTGCTGTCGTTTTGCAAATACCATTGCTTCTTTGGCTGTTTGCAAGTTGGCTCTTGACCAGTGACTGGCGATCGTTTCCAAGTAAGCTTTTGAAAGCTTCATATCTGTCTGCAGCAGTACATAATGGATGAGCACATTCATAACTGGAGAAGGAAGTCCCTGTGATGTCATCACATCGCTGATTACCTTCATATCTTGTGCAGATGCCCGTTTACCCTTGGACAGATCAGCAAGCAGCTGCTGAGGAGATATATTTTCCAGTTCCTGAATCAATTTCTCCTCTTTTGTCATTGCTGTTGAAGAAGGTTGTCTGTCTCCATCAAGTAAAGTTGTTTTTTTATCCTGCAGCCGGATATATGACTGCCCATGGCTCGATTTGAACACATCCAGACAAGCAGACTTGAAGGCGTCCGCATCAAATTCATTATCGGCTGTAAGAGACCACATGAGACAGTTTTCAATTTCAAAGCTTGTTAGCTGATATAAAGTCACCATTTGGGAAATGATACGGCGGTTGATCATAGTAAGCACTTTTTGGACGGGGATCATTCGCTGTTTCAATGCATGCTCCAAATAAGTAAAATCGATTTCTTCTATATTGGGGCCTCTGGGCTTGGCTGTTGACCTTTCTTGAATTTCGCCATTTCTGAAAGGTTTTACGGTATCGAACACATCATTAAACGATGCTGTGATTTCCCGGGCGGCATGAATCATTGTATTCTTTTCAAAATGTTTTTCGAGTACAGCAAACTTCTGTTTTCCGATGTGGTAGTATAACAATTGGGAAAGCATTGGTTCTGCAAAGAATACTTCGGGAGTGTAAGGCACCTGCAACATATATTCATAAACTGTTGCTTCTTCTTTTTTATCCTCGAACGTCTGCAACAGACCTATTCCTTCCAATTTGGTCCTTGCTTCGTATATTTCATCCAGCGGTAAGCAAAGATAATTCATCAGGGTATGATGAGTCTGCGCTTCTCCCCCCGCAGTAAAGTCTATCTCATGCAGCAAAGTCAAATATAACATGACAGGTTTACTGCCTATAATTGGCTGGTAAAGATGTGTGAGCGATAAAATGTAATCAACAGGGAGATCACCACGCAATGCCACTTTATAGCCATCAACAGGCAATATTTTAGCAATAAAATTCATAGCAAAGCACTCCTCCCGCAATATTTTTTATCAAGCATCTTTATGATTATCCGATATGATTTCTTTCAACTCATCCAGAAAGACATTAATATCCTTGAATTGACGATAGACTGATGCAAATCGCACATAAGCTACTTCATCAATATTGCTTAGATGAGCCATGACAAGTTCACCGATTTTTTTGCTGTCTACTTCAGAGACCCCGGTATTGCGCAATTCTTTTTCAACATCCAGGGCAACCTGTTCCATTGTTTCCATCGAAACCGGCCTTTTTTCACAAGCCTTGATCAAACCACGGATCAGTTTTTCCCTGCTGAATTCCTGCCTTGCGCCATCTTTTTTGACAACGATCAGAGGCCTTTCCTCAACTCGCTCGAAAGTCGTAAATCGGAATCCGCAGTCCTCACATTCCCTGCGTCGGCGAATCGCTTTATTTTCATCAACAGGACGTGAATCCAGCACTTTTGTATTTTTGCTTTGACAATCTGGGCATTTCATCAAAACCGCTCCTACTCTGTTTTACATTTCACCTTTTTAATGTTTGTCAACCAGTGGCAGTTCTTGTTCTAGCTGATTGTACAATCTTTGAATCAGTTTGCTGCTATATCCAAAATCAAAGGGTAAAATCGATTCAGTTGTTACCGAAAAATCAATAGCCGTACGATATGGCCGTACCATGACCACAGTAATGACCATGAATGCTTTTTTCCCTTTTCGTTTATGAGCACTGATTTCACCATGCTCTTCGGAAATCGCATGAATGGAGAATTCTCCGCTCTTATGCAGCATTTCTTCTAATGCAGCTAAAGCATTGGTTTTGTTTGTTTTAAAATATCGTGACTGCAAAGATGCATTATAATGATGTTCGCTTGTTTCAGCATGGTTGTTAAAATATGTACCTATAAAATTTCGAAATGACATGCGTTTTTTCAACTCCATCGTCATAGACTTCAGCAACCACAAAATTTGTAAAATAATCGTGAATCATGTATGAAGCTACCATTCATTTTAACATGTTTTCACCATAAGCAACAGAAGAAAAGCGTTATTCTTCATAGGACGGTAAACTGACATTTCCCCTGCATGGAAGGTCCCTGCCAATCGTAAGCGGGTTTTCACCTGCTGGAACAATGGATAGCTTGGATATAAAAGCTCCGCTTCTCTCTGGCGTAAAAAGGTACAGCGAATGTTTTCCGAATGTTTAACATAGTAAGTTCCCGGAAACATATTACTACAATAAACAAGAAAAGGATGTGAAAGAATGAAAGCTGTGACTTTCCAAGGAAAGGAAAATATGGTGACAAAACGAGTAAATGATCCTTCCATCATAGAAAAAAGCGATATGATTGTAAAAATAACGGCGAGTGGCATATGTGGATCAGATCTCCATCTTTATCACGGAGGCATCAAGCCGGAGATAGATTATGTCATGGGGCACGAACCAATGGGGATTGTGGAAGAGGTAGGTCCTGAAGTGAAGCATCTAAAAAAGGGAGATCGTGTGGTAATCCCATTTAATATTGGATGCGGAGAATGCTATTTTTGTAAAAATCAAATGGAAAGCCAGTGCGATGTCTCCAATCCTCACGGGGAAATCGGTGGTTTATTTGGATTCACCGAAATGTTTGGAAACTTCCCAGGTGGCCAAGCGGAATACTTACGGGTGCCATATGCTGACTTCACTTCATTTAAAGTACCTGAGTCAAGTAATTTAGATGACGAAAGCGTCCTCTTTTTGTCTGATGTGGTGCCGACTGCTTATTGGAGTGTAGAACATAGCGGCGTGAAGGAAGGCGATACAGTCATCATTCTCGGGAGCGGCCCGATTGGATTGATGGCTCAGAAATTCGCAAAATTGAAAGGAGCAAATCGAGTCATCGCAGTGGATCAGGTAGATCATCGGCTTGAACATGCCAAATACACAAACAACGTCGACACATACAACTTTAAAACCAATGAAGATATTGGAGCATTATTGTATGACGAGACGCAAGGGGGCGCTGACGTTGTTATTGATTGTGTAGGCATGGATGGCACTGTCCCGCCAAATGAAAATTTCGGATCTGAATTTGACAATCAGTTTGGTACGATTAGCCCGATCAAAACTGCTTCTAAAGCTGTACGTAAATTCGGAACCGTTCAACTAACTGGCGTGTATGGCACGGAAGCAAACAGATTTCCCATAGGTGATTTTTTTAGTAGAAATATTTCCTTAAAGATGGGACAAGCACCTGTCATTCACTTAATGCCAAAGCTCTATCAAATGATAGAAAACAACCTCTTTGATCCTACGGATATTATCACTCATCGCATTTCAATCGAGGACGCAGCAAGAGCCTACGAAATTTTTGATAAGAAAGAAGATGGCAACATCAAGGTCGTATTAAAGCCATAAAAAACAAGAGCCGCACAGCATGGATCAGCGTGTGGCTCTAATTAAATTTGACTGGTACTTCATTTAATCAGGAAATCTTTTTTTCGCTTTGCTGTAAGTAATTGCCAATATACTTTGCCAGATCAATAACACGTTTGGAATAACCCCATTCATTATCATACCATGCCAGCACCTTCATTTTGTTCCCTTCCATAACCATTGTCGACAGCCCATCGACAATAGCCGAATAGTCAGTCGACGTATAATCAATTGACACCAAAGGTTCATCGCTATAATGCAAAATACCCTTCAAGCTGTTATTTGCCGCTTGGCGAAATGCTTCATTTACCGTTTCGGCTGTAACCTGCTCTTTGACATCCACTACAAGATCAACCAAAGAAACATTCGGTGTCGGCACTCTTAATGACATACCATGAAGTTTCCCCTGCAGGTGCGGGAGTACCAGACCAAGCGCTTTGGCGGCACCTGTAGAAGTCGGAATGATAGACTGTGTGCAGCCTCTGGCACGTCGCAGATCCTTATGTGGGCTGTCAAGGTTCTTCTGATCGTTTGTAAAGGCATGTACAGTTGTCATCAAACCGTTCATGATGGTGAAATGATCATCAAGCACTTTTACAACC
Organism: Tigheibacillus halophilus; assembly: GCF_042683165.1. NCBI lineage: Bacteria > Bacillati > Bacillota > Bacilli > Caryophanales > Bacillaceae > Tigheibacillus > Tigheibacillus halophilus. The sequence goes on from NZ_JBHUIZ010000014.1 coordinate 169,918, forward strand.
GGCGCAAGACAATTGGTTGTACAGGAAGCATTTGAAATCACATCTTCATTCGCTGTATAAGAGCCATGGTTTACCCCCATCACGATCGTGTTATCTACATCAGAACCTGGCGCAGTAATGACCACCTTTTTAGCCCCAGCCTGAAGATGCAGGCCAGCATCTTCTCTCGTTTTGAACTTTCCTGTCGCTTCAATAACGATATCAATCTTGTGTTTCTTCCATGGAAGTTCTTCAGGATGACGAGAATGAACAAGCAAAACTTCTTTTCCATTGATTTCAAGACTATCAGCAAGCGCTTTCACCTCGCCATCAAAAATACCATGGACACTATCGTATTTAATAAGATGCGCTAGTGTTTCCGGAGGATAACTCGCATTGATGGCTACTACTTCCAACTGTGGATCTTTGATTGCTTGCCGAAATACCATTCTTCCAATTCTTCCGAAACCATTTATCGCAATACGGTTCTTGTTCATCCATAATCCTCCTGTTGTATATGTTATACTTTTTATTAATAATTCCACTAATAGTATAACACATTGCAAATAAAAATGTGAGAATAAATTCCCCAATTACGGAACAAATCCGGCGTATGTCCTCACAAGAAAAAACCGAAAACCACTTATTTTAGGTGGTTTTCGGTGTTAAGTATGCTCCAATTTGCCAATATCTCAAACAGCTGCTTTTTCGTACTAGCTTTTGAGCCATTATTATCGATCACAGCATCAGCCATTTTAACTTTTTCTTCGATCGGGATTTGCGCCTGTATCCTATTCAAGGCATCTGCTTCTGAGGAACCGTCGCGTGAAATCAGCCGTTCAAGCTGAAGACTCTCTTTAACAAAGACAACCAACGTTTGATCGACAAAGGACATCAACTTCCCCTCAAACAGCAACGGAATATCCAGTACCACTGCAGCAGCCCCTTTTGCAACATATGCATCGCGCTGTTTGACCATTTTTTGGCGTACAGCTGGATGGACAATTTTATTCAATCGTTCTCTTTTTTCCGGGTCGGTAAAAATGATTTCTCCAAGTGCTTTTCTGTTAATCGTTTTATCCGACTTCAATATGGCTTCTCCGAATGTGGCAATGATTTCTGCATAGGCAGGTTCTCCGTATGCAACCGCTTCTCTGGCAAGCACATCTGCATCTATCACGGGAATACCAAGGTCTTTGAACATATTGCTTACCGTGCTTTTTCCGGTTGCGATGCCCCCTGTCAATCCAATAACAACTGTCATATTTCTAACTCCTTTGAAGAGATGGTATTGCTAATCAGACGATTTATTTATTTTTGGCAGTGCAGGCAAACGTGGGTCCCCCGGCCAGCTACCTTCATTTTCACTATTTCGCAGCCGCAATCTTTGCATGGCTTATTTTCCTGCCCGTAAACATATAATTCGAGCTGGAACATGCCCATGTTTCCTTGCGAATTGACATATGACCTGATGGTCGAGCCCCCTTTTGCAACCGCATTTGTAATGGTAGCGATCGCTTGGGAACGGATTGCTGCCGTTTCTTTTTTGCTCAGTGTATCCGCTCTTCTGGTAGGAAGAATGCCAGCTTTGAATAAAGTCTCATCGACGTATATGTTCCCAAGCCCCGCTACAACTGACTGGTCAAGCAGCACTGCTTTAATGAGCCGATTCGTATGTTGCAGTTTTTGATAAAAATAATCCAGGGTGAAAGCCTCGTCGAATGGATCTGGTCCAAGCTTGTTCAGCGGAGACTCGGTCAACTCCATCCCTTTAGGAAAAAGATGCATTGTCCCAAATTTGCGGACATCATTATACCGCAGTTCTGTTTGATCGGTAAAAGTAAAAATGACATGTGTATGCTTCTTGACCTTCTCTTCCTTTTGATGGACGCTATACTTCCCTTCCATGCGCAAATGAGATACGAGCGTATAATCATCAAGTTCAAACAGCAAAAATTTCCCCCTGCGATGGATATTTAAAATGCTTTGGCCCAGCAAATCCATCCTGAATGCAGCTGTATCACCAGGTCTTTTAATAATTTTGGGCCACTGAATGGTCACATCTTCAATCGTTTTGTGAATAACTAATTGTTTCAGTGTGTTTTTTATCGTTTCTACTTCAGGCAGTTCCGGCATTTTTCGTTCTCCTTACTTTGCATCAAACCAGCTATTCCCAAATGCGTATTCCACTTTCAAAGGAACATGTAATTCTATCGTGTTTTCCATGCATTCCGGGACAATTTCCTTCAGTTTGTCCAACTCATCCTCAGGTGCTTCCAAAATCAATTCATCATGCACTTGCAAAAGCATTTTTGCCTTCATTTTTTCTTTTTTCAGTCGCTGATGTAAATCAATCATGGCTTGCTTGATAATATCAGCGGCACTTCCCTGTATGGGGGTATTCATAGCAGTCCTTTCAGCAAAGCTGCGCTTATTGAAATTTCGGCTGTTGATCTCGGGCAAATAACGGCGTCGATGCATGAAAGTGGTGACAAAGCCTTGATGCTTCGCTTCAGTTACAATGTCTTCCATATATTTTTTCACATCCGGGTATGTGTCAAAATAGCGATCAATAAATTTTTTCGCTTCTTTTCGTGTCACACCCAGGTTTTGTGATAATCCATAATCACTGATGCCATATACAATACCAAAGTTGACAGCTTTTGCCTGTCTGCGCATGTTCGCTGTGACTTCTTCTTCCTTTACATGGAAAACTTCCATAGCGGTACTTGTATGGATATCTTTCTCCTGTTTAAAAGCAGCAATAAGTTTTTCATCATTGGCAATATGGGCAAGCACCCTTAATTCTATTTGCGAATAATCTGCAGAAAACATGATCCAACCCTTTTCAGATGGCACGAATGCCTGCCTGATTCTCCTTCCGGCCTCTAACCTGATAGGGATATTTTGCAGGTTTGGATCTATTGAGCTCAATCTGCCTGTCTGTGTGAGTGCCTGGTTATAACGGGTATGAATTTTTCCCGTTTCATCATTCACTACCTTCAGCAAACCTTCGATGTAAGTCGATTGTAATTTCCCGAGCTGGCGGTAAAGAAGGATTTTGGGAATAATTTCATGTTCTTGCTGAAGTTGCTCCAATACATCGGCAGCTGTAGAGTAACCAGTTTTAGTTTTTTTAATTATTGGCAGCTTCAACTTCTCAAACAGGATAGGGCCTAACTGTTTAGGCGAATTTAAATTAAACGATTCACCAGCCAGTTCGAAAATCTCTTTTTCCACATTTTCCAGCTGCCCCTTCAATTCCTTGCCCATTTTTTCCAAACGTGTTTTGTCTACACTGACTCCAGTGTGTTCCATTTCACCTAATATACAGGCAAGGGGCATTTCGAGTTCCTTTAACAGGCTAGCTTGTTTATTATCTGCAAGTTGCTTTTCCAAATCTGGCTGGACATCGAACATCATGCGCGATTTCCTGGCAATGTGTTCGGCAAGAATGCTTGGTTCAGGTACCTTCTGTTTCGCTCCCTTGCCATATACTTCTTCGTCATACAGCACACCTGAAAGATTGGCACGATGAGCGATGGCTCCAATACTGTGGTTATTTTCAGAAGGGTTCAGTAAATAAGATGCCAGTACGGTATCAAAAACCACACCATGCAGCCGGATGCCTCTGTTCAAAAGCGCAACCATAGAGGTCTTGCTGTCAAACACGATTTTTTGCTTCGTTTCATCTTCTGCCCACTTGCAAAATACTTTCGATTTGAAGGCAACTTCTGAAGGAATGAAATAAGTATGCTCTTCATTTGCGATTCCAATGCCTACGACAGGTGCCTTATGATAATTTTCTTCAAGCATCTCAATCATCAACGCTTCTTTGCCAGTAAACATGTCTTCTTTTACTTCGTCCACTGACTTAAAAGTGATATTCTGCAATACTTTTGACTCCGGCTCTTCTTCCCCATCATCCATTTTTGCCAGTAATGACTGAAAACCGAGGTCTTTAAAGATTTCACTGACTTTTGCAGCGTCATAGGATTCATACACTGTATCTTTCATGCCGATTACAAGTGGGGCGTCCATGTCGATGGTGGCCAATTGTTTGCTCATCACTGCATCTTCATGGTGCTCAGTGAGCTTTTCTTTCAGTTTCTTACCGCTTATTTCATCGATATGCACATATACTTCCTCAAGAGAGTGAAATTGTTTCAGCAATTTTGTGGCAGTTTTTTCACCGACACCTGGCACCCCAGGAATATTATCTGAGCTATCTCCCATCAAACCTTTCAAATCAATGATTTGTTTAGGCGTGATCCCCATTTTTTCCCGCATATGTTCCGGGGTATATGCTTCCATTTCGCTAATGCCTTTTTTGGTGACATGCACTGTCACTTTATCAGTGACTAACTGTAATAGATCCTTGTCCCCTGAAATAACAGAGACTTCAAAACCATCTTTGTCGGCTTGCTGAGAGAGTGTGCCAATAATGTCATCAGCCTCATATTGATCAAGCTGGTAATGTTTGATACCAAACGCATCAAGCAACTCCTTCAAAACAGGGAATTGTTCAGACAACTCAGGGGGAGTTTTCTGTCGCCCGCCTTTATATTCTTTATATGTTGCATGACGAAAAGTCGTTTTTCCTGCATCAAAAGCTACGAGCAAATGTGTTGGCTTATGCTCTTCCAGGACTCGCATAAGCATGGTTGTAAAACCGTACACCGCATTCGTATAAACACCTTTATCATTGTTTAACAGCGGGAGGGCGAAAAAAGCCCGGTAAATAATACTGTTCCCGTCAATCAATACCATTTTTTTTGTCAAGGGAAGACACCTGATCATTTTTGAGGTTGTTGAGCATAAATGGATGATATTTATTGAAAAACAACCTTATTTGGAAATAACCAGGTTTCACCTCCTTATTATTTTTGTGCATCTATGCAGTTACATTTAGTCAGAGCATATCTCTTTTACTATTTTATCATTTTATCCGTTCTTTTCACACAGATAGCGCCCATTTGATTTTATAGACCTTCATGAGGAATAGAAACGGTAAATGTCGTGCCGCCTCCAGGTTCACTTTGCACATCAATGTGCCCCTTGTGATTCTCAACGATATGTTTAACAATAGCAAGCCCCAGCCCGGTACCTCCCGTGTCTCTGCTACGTGCTTCGTCCAGGCGGAAAAACCTTTCAAAAATACGCTGGATCATGTCTTGCTCCATCCCCATGCCAGTGTCTTCCACCTGAATGATTGCCTCTGTTTCAGTTTCATAGATACGCAGTGTGACCGAACCACCCTCAGGTGTATAATTAAATGCATTTGTCAACAAATTGATGAGCACTTGCTTCATCTGATTGGAATCAGCCATGATGTACACATTTCCAGACATTTCTATATAAAATGTAAGATGCCTGTCTCTTGCAAGCATTTCAAAACCAGGTTTTATTTCTGCAATAATCAACTCGAAATCGAATTTCTGAAGCTTCACTGTGGGGTACTCTTTTTCCAGACTTGACAGCGTCAGCAGATCGTTGATTAACGCCTGTAAGCGACTGCTTTCATCATAAATGATTTGTAAAAAATTTTCCCTGGTTTGCTCATCCATATTTTCTTCTAATAATGTTTCTGAAAATCCTTTAATGGAAGTTACTGGTGTCTTCAATTCATGAGAAACATTTGCTACAAAATCTTTTCGCATCATTTCCAATTTTTTTAATTCTGTTATATCATAAAAAGCAAGCACAGCGCCTCTTAACATTCCGCGTTCGTTAAAGATTGGCACCCCTGTCATTTCCATGAATCTGTCAACTACTGACTGTCGGAGAGTCAAGTTGGATTTGATCGTTTTTTCGTAAAGAAATATATTCCGAACCATTTCATGTACTTGCTCATTTGCTATAGCTTCATAATAAAGATACCCTTGGCAATCTTCTTCGGAAATCTTAAAAACTGATAGAAATTCTTGATTGATCAACTGAATATAGCCACGTTCATCGATGAATAATAATGCACTATGCGTATGGTTGATCACACTGGCAAGTTGTTCGGACTGCATTTGTTCCTGGATCGAAAGTTCACTCAAATTTTTTGCCAGAGCATTCACTTTCTTGCTTAGCTCCCCAATTTCTCCGTCAAATCTATGATATATCCTTGCCCGGTAGTTCCCTTTTACAAGCTCTTCAACGGTTCGAACAGCCTGATGCAGCGGCTTGATGAATTTATCAAAGGCGAATAATAGCATTAAAAATAACATAATGCCTTGAAATAAAAGCACACACATAAGTATGATATAGTCCTCGATGACAGTAAGCAGCACTGCACCACTAACCACGATGAGCAGGATGATTCCTATTGTATATTTCCATAAAGCAGTTGAAAAAAGATACTTCATGATGCAGCATCCTCCAATTTATATCCTAGCCCGCGTATTGTCTTGATGTACTGCGGGTTTTTAGAATCCATTTCCAGTTTTTCTCTGAGCCTGCTGATATGCACATCGACAATGCGAGAGTCGCCAACAAAGTCATAGTTCCAAACAGCTAAAAGAAGTCTTTCCCTCGATAAGACCACTCCCCGGTGTTTAGCAAGATAATACAGTAATTCGAATTCCTTGCGTGTAAATGTTATTACTTTATCTCCCTTGACAGCTTCAAACCGTTCGGGGTAAATGCATATGGGTCCAACACGGATTGATTCCTTAGGTATAGTGTCCTCTTTTCTCGTCCTTCTTAATACCGCATTGATTCTGGCCACTACTTCCTTCGGTGAAAATGGCTTGGTCATATAATCGTCCGCCCCCAGGTCAAGCCCGCCGATTTTATCAGCTTCCTCTCCTTTTGCAGTAAGCATTAAAATAGGAACATCATTATCATGCTTCCTTAAGTATTTACAAACTTCAAGACCGCTTATTTTTGGCAGCATCAAATCAAGTACCACCAAATCATACTTTTCACTTTCTGCCCTTTCCAAGGCTTGTAAACCATCGTACGCTTTATCGACTGCGTAGCCAGCTTTTTCTATATGAAACGCCAATAATGTGACGATAGATGATTCATCATCCACCACAAGGATTTTTCCTGCCATGAGATAAACTCTCCCCTCGAGGATTGTATATTTACATTCATCTTACAATGGCTGCCGCAGAAAAGAAACGATTGTAAAGAAAAATTTACAAAACAACTTGGAGCGTCAGCCCAGCCATGCAAAGTTTTATCTTGACACAAGCTGCATGTGTTACAATAAGTTGTATTATTCATTTTCGTAAACCGCCTGTTTTCGAAAAGCAGAATATGACAATTTGATCAGTAAAGGAGGCAAATTTATGAGCCATAGTACAGCATCGCTTCAATCAATTACTAAAAATGTGCCTATCTATCGCAGAGCAATATATACCTTCAGTGCTTCACATTTTTTAAATGACCTTGTAACAACAGGTATGGTTCCTGCGCTGATTGTTTTATATAAAGAAGCACTGCATCTTAGTTTCACGGAGTCATCTCTCATTGTACTGATATCTTATATCACATCTTCTATCTCGCAGCCGTTTTTCGGCATGGTTACAGATCGAAAGCCGCGGGTTTGGTTGTTTAGTGCTGGTGTATTTGCATCCATCGCTGGATTGGCAATGACTGGGATTGCTCCATCGTTTGGATGGCTGCTTTTTTTTATTGCGATTTCAGGTTTAGGATCGGGTGCATTTCATCCAGAAGCATCACGGGGTGCACATCTGGCCTCTGGCACACATAAAGGACATGCGCAGGCCATTTTCCAAGTAGGTGGAAATGCAGGGCAGGCATTCGGACCACTAGTGATCCCATTATTGCTCGTCCATACAGGATTAAAAGGACTACTGTGGCTTATCCCATTAGCGATTCTATCCATCCCTCTTACAGCACAAATGCTAGGCTGGATGAATAAGCAAGTAAAGGCGGCGGCTGCCAAGAAGAAGGAAATTACCGGGAAAAACAATATAGCCGGCGCCATCCAGCTGATTGCGGTTATTATCCTGCGTTCTTGGTGTCAATTGGGTGTAGTTGTATTCTTGCCATTTTATATGTCGCATTTATCCATTGCAGCTTCGGAAACCTTGAATTTTGTGTTTGTCGGCGCTGGCGCACTGGGCACCTTCATTGGTGGAATTTGGTCAGATCGTATCGGATTGAAGAGGCTGATGGTTGGTTCCATGTTGGTTGCCACGCCGGTCGCCATGCTTCTGCCATACGTAAATGGATTTTGGACCGTTGTTATATTACTTATTTTTGGCTTTTCCGTTTTAGCATCTTTCTCCGTAACTGTAGTATATATGCAAAAATTGCTGCCAAAGAATATTGCCCTCGCTTCAGGGTTATCCATCGGAGCAGGAGTTGGAGCTGGCGGGATAGGTTCTGTATTCATGGGTTCAGTTGCTGATATCTTTGGGGTGACTGCTGTGTTCACTATCTTGTCCTTGCTCCCATTGGCTGGGGCATTGCTGGCTTTCTTTCTGCCGAATGACCGAGTGAGCACGCCTACCGCTTCCTCTTGATAGAAAGGATCGATTGATACTGTTTCGATGTATGAAATTCTTTAGCATCGGAAAGTTGACGCAAAAATGCTTGTTTCATTCCTCGTTTCATAGACATTCATAAGCACGAAGAAGGCATTCGCTGTTAAGTTAGCGAATGCCTAATTTTTTGTGATTAAAGGTTGAGCAATACTTGTTTGACTGAATCAGCAGATTTATCAAGCAATCTCTTTTCCTCATTCGTCAAATCCAGTTCAATGATTTTTTCAAGGCCATTTCCCCCAAGTACAATCGGAACACCAAGGTATATACCATTGTAACCATATTCTCCTTCAAGGAAAGCGATAGCGGGAATCACCCGGCGCTGGTCTTTTAAAATTGCTTCGGCCATAACCGTCAACGATGCAGCTGGCGCATAATAAGCACTCCCACTGCCAAGCAAATCGACAATTTCTCCGCCACCTTTGCGGGTACGTTCAACAATGGCATCAAGTCGATCTCTGGAAAGCAATTTTTCCAACGGTACACCGCCGGCATAAGAATAGCGGATCAAAGGAACCATGCTATCCCCATGGCCACCAAGTACAAAACCAGTGATATCTTTCACAGACAGATTCAATTCCTCCGCAATGAATGCACGGAAACGTGCTGTATCCAGCACGCCAGATTGTCCAATCACTCTTTCTTTCGGAAATCCGGATTCTTTAAATACCGTATATGTCATCGCATCGACCGGGTTGGACAAGACAACAATCACGCAGTCGGGAGAATATCTGACAATTTCTTTCGTTACAGACTTCATGATGCTGACATTCGTAGCAACTAAATCATCACGGCTCATACCCGGCTTCCGCGCAACTCCTGCAGTAATGATCACCAAGTCGGAATTTGCTGTTTCAGCATAGTCTGCAGTACCGGTTATTTTAGCATCAAAACCCTGCACAGGCGCTGCCTCAGACATATCCAAAGCTTTCCCTTTTGTGGGATTCTCCATCTTCGGGATATCCACAAGGACAATATCGCCCAGCTCTTTTTGGGCCAGCATCAATGCAGCAGTCGCTCCTGTAAAACCTGAACCGATGACGGAAATTTTTCTGCGTCGAATACCCAAGATCATTCCCCTCTCAACTATCAATCCATATTTTTGATCAATTCATCAGCAAACTCACTGCATTTCACTTCTGTTGCGCCTTCCATCAAACGTGCAAAATCATAAGTGACAACTTTTGATGCAATTGTTTTATCCATCGCTTTGGAGATTAATTCACCAGCTTCTCTCCAACCAAGATGGTCAAGCATCAATACACCTGACAAAATGACAGATGAAGGGTTGACCTTATCAAGTCCTGCATACTTCGGTGCAGTGCCATGAGTCGCTTCAAAAATTGCATGACCAGTATCATAATTGATGTTCGCTCCCGGAGCAATACCAATTCCCCCGACCTGTGCAGCAAGTGCATCAGAGATATAGTCACCATTGAGGTTCATTGTAGCAACGACATCAAATTCGTTCGGACGTGTCAGGATTTGCTGCAAGAAAATATCTGCAATCGCGTCTTTTACAATGATTTTTCCTCCAGATACTGCTTCGGCTTGCGCTTTGTTCGCAGCGTCTTTACCTTTTTCTTCGACAATTTTATCATACTCATTCCAAGTGAATACTTTGTCACCGAATTCCTGCTCAGCCACTTCGTAGCCCCAGGCTTTAAAAGCACCTTCAGTAAATTTCATGATGTTGCCTTTATGCACCAGCGTCACACTTTTTCTGCCTTCGTTCAATGCATACTGGATAGCAGCACGTACAAGGCGTTTTGTTCCTTCTTCCGAAACTGGCTTGATGCCGATACCTGATGTTTCAGGAAAACGGATTTTATGGACATCCATTTCATTTTTCAAAAAGTCGATTACTTTTTTCACTTCTGGAGAACCTTTTTGCCATTCGATGCCCGCATAAATATCTTCTGTATTCTCACGGAATATGACCATATCAACATCTTCAGGGCGCTTAACTGGTGAAGGGACACCGTCAAAATAACGTACTGGGCGTAAGCAAGTGAACAAGTCCAATTCTTGGCGCAAAGCAACGTTCAAAGAACGGATCCCGCCGCCGATAGGTGTGGTCAATGGTCCTTTAATAGCGATTTTATAGTCGCGGATGACGTCCAGTGTCTCACTTGGAAGCCATTCACCAAATTTATCATAAGATTTTTGACCAGCATAAACTTCTTTCCACTGAATCTGTTTTTGGCCATCGTACGCTTTCTCGACCGCTGCCTCCAGGACACGGCTTGCTGCTGCCCAGATATCCGGGCCGGTTCCGTCTCCTTCAATAAATGGAATGATAGGCGTATCTGGTACATTCAGATTCCCATTTTCAACTGTAATTTTTTCACCTTGTGCCATTGTGTAATCCTCCTCAGTATTCTTTATATGTTTTCTATTTTTCCATGATTGCTGCGGGCTGTCTGCCTATTAAAATGCCGATAGAAGCTTAGCTTCTTTTTTCAATTGAAATATAATCTTGCGTTTGTGGCCCAGTATATTCAGCACGAGGCCGTATCAAACGGTTATTGGCATATTGTTCCAGGATATGCGCGATCCAGCCTGATACACGGCTGACAGCGAAAATCGGTGTGAACAGATCATGGTCAATGCCCAGGCTGTGATAAACAGAGGCTGAATAAAAGTCCACGTTTGCAGGAAGTCCTTTTTCTTTTTTGATATATTCTTCAATTTTAACTGACATGTTATACCATTTAGGCTGCCCCGTCAGTTCAGTCAATTCTTTGGACATTTTTTTCAAATGCTTGGCGCGCGGATCCCCATTACGGTAAACCCGGTGCCCCATACCCATGATTTTCTCTTTTCTTTCCAAACGTTCTTGGATATAAGGGACAGCGTTTTCTTCTTCGCCAATTTCTGTCAGCATCTTCATGACCCGCTCGTTCGCCCCGCCATGAAGCGGCCCTTTCAACGCACTAATTGCTGCAGTGACACCGGAATACATGTCTGACAGCGTAGCGACACATACACGCGCTGTGAAAGTGGATGCATTCAATTCGTGGTCAGCATGCAGCACCAGCGCTTTATTGATTGCTTCAATTTCAATACCTTTCGGTTCTTCACCATTCAGCATATACAAAAGATTCGCCGCAAAACTCAAATTGTCCTTCGGCTGGACGGGATCTTTTCCTTCACGGATCCTGGAAAATGCTGCAACAATAGTTGCCATCCGGGCCTGTAACCGGACCGCCTTGCGTTTATTCGCATCCTCAGACATCTCGTCCGCTTCACTGTCGTACAAACCTAATAAAGAAACAGCCGTACGCAGCGCAGCCATCGGATGGACAGTGGACAAATCATAAGAACGCAAATGTGCGATTACAGCTTCAGGCAAAGCCATCTCTTCCCGTAATTGTGTTTTCAATACTTTCAATTCACTCTCAGTCGGAAGCTTTTGATTCCACAACAGATAAATCACTTCTTCAAAACTGGAATTCTCAGCCAAGTCGTCAATGCGATAGCCGGCATATGTCAGCTGATCATCAATAATCGAGCTTATAGCTGATTGTGTTGCCACAACCCCTTCAAGACCTTTTGTTGAAGACATGAAACCCTCTCCTTTTTCTATTATGTAATTCCCTAAAATGGACATCATTTCAGGTAAACAAGAAATATGATTCGGGAGATGCACCAAGCCAACTAAACCCTACAATTTGATGCCATTCGTTCCCCATCCATCATTATAAAGTAAAAAAGCGCTGATGTGAAACGAATGTATTTAAAATGACGTATTTTTGCCAAATCCTGCAGATTTTTAGCAAATTGCGGGCTCAGAGCAGTTCAACTACATTGTTTTTATTCCCTTTTCCTGTGTTCTAAAAACGCTGGAATCGAAAACGCAGCAAGATCGTCTATAATGCTTGCTCAAGCAGTAGTCTATTTATCTTCCTTTTGCATATACATTTCATGAAACCGACTACTCGATATAAATGGGGTTTGCGTTATGTACAAGCAGTTATTTTTACAACTTATGCGTGCTGGAATGGTTTTAGGAATTTTCATATCATGCTATGTCACAGGGAAAATCGTATTGACATATGCCTACCCGTTTATTATTGCTCTATTTTTAGCGTTTTTACTACATCCTGTCGTCTCTTTCATCCAAACAAGGTTGAAGCTCCCCAGACCATTGGCAACTATTTTAGCAATGACGATTTTTATCGTGTCCAGTCTTGCATTGATAATGACGATTATTGCCGAAATAACACAGGGGATGTTTTTTTTGGCGGACAGAATGCCCTTATACTTCGAGTCAGGAGTCGCCCTTTTCAGTGATTTCGTGCATGAACATTTGATACCGTTATATGAACGGATTTCTGCTTTATTCCAAAGACTGCATCCTGCACAGCAGGACACGATAGAACAATATTTACAAGGTGCTAGCTCATACGCTGCCAGCTATGGAGCCTCCTTATTGCAGCAGTTCTTTTTAAAGCTGGCTGGTTTTGCCGTCGTCTTGCCTTCCTCTATCTCAGTAACGCTTTTTACTGTATTAGCCACTTTCTTCATCACAAATGACTATGAAGCGGTGATAAAGCGAATAAAACGATTTTTCCCATCAAAATTGCACAGACATGCAAAAAGCCTGTCATCCCATTTCAAAAGGGGTATGACAGGCTATGCAAAAGCACAGTTGCTGCTGGTAATGACATCAGCGGTAATCATTTTTGCCGGTTTACTGATTTTGCAAATTGAACATGCTATGACGATCACATTACTTGCAGCTTTTGCTGACTTGCTGCCCCTGTTTGGTACGGGCATTATCTTTATCCCTTGGGTCATTTACCTGCTGTTCGCTCAGAAACTGACATTGGCTGCTGCACTTGCATTATTGTATCTTTTTGTATTACTGACAAGGCAAATAATGGAACCAAAAGTTCTTTCCAGCAGTTTGGGAATCAGCCCGCTGCTGAGTCTGACGGTATTATTTGTTGCTATTAAACTTTATGGGGGTATGGGCTTGTTAATGACCCCGATTGTATTGATTTTAATAACTGGAATAATCCAAGCCGGAATCCCAAAATTAGTCTTTAATTTTATAAAAGGTTCCACACCTTTGGACTAACGACGTCGATAAATAATGATATTCTTGCTGAATAAAGCTGACAGGAAAGTGTATAGCATGTGCCTGAAAAACACTCTTGTCCATGGCATGACAAAAAGCAGGCCAAGAATATCCGTAATAAACCCGGGGAAAATCAACAATGCCGCGCCAACCAATACACAAACGCCGTCTAAAATTTGCTTTCCGGGTTTCATGTGATGACGTAAATTCCGTTGCAAGTCTGCCCAGATTTTCATCCCTTGCTGTTTAGCGAGAACGATCCCCAACAAAGCAGTAACTGCGGTCAAGAAAATCACTGCTACAGGACCGAGCCATTTAACCGTGAACACAAAAACGACAGCTTCCAATATCAGCATGATAAAAATCCATGGTATAAATTTGCGCATGCTATCACCTCTACAAAATCAGAATGATGAACACTGTCATCTATTACAGCACATTTGTATGTCCTTGATAAATGTCACCTTTGGCAGAGTCCATCGTAATTTCCTGTCCCTCTTTCAGAAGCTGCATGGCATCTTTAACACCCACAATAACAGGAATTTCTAAACTGAGGCCGACTACAGCAGCATGTGAGGTCAATCCACCTTCCTGGGTGATGATCCCTGCCGCCCTTTCTATGGCTGGCATCATTTCCCGGTCCGTTCCATATGTCACTAAAACATCCCCAGGCCTCACTTTATTCAATGCTTCTTCAACGGTTTTGGCGATTACAACTTTCCCAAATACACTTTTTTTACCAATACCTTGTCCTTTTGCGATTACATCACCTATAACGTGGATTTTCATCAGGTTGGTCGTTCCACTTTCGCCCACCGGAACACCGGCAGTAATGATCACACGGTTGCCACGTTCAAAAATACCTGTATTCAATCCCTGGTCTATCGCACCTTCCAGCATTTCATCCGTGGAATGAGCAGGTTTTCCAATAATGGAGTGCACTCCCCATACCAATGACAATTGACGGTTGACGATTGCTGAAGAAGTGATGGCAACAATTGGCGCTTTGGAACGATATTTAGATATCATTCTTGCCGTATGGCCGCTTTCAGTCGGTGTGATGATCGCACTGACCCCCAAGTTCATTGCAGTATGCGTGACAGACTGGCTGATGGCATCCGTGATCGTCATATCAGTAGATTTCGAGCGGTTTTTGAGTATCGATTCATGATCAAGTCCTGTTTCTGTCTTCAAGGCAATGTTTGCCATGGTTTGAACTGCTTCGACAGGGTAATTTCCGGCAGCCGTTTCTCCTGAAAGCATCACAGCATCCGATCCATCAAAAATAGCGTTAGCGACATCAGATGCTTCGGCTCTTGTCGGACGCGGATTGCGCTGCATGGAGTCAAGCATTTGTGTGGCAGTAATAACTGGTTTTCCAAAAAGATTGCACTGACGAATCAGTTCCTTTTGAACGAGTGGTACATCTTCTGCAGGAATTTCGACACCAAGATCCCCGCGTGCAACCATCAAACCATCACTGACTTCAAGTATCTGTTTAATATTATCGACACCTTCACGGTTTTCGATTTTAGGGATGAGTTGGATATGTGCGGCATCATGGTTTTCCAGCAGTTCTCTGATTTCCAAAATGTCTGATGCGCGACGAACAAAGGATGCTGCAATAAAATCAATGCCTTGTTCGATACCGAATTTGATGTCGTTGGCATCTTTTTCTGTGATACCGGGTAAATTGACGGAAACATTCGGCACATTGACGCCTTTCTTGTTTTTAATCACTCCGGTATTCATGGCTTTTGTTTTGATTTCGTTGTTTCCCAAATCGATTGCTTGTACTTCCAGCTCTATCAGCCCGTCATCGAGCAAAATTTTAGAGCCTTCATGCACATCGTGAATCAGGTTTTCATAGGTAATATTGAACCGCTCGGCAGTGCCGAGTACCTCTTTCATTGAAACATACACTGTGCTGCCTTGTTCAATTGTTGTTTCGCCGTTTTCAAAATTGCCAGTTCTGATTTCCGGTCCTTTTGTATCAAGCATAATGGCGACAGTTTTATTCAGTTCTTTTGCAGCCTGCCTGATATTTGTTATTCTTTGACCATGTTCATCGAAGTCGCCATGCGAGAAATTCAAACGAGCGACATTCATTCCTGCTTTCATAAGTCTCTTCAACATGTCTACCGATTCTGATGCTGGTCCAATCGTACATACAATTTTAGTCTTTCTAATATCCAAAACAATTTCCTCCTTATGTTCTGTCAAAATAGCTGTTTTAATCGTATAAATGTATTTAGATGGATAATTCCTTTGATAAATGATAAAGATCCATATCTATTTCATGCTTACCTGTCAATATATTATTGATATCATGAACGGCCAGCCGGTTCTGCTGGATGCCAACCATCTTCCCTGCCTGTCCATCCAATAGTAGATCAGCCGCTTTTGCTCCAAGCCGGCTCGCGAGAACACGGTCAAATGCAGTTGGAGAGCCGCCGCGCTGAATATGCCCAAGTACTGTCACTCTTGTTTCAAAGTCTGTCGCTTCCTGAATCTGCTTGCCGAATTCCATTCCATCGCCTACGCCTTCGGCCAAAAGAATGATACTGTGCTTCTTGCCCCGTTCATGCCCTCGTTGCAGACGCTTCACAACGTTGTTCAAGTCATCGGTTTCTTCCGGAATGAGGATGCTTTCCGCACCATCAGCCAAGCCAGCCCACAGTGCCAAATCACCTGCATTGCGGCCCATCACCTCGATGACATAAGTCCGCTCATGCGAGGTAGCGGTATCTCTTATTTTATCAATCGCTTCAATGATCGTGTTTAATGCAGTGTCAAAACCGATCGTAAAATCAGTCCCTGCGATATCATTATCGATAGTAGCCGGTACCCCGATGCATGGGTAACCCTTTTCTGTCAGCTTCTGGGCCCCGCGGAAACTTCCGTCTCCCCCAATCACAATCAGCCCTTCAATGCCGAATTTATTTAATTGGGTGATTCCTTCCTGTTGGCCGGCATCGGTTTTAAAACGGTCACAGCGCGCTGAACGGAGCTTCGTCCCGCCACGCTGGATGATATCGCCTACCGAACCTATCTCAAGCTTTTCAATATGGCCTTCTATCAACCCTTGATATCCATTTGAAATCCCATAAATTTCTGCACCGCGGTAAATTCCCTTTCTCGTTACGGCACGAATTGCAGCATTCATGCCAGGCGCATCTCCGCCACTTGTCAATACTCCAATTTTTTTCATAAAATCCACCTCATGGACGATATATTGTAACTACTGATATAATACCCGTTCTATTCAAAGATAATAGGTATCAAAAAAAATATCAATTAATAGTTCATATGTAAACATTTATCCTCTAAATGTGTTGTACATAAGCGTTGAAAATAATTAAAACGGTATATGCCATTGCAAATGTAACATACTTTTGGCAACGTTTCATAAAGCCTCTGCTTCCATTAAAAAAGGGCTGTTTTTCCAAAGTGGATTCATATCAGGAATCCCACTTGATGTGTGGGCATTCTATGCGAAGTCCTCTTCAAGAAAAATTCAAAAGGCGATCCAAAGCTAAGGTCAGCAGTTAGCTGAAACCTTCTCATCTAGTCAGGATTCCCCATCCCTACTTTAGCTTTCGTACATTGCGTTTATAAATATTGCATTTTAATATAGAGTTGTCATCAGACACACAATCTGATAATTCTATTCCGTAAATGTGATTTAAAAAATAAAAGAGACTGAAACAGTCAGTCTCCCATGGTCGCAAACGCTCCCATACACTTATATTTATCCCACCGTTTGTCCAATAATTCATCTGGGGACATTTTGGACAGCTCTGTCAGTGTCTTATCCAATACCTTGTCAATGTTTGCCGCCTGCTGCTGAATATCACGATGCGCACCGCCTTTTGGCTCTTTGATAATGCCATCAATAATTTCCAGCTTCTTTAAGTCGTAAGATGTGATTTGCATTGTTTCTGCAGCTCGCTTGGCTTGTCCTGAATCCTTCCACAATAAAGCTGCTGCTCCTTCTGGAGAAATGACGGAATATGTTGCGTTTTCCAGCATATATACACGATCCCCGACACCAATTGCCAACGCACCGCCACTTCCGCCTTCCCCAATGACAACACAGATGATAGGAACTGTCAGACCTGCCATCTGAAGAAGATTGTTCGCAATCGCTTCACTTTGGCCTCTTTCTTCAGATTCTTTGCCAGGATCGGCCCCTTTTGTATCGATGAAACAGATGATCGGCCGATGAAATTTTTCGGCTAGTTTCATATGTCGCAATGCTTTCCGGTAACCTTCCGGGTGAGGCATGCCAAAATTTCTTTTGAGATTTTCTTTGGTGTTTTTCCCACGCTGATGGCCAATTACTGTGACTGGCTTGCTTTTATAAAAAGCCACACCTGCGACGAGAGCTTCATCGTCACCAAAATATCTATCACCATGGAATTCGATAAAATCCTCGAATATTTCCGAAATATAGTCAAGACTTGTCGGTCTTTCCGGATGTCTTGCCATCTGTACTCTTTCCCATGGTTTCAAATTGCCATATATATCATTCTCCAGATTTGCAAGACGCTGCTCCATGATGGCTATTTCATCAGTCAGATCGATTTCGCTATCACTGGTCATTTTTTTCAGCTCAGAAATTTTATCTTTCAAATTCACTACAGGTTTTTCAAATTCCAAGACATGTTTCAATGTTGTGTCCCGCCCTTCTGATGCATCCTAAGCAATGTCCCAAGTGTTTTTTTCATATCATGACGATGAATCACTTTGTCGAGTTGTCCGTGTTTTAATAAAAATTCCGCAGTTTGAAAGTCATCGGGCAGTTTTTCCCTTGTAGTCTGTTCAATGATCCTTCTGCCTGCGAATCCGATCAAAGCACCTGGTTCGGCAAAATTGTAGTCCCCCTGTGACGCAAAGCTTGCAGATACCCCGCCTGTCGTAGGATGAGTCATAACCGAGATCATCAATCCGCCAGCCGCAGAAAATCTGCTGATAGCGACAGAGGTTTTTGACATTTGCATTAGACTTAACACACCCTCTTGCATCCTTGCTCCCCCTGATGCGGTAAAGATGATGAATGGAATAGATTCCTCTTTTGCCCGTTCAATGGCTCTTGCTATTTTTTCCCCAATAACGGAACCCATACTGCCCATACGAAAACGTGCGTCCATCACGGCTATTGCTGCAACATGCCCGTCCAGACTTCCTTTCCCAGTCACTACACCTTCATGAAGACCGGTTTTTTGCATATCTTTTTCTAACTTTTTCTCGTAGTCGGGGAATTCCAACGGATTGGCAGAAATCATGGAAGCATCCCATTCTTGAAATGTCTCCATGTCAAACAAGCTTTCAATACGCTCCCAAGCTTCAAGGCGATGATGATGCCCACAGTTGGGACATACATTCAAATTTTTCTTCAATTCTTTTCTGTAATATATTTTGTGGCATGCTTCACATTTTCTCATCAGCCCTGCGGGTATATCCACCTTGGAATCTGCCCCTGGTATTGATGCATATTTCCTTTTTTTTATAAAAAAATCTTTCAGCAAGATTATCCCTCTCTTTCCCCGGAACGGCAAAAATGCCCTCCATTTCAACATAACGACATCTTTGCGCTTGTATGCTTGCAGTCACTATACAGCATTTCTTATAAAAATGCTGTCTTTTTCTGTCGATATCATATATTTATATGTTTTAGTTTCTAATTTTTATGTTGTGGTGAAATAGATCTTCAATTTCATCGTACTGGTCATGTTTATATAAACTTAGCAAATCATGATAGAAATCCTCATCATAGTAAAAATGCTGGGCCGTCAACGAAAATGCTTCAATAAGCCCCCATATTTTTGCCAGAAGCAAGTTATTTATTTTAGAAAATAATAATCCGAAAAAGTCCAAATGTCTTTCTTCAGGTTTTATTGCATCATCTTGGAGCAAACCTTCCAAAATGGACAAATCTTGCTCATCCAGATCACGAAAAGCAATTTTGGCAACCTCTTTTTCCAAAATTGCTCTTGTCAAGAATAGTTCATCTTTGATTCCGTCTTTCCTTAGAATAAATGACGACAGCAGTTCTACTGACTGGTAAGGTTGATAGGTTGTCAAAAACGTTCCTTCTCCTCGTCTAGTCTCAATCAGCCCCAGTAATTCCATCGCCCGCAATGCTTCTCTGACAGAGGATCTGCCAGCGTGCAGTTTCTCTGATAAATCTCTTTCCGAAGGAAGTTTGTCACCGGTTTGAAGGTGGTTTTCATCAATGTAAGTTCGAATTTCCTGCAAAACTTCCTGATACACTTTTTGTTTTGGGGACATGGTCACGGCCATGGTCACTCCTTCTTAAAAAACTTGGTATTCGCCAAGCCCATGGTGAATGCCTTCATTGTACTAAGGCAGGAAACAAACCATTCCTGCAAACACATGCTCAATCCGGAATTCGCGTCAACTGTTGGGTTTTTTCCTCCACCGTTTTCGGATCCACGTTGATACGGGCTACACCGGATTCCATGGCAGCTTTGGCCACACTCGCTGCAACAGCAGGTGCAACCCGGCTGTCAAACGGGCCAGGTATCACATGGTCAGCCCCTAGTTCATCCTCTGTCACCAGAGATGCGATCGCTTTGGCAGCAGCAATCTTCATTCTCTCATTGATCCTCGTCGCTCTGACATCCAAAGCACCGCGGAATATCCCCGGAAAGGCCAGTACATTGTTCACTTGATTCGGAAAATCAGAGCGGCCTGTCCCAACAACTTTCGCACCCGCTTCTTTCGCATCATCCGGCATGATTTCCGGCTCAGGATTCGCCATCGCAAAAATGATCGGATCTTCAGCCATCGTTTGGACCATTTCTTTCGATAATGCCCCTCCAACAGATACCCCGATAAATACATCCGCCCCTTCGATTACTTCTGCCAGGGATCCTAGTTTCCGTTGGCTGTTCGTAAATTTGGCAATTTCATCCTTTACGCTGTTCATACCATCTTTTCTGCCCTCATAAATGGCTCCGCGCGAATCGCACATAATCATTTCACGCACACCGAAACTATATAACAACTTAATGATCGCCACACCTGCAGCACCCGCACCATTGGCAACCACCTTGATCTCTGAAAAAGATTTGCCGGTCAGTTTCAGTGCGTTCATCAGTCCCGCAACAGTGACAATGGCCGTTCCGTGTTGATCATCGTGGAAAATCGGGATGTCTGTCGCTTTTTTCAATCTTTCTTCTATCCGGAAGCAAGCCGGAGCAGCAATATCTTCCAAGTTGACGCCTCCAAAACCTGGCTGAAGCAGCTTGACAGCCTGTACGATTTCGTCCTCATCCTGTGTATCAAGACAAATCGGGAAGGCATCCACTCCGGCAAAGTTTTTGAATAGAACTGCCTTCCCTTCCATTACAGGCAGGGAAGCTTCCGGTCCGATATTACCTAGACCGAGAACGGCAGAGCCATTTGTCACGACCGCCACCATGTTGCTTTTCATTGTATAGTCATAAACTTTAGCCTTGTTATCATGTATTTGCTTACATGGCTCCGCAACCCATGGTGAATAAGCCAAGCTTAAATCTCTAGGGGTTTTTACGTTAACTTTGGGTTGGGTTGCAATTTTTCCTTTAGCCGTTTTGTGCATATGCAAAGCTTCATCGCGCATGTCCATATGATATCTCCCCTTGTTTCATATAAGTTTAACGGTTCGTCCTGGTGGTCAGACCACTCAACTACTTTATTATAACAGAACAGTTTACACTGTAAAGTAAAGCGATGGCAGTGTTATTCCCCTTGAATCATCTCTACATTTCCCTCACCAAAAAAAGAATGCAGCTGTGCGATACAGGCAGGATCCGGCGCCAGCAAACAATTTTTCACATGATAGGTTTGTTGGTCATGGACCAGCTTCACCGGTGTTTGTCCCGGATGATGTTCCATTATTTTTTTTAGAAATTGCATTGTTTCCCGTCCGTTGCGATCGACAACACGGATCGATATCAAAACTGCTTTACTGTCAGTCTGCACTTCTTCTATATGAAACGGCTCCAGTCGAGAAATGACCCATTGCAAATTCGTACGTCGCCATTCGACTTTTCCGGTAACTTTCACCATTGCTTCTTCCTCAAGCCAGTTGCCATGTTCACGATATAAATCCGGAAAAATAACTGCGTCTATTTCGTCTGTTTCGTCTGCCAAGACTATAAATGCCATGGATTCTCCACGCTTCGTACGTATCTTTCTGATTTGCTGAACAATGGCAACGGCTTTGCGATTTTTTTGACCTGCAAACCTTTCAGCACCGGCAAGTGGTATGTATCCCTGATTATCCAAAGTATGACGGTAACTCTTCAAAGGATGGCTTGAGACATACATGCCAAGCAGTTCCTTTTCGTCTGCGAGTTTTTTCGGTAAGCTGAAATCTTCCATTTCCACATATGACTCTTCCAACGGAAATTGTTCTGCAAACAGATCAGGCTGATCAGCGAATTCCTTGAATAATTCCCCTTGCTCCATAGCTCTGTCGATCGATGCCAGCACACTGGCCCTGTTAGGATAAATTTCATCAAATGCCCCTGCCATGATCAGTATTTCCATCGCCCCTCGGCTGACAGCCTTGCCTGAAACCCGCAAGTAAAAATCGGACAAACTGGTAAACTTTTTTTTGCCACGAGCTTTTATAATTTCCTGAACAGTTTTGTTTGATATACCCTTAATGCCAAGCAAGCCAATTCTGATATGGCCATTTTCAACCGTATATCTTCCAAAACTTTTATTGACGGCAGGCGGCAGGAGCTGGATACCGGACTCTTTCATTTCTTTCAGATACAAATGCAGCTTGTCTGGCTGATTAGTGGTCGAGCTTAGCAATTCCGCATAAAAATATACAGTAAAATGCGATTTCAAATATGCCAGCTGATATGCTATTTTACTATAGGCTACTGCGTGTCCCTTCGGAAAACCATAATTTGAAAATTTGACAATCCAAGCAAACAATTCTTCTGCAACAGACAAGTCATAACCTTTTGCCACACACCCTCGTATAAAAAGAGCCCTTTGTTGCTGCATGACTTCCTTTTTTTTCTTGCTGACTGCCCTACGTAAAATGTCTGCTTCCCCTAAAGAGAAGCCTGCAATTTGGTGAGCAATTTGCATAATCTGTTCCTGATAGATCAGTACACCATAGGTCGGCTGCAGGATCGGCTCCAAATCCGGGTGCGGATAAGTGATTTTTTGTTTGCCATGCTTTCGAGCGATGTAAACAGGAATATTCTCCATCGGACCCGGTCTGTATAGCGCATTGACAGCGACAATGTCATCGAAAGAAGATGGCTCAAGCTGCTTCAAAACACTTTTCATCCCTTCGGATTCCAGCTGAAAGATACCGTTTGTTTTGCCATTTTTAAGCATACGGAATGTTTTTGCATCCTCTGGCCTGATATTTTTGAGTGATAGTGACTGGCCAGTGCTTTGGCTCGCTGATTGCAGTATTCTTTCAAGCAAAGTAAGGTTGCGGAGTCCAAGAAAGTCAATTTTCAATAAGCCCAAGCTTTCTAAGTCAGTCATAGTGAATTGTGTCAAGTACATATCTCCGCCGCTCGATGTCAATGGAACATGTTCAAGCAATGGTTGTTCACTGATCACCACCCCCGCAGCGTGTGTGGAAATATGCCTTGGCAGCCCCTCCAAGCGGATTGCAAGAGAAAATAATTCCTGGAGCTTTTTAGACTGACTGATATATTTTTTCAACTCAGGGTTTTCCTGTACAATCTCTTGCAACGTTTTACTGGTATGCTGCGGCATTTGCTTCAGAATGAAATGGCTGTCCTGCTGATCGACAGCCATCGTCTTCATGAGTTCCCGAATGATTGATCTGGCCGCAAATGTCCCGAATGTAACGATTTGCGCTACGTGTTCCGTACCGTATTTGTTTTTGACATATGCAATCACTTCATCTCTTCTGCGATCAGAAAAATCGACGTCAATATCAGGCATTGTCACTCGTTCCGGGTTAAGAAAACGTTCGAATAGCAATTCATGCTTTATTGGGTCCACTTCCGTTATATCCAGCACATACGCAACCAATGACCCTGCTGAGGATCCCCTTCCAGGTCCCACCATGATATTATGGTCTTTCGCATATTTGATAAAATCCCACACAATCAAAAAATAATCACTAAATTGCATAGAAGTGATAATATCCAGCTCGTAGGCAAGCCGTTTTTGAACACTCCCCTTTGCATCCGGATATTTTTTTTTCAGGTTTTTCTGGCATAATTCCCGCAAATATGACGCCGCATCCTGGTCGGCCGGCAACGGGTAGGAGGGCAGCATTCGGTTGTTAAATGAAAAATGCACATGGCATTTTTCCACGATCGCCCCAGTTTCGCTAATCGCCTCGGGCCAATCAGCGAATAACCGGGACATCTCTTCCTTTGTTCTGAGATGGTGCCGTTTTTTTACAGGATCAGCAAATTCCGAATCCCACTGTACTCCCCTGCGGATCGCCTGCAAGCAATCGTGGGCCATATCATCCTGGGCCTCCAGGTAGCAGACGTCATTTATCGCCACGGCCGGAATTTTATTTTTTTCCAGCAGTATTTTCAATTTTTTTCTCAGTAGCCGTTCTTGTTCATTACCATGATCCTCCACGCCAACATAAAAATCACCCGGGGCAAATAATTTTTGCCAGGAATGAAGATAATCTTTACTTCGTTCATCAGAAGAAGCTCCAAGCATATAATTCAACCTGCTGTGCGAGAAAGGCAAAATACAGATCAGGTCATTAGTGTAGTCTTGGAAAACGTTTTTTTCTACACCGGATTGATGTGCCGTTTGAAGAAAGGTACTCAATCTGGAAAGTTGTTGATAACCGTTATTATTTTTCGCCAGCAGAACACAAGTGTCCGTTTCCTGCTCTTGTGTAATGATTTGCACTGTCATGCCTATGACAGGCTTGATATCATTTGCTAAACAGGCTTTATAAAAGGGGATGACGCCATATAAAACATGCTCATCGGTGATTGCAAGTGTAGTAAAATCGAGCTGTTTTGCTTTCCTTATCAACTTCGGAATGGTGACTGCACTTTGCATGAAGCTAAATCCGCTTTTTACCTGCAAATGTGTAAATGACATCAGTTCCCACCTCTTTCTCTTTTTTCATTATAAATGATGCGAATCAAGTCATCCAGCCATGCGTGTATTTTGACAAAGCTCTCTATTTTAAACATGTCTGAATAAACAGCATAGTACACAGCCCTCACATCAGATCATAGAACAAAACATCGACCATGAAAATTGCATTGTTGTTTCCTCCGAAATCCCTTATAGCATGTCGGCTGGCCCAGAAGCATATTAGCATAACCTGTCCTGCCCGTTCATACAATAATAAAAGATCAGCTATAAAGGGGCGCTTTTGCCATGGAGGAACGCTTTTTAGTTTCTTTTATTCAATGTTATTTCATTGCTTTAGGGGTTATTATTGGCGGGGCATTAATTGGCAGTATCGGGTATTTCATAACAGGTAATCCGCCATTGAACGCTGTCACGCGAGTAGCGAAACAATTACGAATATGGGCTATTGTAGCTGCGATCGGGGGCACTTTTGATGCAATAGCCAATTTCGAAAAAGCTTTGGATGGTTCAGCATTGGATGTATTCAAGCAAATATTGATCATTTTTTCCGCAATGGGCGGGGTAAAAACTGCAATGGTGCTCCTGAGCTGGGCAATTCAGGAGGATGTTGGCTGATGCATATTCCACCATACTATAAAAAACCGAGTTGGCAGCGATTCCTTTTAGGCGTTTTTTTTGGTGCTTTGGCAGGCTATCTGATCGTCATTTTTATGCATGGGACTATGTATGGAAAGCTGGTAGAAAAAAATTATGAACTGCAATCGAAAGTAAATGACTTGCAGAAACAAAAAGAAGCATTGATGGAAGACAACGAGGATTTAGATCAGGAAAATAACAAGCCAAGTACAATAGAAATCATGGAAATCAAAATTTCAAATGCAGAAGAATTGAAACTGGATCCCCTCATCATTCATCAGCTTTCAGACAAAATAAAAAAAGATCTTGATCAGCTGATCGGCCTGGAAACTGAAGTGATTGGAAAAAGTGATGAATTGATAGTGTCAACAATAGAAAATAAAACATATCATGTTGATGATTTCTCTTATACATTCACAGTTGATCGTATGGTTGTATCTTCTAAATTAAAATTGGTTCTTACCGCAAAAATTTCCGACTGATCGAAATATGCTTGAACATGACGAAAAGGAGATGGTAACATGCATGTCATTGCAGACGGACGCCTCTGTGAGGAAAAAATGAAACTGCTTCGTCAAGGCTACACTGCTTATGTCGAATCCCCCACATTGGTTCAACGCCTTTCCAAAGAAATCAGAAAAGAAAATCTTCAAGTGCAAATTGATTATACACAGGGCGGCTGCTATTTCATCCCTGTACAGGATGCAATCAGCAGTTGATTGCAAGAGGAAGAGGCTGACCAATGGTCAGACCCTTCCATCTGGTAACTTTGTCTCCTGCTCGATTACAGCGGTCATTTTAATTTTTTCGCATATGCACTACATACAACGTCAAGGGCTTGGCATAATTTATCAGCTTCCTCCCAGGAGTACACCGTCGCTCCGGAAGCCAAGGGGTGACCTCCGCCATGAAATGCTTCAGCAATATGATTGATTATCGGTCCTTTTGACCGCAAACGTGCACGAATCTGGTTTTTCTCTTCCACAAACATGACCCATGCAACAACCCCTTCCAACTCCCCAAGTGTACTGACTGTCTGACTCGTTTGACTTGCATCCAAACCGAACTCATTCATAATGTCTTGTGTCAGTCGAATCGTACTCAATCCGCTTTCGCCCAATATATAATTCTGTAAAATATATCCCTTCAACTTTGCAATTTCCGGTTTGATTTGGTACAGACCATCAAATAGCTGCTGGCGGTCAAAATCATAGGCAAGGAGATCACCGGCATAAGCCATGGTGCGCTTTGTTGTATTAGGATACATGAATCTTCCCGTATCCCCAACAATTCCGGCATATAAAAGCCTTGCAGCCGTCGTGTTCATATGCAGTAATTCTCCATGCAGAGACAGCGAATAAATCATTTCGCTTGTGGAGCTGGCGGAAGGTTCCACCCACTGCAGATCCCCGTACTGATCCACCTCAGGATGATGATCAATCTTGATCAACATTTCTCCCCTCTGGTAACGTTCATCATCGATTCGATCCGTATTCGCTGTATCACAGACAATGACAAGGGCGTTTGCATACAACGCGTCATCCACATCATCCATTTCAGCAAGAAAAGAAAGCGATGGTTCGTTTTCACCCACGCTGAAAACTTGTTTTTCCGGATAAGATACCCTGATCACCTCTTGCAAAGCTGCTTGAGAACCAAGAGCATCTGGATCAGGACGAACATGTCTATGAATAATAATCGTATTGAATTTTTCTATTGCTGTCAGAATCTCATCTAAGATCATACAAATACCTCTTTTGAATTGATTTATTTTTTCTTACCCTTACTGCCATACTTTTGCGCCGAGTCAATACATCGCTAAACCCGAATCTTCCATTTGATAGACATCCCGGTGATTTCTTGCTTCTAAAACGCTCTGTGACTTTCTTTTTTTACAGAAAAAAGCTACAATGAACGATAGATGCTCACATATCGAGCCGATAAACACGCAAGGAGCTGAAATTATCGTGACTGTCATCTTTCCCATTATCATCGTGATATCACTCGTATTATACGTGTATTATAAAGTAGCCATCATCAAAGCGCCTGATGGGCTTACACGCGGTTATTATAATGGAAAATCCCGCATTTGTCTTGGGAGCTTCATATTGTTTTTCGGGATCAATCAATATGTTTACTATCAGACAAGGTTGTCCCTGTTCATCGGAATTGTATTTATCATATTAGGCGGCTTGCAATTATATGTAGGTTTAAAAGAAAGTAAACATTATAGAAAAGAATTCCGGCGTTTGTATCCGGAATCGTAAGCCGCTTCGATAGGTTTTCCCTCAATCGATCATTGTGGGAAAGCCTTTTTTGGAACACAAGAAAATTTGAAGTCCCATCTTCAGCCTGCCCACTGTATATCGTGCATTGTTTACAGTTTTCTGAACGCCTTGCTTTATTTGTCTATCAGTTGCGCCATCATCAGAGCCTTGCCAACCACCCTGTCTCCACTATACAATTCCACATCTATTTTGGCATACAATCTCCCTGCGTCCAGCAAGTGCGGTCTGATCTTCAAATCAGTATCAATTGGAACAGGTTTGATGAAAAATATTGTCAGATTCTCTACGACAAATTCACTTTTTTTCATTTGCAACAGCAGCCTTCTCACCGTTTCAGTGATCAGCGTAGTGAAAACACCATTTGACAATGTACCAAGCTGATTTGTCATTTGTGGGATCACCTTTGTTTGGCAAAACATTTCTTCATTCTCTTCTTCGACTACCTCAATATTTCTGGATACGATATCATCAATCGTTTCGCCAATTTGCGGCTGTCGCTGCATTTGCTGTAAAGCCTTCAGTGCATCCTGCCTGGATACGATTCCTTTCAACTCATTCGACTGGTCCACTACAGGGACGACCTCGATTCCTTCCCATACCATCATATGTGCGACATACGCCAGAGAAGTCTTTGTCTGGACAACCAACGGATGCTTTGTCATCACTTTTTCAATTGGCATATGAATATCTTTGCCAATGACATCTCTTGATGTCACCATGCCGACTACCCTTTTTTTGTTGTCCAGGACAGGGAATCGGCTATGGGAATATGTTTCATTGAATTCGAACCAGCGACCTGCTGTATCATTTTTTTCAAGATATAAACATTGGGAAAAAGGAGTGAATATATCACCGACAAAAACAATCTCCTTTTTAATAAGCTGATCATATATAGCGCGGTTAAGCATCGTGGCAACTGTAAATGTGTCATAACTTGTGGAAATGATTGGCAATTGCTTTTCATCTGCGATCTGTTTGATATAATCGTCTGTATCGAATCCGCCGGTAATCAGAACAGCCGCTCCATCATTGAGCGCTAATTCCTGGGCTTTGATTCTGTTACCGACAATCAGCAATGAATCCTGTTCTGTATATTTCGCAATCGCCGACACCTGCATCGCACCAATTAGAAATTTGCTTAGCGTCTTATGAAGCCCGGCTTTACCCCCAAGTACTTGTCCATCAACAATATTGACCACTTCCGCAAACGTCAGTCGTTCAAAATTTTCCTTTTTTTTACGTTCAATACGTATGGTCCCAACTCTCTCGATTGTACTGACCAGTCCTTGGTTTTCCGCTTCCTTAATTGCCCTGTAGGCAGTGCCCTCACTGACATTCAATACTTTAGCAATCTGCCTGACAGAAATTTTATGTCCGATTTCCAAGCCATTAATATATTGAAGAATTTGTTCATGTTTTGTCGCCATGCATTTCACCGACTTTCAACTGTACTAATGATTTTGTTCCCCTTCTATTATACAGTTGATTGCCGAATGCCTCAACGATTATACGTTTTGCTTCTCTGCATAGACTTCTGTTCCATAACAGGCGGCTTAGTCATCTGTAATAGCGTAGCCAAGTTCGCTCCTACTACCAGCAGAAGGAAAACAATCCAGACAGCCCAGAAAAGTAATTCCATGCTTGAAGAAGCTTGAGGAATCAATGGCCAAGCGAAATACAAGAAAAATAATGCAAGCAGTAATCTCAACACAGCATAATGTCTCATATACACCCTCCTCATTATGCTGTTAGTTTATGCCAGCCGTGTTTTTTTAAGAACAGACAGCCCCCGACATACATAAAAAACAATAGTTCCATTTCACGGAAGATTATAAGGTACGAGTAGCTGAAGCGTTCATTTCACAATCGGGCAAGCTGGATCATCATAGCCCATTACGCATACAATCTTCTTAAACATGAAAAAGGGGGAAACAAAACCCCAGTAAATGTAAAAAAAAGTTGGACGGTACCATCTTGACATGGAACCGCTCAACTTTTTTATCAGCTTAGCCATTTCGTTGCTTCACACGCCAGGCTACTGCTTTTTAGCGGGCGTCCTGGCAAGGGATAGGCAAGCGTTAACCGCAAAAGCTGTATTTAGCTTGCCTTCCCTCATGCACTTTCTAAGAGGAAACCATCGCTGCAAGGGCTTCAGACTCGTGCTTGCGCTGTGATTACTCACCCGGTCTAAGACCTTGTTCCCGCAGGACAAGAAACGCTTTAGCAGCATTTACATCTCACACAAAAAAAGCGAATTTCTTTTTCAAGGAGTCAGCCGCCTTTCGCGCTAGTCAACCAAATGTGAAATTGAACTGTACTGCCTATTTTTAGTTATTTTAGGCTAGCTTTTCCTAGCCCCGATAATAATCATAGCTCGATTGTTTCCCCGATCTTCATGCATTTCCCTTCGCCAGTTTTCACCTTGGCTGCAAAAGCATCTGGGTCTTGTTGGATAACCGGGAATGTATCGTAATGTACGGGAACGACGGTTTTCGCTTTTATCCAATCTGTGGCGACAAGGGCATCTTCGGGACCCATCGTGAAATTATCACCAATTGGTATAAACGCCAAATCGATGTCATGCATGTCACCATACATTTTCAAGTCGGTGAATAATGCCGTGTCTCCCATATGATAAATTGTCTTACCATCTATCATCAGCATGATACCAGCGGGCATACCGGTATAAACGATTGTACCATCCTCTTCTGTGTAAGAAGAGCCATGAAAGGCTTGTGTGAGCTTGACTTTGCCGAATTCAAATGTATGAGCTCCGCCGATGTGCATTGGATGGGTATTCAACCCCTTTGAAGCCAGATAGTTAGCTAATTCATTGGGAGCTACCACCAACGCATTGTTGCGTCGGGCAATCGCAATCGTATCGCCCACATGGTCATTGTGTCCGTGGGTCAATAAGATGACATCTGCTTCAACACTATCAGCATCAAGATCGCATTGTTCATTTTCGGAAATGTACGGATCAAATAAGATAGTATATTCGTCTGTTTTAACGCGGACAACAGAATGTCCATGGTAAGATACTTGCATCGATAAAATCTCTCCTTACAAATAGTTTCATTAGGGGTATACCTTTAATATTCGACATTCAAACAGATAAATCCTTTTTCATATTCTAAAGGATCAGTCCGATTTCCAAGACCGCCCCTTGATCTTGCTGTGTAATATGCTCTCGAATGCTTCATTCTTCGCTTGCAAGCTTTTTTTTCAAATCGGCCAGTTCATCCGTGACATCGTTGTCAAGTTTTGCAAATTCATCATCTAATGTACGGGACTCCTTACTTAAATCTTCCGTTGTCTCCGCTTCCGCTTCAAATTGCAGCACTTTTTCTTCCATTCGCTCGAAACCGCGTTTGGATTCATCATTGCCAATCGTTGACATGGTCCTGTTCAGTCTTGTTTTCACTTTGGCAGATTCTGCCCTGGCTTTTAACGAATCTTTTTTCAACTGCATTTGCTGATACTCTTTTTTCATTTCATTCAATTTGTTTTTAAGAATTTCACAATCATTCTTTGCCTGTTCCCATGAATGAGACAAGGCTTCAACAGTATTTTCATGTTCTTTTTTATCTTGCAGAGCACGTTTAGCCAAATCATCGTTTCCGGCTTGCACGGCTTGTTCCGCCTGATGTTGTCTTTTAGCGACTTTAGCTTCAGCATCCTCTTTCTTATGTTTAAGAATCTTTTCATTGGCGATTTGTTTTGCAACAGCTTTTTCCACTTCTGCAATTTCCTCGCCCATATCTCGCATATATTGATCAAGCATCTTCACAGGGTCTTCTGCTTTATCCAACGCTGCATTCAGTTCCGAACTAACAATAGTTTTAATACGGCCAAAAAATTTGAACATGAGTATTCCTCCTTCAATTTATATAGCGTCTATTCAACTCTTCCCTATGTATTACGAAAAAATGCGCTAAAGGTTTCAAAAAAACAATTCCGGCCGGTTAATTATTTGCAGATGACCAAGGCTTGGTATAGAGTTATTATGGAACAGATAATCAATTTGAAGAGGTGAAATGTTCATGACAGAACGCCTGGAAAACCTGCTGAAACAAATGAAAACAAATAATATGGACAGCGTGCTGGTCACATCGCCAGCAAATGTTTATTATTTGAGTAATTACAATTCAGACCCCCATGAGCGTCTGCTCGCTATATTTGTTTGCCAACATGAGGACCCGCTTTTGATACTGCCTGCTATGGAAGAAGAAGACGCGAAAAATGCCGGTTGGAAGTTTCCTACTATCGCTTATTATGATCATGAAGACCCGTGGGAAATGTTCCGGTTATTTCTTCAAAAACGCAGTACTAAAATCAATTCCATCGCTCTCGAATCTAACCAAGTCACATTGGAACGCTATTTAAAGGTGAAGGAGATTTTTCCTCAAGCAGAAATGATGAACGCCGAAGACTCACTTGCAGGGCTTCGTCTTATCAAAAATAAAAAAGAGTATACCTTGCTGAAACAAGCTGCTGCGCTCGCTGATTTAGGAGTGAGAACTGGTGTGGCGGCCATTCAGGAAGGTGTCTCCGAATTCGATCTGATTGCAACGATCGAATACACCTTAAAAAAAGAAGGCA
Organism: Tigheibacillus halophilus; assembly: GCF_042683165.1. NCBI lineage: Bacteria > Bacillati > Bacillota > Bacilli > Caryophanales > Bacillaceae > Tigheibacillus > Tigheibacillus halophilus. The sequence goes on from NZ_JBHUIZ010000014.1 coordinate 202,116, forward strand.
TACAAGGTATGTCTTTCTCGACAATGGCACTATCCGGAGATAAAACAGCTTCACCACACGGTACACCAGGAGCCAAAAAGATTGAAAAAGGGGACATGGTTTTATTTGACCTGGGAGTCATCTATGAAGGATATTGTTCAGACATTACCCGGACAGTCGCCTATAAGTCTGTCACCGACCAACAAAGAACCATTTACGAAACCGTAAGAACTGCACAGCAAAAAGCGATTGATGCATCGCAGCTTGGAACTGCTGTAGGGGCGATTGACCGTGCTGCACGGACTCACATTCAAGAAGCAGGCTATGGTGACTATTTCAAACATCGCATTGGCCATGGCTTAGGTATTGAAACCCATGAATATCCTTCCATGCACGAAAATAATCAGCTCCAGCTCCAGCCAGGGATGTGTTATACCATTGAGCCTGGTATATACGTTCCAAACCAAGGCGGCGTGCGTATTGAAGACATGATTTTCATGACGGAAAAGGGTGCCGAGATATTGACTGAATATCCTAAAGAGCTTCTTGTTCTCGATTGATGTGAATTAAAAGAGGCTCGATCCCTTTGGTTCGAGCCTCTTTAGTACGTAAATTATCTTTCCAGTAATCCATGGACATTATGATATTCAATATCATGTGCTTGAGCGACTGCTTGATAAGTTGCATAACCGTCCAATGTATTGATCCCTTTTAATAACGCCTCATTGTCAAGACAAGCCTGTCTGTAACCTTTATTGGCGATTTGCAGCGCGTAAGGAATGGTCACATTTGTCAATCCCATAGTTGCTGTTCGTGGAACTGCTCCAGGCATATTGGCAACTGTGTAATGGACGACACCGTGTTTGACGAATGTCGGTTCATCATGTGTTGTGATCCGATCACTTGTCTCGAAATTTCCTCCCTGATCGATTGCGACATCAACAACAACTGAGCCCTCAGCCATAGACTTAATCATTTCTTCACTGACTAATTTCGGCGCCTTTGCTCCTGGAATCAGCACCGACCCAATGACCAGATCAGATTCCTTTACAGCATCAGCGATGTTCATCGGGTTAGACATCACCGTGTTCACGGATGAACCGAAAATATCTTCAAGCTGGCGCAATCGTTCTGGATTCAAATCGACAATGGTTACGTCAGCCCCAAGACCACAAGCGATTTTAGCAGCATTCATGCCAACAACTCCCCCGCCGATGACTGTAACCCGTGAACGTTTGACGCCAGGTATGCCTGAAAGAAGTACACCCTTGCCTCCGTTATTTTTCTCCAGGAATTGAGAGCCAATTTGTGCAGACATTCTTCCAGCAACTTCACTCATCGGGGTCAGCAGCGGCAGTGTCCTGTTCGGCAGCTGTACTGTTTCATAAGCAATCCCGATCACTTTTTTCTCAATCATTACTTTTGTCAACTCAGGTTCATTAGCCAAATGTAAATATGTAAATAAAATAAGGCCTTCACGAAAATAACCATATTCCTCAGGTAACGGTTCTTTCACTTTCATGACCATCTCCTGGTCCCATGCTTCAGAAGCACTATTTACCATGACAGCTCCGACTTCGCTGTACTGCTCGTCCGTAAAATTGGAACCTAGCCCGGCACCTTTTTCAATGTATACTTTATGCCCGGCGCTTTTCAAAGCCACAACACCAGCAGGTGTCATTGCCACCCTGTTCTCATTGTTTTTAATCTCTTTCGGTACCCCGATGTTCATTGGTAAACACTCTCCCTTTACAGTTCTCATCTTGTAAGCACTTTCATTGTAGCAGATTACCGATAATAATTCATCCACCAATACTATTTTAACAAATATTTTGCATATCGGGTATGAGAACGTTGCAATTTCGAACCAATACCACTAAAAAGAGAGGCGTTCCCTTGCACGGGAACGCCTCCCTAAAACCTATTTCTTTTGGTTATTAAAATGATGAATCGCTTTATTGTTGTGAAGCTGGTCTTCGACAACACCACTTTGATAACTTTCAAAAAGCTGATTCCTTACAGCGGCGACACCGTCTTTTTCTTCCTGTACAAATTGCGTGACCTTTTTTTCGTCAGCAGCCATTTTAGCACCCCCACTACGATTGATGTGTTTTACCTCGCCTTATTACGGGAATAGAATCACTAAGGACACCTGAAATGCCAGGCATGATTAGTATGTGCCTTTTAGCCGGCATTTGCCCTGTATACTTTTACCAGCCATATAAACAGCATTTATCCTAATAAACCGAGGAGGAATCAGCAATGAATGCTCATTATCAAAATATTGTCGTTGCAGTGGATGGATCAGAAGAAGCTGAGATTGCTTTTAAAAAAGCGCTGGAAATAGCAAAACGTAACCAGGCACGCCTCATCCTGGCACATGTTGTCGATTCTCGTTCTTTTGCAACAATTGAAGCATATGACAGGACACTTGGAGAGCGGGCTGAGCAGTATGCCAAAGAACTGCTTGAAGATTATGAAGTAAAAGCAAAACAGGCCGAGGTCGCGCAAGTAGAAAAAACAATCGAATTCGGATCCCCGAAAGTAAAAATCCCAAAAGATATTGCTAAAGATTATGATGCGGATCTAATTATATGCGGGGCGACAGGAATGAATGCAGTAGAAAGGTTTTTGATTGGAAGTGTTTCCGAAAGTATTACACGTTATGCAAATTGCGACGTGCTCGTCGTACGCTCATAAAGAATATAATAACAGAAAAAGGGCTGATCCATCAGATATTCAATCCCGATGAATCAGCCCTTTACTTTTTGGCATGTGTTGCCCTCTAGTTTTTTTGCAGTTCATGCAAAACATGTGATACCTCAGGGAGTATCAAGCGTTCCATAGCCAGTTTAACCGCACCGGAAGAGCCCGGCACAGAAAAAATGACAGTGTGATTATGAATGCCTGCAATTGCTCTGGATAAAATGGCGGCAGAACCAATATCCTCTTGGTAGCTGATAAGTCTGAATAGTTCTCCGAATCCAGGCATTTCTTTTTCCAGCAAACTTTCGACAGCTTCTATTGTCACATCTCTTTTGGCGACCCCTGTGCCGCCATTTACGACGACGGCATTTACCCTAGGATCTTCGCAGCATGTATGCAGAGATTGCTTAATTTCCACCAATTCATCAGGCACAATGATTCTGTTCACCACACGATGCCCGGAAGAAGTCAGCAGCGAAGAGATGATATTGCCGCTTTTATCCGTATCATTTGTTCGCGTATCACTTACGGTAATAACCACACAGTGAGCCTGGTGTTTTTGTTTCTTATGCTCTTTCATCGCCATAAACGCATCCCCGCTCCTTCATTTACTTTATCCAAAGGCATGAGTTACAGTATCCCTGGCAATCATCACTTCTTCATTCGTTGGAATGACGATAACTTTCACCGGAGAGTGCGGGTAATTGATAAAGGCTTCTTTTCCTCTTACCTGGTTCAATTTCGGATCCCAGTATATTCCCATGAATTCCAAGCCAGTCAAAACTTTTTCCCGGATTGTAATACTGTTCTCGCCAACACCTGCCGTAAAGATAATCGCATCCACCCCCGACATTTTTGCAGCATAGGAACCCAAGTATTTATGAATACGGTTGGCAAAAACATTCAACGCCAATTCCGCCCGATCGTTTGTGTCCGCTTGTTCCTGGATATCGCGTAAATCACTTGAAAATCCGGATAAAGCGAGCATACCACTCTGTTTGTTTAACACCTCAATGACTTCTTCAGCACTTTGCCCAGTCTTTTCCATGATATAAGGAATCAACGCAGGATCAATATTTCCTGATCTCGTTCCCATTGTCACTCCTGCCAATGGGGTGAATCCCATCGATGTATCGATGGATTTCCCCCCCTCTATTGCAGCGATGCTCGCCCCGTTTCCTAAATGGCACGAAATCAGACGCAGCTGTTCCAAAGGCACTCCCAGCAGTTCGGAAGCCCGCTGCGAAACATATTTATGTGATGTTCCGTGAAAACCATATTTACGAATGCCATATTTTTCGTAATAGGAGTATGGCAGGCTGTAAAGATAAGACATTTCCGGCATAGTTTGATGAAAAGCGGTATCAAATACAGCAACCATCGGAACATTTGGCAGCACCTCTTTGAAAGCCATTATGCCTGTCAAGTTTGCAGGGTTATGCAGGGGTGCCAAATCAGATAATTTATTTATTTCTTCCATGACTTCCTCAGTAATTAATACGGAATCATTAAATCTTTCTCCTCCGTGAACTACTCGGTGGCCCACTGCGTCAATTTCTTCCAATGAATGGATGACGCCAGAAGCGGTCAATTGGTTGAGCAGCATTTGTACTGCTATTTGATGATTTTCAATATCACCAGTTTGTTTATTTTTTTCTCCATTAAATTCTAATGTAAAAATAGAGTCCGGCAAGCCGATTCTTTCCACGAGCCCTTTGGCACAGACTTTTTCCTCCGGCATTTGTATCAGCTGAAATTTTAATGACGAACTGCCAGCATTGATAGCCAGGATGTTTCTCATAATACCAACTCCTCTTAAAGACGAAAGCAATCTGCCGCTCAATTTTGTTTGAAGCCAGTGAACCAAGTGTTGATTTGATTCATAATATCTTCCATCGCTCTGGCGTTTTTGAAAGAAGGCAGATTGACGAGCAAGGGCTGTTTTGGCTCCTTGCTTTTCTCACTTTTCTTTTGCAGAATTAAAATGCTTTTTGCATTGTTTTTTGACTTAAAAGCAGTCTCGGGTAATTGCAAAAGCCCGATGATATGTGCATGTTCCAGCAAGTAACCACGCAATTTGTCTGCTTGGTCACTGTCAAACAGGAAATTTGGAATAACAAAAATCAAGTATCCTGCTTCTTTGACATAGTTGATGGATTGCTCTATCAATAGATGGTGGGAATAAGAGTGTCCCTCATCGGATTTTAAATGATATGCTGCAGCTGTTACATCATCAGGGTAATATCCTACCGGCAAATCAGCCACAACCAGATCAACTGGATCCAGCAAAAGTGGACGCAAACTGTCTTGATGGAAGAATTCAATTTCTTTTTCCAATAGATTAGCACTGCCATTTGCTAATTGTATCAGCGTTGGATCTACTTCACTCGCGTAAGCCTCAACGGGGTTTTGCAACTGATCTATGACAGTGCACAACAAACTTCCAGTACCTGATACCGGGTCAAAAATCCTGATTTTCTCATGACCAGCCATCAGTTTACTTGCAAGGTAACCCGTAAGTAGTGAGACAGTTTCAGGGGTCATCATGTGCTGTTGCTGTGTGGATTGTTTCATGCCAGTCAGAATGGCTAATTGCACCGCTTTGCTCTTCTCCATTTTATCATATTGTTCCAATTGGATGTTTTCCAACGCTGTCTGCAGTTTCTTTTTGACAATATCATTGTTTAAATTTTGGGTATCATGATAGAACAACACATTAATAGCCATTGCCAGATTGTCCAAGTATGGCGCATCTTCGTGCATGTTAATTGTCATTACTGCCTCATTGAGCCATTCGTACAGTTTTTCTACATTCGTTTTTTCCATTCCGCACCTCCAGTTACACAGCAAAACTCTCTCTTCAAAAAGACCTGAAGAGAGAGAGGGCTTAAAACCTTTTTGCATTTTTTCTTATTTGGCTTTTTTTGCTTCTGATAACGCCAAATCATAATCAGGATGGTCTGTCACTTCACTTACGTATTCCGCATAAGTAATATTGTCATCGGAATCGACAACGAAAATAGCTCGTGCTAAAAGACGAAGTTCCTTCATCAGCACACCATATTTTTTGCCAAAATCGGCATCTCGATGATCAGACAATATTTCCAAATGGCTGATACCGTTTGCCGCACAAAAACGCCCTTGTGCAAACGGCAGGTCCATGCTAATTGTAATGATTTGCACATTATCCAATTTATCCGCTTCTTCATTGAAACGTTTTGTTTGCTCGGAACATACACCAGTATCCACTGATGGTACGACACTGATCAATTTTACTTTTCCTTTGAAATCATGAAGCGATACATCTTTCAATTCATTAGATACAGCAGTGAAATCAGGAGCTTTATCACCAGTTTTTAATTCAGGCCCTTCCAGTGTAACAGGCTCATGATTGAATGTTACATTTGCCACTCAGATCATTCCTCCCCATATCTATTGCTTCTACATATCCATTATGAAGAATTTTACGGACCATGTCCAATAAATCGCCCATTTTTTCTTAGCCAAAGACTCTGATTGTAACCAATTTGACATTTTTAGATCATGTAATTGCTGTCCCAGTCATCATCTACGTTCTCATCATTAATTTCTTTATGTTTCATACGCGGTTTTCCTTTTACTTCACTCTGCTTTTGCGGCGTTTGTTTATTCCCTGACTCTTTGATGATTTGCTGGATCTTTTCAACTGCTTTTGGAGCAAAGTCTATCATTTTTTCATAAATATGGACATTTTCATTCAGGTGTACCATCTTTACGCCTTTGGAATTGACAATGAGGAAGGCGATTGGCGTGACAGAAACTCCGCCGCCGCTTCCACCACCGAAAGGCAGTGTCGCCTCTCCGGATTCTGAATCCGAACCAGAATCGCTGTTATTAAATTCTGTGCCTCCCGCAGCAAACCCGAATCCCAGTTTGGAAACAGGTATGATTATACTGCCGTCTGGAGTTTCTACCGGATCACCAACGATCGTATTAACATCGATCATTTCTTTTAAATTCTCCATCGTAGTAGTCATTAAACCTTGTATCGGATGTTCGTCCACTATAATTCCTCCTTGATTATCCAGATTGTTGTTGCATCATGATCTGCTTGAATTGTTTTCTCATGCGTATAGCTTTCCCCATTTTTATCGTAGCAATGCAATCTAATTCGGACTGCAAACCTCGTGTTTGAAAATATGGGCTGATACCAATTTGCGGCTGTTTTTCCACGTTGCATTTCTCCTGGATGAAAGCTCCCGCACTCCCTTTCATACTCCACAATACCCCTGCCAATATCCCTGTACTGCACGCATCGCCTGTACCAAATTTTGTCTGCCAATATAATTTCCTTACTCGCACTTTTGGTAAGAGTGCGTTTAAAAGCAAATAATATTTGTTTATTTTTCGTTTCATTTCAGTAAATAACGAGTGAAAATCCGACTGATTTAGAGCATTATGAATCAGTTCGGCTAGGTATTTTTCATCTTCACCAGATTCACTGGATCCTTCATAATGCCTTATTTCCATTCCATAAAAACGCATAGTTATTTCCCAGACGAAAACCAAATTGGCGTATTTGTACTGGATATGGATATGCACATGTGACAGCAATACGAATACGAGCACAATTATGGAAATCAAAACCAAAATGATTCCAAAAACAAGAAGCATGTATGTCCCCCCTGAACCGGCCAGCAATTTCATTGATTTAGTTTTAGCCAAAATTTACTAATTTATCCTGAATTGAATCCAAAGCTTGTATTGGTGACAGACATTTTTTTGCATACTGTTCGGCATCTTTAGCCAAAAATGATAGTATAGAATTGAATTGATTATATAAAAAGGCAGTGATAGTGATGCAGAAAAGAAATAAAATATACTTTTACAATCCACATAAAGACGTTGAAAAACTTCAGCCTTTGATAGAACTTGCTGAACAGAATGACTATAGGATGGTGGAACAAGCAGCTGATGCTAATATCATTATCAGCGTAGGCGGGGATGGCGCTTTTTTACAAGCTGTCAGAAAAACAGGTTTTAGGCAGGATTGTCTATACGCGGGGATTACCGAGAAAGATCTTTCGGGTCTGTATTGCGACTTCAACATGGATAATTTCGATGAAATGCTGGAAACCTTGCAAAATGAAGAGCTGGAAGTGAGGCGTTTTCCTGTCATCGATGTTTTGGTGAATGAAACCAGCTTTCATTGTTTGAATGAATTAAGCATCCGCTCCTCCATTATTAAAACGATCAATATCGATGTATTGATCGACGATTTGCATTTTGAAACTTTCCGCGGCGACGGACTGATCGTTTCTACACCTACAGGCAGTACTGGGTATAGTAAATCCACCATGGGAGCAGTCGTAGATCCACTGCTCGGTTGTTATCAAGTGTCAGAGATCGCGTCATTGAATAATAACAAATACCGTACACTTGGTTCTTCATTCATTTTAGGTAAAGAACGTATGCTGACACTGGCTCTTGACGAACATGAGAAGGATTACCCCGTCATTGGTCTAGACAATGAAGCTTATTCGATACAAAATATAAAAAAAATAAAGGTGACGCTTTCCGATAAGGTAGTTAAAACTGTCAAATTAAAAAACAATTCTTATTGGAACCGCGTGAAACGCACATTTTTGTGAAAATGAAAGAGGCTGTCTGTTACCAGACAGCCTCTAGCCATGTTTTTTGTTTAATTAGCTTTGCATAGATCCACCAAACTGTTGTTCAGCCATGGATACGAGTCGCTTTGTGATTTCTCCACCAACAGATCCATTGGCACGGGAAGTCGTATCAGCACCAAGCTGTACACCAAATTCCTGAGCGATCTCAGTTTTCATTTGATCCAGTGCTTGCTGTGCACCAGCCACTACCAATTGGTTTGAATTGTTACTTGCCATAATCAATCACCTCCTTGGTACTTATAGAATGTGTCAGGAGGCGATTTTACATGCATGAAAACAATTGGTAAGTCTTGCCTTTTACATAGCCTGAAAATAGTTTTTGTTACAGCAAATCTTCAAATTCATCGCTGGTCACTTCTTTATTACTCTCAACTATGACAGTCTCTACATGATCCAGTGCTTCTTTAATCATTTCATTATAATCCAATTTTTCTTCATAGTAACTGGCCCGGTCTCGTTTCGGTTTCGTTTTCGGTGCTTTTGGCACAAAGATAGTACAGCAATCTTCGTACGGCCGAATGGATATATCATAGGTCGCAATTTGTTCCGAAATTCGGATGATTTCCCGTTTATCCATAGAAATGAGCGGCCGCAATATCGGATAATTGGTCACCTCATTGATCGCGTGCATACTTTCCATTGTTTGGCTAGCAACTTGACCGAGATTTTCTCCAGTGGTAATGGAAAGAATGTTATTCTCACGGCATATTGCTTCACTAATACGAAACATCGCCCTGCGCATGACTGTCATACTATATCCATTTGGTGTGTCTTGAAAAATCTTTTGCTGCAATTTCGTAAAAGGAACCATATGAATTTTGATGCGATGTCCATAGGCTGTCAACTTTTCGGCCAGATCAATGACTTTCTGTTTAGCCCGTTCGCTTGTGAACGGTGGTGAATGAAAATGGACAGCCTCAATGTCCACTCCCCTTTTCATCGTCAAAAATCCTGCAACAGGGCTGTCGATTCCACCTGACAGCATAAGCAAGGTTTTTCCGGCGGTGCCAACTGGCAGGCCGCCAGCCCCCTCCATTGCGCTGGAAGTGATATAAGTAGCTTCTGCTCTGATTTCAACCTTTACGGTCACGTCCGGCCGGTGTACATCCACTTTCACGTTTGAAGAATTCGATAGTAAATGGCCACCGAGTATCTGATTCATTTCTTGAGAGTGAATAGGAAACCCCTTATGGATTCTTTTGACAGAAACCTTGAATGATCGAGGTGCTGCTGCCGACTGCAATGCATAAAGTGCCGCCTCTTTGATGGCAGCCAAGTCATTTTCAGTTTTGATTGCTAAACTTAAGCTATGAATACCGAAGACGGTTTTACAAATATCCATGATGGGATACGGATCCTCACCATGCAAAACAATGAACATCCGCCCTTGTGAACGCTGTACGGAAACCCGTGGAAATTGTTTCAGCTTGCGTCTAATATTTTGCTGCAATTGAACAAGAAATTTTTTTTGGTTTTTCCCTTTTAATGCCAATTCGCCATAACGAATTAAAATATGATCAAATTCCATCATTATCTACCCCATTACTTCCGTTAAATATGACACTGCCTGCTGCAAATGTTTTAAAAGAGTGTCAATTTCTGCTTTTGTATTTTCATATGAAAGACTTACCCGCATTGCCGACTTTGAACGCTCCCCATCAAAACCACAAGCTGATACAATACGGCTGTCATCCATATGTTTTGAAGAGCATGCCGATTTTGTTGAAATAAAAATATCTTCTTCACCAAGCGTATGAATTACAACTTCCGGTTTCAATCCGGGAATGGAAAAATTGACAATATGCGGTGCGCCTATCGGTGGCTCAGGAGAATTGATAAAAACTTTATCTATCGACTTCAGCCCTTTACGTAAATATTGCCCTACTTCTTGTAAAGCGGGCAAAGCTCTTTGTTCCCGTGTTTTAATCAGTCGCATTGCCTTGACCATGGATACTATTCCGGCAAGGTTTTCTGTTCCTGGCCTTTTGGCATTTTCCTGTCCACCGCCATCCAATAATGGCGCAATCCGTTTCGATTTATTCATATACACAATGCCATTTCCTCTCAAACCGTGTATCTTATGTGCTGAGATTGTGGCGAAATCGATTTTACAAGCCTTTAAATTCAGCGGTATTTTGCCAAAACCTTGCACATTATCCACATGAAAAAGCAATTTAGGATATCTATTGGCCATCTCGCCGATGGATTGGATCGGCTGTATGGAACCAATCTCATTATTCACATGCATGATGCTGATTAAAATCGTATCCTCACGAATTGATTTCTCCACATCTTCAACCGCAACGCAACCGTTTTTGTTTACCGGAACATAGGTGATGTCATACCCTTCCTTTTCAAGGCTTTTGCATGCATCATACACAGATGGATGTTCAATTTCACTCGTTATGATGTGTTTGCCGCGATTTCGGTGCTGGTGTGCAATACCTTTAATTGCCATATTGTTTCCTTCTGTTCCTCCGGAAGTGAAAATAACTTCCTCAGCATCCACTTCCAATAGCCGTGCTGCTTGCGTTCTTGCCTTGTAGAGTAATTTCTCCGATTCGCCCCCAAACTGATGAATCGAAGACGGGTTAGCATAAAAACGCTCTGAGACTTGCATAAAACTGTTCAAAACTGCCTTATCAGGTTTTGTTGTAGCACTGTTGTCCAAATAAATCATCTTGCTGATACTCCTCTTTCAAAGAATGGATAAAAACAATACAAGGCTGGCCGCAAAAGATCCGTTCTTCTGCAAGACAGCCTTTTAAATATATTGCAAAAGTCATCGGTCATATAACTTTTGCCCTTCAAGCATTCATTTCCTGATATTGTTCGATTTTTTTCAATGCACCTGGCTCGATTTCTTCAACTGCTCGCGCTGCCTTTTCCAAAGCAAGTTCGTACTCGTAGGAACGGAATAATCGCTCCGATTCCTTCAATTCGCTTGCTAACTGCGGATACCTGCTTCTATAGCGGTTAGCGTACTGAATGACCCGTTCCGTGTAATACGCCTGATCAAGTATCATGTCTGTCTGTTCAACCAAATGATCATTAGCTTTTTTTGCCTGTTCCAATGCAGCCTGGACTTGAGCCATATCTAGCGGCTGTCGTTCCAATGCTTGCAAAACCTGGTCTACCTGCTGTGTTGATTTTTCAATCGAGCTGTAAATAAAACCGGGGACACCAGGAATATTACTTTTTTTCAACCTGCGATATGTCACATGAATTTGCTCTCGGAGCTGTGAAAGCTGCTCTCTTGCTTTCATTTCATCTCCACGAATATTTTCCATATGTTTTTTAAAATCATTATGTTTTTCCTTGATTGCTTTCAACTGGGAAAAACCACTTTCTATTTGCTCCCTGATCTCCAAATTGGAAGAATTATTTTCTTCCAGTTGATTTGAAATCATTTCATATTGTTTTTGCAGTCGATTGATTTGTTTATCCAGTTCCCGGTACTTTTCCATATCTCCATCAGAAATATAGTACGCCCTGGCCAGCAGTTCCACTTCACTTTTTGTCTCGGCAAACGCCGCGGCAGTTTCTTCAAGAGATGATTCGTATCCAGGTAGGTTAGCAGTGACATAACCTTTTGCAACTGCTTCGTCTTCAAGCGCCTGATATATTTCCTTCAGACGTTCATCAAGCTCTGGGATAAACTTTTGGGACGCTGTAATTTCCCCGTTATCCAACTCTCCAATCAAGTGGTCTAATTTCTTTTCAAACTCTTTCATTTCCTCTTCAAAACCAAGATGTTCTATAACAAAACCTTCATTTTTCATTTCTTTCAAGCCGTTTTTCAGTTCTGAAAGCTGGCTCGGTAAATCATGCTTGCAGGCGCGGTATATTTCTGGAAAAACATCTACTACCTCTTGCAGAGCTTCCAGATCGTTTTTCAGTTCCTCCATCAAGTCTTTCGCTTCCATATAGTTGCCATCTCCAGCCAGCCCGTTGTACATATCGAGCTGTTTGTCCAGCTGTTTCAACCTTTGCTCGAACACAGATTCAGCTTTGCCGTATTGGTAACGATTTTGAGACAGTTTCTTTTTTAATGCATGGATGCCAGGCGCTGCTTGCTCAGCGTCTTCGCGGCTGCTCTTTTCCGTTTCCATCAATTGTTCCAGTTCATTTAATATGTTTTCAATTTCCTTTTCTATGGAGGAAAGCCGTTCATCTGTATTCCTTAAAACTTTTTTCGCTTTGGAGAACCGATAACGGTCGGCTGCTTCCTCTGCCTCCAAAAGATTTTCCTCGATGTCGGCCATTTTCTTTGTAATGATATTTTCCCACTGCTGTTTCCAATCTTCAAATTTATCCTGGGTTTCGCCCGATAAATTCAACTTTTTGATGCGAGAAATTTCCGCAGCGACATTCCGATTCATGATGTCCAGCTTCCACTCATCCTGTCTGTCCACTTCGTCATAAATTTTCTTTCTCAAAATAAGGCCGATAATAAGTAATGTAATAATAAGAAGAATGGCGCCGACTATGTATCCCATACGATGAAGCCTCCCGATCCAATTTCCACTTTCTTTTTATAACTAGTTTATTTATTCTTGCATTTTCTTTGCATCTCATTTAAAAGTATACTATTTATATTACCATGTTTTTAAGCATTTTGCGCTATATTCCAACAGAATAATTCATTTCCTGACATTTTTTTAAAGCATCCATTAAAATATCAGGCAAAAAATGGCCTTTTCGTTCTTTATGATGAGAATGGCAGTCAGCAATACCGCTTGCCAACGGTCTTTTTTATGACAAAACGATGCTGCCTCCTCATTTGACAGTCAACTCCCTTACACTAAAATCAAGCCATTCATTTATCACTTCCGTATAATGTCTCACGAAATTTTCAGTAGAATAAGATCCGATCATTTGATTCTGGGTTTCACTGTGAAACATAAAAGGAGTCATTAGCATCCCTTTTAGCTGCATGAAAAGAAAATGCCTTTTATTGACATGATATTTACCCTGCATCGCTTCAAGAAATGTTTCAGAAAGCAAATGATTTTCCTTTGCAAGATATGTTACAACAATTTCCCTGACAAATATCGAATCAAACGATAATTCGCGGTGGATGAAATAAGAAAATTGATGGTTTTGGTATTTATATTGTATAATAGCGAAAATAAGCTCCTTCAGCTTGTCCAACGCCGACAAGGCTTCATTCTTCCGCAGTGTTTTTTCAATCTCAACGAAATATGCCTCATAGTAATGTGTAATGGCATATTCCAGCAAACCCTGCTTTCCTTTAAAATGATAGCTAATTGCAGAAACGTTGACAGAAGCTTTATCAGCAATGTCCCTTACGGACGTGCCGCTGAACCCTTTTTGGAAAAACAACGCACTTGCCGCGTGCATAATTTTTTCTTTTGTTGTATTATTTTGCATGAATCGCACAACTCCTTGTAGGTACTTTTCATGAAGCTCTTGCAAAGAAAAAAAGGTTATTCGAAATCATGCAGAGCTTGCTATATCGGTTTTCTGCTTGGCTAAATACTTACCAATACGTACTTATATGACAAATACGACATGGAAGCGTAAAAGTCCTGCATTTTTTTGTCGACAATTTCTTACAACAAAAACGAATATGATTTTTTTCGACAAGCTGCGTTTAATCGAAACGATAATCTGTTGAACGTATGTGATTATAGTCCAATCCAACTCTGCCAGCAACCAAAAAGAAAGGTCGTGATCGAATGTTTGAAAAATTAGCTTACACAAAAGAGAAAACACAAAATTATGAGCTTGTGCTGAAACAGCTAAAAGCCATCACAGAAGATGAGAAAGATCCAGTTGCCAATTTAGCCAATGCATCTGCATTGTTGTTTCAATTTCTGCACGATGTGAACTGGGTTGGCTTCTATATTTGGAAAGAAACAGAAAACGAGTTAGTTCTTGGCCCTTTTCAAGGTCTCCCTGCTTGTGTTCGTATCGGTTATGGGAAAGGTGTATGCGGTACAGCTGTCGCAGAGCGTAAAACACTTCGTGTAGCGGATGTAGAAAAGTTCCCGAATCACATTTATTGTGATGGGGCAAGCAAATCAGAAATCGTCATTCCGTTGATTGTTGACGATAAATTATTCGGCGTACTAGATATCGACAGTCCGGAAACTGATCGCTTCGATGAAAAGGATCAGGAATATTTGGAGAAGTATGCAGAAATTCTCGAAGATATACTGAACTAAAAATCTTAACTTTATTTACCCGAAACATTCAGATGCACTCTTTGTCTGACACATTGAGTGCATGTTTGTTTTGTATGAACCACGTTATTCCTGCTTATCCATAAAAGGTAAAAAAATACCAGTTTAAGATTTCATTTCCATAAAAATAGCTGACAAGGCTCCCTGATATAATATAAGGCCCGAAAGGAACAGGCTGTTTCCGTTGCACCACCTTCAGCATAATCAACGCTATTCCAAAAACAGCTCCAATCACACAGGACAGAAAAAAAGCAAACAAAACCAATTTCGTCCCTAGTACAATCCCTATAACACCAAACAGCTTCATATCTCCGGCTCCCATACCACCCCCACTGAGGAAGATGATCATAAAAACAATCCCCGCACCCAAGAGCGCACCGCCCATAGCGGTCCACCATGTCTCGAGCGGCTGCATGCTGCGCAATAAAATAAATATAGGCAAAAAAAATAACAGAACTTTATTCTCAATAACCATATACTTGAGATCTGAAACAAAAATAATCATGAGCATAGAGATGAAAAATAATGCCACTGCCAATTCCATTTGCCATCCGATGATCAGGAAGCTATACATAAATAAAAAGCCTGTCAATAGCTCGGTGGCAGGATAAATCGAGGAAATTTTACTGTTACAATGTCTGCAAGTTCCCTTTTGCAGCAAAAAAGAAATGACTGGAATAAGCTCATACCAAGAGAGATCGCTGTTACAATCCGGACAATATGACCGGCCCTTTATATAATTTTCTTTTTTGGGAGAACGCAACCCAACAACATTGAAAAAAGATCCGACTATCAAACCAACTAAAAAGAAAAAAATTGGAACCGTCATTTCCATGAGATAACCCCTTTTCGTTTCAGTATTGGCATGCTTTCACAACATTTGACCTCCTCATCTGCATTATATCGTACATAGGTATATTTTCCTATATGTGTACCATAAGTAATAGAAAAATTGTTTTTATTAGCATCATCCGCCGGATTATTGCCAAGGTAAATAGCGCAATAAGCTTGTTTTTCCCGTTTCTTCTCAACACTGATGTACGTTGCGATCACCTTTTTCGATTGAATTGCAAATAACATTTGCAAGATTTATCATGAAGAATCACAAAACAGTGCTGCCCTGCCCCAATTTCCGTGAGAATGCCGAAAAAATAAAAGATCTAAATTTTTATTGACTTCGTGTCCAACAGCTTATATACTATAGATTGTGTAAAATAATATAGTAGCCTTAGTGAGTCTGCATTTGTTAGTATTTTGTTCCTCATTATCTTGAGGTGTATCGTGTAACCCTCAGCTGCTGGGGCGATGGTACATGAAAACATAATACCCAAATGAATGGAATCACGGTCTTCATTTTATTTTATGCAAATAAAATAAAAGGAGGAAATGTCCCATGGCACGTTTCACAGGATCCGTATGGAAAAAATCCCGTCGTCTTGGCATTTCACTAACAGGAACCGGCAAAGAGCTGGATAAACGCCCTTATGCTCCAGGGCAACATGGAGCTAATCAACGCAGAAAGCTTTCCGAATATGGTTTGCAGCTGCAAGAGAAACAGAAACTTCGTTTTATGTATGGTTTGAACGAGCGTCAATTCCACAACCTGTTCAATAAAGCTGGTAAAATGAAAGGTGTCCACGGCGAGAATTTCATGATTCTTCTAGAATCACGTCTGGATAACTTGGTTTTCCGCCTTGGCCTTGCCCGCACACGCAGACAAGCTCGCCAATTGGTAAACCATGGCCATATCACAGTTGATGGCAAACGCGTTGACATCCCTTCATTCAGTGTAAAACCTGGTCAAGTGATTGGACTTCGCGAAAAAGCAAAAGGATTGGACATCATTAAAGAAGCTATCGAAGTGAACAGCTTTGTACCTGATTACCTGACTTTTGATAAAAACAGCTTGGAAGGTACATTCAACAGACTGCCAGAACGCAGTGAATTGCCTGCTGAAATTAACGAATCTCTTATCGTCGAGTTCTACTCACGTTAATAGAAAAAGCAAAAAACACAAAAGCTTCTCAGCTTTTGTGTTTTTTTGTCTACACTTTTAAAAAAGCTATACATTTTATGATCGTTGAAACAGCTCCCCCACTGTTCAGCCTCCTGCGTGATTCTTCGCTCGATGGACAGTACCCGTGTTATACAACTTATTGCAGGCAGCTGCGAAAACGATACGAACTATCCAGCCACCATATATTCAATAACCAGAAAAATAGCCTCAGCTTGGTTCACTTCCAGGCTGAGGCTAAAATATCGTTGTTTCAGTGATATCCATTATTCAGTCGACACCGCGCATCAAACCATGAATTTTTTTGGACATAATCAAGAGAATTATACCGATGACGATAGATACAATCGCGATAACAAAGAAATAATTTACTTGCGTATGGATGCTGTATAGTTTTACCAACTGTGCATTGATCGCCTGTGCAGATGCGTTGGACAAATACCATACACTCATTGTTTGCGAAGCGAAAGCCGCCGGCGCCAATTTGGTTGTTGCCGAAGCTCCAACCGGAGACAAGAACAATTCTCCAAGCGTCACAAGCAGAAAGCTGAATACAAGCCATAACGGATTAATGTGGCTCGCTCCTGAACCGAAAGGAATGATCATCAACAAGAATGATAAACCCGCTAAAATGACCCCGATAGAAAATTTCACTGGTGTGGTCGGCTGTCTTTTGCCAAGCTTTGTCCACATCAAGGCAAATAAAGGTCCTAATACAACAATATACAATGGATTAATAGACTGAAACCAGCTTGATTGAATATGCAGTGATCCTACGTTGAGGTTTGTCTGTTCATCGGCAATCCTAGCAAAAATGGTTGATCCTTGTTCCTGAATAGACCAGAAGCAAATGGCCGTGATGAACAATGGGATATACGCCAACAACCGGGATTTTTCCATTGTAGTCGTTTTCTTGCTCAAAAACATCACTAGGAAATAAATGGTCGGTATCACAACTCCTAAAACACTGACTACCAGTGTAAAACCATCAATTGTAAGCCAGCCTTTGGTAATTACAAGCAATAATACGATCGCGATAATTAAAGCAGCAAAGCTGAATTGTTTGATTAACTTCCCCTTCTCCTCAGGCGCGATGGGGTTAGGAACATAACGTCCCGCTTCTCCAAGAGAACGACGTGAGGTGACCATATACCAGATAAGGCCAATAAACATACCTATCGCAGCTAGCGCAAAACCATAGTGGAAGTTATAAGTTTGTCCAATTGTTCCGACAACTAAAGGAGCAATCAATGCGCCTGCGTTCGCACCCGTGTAGAAGATACTGAACCCGGCGTCACGGCGAAAGTCTTGTTTGGAATATAAATCGCCAACCATGTTGGACAAATTTGGTTTCAATATCCCAGAACCCAGGATGATCAACGCCATTGATACGAAAAGTGCTGTGATACTGCCAGGTAAAGATAAAGCGATATGGCCCAACATAATCAAAATGGCCCCTGTAATGATGGTTGACCTGCTCCCCAACATGCGATCTGCCAGCCAGCCGCCAAGAATGGTCGACATATAAACCAGCGACCCGTATATAGACATGATGGAAGTCGCAGTCGTCTTATCCAGGCCTAATCCACCTTTGGTTGTTTCATAATATATATAGTAAATCAGCACTGCCCGCATGCCATAATATGAGAACCGTTCCCAAAACTCAATGGAGAATAAAGTAAGCAAGCCTTTCGGATGACCGAAAAAACCTTTCTGGGGAACTGTTTTTAAAATATCTTCTTTGCTCATTTGCATAAGAATACTCCTTTTCTGTCAATTGAATCTGTTTACTGCAAACGAAAATTATGAATATTTATACTCCGTTTATACAATACTTTCCTATTATGATGCACCAGAAAAGTGATTTCAAGTACTTGTTAAATAGTTGTTTTTGGAGAAAAATAATGAATTGAAGCAGTTGTCCCGCAATTGTTTTTTACTCGAAATTACTAATAAAAATACAAAAATAAAAATCCAGCAGTCTTCCCTTCAGATGTCTATCGATTCGCATATAAGCCGCTTGGAAAAGTGCATAGCTTTTCATCCAAAAAAAAGAAGAGGCTGATGTTTCAGCTCTCTTCTCATGGCTTACGTGTCGTTATTGATGAAAATGGATTACCTGATATTTCTTTTTACCGCGTCGAATAATGGTCGCCTCGTCGTCTATGCGGTCTGCAGCATCAACAATATGGTTGACATCCTGCTGCCTATCCCCATTGATATAAATGGCACCATTCGTTATATCTTCTCTTGCCTGGCGCTTAGAAGGCGAAATCGAAGCTTGGACAAGCAAATCCACCAACCCAATGTCCGCTTTTTTCATTTCGAATGAAGGGACATCTTTGAACCCTTGCTTAATTTCATTTAGTGTCAATTGGCGAAGGTCACCGCTAAACAATGCTTGGGAAATCTTTTGAGCTTGTACCAGCGCTTTTTCGCTATGTACAAAAGCAGTCATTTCCTCGGCCAAACGTTTATGGGCCAAACGCTTTTCAGGCTCATTCATAACTGATGCTTCCAATTCTTCTATTTCTTCTTCAGGCAAAAAAGTGAAAAAGCGAATGAATTTAATGACATCTCTATCATCCGTATTGAGCCAGAATTGATAAAATTCATACGGTGTAGTTTTTTCTGGATCCAGCCAAATCGCTCCTCCTGAAGTTTTACCGAATTTTGTACCGTCTGCTTTCGTAATCAAGGGGACAGTTAGCCCGAACACATTGATTTCTTCTTCCATATTTTCACGGCTGCGACGAATCAACTCCATTCCAGCAGTGATGTTCCCCCATTGATCACTGCCGCCAATTTGCAATGTGCAGTTTTCTTGTTCATACAGTTTCAGAAAATCCAGGGATTGGAGCAGCATGTAACTGAATTCCGTAAAAGATATCCCCTGCTCTATCCTCGCAGACACAGATTCTTTGGCAAGCATGTAGTTGATAGAGAAGTGTTTTCCTGCATCCCGCAAAAAATCTATTACCGTCATATTCGCCAGCCAATCATGATTATTTCTGGCGACAACAGGATTTTCTCCTTGATCAAACTCAAGAAGCTTGGCAATTTGCTGTTTCACACTTTCAGCATAACCTTTCACTACTTCTGCTGTATTCAGGGACCGCTCTGATGATCTGCCGCTCGGATCACCGATCATACCAGTACCGCCGCCCACCAAGGCTATTGGCCGATGTCCAGCCTTTTGAAACCTTTTCAGCATCGTTATCGGAACTAAGTGACCAATATGCAAACTGTCTGCTGTCGGGTCAAAACCACAGTATAACGTGACTTGCTGTTTTTCCAAATGTTCTTTCAAACCTTCGGAATCAGTCACTTGTTGTATAAGTCCTCTTTGGCTTAAGTCCTGCAAAATATCCATTTAAATACACTCCAATCTAATTTTTAAAAATGGCGGCTTTCTAGAGATTGCTTTACCAAAACGGAAAATACCACCGGGCACTTGAAAATCACCGCAATTTTGCGCGTTGTCAATCATAGCGCTATTTGCAACTTTTATCCATTGTGTGCGGATAACACACAAAAAACCCGTCCCCTCATAAAAGGGACGAGTTATATGGACACGCGGTACCACCCTTGTTGCATGTAAAAATGCCACTTCTTTATAACGGCTTCTAAACCGTTTGCTCTTTAACGGCATTCTTTCATTTTTCAGAAGTGCCCTTAAAGAACAAAAGCTCCGGTAACGTAATTCATTCGCAAATATGTACCGGCTCGCACCTTCCGCCGGTTCTCTTTGACAGGGATTTGCAAAACTACTTCATTTCCATCACAGCTTCGATATGCAAATGTTGTTTTCATAATTGATCATGTAATATTGATACCACATTTTCGGGTAAAAGGCAATGGTCATATATTTTTATATACCATAAAAGGTGCTTATGCTATAATGATAGAAGATTTTGGGAGGTTATACAGTGGATCTAAAACAATTGCTCAACAACACAGCCGATAAAATAAAAGAGTTGTGGGAAGCAGGCAAAATCCAGCGTGTATCCCGTGTTACATATGATGTTGTTTGGAATATCATTTTATTTATTGGAATCATCGGTTTTATTGGTATATTTTTTGGAATCGGTATTGGAGCAGGCTATTTCGCCTCTCTTGTAAAGGATGAACCGATTCTGGATTATAAAACTATGAAAAGCGACATCTATAACTACGAAGAAACATCCAAGCTGTATTTTGCCGGCAATAAATATTTTGCAGATGTCAATTCAGATCTGCATCGTGATGAAACAAAACTGAAAAATGTTTCCGAGAATCTTATAAACGCCGTTGTGGCAACTGAAGACGAACATTTTTGGGATCATAATGGTGTCGTCCCCAAGGCAATCGTACGCGCCATTATGCAAGAAGCAATAAACTCTGATATAAAAACTGGCGGCAGTACATTGACACAACAGTTGATTAAGAACCAATTGTTAACAAATGAAGTATCATTTGAAAGAAAAGGAAAAGAGATTTTACTCGCGCTCCGCCTGGAACGTTTTTTCACCAAGGATCAGATTTTAGAGGCTTACTTGAATATCATTCCTTATGGCCGTGAAGCATCCGGAAAAAACATCGCAGGCATTCAGACTGCGGCCAAAGGAGTATTCGGCGTGAATGCTAAAAAACTTTCACTGCCACAGGCTGCTTACCTTGCCGGCCTGCCGCAAAATCCATACTACTATACACCATTCGCAAGTGGCGGCAAGCTCAAGGACGAGGAAGGTTTAAAACCAGGAATCAATCGGATGAAAACCGTTTTGAAAAGAATGTATGAAGAAAATTACATTAGTCAAAAGCAATATGACAAAGCGGTTAAATATGATATCACAGCTGATTTCACCAAGAAGTCAGTCACATCAAGTGAAAAAAATCCGATCTTGATGACAGAACTTGAGAAGCGTGCAACCAAAATATTAATTGAACTTGATGCAAAAAAAGATGGCTATAATAAGAAAGATCTTGACAAAAATAAGAAGCTCAAAGATAAATATACTATCCAGGCAGAACGGGATTTGCGCCAAAATGGATATAAAATCCATTCAACAATCGATAAAGACATTTATATGAAGTTCCAAAAGGTTGCAAAAGACTATGCCTATTACGGCCCTGACACTACTGTGACTGTCATTGACAAAAACGGGAAAACTAAACAGAATAAACAGCAAGTGCAAACCGGTTCCATCTTGATTGAAAATAAAACCGGGAAGGTGCTCAGCTTTGTTGGAAACCGCGATTACAATGATGGGAACCAACTGAATTATGTCACACAACGTCGCCCTAACGGCAGTACAATGAAGCCGCTCCTGGACTACGCACCAGCAATGGAAAAAGGTGTCGTACAACCCGGAACGCCTATTGCCGATACGTCTGAGCCAATTCTATTTCCTGGCCAATCTTATCATCCAGGAAACTATGCAGGAGGGTATCACGGCATCGTTTCAGCCAGGGACGCATTGAAAAATTCATACAACATTCCTGCGGTCAAAACCTATGCCAAAATCATTAATGATAACCCGGCAAAACAATATTTGGATAAAATGGGTATCACAACTTTGGAAAAAGGCGATTATTACCACCCTTCCCTTTCCTTGGGACAGCCTACATGGGGGATTACACCAGAGGAAAACACGAACGCATTTGCAACGTTCGGCAACAACGGCAATTTTGTCGACGCTTATATGATCGACAAAATAACGACAAGTGATGGAAAAGTAGTTTATAAACACAAGTCCAAACCTGTGAAGGTATTTTCACCGCAAACAACTTATCTGACATTGGATATGATGCGTGACGTGATTCAATCCGGAACGGCTTCCTACATTCCAAGTCAGTTGAAATATGGCGGTGTAGACTGGGCAGGAAAAACAGGTACATCACAAGATTGGAAGGATGCCTGGTTTGTCGGTACAAATCCGAATGTCACTATGGGAACATGGATCGGCTATCGCTCTCCTAAATCTTTGCGGTGCTACGGCTGCTCACCTTTATCTTACAGCCAGCGGGCCAACAAACTGTGGGCTGAACTGGTCAATGCCGCAACAGACCAAAACAAGGAGCTGATGGCCCCGACCAAACGTTTCAAACAACCGGATGGCATTGTATCCAAAAGTTATTGCGCCATTTCAGGTATGCTGCCATCTGATCTATGCAGCAAAGCAGGTTTGGTGAAAACAGATTTATTCAATGCCAAATTCGTACCTACCAAAAAAGATGATAGTTTAATATCAGGTTCCTTCGTTGAGGTGAACGGGAGAGCAGTTGCTGCCGGTCCTAAAACACCAAAAGAATTTGTCAACGGTAATGGCCTTTCCTTTAACCCCGACTGGCTGAAACGAAATGGCTATGACCGGATATCTGATTTAAAAGAGTTATACCCGCGGATCGAAACAGAAAAATGGGAGAAAATCGCCTTCCCGAAAGGAAAAATCGGCAATGCGATTAAAGACAGCGGTAAGGCTCCGGGTACACCGGGAGAGTTGAGCGCTTCAACCAAACATCTCAGCTGGGGACAAGCCACTGGTGATGTCATCGGGTATCGCATTTATCGTGCTTCTAGTAAGGGCTCATCCTTCAGCCTGATTGACCATACAACTAGTAAGCAATACAGCCTACCTGGTCCAGGCGTATATCAAGTGAAAGCAGTCGACTATTTTGGCAGAGAATCCGCTTCCTCTAACACCGTGCAAGTTGGCGGTGCGAAAGATAAGCCAGAAAAATACGATGATAAAACGAAGGATAAAAAGAACAAAGATCAAAAGGACCAAGGAGACCAAAAGAAAAAAGCCGACAAGAAAAAAGATAAAAAGAAAGATGATTAACAAACAAATTTATTGCCAAGGCTAAGCCCACCTCCTGAAGTGCCAGTCACTCTTTGCAAACACAGCTGTATGAATTACTGCTGATTCAAAGAGTGGCTGGCTCTTTTTTCGTTTTTAGTCATTGATAAGCTGAAACCTTCTTGCGTACAAATACTTGTAAATATCACAATATTCCAAGCCCTAGATTGTAAAAATAGTTTATATAACGGTATAATAAAGATAGATAGACTACTTCTAGGTGGTGAAGCATTGGAACATATTAAATCCTGCCATTGTCTGACACGCCAATCAAAAAATGAGACGATAATCATTGAGGGGCCACTTTCTTCTGAACAGCTGCGGCAATATGCCTTCCATGAAGATTTGACAGCTTTTCGGCCTGCAGCTAAACAATTTGAAGCCATACAGGACATTGCAGATTTCCCCGAAGGCCGGCTGATCGTTGCCCGAACAGATGATACGATTATTGGTTATGTAACCTATCTTTACGCAGATCCGCTGGAAAGGTGGTCCACCTTCCAGATGGAAGACTTGATTGTGCTTGGTGCTATTGAAGTGATACCTGACTATCGCGGAGCAAAAATTGGATCTGGTCTGCTGGAAGTGTCCATGATGGACGAATTCATGGAAAATTATATTGTCATTTCTACGGAATATTATTGGCATTGGGATCTGGACAAAACGAATTTAAGTGTTTGGCAGTATAGAAAGATTATGGAAAAGATGATGTCCGCGGGCGGATTGTCACCATCACCGACGGATGATCCCGAAATCATCTCACATCCAGCAAATTGTTTGATGGTTCGCATTGGGAAAAATGTGCCCGCTGCATCTATCGAACAATTTGATAAGCTCAGGTTTCTCCAAAGACATCAATACCGCAGCATGAGAGGAGGATTTTGAATGCTTGTAGAAGATATAATGAACACGAACGTCGTTACGTTGCAGCCTTCTGCAACCATTGCTAAAGCATTGGAACTGCTGCATAAACATAAAATAAGACATATTCCGATTGTAAATGAAGAAAATGAAGTAATTGGCATTGTTTCTGACCGTGATGTACGTGATGCGAGCCCTTCTATTTTTGAAAGTGCATCAGGAGATGCACATCCAGAGCTGCAAAATCAGCTGCACACCATCATGAGCAGCCCAGTGGTCACGGTCCACCCTCTTGATTTTGCTGAAGAAATAGCCAGCATATTTTATGAGGAGGAATTTGCTTGTGTCCCTGTGGTAAGCAACGATAAGCTTATTGGCATGGTTACAGAGAAGGATATGCTCTATTCTTTGATTCAACTAACCGGAACGAATGTACAAGGTTCCCATATAGAAGTGAAGGTGCCAGATCGTCCGGGGATTTTGCCAGAGGTGACAGCAATATTTGGAAAGCGCCGAACAAATATTGTTTCTGTGCTGATTTATCCATACAAACAAGATCCTGCATTTAAAATTCTGGTTTTCCGCATTCAGACGATGAATCCTTTGCCTGTCATCGATGATCTGCAAGAAGCCGGTTTTACGTTGATATGGCCAAAACTTGATATGCAGGGGCCGAGGCCATGACTTGCAATGCAGCGTTTATTTATTCAGATGAATTACTTCGCTATCATTTTCACAAAGATCATCCATTTAACCAAATCAGAGTTTCTCTGGCAAAGGAATTATTGGAAGCGGATAACCATTTGGAAAAAAAGGATATAATCAAGCCAAGATTGGCTTCAGATGAAGAATTGGCGCTTTTCCATGATAAGGCGTTCATTGAGTCCGTAAAAAAATGCGGTGCACAGCAGCTGAGCGAGCAAGAGGCATTCCCATTCGGCCTTGGAACACAGGATACACCGATTTTTCCAGGGATGCACGAAGCTTCTGCCATGCTGGTCGGTGGAACACTGCAAGCTGTTGATG
The DNA here is from genome assembly GCF_042683165.1 of Tigheibacillus halophilus. NCBI lineage: Bacteria > Bacillati > Bacillota > Bacilli > Caryophanales > Bacillaceae > Tigheibacillus > Tigheibacillus halophilus. Next base: position 227,425 of record NZ_JBHUIZ010000014.1, read on the forward strand.
CTGTGCTGGAATCCGGTTATTCACATGCTCTCCATTTGGGTGGAGGTCTTCACCATGGGCTGAAACGCAAGGCATCCGGGTTCTGTGTGTATAATGATGGGGCCGTGGGCATTAAGTATATTAGGGAAAAATATGATTTACGTGTATTGTATATTGACACGGATGCTCATCATGGGGATGGTGTTCAATGGGCCTTTTATGAAGATCCGAATGTCTGTACGCTGTCTATTCATGAAACCGGCAGGTATCTCTTCCCCGGCACAGGCACTGTGAATGAACGGGGCATCAAAGAAGGGCACGGCTATACATTCAACATTCCAATTGATGCCTTTACACAGGACGAATCCTTCCTGCAAGTTTTTGAGACTGCGGTGTCCAAGGTGGCTGCGTTTTTTAAACCGGATATTATCGTCTCACAAAACGGGGCTGATGCGCATTTTCATGATCCGTTGACACATCTATGCGCGAGTATGCGCATTTATGAAAGGATACCCGTTTTGGTTCATGAACTGGCTCATACATATTGTAAGGGCAGGTGGATCGGTCTGGGAGGCGGCGGGTACGATCATTGGCGTGTTACTCCGAGAGCCTGGGCACAAATTTGGCATGTTATGCGCTATAATGAAATAAAAAAAGGCAAATTGCCTGAAGCATGGCTTGCAAGCTGGCAAGATCAGTCTCCTGTGGAACTTCCTGCATGCTGGAATGATCCCGTGGATTCACTGCCGACCATACCAAGAAAAACGGAAATCAATGAGAAAAACGAAAGAACACTTCAAGCCGCAATGAAGTACGCGATACCCCATAATTGAACTAGAAAAAGAACTGCAACGACAAACTTAGCAGTTCTTTTTTATGGAGATTTTTTTATAAAATCTATCTCATGCAGACCGAGCTATACACTAAAAAGCGTTTATTTTGATGTCTTCGCATCCTTTTTCAAGATAATGATTTCAACACGACGATTTTTCTTCCAATTATCCTCGGAATCATTTGCTGCGGCTGGTCTTGTATCCGCATAGCCGACAGCTGTAAAACGTGAAGGAGTAAAGTTCCCCTGTGCAATCAAATATCGAATGACGCTGCTCGCCCTCGCACCTGATAATTCCCAATTTGAAGGATAACGATAGTTTTTGATTGGTCGGCTATCAGTATGCCCCTGCACTTCCACTTGATTGTCTATATTTTGTAACAGGGAGCCCACCTTGTTCAGAAATGGCTTTCCAGAAGTTAGAATATCGGCCTGTCCAGATGCAAATAAAATCCGTTCCTGAAGAATAAGAACTACCCCGCGTCTTGTCCTGCTTGCAGTGATGACATCGTTAAGACCGTTTTTAGCCAAATACCTTTCTACTTCCTGCAGCAAACCTTCCAATGACTCTTCCTGTACATTTTTTGGAGGTGCAGCGACATCACTCTCATTTTCTTGGCCTTTTTCCGTGGATTTCTGGTCCAAAATGGCCCTGTCGTTAAAAGATTGGGTAATCGCCTTAAACTTCTCCAAGTCGATTTGAGACATGGAAAATAATAGAATGAAAAAGACCAGAATCAATGTGATCATGTCAGAATAGGTCACCATCCACTTTGGTGACCCATTTTTTTTGCTTTTTCTGATTTTCTTACGCTCCATGGACTTTATCCTCCATGGAGCGTACTCGCCCCGTATACTTTCCATTTGGAAGGAAAGCAGACAACTTCTCCTCTACGATACGCGGGTTCTGACCGGACTGAATACTGATAACGCCCTCTAAAATAATTTGTTTAGTAAAAATTTCAGCTTCTGTTTTATTTTCGAGCTTGCCCGCCATTGGCAGGAAAACCAAATGGGCCAGCACCGTACCATATAGTGTTGTCAATAATGCCACTGCCATGCTTGGTCCGAGCGTGGCGGGATTTTCCAAAGTTGTCAACATTAGAACAAGCCCTACCAGTGTCCCGATCATTCCCCATGCGGGGGCATATTCCCCACATTTCTCAATCATCATCCTGCCTCTGTAATGCCTCTCTTCCAAAGCTGTGATTTCTGCATTCATTATTTCTGTAATCATTTCTGCTTCCATACCATCAACAACTAATGATACACCCTTGCGAATGAAAGGATCCTCAACCTCATCCAAATCTTTTTCCAATGCAAGCAATCCTTCTCTTCTAGCTCTTTCTGACAGCTTTACAAATAACTGAAGCACCTCTGTCAATGACTGATCCTGCTTTTTGAGTGTCTCTTTTAAAACTGGGAGCAGTGAATGCAGCTCTTCCCGCTTAAAATTGATCAGCAGGGATGCCACCACGCCCCCAATAACAATGAATATGGATGAGATATCCAAAAAAGAAGCAGCGTGATCACTGTCTTGGGCGATAATTGCCAGCATAATCATCACGAAACCAAGGGTGATACCGGCAGGGGTCAGTAAATCCCGTTTTCTCATTTTGTCTCTTTCCACCCTTTTATGAGCTGATAATATATGTAAATAAAATATGGATGTGCAGACGTCTATGGAGTCACACATCCAATGCCTTATATGATTGATATCGGCTTTTATTTTATTTTGTTGAATCTCTTTCTACAATTCGATGCGGCAGGATGACTTTTTGTTCGTCAATTTCTTCCTTGTTCATGAACTTTGTCAACAGGCGCATCGCCACTGCGCCAATATCATACATCGGCTGTACAATTGTCGAAAGCGTAGGCCGTACCATTGTCGCCAGACGTGTATTGTCAAAGCCAACGACTTCTAAATCCTTTGGAACGGTATATCCTTTATCTTGCGCACCATGAATGACACCCAGAGCCATTTCGTCAGAAGAAACAAATACTGCTGCTGGCTTGTCCTCCAGTTCAAGTAATGTACCAGCTACCTTCAAACCAGAATTATAGGAATAATCCCCATGCAGCACATAATTTTCTGGGATTGTTTTACCAGCTTCCTTCATTGCTTGCTGATACCCTTCCAGTTTGAGTTCATCGATGAATGTACTTTCAGTGCCCGATACAAAAGCAACTTTGTCATTGCCTTTTTCAAGCAAATACCTGACTGCTTCATAGGCAGCCTGCTTATAATCTATATTCACTGAAGCCAATGTTCCAGTTGCATCGTATGTTGCAGCCAGAACAACAGGTACAGAGCTTGTTTTAAAAGCCTCTGCGTGTTCTTCGGAAATATTTCCCCCCATAAAAATAATGCCATCCACTTGCTTTTCCAGCATCGTGTTAATCAGCTGCAATTCTTTATCCTTATTCTGGTCAGAATTGCTGAGGATGATATTATATTTATACATTGTAGCGATATCTTCTATCCCTCTGGCCAACTCCGCAAAAAAGATGCTCGAAATGTCCGGGATAATTGCCCCGACAGTTGTCGTTTTTTTGCTGGCCAAACCACGTGCCACAGCATTTGGTCGATAACCTAATTCCTTGATCGTATTCAATACTTTTTTTCTTGTTGCGGGTTTTACATTCGGGTTTCCATTCACTACACGGGAAACGGTTGCCATAGATACATTTGCTTCACGTGCGACATCATATATAGTGATAGTCATTTGAGTACCTCCTTCAAAACATTACATGAGCCTATTTTATAGTTTAGCTAGTATTTATCATACTCTACCATGAATAAAATTACAAAGGGAACGCGGGTATATCTATTATTATTTTGTACATTTTCATTTTAAAATTACATCAAAAAACTTTTTCCATGCAATGACTGGGTATCTCAGACAGTATTCATGATGATGTTTCTTACACAGATGCAGCTACAGATTTGCAAATTCATTGAAAAAGGAGCTGACTACCTCCACATTGCAATATCTTACCCGAAAACAGGTAGCTATTGCAATGAAGCAAGGTGTCAGCCCCACATATCAGTAGAAGTTGCAGGTTAGCTGAGCTTTGCCGCTGGCAAGATGCGGTTTTGCAGCTGTGTGATTTCATCCATGAATGAATGGAACATTGGTATATCCATTTGTTGTGCAGAATCAGACAGGGCAACGGCCGGGTCTGGATGAACCTCTGCCATGATACCATCCGCTCCTATAGCCAATGCTGCTTTGGCCGTTGGCAAAAGCAGATCTCTTCTACCTGTCGAATGGGTCACATCCACCATGACAGGTAAATGTGTCTCTTGCTTCAGAATAGGTACTGCTGAAATATCCAGTGTATTTCTTGTCGCTTTTTCATAAGTGCGGATACCGCGTTCACATAATATAATATTGCCGTTTCCTCTTGAAATAATATATTCTGCTGCATTGATGAACTCTGAAATTGTTGCAGATAGACCCCGCTTCAGTAAGATTGGTTTATCCACCTCACCAGCTGCTTTTAGCAATTCGAAATTTTGCATGTTCCGAGCACCAATTTGTATGACATCCACATAATCAACGGCCATCTCAATATGTGCGGGATTGACAATTTCACTAATGACAGCAAGATCATATTCATCAGATACCCTTTTCAGGATCTCAAGTCCTTCCAAGCCAAGGCCCTGGAAATCGTATGGAGAAGTTCTTGGTTTAAAAGCACCACCCCGAAGCAGCTTAATGCCCCGGCTTTTGACTGCCTCGGCAACTTGTGCCACTTGTTCATAACTTTCCACTGAACATGGGCCCATGACGTACTCCAGGTTGCCATTTCCAATAACAGCGTCTTTTATGGAAATGACCGTGTTTTGTGGCTGCTTTTTACGTGAAACAAGCAAAGCCTTGCGATGATCGTCTTCTTGAAGTTCCAGACTGGCTTTGAAAATTTCTTTGAAAATATGTTCGATGGTTGAATTTTCGAAAGGCCCGTGATTATTCGAAATAATTTTATCAATCATATCCCTTTCTCTTACAGGATCGAATCGATTCATACTTTGCTTGCTCTTAATCTCGCCAATCTTCTGGACGACTGTCGCGCGTTCATTAATCAGTTCTAAAAGCTTTAAGTTGACGTCATCCATTTGTTTTCTTAGCTGATCCATATCGAACTTTCCCATGTTTACCCCTCCAACATCATATGCAGTATATTACACAGCAAATGAAATAATTAGACACAATTATAGCGAATAATTTAACAAATGTCATCCTTAAACTTAAAATTTCCTCTAAAACTGCTGAAAAAATTCTCATTCCCGGTTAATAATTGCTTATCCCTAACCTTAGCTTTCCTGTTAGCTGATAGCCAGAAGTACGATCATCAAGTAGTATTCGCACAATAAACATGGTTATTTATTTTAACCCAAAAAAAGCCCGACATTTTTGTCGGGCTTTGCGGTTCTGACTTATTTCTTCGCTTCTTCAGCGGCCTTGTCCATCTTTTTGGAAACTTCATCCATACTTTTTACTGCTTGATCCTGTTTTTCCTGGATCTTTTTTACTTTACCTTTTGTCTTGTCTGTCAGCTCTTGCGATTTATCAGCAGCTTTTTTAGTCAATTTTACTGTTGAATCTTTCGCTTTATCCTTTAAGTCACTGCTTTTATCAAGTGCTTTGTCTTTTAACTCATTACCTTTTTCTACAGCTTTTTCTTTCAGTTCATTACCTTTTGACACAGCTTTATCTTTGATTTCCAAACCTTTGATTTGGGCGTTGTCAGCCAAGCTCGAGGCCTTATCCTTCATCTTCATTGCTCCCTGGTTCAAATCGGAACGGAAATCCCTTCCTGATTTAGGCGCGAAGACTAACGCCAGACCTGCTCCGATTGCTGCACCAATCGCTGCACCAATCACAAAGTTTTTACCACTGAAATTTTGTTCTTGCTCACTCATGCAAAATCCTCCCCGATTATATTGTTTTATTTTTTCTTGCTTTTTTTCACGAAATCAACAACTGCTGATCCCCATTTTACAGCTTGTGAGGCTTTTTCTTGATTTTGAGATGCATCACGGCTGATTTTGGAAGAAATTTGTTTTAACGAATCACTGAATTCCTGGATAGTTTCTCCGATACCTTTAATACCATCAAAAAGGCCGTCAAGTTTGGCTGATTTTTTTCCTACGTCTTCAGCCAGTCTATTCGTTTTCTTCAGTAATTCCGTTGTTTCGAAGGTGATGCCATTCATTTGTTTTTCCAAATCTTCTACCGTACTGGCAACATTGTTCAATGTTTTGGACACTGCTTTTAATGTAATTGCCAAAAATACAACTAAAACAGCGAAAGCTACAGCTGCAATTAAGGCTGCAACATATAATAAACTTTCCATTCCAACTAACAGCTCCTTTTCTTCTGTACACTCTTTTAATCTGGAAAGACAAAAAGATGTCTTGTTTAAAAATACCCTAAACATAAGCTCTTAAACATATTTTATCTATTTTTAGTTTCCTGATACAAGGTTGTACATTTTCCATTTAAAATTACTTGCCTCTGGTTTCCATAATATGTACCAGCATGGGATGAGAGAGATTTTGCACAAGATTACTTGTTTTTTCGAACATCAAATAGTCGCAACAGCTTCATAGGCTTTTTGGAATTTCTGAATATCCCCGGCACCCATGAAAATCAACACACTGTCATGGTGTTCACTAAGAATCTCCGTACGGTCCAATTCCAGAATCACACTGTTGTCAACGCGCTTTTGCAAATCATCGATTGTCAGTTGGCCGCTTTGTTCCCGTGCAGAACCAAAAATATCACATAAATAAACACTGTCTGCAGCATTCAGACTGTCAGCAAACTCTTGCAGAAACGTCTTTGTACGTGTGAACGTATGCGGCTGGAATATAGCGACAATATTCTTGTTCGGATATTTCTTGCGTGCTGATTCGATTGTTGCAGAAATTTCTCTGGGATGATGCGCGTAATCATCAATGATTACCTGACTGCCGATTGTCTTTTCGGTAAACCTTCTTTTGACACCTTCGAAAGTACTGATTTTTTTGATACTATCTGCCTGCAGGCCTTCATAATGGCACATCGCAATCACGGAAAGAGCATTCAAAATATGGTGATTGCCGTACATTGGAATATGAAAGGTATCATAAAAAGTATTGCGGACAAATACATCAAAAGTGGTGCCATTGTCTGTTTCTGCCACATTTTGTGCCTGAAAATCATTTCCGGATTGAAAGCCGTAGTAAACAACCGGAACTTTCGCTTGTATTTTTTGCAGCTCCATGTCATCTCCGCATGCAATGATGCCTCTTTTGACATTATCGGCCATAGATTGAAACGCATCGAACACATCGTTAATGCTTGAATAATAATCCGGATGATCAAAATCAATATTTGTCATGATTGCATAGTCCGGTTTATAATTCAAAAAATGCCGGCGATACTCGCATGCTTCAAACACAAAGTACTTACTTTCCACATGTCCCTTCCCTGTTCCATCGCCAATCAGATAGGAAATAGGAAAAGTCTGGTCTAATACATGCGCTAACAAGCCGGTCGTCGATGTCTTTCCATGTGCACCAGTAACTGCGATGCTTGTATATTGTTTGAGCCATTCTCCAAGGAACTCATGGTACCGATAAAAAGTAACACCCAGTTCCTTCGCTCTAACAATTTCAACATGATCATCTGCGAAGGCGTTCCCTGCGATTACTGTAAATCCCTCTTTGATGTTGTCTTCTGTAAAAGGGTAGATTGGAATCTGTTTTTCTTCAAGAGCGGCCTGTGTGAAGAAACGTTTTTCAATATCAGAGCCTTGGACGTTTTCCCCTGAATCATACAGTATTTGCGCAAGTGCACTCATTCCAGTACCCTTAATACCAATAAAATGGTAAGTTGTCATAAAAAAGAACCTCCAATGATTGTGTGAAAAGCATCCGTTCTGGATTGCCGGATATGATAAGAAGCATCCATGAAAGCATATTACCAATATCATGAAGCATTACTATACCTATAGTATTATAGCAGAAGCACCTCAAGTTGAAAATAATTTGTCTTCTCCAGCCGCCCCTCTTCTATCCTGCCTCACTTCTTATCGACACTATGGCTGCTATCCATCATATTATATACAATGGCAGCAGCCAACGTTCCTGGGGATGCATTTCAATAATTTGCTAACCTTTAATACTGCATCATATCTTCTACTTGATTTTCAGAAACCAGAACTTCTCTTTGCTTGCTGCCGTTTTGTCCTGAAATGATTCCTTTATATTCCAGAGAATCGATCAATCTTGCGGCACGGTTATAGCCGATTTTAAAATGTCTTTGCAATAAAGAAGTGCTGGCGCCTCCACGGTTAATGACAAAGGTGATGGCTTCCCTCAGCAATTCGTCTTCCTCTTCTTCTATGCTGAACTTCTCAAGCAGTGAATCCTGTTCAAATAAATAATTTGCAGGAGCAAGCGTCCTAACATGATTGGTCACACGTTCGATTTCCTCGTCTGATACGAATGGCCCTTGCAGACGGGATGTTTTTCCAGTGCCGTTTTCAATAAACAACATATCCCCCCTGCCAAGTAATTTCTCCGCTCCACCACTGTCCAGAATCGTTCTGGAATCGACCTGTGAGGACACACTGAAAGCGATTCTTGTCGGGATATTCGCCTTAATCAATCCGGTAAGCACATCTACTGATGGACGCTGTGTTGCCAATAACAAATGGATGCCGCATGCACGGGCCTTCTGGGCAATTCGGCAAATCGCATCCTCTACATCCTGTGGGGAAACCATCATTAAATCTGCAAGCTCATCAATGACAATGACGATATAGGGCATCTTTTCTTCCTCACGGTCCTGATTTCTCATTCGTTCATTAAAACGTTTGATATCCCTTACGCCTTCCTGAACAAAGCGGTCATACCTGTCTTCCATCTCTCCGACAGCCCATTTCAATGCGACAGTAGCAGCCTTCACATCCGTAATTACTGGGGAAATCAAGTGCGGAATGCCATTATAGGCTGCCAATTCAACCATTTTCGGATCAATAAGCATGAATTTCACTTCTTCATGGTTCGCTTTATATAACAGGCTGACCAAAATCGTATTTATGCAGACACTCTTCCCTGACCCTGTTGCACCGGCAATCAATCCATGCGGCATTTGCTGAATGTTAGTCATCATCGGTGTTCCTTCAATATTCAGTCCAAGAGCTACTGTTAATGGGGATTTTGCTTCTTGAAACGAGTTCGTTCCGATGACTTCTTGCAGACCTACCATTCTTGCATGGTGATTCGGCACTTCTATACCGATCGTGTTTTTCCCAGGAATCGGTGCTTCAATACGAATGTCCTTCGCAGACATATTCAATTTCAAATCATCACTGAGATTCTTCACTTTGCTGACTTTGACTCCCAGTTCGGGCTGTACCTCAAATCTGGTGACAGACGGTCCCTGAGTCGCATTGACCACTTTAGCACGGACATTGAAGTGTTTTAGCGTTTGTTCGAGAAGCTCTTGCTGAGCTTCAACCCAACTATCATCTCCGCTGCTTTCATCCGATGTATCGTCAAGCAAATGAAGTGGCAACTGCAATGGTTGGCCGGCAGCACTACCCCCCGTAGGATTAGCGGCAGGCAAAGTTTTATCAGGCATCACTTTTTTTTCCGGCTGAGAAATAGCAGGCTTCATTTTTACTGGTTCTTCTTGCCTGCTTGTATTCGGAACATAATGTATCGGTCTGCTGGCAGCTTCACGCAACTGTTGATTTTTCCTATCCTGGTGATTCATCAACACATTATATGGCATGGAGCCATCATCATTGCGTCTCTTTTTCGGCTCCTCCTTTTTAGGTGAATGACGATTTTTCATGTTATTATCCAAAGGAATTATCGGTTCCAGTTTTTCTGGCTGCTCCGCTACCTTATCGTGCTTCTTTTCCTGATTCTGTTTTCTCAGCAATGAATGAACCTCTTGGTAATCCATACCAGTCCGTTCTTTTTTTTCCGCTGGTTTTTTTTCCACATGTACTTCTTCCATTGAAGCTGCCGTTTCTAATTGCGTTGTATCCATTTCTTTTTGCACAGAATCCATCTGTTTCGACCCTGCCTCTTCGTCCGTACGCAGCATATCCTGTCTGCGCTGGTAAGCAGGTACTTCCTTGCTCTCTTCGGTTCGATTATGGAAGCCATATATAGGTGAAGGGACACTGCTTAACTTAAATGGCTTTTTAGGCTCTCTTTTATATACCTTTCTTGACTCTTGTACTTTTTTATTAGATCGACTGTTCTGGAGCTCTCTGCTGCTATTGTCTGCATCATGTTTAGGCTTATTTTCTTTTCTGCGCTGGTATGCAGGCTTTTCAACTTGTTTCGTTTTTCCTATTTGCTTCTGTTTTTCCAAAGGATGGTCATGGTGCAGCGTGTTCTTTGGATACTGATAAGCGATTCTCGCCTGCACATTTTCATGGCGTTCTTTTTCACGATGTGTATGCTCGGGTATCATATTGTCGTTTTGTTCGGGCGCTACCTCTACTGTTTCTTCAACTTCTTTCCAAATAAAATTACCGATTCTTTTTTTCCATTTATCCCACATTTATTTCACTCATTTCTAAATTAATCCTCTGCTCCTATTCTAGCATTTTTTGATAGTAAACTGGTAGAAGGTTTTGCCATTGTACACCGCTTCCGAGTGATGATGCCTAAGGGCAATCCACTGCTCGTTTCTTTAGAAAGATAGTCGACATGATACTGCAACGTCGAAGCCGAAGCCAATCATTCTCTTTCTTGATAAAAGGGTTAAAAAATTGACAAAAGCGTAGAGAAAAACTGAAAGCTTTTTAGCGGCTGAAGTTAAAGACAAAACGAAATGTCCATGGCTGCAATTTCCTGCTTCATCAATAAACCACCGTACACTATAGTCAGTGTGACTGCTATTGCAATAGCAGTTGAATTACAGGCAGCTATTTTCAATGCCATGTTCTTTTCCTTGAAAAAAACAACCATTGCCCACAGGCTAGGTTGTCCTATTCATGTGCTAAAAAACGAAAGGTTCTCCTGCTTTGCTCTTTTCACTCAGTACATAAATGCCTTTTTCTGTTGGTGCATTCGGCAAACCCAGTTCTTTTTGGGAGCATATCATACCATTCGATGGAACCCCTCTTAATGTTGTCGGTTTTATTTGCATTCCACTCGGCATGGTTGCACCTACTTTCGCTACCACCACTTTTTGCCCTTGGTCTATGTTTGGGGCGCCGCAGACAATTTGCAGCATTTCATCTCCAACGTCTACTTGGCAGACACTTAATTTATCAGCGTTCTCATGGGCTTTTTTTTCTTCCACATAGCCGACTACAAATTTCGGACGCAAATCGAAATCAAGCTTGTCTTCAAGCCCGTGCGCTGCAAATAAGGTGCGAATCTCATCAAGCATTGCCTCGCTCAGCATGATTTTTCCTTTTTCGATTAGAGAAAGATGTTCAGAAGCTTCAAAAATATTATAACCGAGCAATTCACCTTGTCGATCAGTGATTTTAGTTACCGGGCCATAATTCATATATTCTATTTCATAGCGGTCTCCCTCTTTAACAGGGACAATCAGTACATCCCCCATTCCTTCAGGGTTATAAAATACATCCATATCATTCACTCTTTCTTCAATTATTTTCGGGTCTGTTTTTTGCCAAAATAAAAATCGGTGTTAATTTTTCTTTTTCATAAACAAATGAAAGCGAGGTGATTGGAACACGTCCCTCAGCAAAAAATTTCATCGCCATCTGTGCCAAAATATCATACCCTGTCTTGTTTCGGATATCAGCCAGGATTAGTACATCCTGGTGCGGAGCGGCTATGACCAATTCTCCTTTTGCTTTTGCATTCATTTCAGAAAGAAATGCAGTATTCAATATCCTGCTGGCATCATAGCCATCTTGTTGGGAAACGAAATAAAAATCGTTATCTGCAACCGTGTCTGCCTTTGTTTCCGTTGATAAAGCGCGCAAGTTAAAATTAGCCACCTCAGCAACATGATCCAATGTCCAATTATCCCTTTTCAGCATGTCGTTATCGATCAACCGATACGACTTGCCAGAATCAATGGCATAAAATATTCTTGTTTCAGCAGTATGATCTTTCCAAACAAGTTTTTTACCTGCCTTTGTTTGCAAAGGAAAGGATGTCGCTCTAATAACGGGATAAATGTTTTTTTCATTACCTGATAAACGAAATTGCTGCTGCATAATGCGCATCGATTCCTTGATATGATCAATCAGCTCATCAATGGCCCCTTCACCATTTTCTTCATACTTGGCAATTACATTCGGCAGTGTAATTGTCACACCTTCACCGTTTTCTTTCCACTCTATCCGAAACGTATCTTTTTCCCTGTTGAAAGAAGTTTTAAATCCAGGCTCAGACAGTTTTTCTTCCAGCAGACGCTTCATTTTGATGCTTGTCATTTTCAATGAAAACCCTCCTTTTATACTGTAGCCTCATTTAGAAATCACACTTCATTTGGGAGGGCCTCAATAAACTGTATGACTTCCTGCTTTGTTTTGCGATCTTTGCTGACAAGCCTGCCAGCTTCTTTACCATGTTGAAAAGCAATGAAACTTGGTATTCCAAACACGTCGTAATCCTGGCAAATATCGATGAACTCATCGCGATCTACCATCACAAATATATATTCATCAAACATTTCCTCCAATTGGGGAAGAAATGGTTCAATAAAGCGGCAGTCCGGACACCAGTCAGCTGAAAATACAAAAATAGACTTTGGTGACTGGATGATTTCTTGGAATTCTTCTTTTGATTTTAATGACTGCATGTTAACAACTCCTTTTTTTAGCACCTAACTATTGCTTTACGACGAGTCTTTCACTTCAAATCGCATGGGTGCGGCATGCAAATGTAATATAGACAACACAGTCTGGGTCAGCTCTCTTTAGACCATTATTGGTAACGTTAATGCAACTTGCATCATGGGAGCATCTATTAAGAAAGCACGTGCTCCATTGAATAGTTCACTTTATATCATACATTGGTTTGTCTACTCTTTCAATAAAGACAAGCGCTGATACGGAAAATCATTGGAGCAGTGATTATTCCGTACGTTTCATTCCGAAGGCAGGTGTATTTTATAAAGTACTATGGAAGTTTCCTTCAGTTGTTTTTTTGTAAAGCGTAAAAAATTGGAAGTCACAGGCAAATCACTTTCCTCAAGGCGAAAAACGCTATACTATACATTTGAGGAGGGATAGTATGAATTTTATCGTATATTTAGCTGGACAAATCCATGATGATTGGAGAGAACAATTAGAGAAACTCGCAAAAGAAAAAGATCTGCCGCTGACTTTTGTGGCCCCCCAAACGAATCATGATCGTTCCGACAATATCGGTGAAGAAATTCTTGGCGAACAGCCTGACAAGCTCCATAAGGATGACGCTGCTTCTGATATCAACAATTTCCGTACGCAGCTTCTTATGCAAAAGTCGGATGCGGTAATCGCTTTATTCGGGGAACAGTACAAGCAATGGAACACCGCGATGGATGCAAGCTGCGCTATTACCATGAACAAGCCTACTATCATTGTTCGGCCGAAGTCACTGATCCATCCGCTGAAGGAACTATCTAACAAAGCGAACGTAACGGTTGAAACAGTGGAACAAGCCTTAGATGTACTGGCATATGTTTTCGATTAAAAAATATTTATTTTTAGTCTTAGGTCAAACAACCATTTAAAAACAGTTTATTCATATTATGATCAAACAAAAAATGAGCATTTGAAAATGGAAGACGCTCAATGAAGTTTTCCATTCATGCATCATGCTTCTAACAAAAGCAGGGCCCCACCAATATAATCTGGGTATGGCCCTGTTGGTTTTATTTTATCACTTGAATTAAAGGGGGGTATATATAAGGATCACTAGGTTCCTCCATGACTTTCCATTTCTCAGCTTTTATGACCGGGATTGGGGCGCCATTATACGTAGTAACATCAAGCTTGCCTTCTATCTCAATCCACGTATCTTCTTCCACTTGTCCTGCTTCTTCAAACTCACTTAAAAAACCGAGTACGCTCGTATCTGCCACACAGTGGATCATATAAAACCTGGCAAGCACAAGTTGATTGGACTGTAAACCCTTTTCCCTATATACAAATCCTGTAGTTTTGATTTTTTTTCCAATATATTTTTCTATATTCGTCTCTATTTCTCCATAATAAGCGGCGTACATTTCATTGTTCATTTGAATTTCATCCGATTGATGCAACTCCTCCATCGCTTTATCATACTCTTCCTTGGAGAAATAGTTATTGTTGGTCATGACACGCTCGTGCTGTGTTTGTCCGTTATTTAACGCAGGAACGCCATTGTCCTCCATATCTAGATTTTTGGAGGCTTCCTCTTTATTGGACTGGTTTGCGGTTTGGTTCGTCCGAGGCAAAATATTACTTTTTTTGGCTGCTAAAGAGGCATCCAAGGTAGTTGGCGCAATTAGAAAACCTGTTAATAGCGGAAAAATAATAATGCAATGACCAATGGACCGTTTCATAAAAGAGCCTGAATCGTGATGATGCCCACAATCGTCTTCACAAGCATGTGTGTGTTGGTGAAAATGCCATACTCTTGTTAACTGAATAAAAAATAAGAAGATAAATACCACTGCAGCAATTTTACTCATGATGTCGTACTTTGGATTAATGAATTTGGCAATATCTCCTGTATAATGCAATTTGAAAAAAAACGCTGCAAAACATGCTAAAACGATGGTACGAAATAATTGTGCGAAACGTATTTTCATCTATCATCCCTACCCTATCATATCTGCGAAGCCGGCACATAAAAACACTACCAAGGTGATAATCACAAGAAGAACGAGCACAAACTTTGCTCTAAACACCCCCCATAGCATCAGTGTATTTTTTAAATCGATCATGGGTCCATACATCAAAAAGGCCAAAATTGCAGTAGCTGGAAAAGTTTGACTGAACGAAGCGCCAATAAATGCATCTGCTTCTGAACACAAAGACATGAGATAAGCAAGCCCCATCATGACGACAGTAGATCCAAAAATACCATCACCAAACAAATCAATAGAAGATGTAGAAATACTAGTTTGAAAGGCTGCTGCAATAAAGGCTCCAATAAACAGATATTTTCCCATATCAAAAAACTCATCAATGGCATGATGCATTATTTCTCCCAGCTTTTGACTGAAAGTTTTTTTGGGGCGAGAATCTGCCATTGTGCTATGGGTGTGTACGACGGCTGGTTCTTTTAATTGGTTAGACTGATACAAAAAAGCAACAATAGCTGAAATAATTAAAGCAGCTAGAAATCCAAATCCCATCCGTTGGGCCGCCATTTTCATATCATTTCCAAACGCCATATAAGTGGATAATATAACTATCGGATTGATTAACGGCCCTGTAAGCATGAAACCGACTGCTGCATGAATCGGCACACCTTTAGAAACCAATCTCCTTACAATCGGAACGATGCCGCATTCACAAGCGGGAAATAATCCTCCAATCACACAACTCACTAATACTGCCAAATATTTATTTTGAGGGATACATCGTCTGACCATTTCTTCCGTTACAAAAATTTGAATGAATCCCGCAATCAAAACACCTATTAAAACAAAAGGAAGCGCCTCTATTAGAATACTTAAAAATATGGTATTCAATTGATGAAATGTATTTGGAATATAAACGGATAAAGCTTGTCCGACCGTCTGGCTGGTCGATATTATGAATACAACGATGGCAATGGAAAACATACCAGTAACATCAAATAATAGTGCATGTAATCTATGATTCATTCTGTCCCTCCCAGTATACAAAGTCATATAAGCTTAATTGGTGGTTGTTCATAATACAATCTATTAGTCATAAATCGAAATTATTCCGATTTGCCGATAATCCCTTATAAATGATTTACGCATTAAAGCAAAGATGACCCTACAGGACGCTGACAAGACAATAAAAAGAGCAGCACTGCATCAGTGCTGCTCTTGGTGAAATTCCATCTGACCGCGCAATAAGCGGACCACATGGGTGAACATCTCTTTCCTGCTCACAAGCTCATTTGTAAAAATGCCAATAGCTCCTTCTTTTTGGCGAACGTCCAATTTTTTAGTGTACTCAGCCATCACATCGCCAAGTTCTGCCCCATTTTTCAGCTTCTTAGCTATTTCATTTGGCAAGATAATGCGAGCACCGCTGGCTGTGTATATTTTATCTTCTGAAATGGCCAGGGCTCCCCAGTTACACAGGTACAAAGCCTCTTCGATATACATCACGCCGCCTTCCAGCCCAATCCCGATTGTACCAGTTGGTTCATTAGCACACTGTTTGGCCCTGTTGATGGCCCCTCGCATTGTCTCTTCATCAGAAAAAGGCTGTGCCGAAACATTGGACTCAGTACTTTTGGATGCAATAGCAGTATCCGAAAATACTGAAGTTACCGCATCAATTTTAGCAGGGTTTTTGGAACCCACTATGATCTGCATTATTCCTCTCCTTTATAAATAAAACTCAAGCGCAGGCTTAGTGTTCACGCTGGCTTATTTGCTGCGAATTTGGTCTACTGTATTCTGGTCAGTCGTTTTAACCAGTTTGATTAAAAGCTCTTTTGCTGCTGCATAATCATCCACATGGATGATTGATGAAGATGTATGAATATATCGCGAGCAAATACCTATTACAGCTGAAGGAACGCCATTATTGGATAAATGTACCTGACCTGCATCTGTTCCTCCTTGGGAGATGAAGTACTGGTATTTGATACCATTTGTTTCAGCAGTATCCAGTATAAATTCTCTCATTCCACGATGAGTGATCATTGTACGGTCAAATATACGCAGTAAAGCTCCTTTGCCAAGCTGGCCGAATTCTTTATCATTGCCTGACATATCATTGGCAGGAGAAGCATCCAACGCATAGAAAATATCGGGTTTGATCATATTTGCAGCTACTCTTGCACCGCGGAGTCCAACTTCTTCTTGTACTGTGGCACCGGAATAAAGTTCATTTGGCAAGGATTCCCCTTGCAATTCTTTTAATAGTTCAATGGACAAGCCACAGCCATAGCGATTATCCCAGGCTTTGGCAAGGATTTTTTTCTCGTTAGCCATCGGGGTGAACGGGCAGATAGGCAAGATTGCCTGTCCTGGTTTGACACCGATTTGAGCAGCGTTATCTCTATCGTCAGCACCGATATCAATCAGCATATGTTTGATTTCCATCGGTTTTTTTCTTTGTTCATCTGTCAGGTTGTGTGGCGGTATCGAACCTATTACCCCAATCACTGGACCATTATCAGTCATGATTTGTACTCGTTGCGCCAACAGGACCTGATTCCACCATCCGCCAAGCGGCTGAAATCGAATCATGCCGTTGTCAGTGATTTGTGTAACCATAAACCCGACTTCATCCATATGACCTGCGACCATGACACGGGGGCCCTCACCTTTACGTACACCAAAGACGCCACCCAAGTTGTCCTGAATCAGGTCATCGGAATACTTTTTCAATTCTTCTTTCATAAAATTTCTTACAGGATGTTCATTACCTGATGCTCCCTGCAGCTCTGTCAACGTTTCAAACATTGCTTTAGTCTCTTGATTCATCTCATTATCCCACCTTCATTTATGTACTACGGATAAGTATACCGAAGATTGTGTTCCCTTTTCCACAAACAGCACTTGCTAATAGCGGATATGTTGAATCAGTTTCTATTTTTATCAAATTGCGGTATACTAAACGAAAAGAATATTTCATACACAAACTATGTACACATTTTCAATAAAAATCTGAGGTGAAAAAATGAGCAAGAAAAATGTTATCATTGCGGCTGGGATCGGTGTTGCCGCTGGCTATCTGGCAAAAAAACAAGTAGATCAAATGCAGAAAATCACACCTGAAAAGGCACTTAAAAATGCGAAAGAATCCTTTAAAAAACAAGGACCGATCAGCGGCTCCTGGATTTACATGAAGCCGGAAGAACATGAAAAGAACGGCTTACTTTATCAAGCATACCGCGGTGGAGTTACCCGAAACATCGACGGTGCCAACAAACAGTATGAATTCCATGTCGATGTGGAAACCGGTGCTGTGATCGATTCTTTTGAAACTGCATAAGCAAATGAAAAAGCTGCTCAAAAGTGAGCAGCTTTTTCATTTTCCTTGAAACACAGCCTTGCAGCGATAAATTGGCTGGCCTTTGGCAGCAAACTTTTGCTCATATTCAGTAGGGACATTCGTCAGGTCATTTTCAGCATGCAAGTCGAGTGAAACATTCTTCAATGTCATACCATACTGTGAAAAACTCACTAAAGAGTATGCGAATAAACCGCTATTGTCCGTTTTTAATACAAGCTCTCCGCCTCCGGACAAGATATTTTCATATTGCTCCAGAAAAGCATGATAAGTCAGGCGCCTTTTCTCATGGCGGTTTTTGGGCCATGGATCAGAAAAATTTAAATAAATGGCTGCTACTTCATCTTTATCAAAAAGCCTAGAAATACCAGCTGCGTCTCCTAACACCAGCCGTACGTTAGCCTGTTCGGCCTCGATCACCTTCTGTCCGGCCGAAACAATGATGCTTTTTGCAAGCTCGATGCCGACAAAATTCACATGAGGATATTGACGGGCCATACCTGTGATAAATTGCCCCTTGCCAGTTCCGATTTCTAGATGGACTGGATTGGAATTTCCGAAAACTGCCGTCCAATCAAGTTTACTGTCTGCAGCATTGGTAATAAATATATCCTTGTGCTCTTGGATGAAATCGTCCGCCCAAGGTTTATGACGTTGTCTCAAAACAGTTCACCACTCCTATATTCTGATTCATTTCCTGTATATACATAACTAACTTTCAAAAGCACAAACTAACCAAGAGGTGAAAAAAATGACTATCAAGATAAATCAGCAGCTTGAATTGCTCCATGACATTCTGGAAGAACATCATTCCCAGGCACAAGCAACTGCACATGAATATCAGCAAATTCGCAGATTGATCGATTCCATACAGACAAATCAGCAGCTTTTGCACTCCCAGCTGTCAGCGTCACTGCCACAGATATATGAATATTGCACGCAGGGAGAGGCTGCACAAAGCCAGCAAAGTCATATTGACGCTAATAAAGAAAATATAGACAGTTGGCTTAAACACATCGAGCAATCTAACTCATCAACCATTTTTTAATTTCCTTATTGAGCGACTGAATATGGTTCAATCGTTTTTCTAATTCTCCCCATTGCCTGCGCTCAAAATGCCAGGCAATATAGGACATTGCATCCAAAACCAGATACCAATACATTCTCTGCAACAGATATTCGTCTTTTTCAATTCCATACTGAGCAAGCCATACACCCCATTTTTCTTTAGGTATATACCAATGCAGAATGTTGGCGTAATCCATTGTCGGATCGCCAATCAATGCATTGTCCCAGTCAATTAGATAGAGCTTGCCATTCGCTGCACGTAAAAAATTATGGTGATCGATGTCTCCATGGCATACGACCTGCTTTCTGGATGCGGTCACAGGCAATAATTGTTGCAAGTATTGTAGTGATGTATTCAACGTTTCATATCTTTTTGGCAATTGCAGTAAAGAAAGGTTCTCGCTTACAGCCAACAGCTGCTGATCAGCTGATATCGGCTTTTTTCCTAACCGCATCAACATATGCAGAAGTTCAGAAGAATGGTGGATTTTTTGCAAAATCGCCGTCACATCATGCTGCTGCATTTCAAAAGGAGACAATTTCCTGCCCTCTTGCCATTCCTGAGCGGTGATAACATCACCGTTATCCAGCCGCTTCGTCCAAACCAATTTTGGCACGATGCCCTCCGCTGACAGAACAGCTAGGAATGGAGAAGAATTACGCTTTAAAAACAAACGTTCAGTTCCTTTTGCAGCTACATAAGCTTCACCAGTCATCCCGCCAGCAGCTGATATTTCCCAATTTTCATTCAGAACTTTTTTAAACCAGTCCACCATTCATTCCCCAAATCTAATCAATCTAAAATGTTATATTAGAAAAATAACATGGCATCTACATACTAAGCCATGGTGAATTATCGCTTCAAATATGCATAAAAAGGATTGCGTTACATTCATTAATTTTTCGTGTATAAACAAGAAAATAGACAGATAAAAATATCAGACATGTTATAGATTATCGAAAAAACGTCTGTATTGCAAGGCAACTGATGAATATTTACGTTTCTTTACCCGTTACAGAGGCCTTTCCCTCAATTTTCTCCATTATCACTTCCACAGCTTGCGCTTTCCTCGAGTTTCCTATCATTGAAATCGGTGTGGCATTTTTGCTTAAGCTGCATCTGCTAAAATAAACGGCGTCACCGTCAATTTGACACATATTTTGTTTGGAGACAGAGATTTCTATTTGGCTTGCTTCTATGATATTCACTTCTTTAAAATTCCGATGTCCGCCCCAAAATACTGTAAGAAACAATGCAAGTACTTTCCATTTTGAAATGGAATGGATTAACAAGAGGGACATCCTGTCCGGTTGAATTGCGGCGTTTGGTATAATTCGCATTCCACCACCATAATAGGGGTGATTCGTCACTGTCACCATGAAACAGCGGTCGATAATATACCTTTTATCGTCTGCTACTACTTTGACCTGAAACGGCTTGAAATGAATTAATACATTCAGCAGTGCAAAAACATAACTCAGCTTGCCCACCCGGAAAAAATTAAATAGTTTTTTCGCTGCGGATTTATTAGCTTGCCTGACAACCTGGGCATCAAATCCAAATCCGATACTATTGACGAATAATCTTTCGTCCTGCAAGTCAAGTGAATATGTACCACTCCAATACGGACAAGCTCCTCCCTCGGTATCTGATACAATTTTTTCAAATATTTCTAAAGGGCTGCCTGTGATACGAGTGCCTCTGGCAAAGTCATTGCCAGAGGCGCCAGGTATGAATGCCAAAGGTATCGATTTTGAACCAATACCATTGATCACCTCATTGATCGTCCCATCTCCTCCGATTACAATAATGACCTGCAGATTCGTGTTCTTTATTGTACAAAGTTCACTTGCAATCCTTTCTGCGTCACCAGCCGCATCGGTATAGAAATATCTGCAATCTAGCTGGCTGTACAATTTACTATTGCTGATCCGCAAAAAAACACGTTTACCTTTCCCATGTCCTGCGGCTGGGTTCACAATGAATGCGTACATATCATACCTCGTCCGAAAGGGGAAACTGATCCAAATCGTCTTCTTCCCATTCAGGCCGTTTCACCGCATTGGTTTCACAATAATTTAATACCGCCTCTGCAGCCCGCAGCTGCCGGTTTTTCAATGGGGATACTAACGCACGTTTGTCTCCAAACCAGTCTGGATACTGTCTGGACCCGATAATCCGGGATTGGTACGGTTCTTTTTGAAAATAAATCGGTGTATCAGGGGCCAAAACCGTTTTTTGTACAGGGAAATCAATTTCTTTCTGATGGATGATACTTTTAATGATTTTCTCTGTTCTTCTCAATGCAATAAATGGATTTAGAACACTGATCGTGTCACCCTTGTCATGTAACGTCCACGTGCGTCCTTCTTCAGCTATAATATTTTCTGCCGCCCCATCGGCGAACAGGTAAATAATCTCCATTCCCAGCGGACTGATTAAAATGATTTCTCCATCGACTGGCGTATTTTTGATAGAAAAAATCGGATAATACAACAACAGGTAAGTATCTGGAAAACGCTGCAAAAAATATTTCAGTTGTGTATCTCTATAGTATTTCTGTGCAATGAAGGAAATATCGGAAACTGTCGAGGTTGCCCAATTCAATTGCGATGGATACAACTTATCTAGAAAATAATGTTTTAGATCCTCGCGCTTAGCTGGCAATAACCTCGGTGGCCTGTTTTGACCGTCCTCCACAGATAGATTACTGCTCCGTTTTAGCAGGGATTTCAGCTTTGTAAAAAGCATGTCTTTATCAGGAACACTTTCCTCTTTAGCAACTGATAAATCGCTTTGCTCTTCCCATGCCTGGTTGAGCTTTTTCCAGTTTTCCTGTTTCAAGCGGATGAATTGACTGGGATAACGGTACATATTCCATTCATAGCGAGAAATATAATCACGCAACTTAATCAACTGGGCCATAATCTCCCCTCCCAAGCAGTGAATAAACTTCGTGTACGTGATATTTCGGCACGTGATTCGGCTCGATGCGATACAGCACAATCTGGTTCGCGTAAAATTGCATCTTTTTCTGTTTATAAGCCTCTATATAATGTTGCACTGCCTTTCCAGCTTCCTGGTGGTTCCATTTTTTTCCTATTGTGATATGTGGTTGGTAAGCTCGGTCTTCCTTTGAAAAACCCGCCGAATGTGCCAGATTTGCTACGATTCCTTGTAATTTCAACAAGCTGTCTGTTTTCTGAACGCCTGCCCATAATACTCTCGGTTGTGAAGGCTTTCCAAAGGTGTGTAAACCAGCAATTTCAATTTCAAATAGCGGCAGCTCTTTTATAACTTTCAACTTTTTTCCCAATTCGCTGATTTTTTTACCTGATGCGCCACCCAGGAATTTTAACGTAATATGAAAATCAGACTGCTGCGTCCATTGTTTATAAGGAAGCACTTCTTTCAACTCATGCTGCCACCCGGACAAATTCTGTTTGATACTGTCAGGCAAAGGGATTGCTACAAAATAATGTGGATTGTCTGCAATCATTTCCTTTCCTCCTTGCCATTATTTTCCCCGCTTATAATCTCTATTCAACAGGGAACAGTGTTTCGCAAAACGCCCGCTCTGCTTCTGTTAATTCTCGCCATTGTCCCGGCCGCAAATTCATATCTAAGTGGATGTCTCCCATTCGGATTCGTTGCAAATAAACTACTTTTTTTCCGACAGCTTCAAACATTCGCTTTACTTGATGAAATTTTCCTTCTGTAATGGTAATTTCTATTTCTGAATTTTCTCCTCGTTTTAATATCGACAGTTTTGCTGGCTTTGTTAGGTATCCGTCATCCAAAATTACGCCTTCAGCAAAATTTTGCTGGTCTTCTTCGGTAACGATACCTCTAATCTTTGCAAAATACGTTTTTTCGACATGTCTATTTGGAGACAGCAGACAGTGAGCCAATTGGCCGTCATTCGTAAGCAAAAGCAGACCTTCTGTATCTTTATCGAGTCGTCCCACTGGAAATGGCTTGAAGTGTTTTTGTTCTTCATCAAGCAAATCGATGACTGTTTTATGCACTCCATCTTCTGTCGCAGAAATGACGTTTTGCGGCTTGTTCATCAAAATGTAAATATACTCGCGAAAATGTACTGACTCCCCATTAACACCAATATTATCTGTATGCGGATCCACATGTATACTGCCATCCTTCACCGTTTCTCCATTTAACGTGACTCGCTTTTTCTGCAGTATTTTTTTTACGTCCTTCCGGCTTCCATATCGTCCAACATTAGCCAACAGCTTATCCAGCCTCATATGAAAATCCTCTCCTTATCAATGACGTCGGAAAAAGCGATCCAATATCCGCACACGTGATCCCAGTACCCGTTCAAGCAGCGTTGAAGCATATGCCAGCCATAAATAGACAGCGCCTCCCGCGGCAACTCCGATACCCAGCATAACGACTGCAGCGGTCCTTGAAGTTTCAAATGGCAGGAATATCCCTATCAACCATTTAAGGACCCAAATGACCATGAACATGATAATGGAAAAGATAAAGACGAGCAAAGTTCGTTTCACGGTTTGTTTAAACGAAAACTGAATCGCTCTCTGCATACGCCACAGGTTCAATATTGTTGCTATGCCCGCCGCCAGTGCTGTACCAAAAATTGCACCTTTCGCACCAAAGAGATGAATCAATTCGATATTGAAGAGAACTTTTACAAGTAAACCTGCAGTCAAACTAATGACCGCGAAACGCTGTTCATTTATTCCTTGCAACAAAGATGCAGAAACTGTAAACAATGCAAACAGCAAAGCTACTGGTGCATACCAAGCCAATAACGTACCAGTCAAATCAAGCACCTTCATCCCACCAAACAGTGCCCCATAAGTTTCATGAGATAATATAATCAAACCGAATACGGCTGGTATTACTAATACGGCAATAACCTGCAACGCTTGGTTGATCTGCTGAAATAACAAAGGCTTGTTTTTTTTGGTAAATGTTTCCGTCAATGCAGGCAGAATTGCAAGGGACAGACCTGTCGCAAGCGATACAGGTATCAAGATGATCTTATGGCCGTACATATTGATAGCCGCCAAAGAAACAACCCATTCATCTTTTAATCCGGCAGCGATCATTGCCCGGGTGAACGTGAATTCATCCACCAGCTGATACAGAGAAGTTGCCAGGCCGACAAGTACAAACGGCCCCGCGTATCTTAGCAGTTCATTGAAAAGACTTCTGAGTGGAATATCATTCTTCACCTTTTGTCTTTGAATATTTTTTTCAATATAAGGTTTGCGTTTACGCCAATACCACCACAAAACGATGCAGGAACCAATCGCGCCTACAAAAGCAGCGAAGGTTGCAAATCCAACGGCGGTGACGATAGAACCATGGAATACATGCAGGACAAGGAACGCAGCTACAAGTAAGAACACAATTCTGATGATCTGTTCAACAACCTGCGAAACCGCTGTCGGTCCCATGGACTGGTACCCCTGAAAGAAACCTCTTACAATACTCATTGCCGGTATGATCAGTAAAGCAAAACTGATCATTCGTATAACCACTGTAGCGTCATGCAACGTTACCTCTCCACTATCTTCCAGACCGATCATCCCTGCTATTGGCCCGGCTGCAAAGAACAGGAGCAGAAAAGCAATGAAGCCGGTAATCGCCATCAACATGGTACCAGCTTTGAACATGCGCATTCCTGTTCGATAATCTCCAAGCGAATTATACTTTGAAACGAATTTGGAAACAGCCAGTGGCACCCCGACAGTAGAGATACTGATTAAAATGTTATATGGAATGTAGGCAAAATTATATAACACACCACCTTCATTCCCCACTAAGCTGTTAAATGGGATGACATAAATCATCCCCAAGAATTTAGACAAAAACGTCGCTCCAGTCAGGAGCATCGTTCCTCTGACAATTTTATTCGACATTATTTCACCCGCACTTACTTTCATCAACATGAATTTGCTTTTTCTTTACCATACTCGCTATTTTATCATAAATCATTCGAAACAGCTTCTAACTTTTCATGACATTTATCTTAAAAAATTTCACGTCAAAAAAGCTAGCCTTGAAAAATATTTGCCATGAAACCATTGAAAATAATTGTGGATGTGGTGGCTCTAATGGTAATATACTATGCGAAAGGAATGAACGATATGGACTATGATGTCATTGTCATCGGTGCCGGACCGTCTGGTTTGATGGCATCGATTGCAGCAGCAGAGTACGGTGCACGGACACTGTTATTGGAAAAAGGAAGAAAACCCGGTAATAAATTGGCAATCTCGGGAGGCGGCCGCTGCAATGTGACTAATCGACTGCCACAGGACGAAGTGATCAGGCACATACCCGGTAATGGCAGATTTTTATACAGTGCTTTTTCGGTCTTTAATAATTATGATATTATCGCTTTCTTTGAAGAAATGGGTGTGGCTTTGAAGGAAGAGGATCACGGCCGAATGTTTCCGGTATCCAATTCATCAAAATCAGTCGTACAAGCATTATTAAATAAATTAGAACAACTGAACGTGGCCATTCGGCTGCAAACACCTGTCCAGGCCATTGATTATGGGGATCATTCTCATACTGCAATTCTGGAAAACGGCGAAAAAATTTCCGCAAAATCCATTGTCATCGCTGTTGGCGGCAAAGCAGTGCCATATACTGGTTCAACTGGAGATGGTTATGCCTGGGCAAAAAAAGCCGGGCATACTGTAACCACATTGTACCCAACAGAAGTAGCATTAACATCAGATGAAACTTTCATCAAGGATAAAAGCCTGCAGGGGCTTTCGTTGAGAAATATCGCCTTGTCGGTACTTAACAATAAAAAGAAACCAATTATCACACATCAAATGGACATGATTTTCACCCATTTTGGCATATCCGGACCGGCTGTACTGCGATGTTCCCAATTTGTCGTTAAAGAGCTGATGAAGGGACATCGGACCGTGGATATGCTATTAGACGTGCTTCCTGAGAAAAACCAAACAACCCTGCATCAAGAGCTCACAAAGCTAATGCAGGAAAATTCTAAAAAGACGTTTAAAAACACGGTGAAAGGAATGGTGCCCGAACGACTTCTTCAATTTATATTGTTGAAACTGCAGATTGGTGAAGAACAAAAATGTGCAAACATTTCCAAAGAAAAACTGATGTCTTACATCCATTTTTTAAAGCAAATGTCTTTCTCAGTCAACGGATCTTTGCCGTTGGAAAAAGCGTTCGTGACTGGGGGCGGCGTATCGATCAAAGAAGTCGTCCCAAATACGATGCAGTCAAAAAAGATGGATGGATTGTATTTCTGCGGAGAAATTTTAGATATTCATGGTTATACAGGCGGCTATAACATCACAAGCGCTCTTGTGACAGGAAGACTGGCTGGTATGAATGCAGCACTTGCTGGCAGATGATTCCTCGTTTGCATTTTTGACATTGGTACATGCTACTAATGTATGGGGAAAGACAAAAAACGGAGGGATGATTCAAATGCAAAAGAACAATAACAATATTTGGATACCATTAGTTGCTTCTGTAGGCGTTGGTGCCGCTACATTTTACAGCATGACTAAAAATGAGCAAGGCATTGGCCAAACCATGCAAAAGATGATTCCGTTTGTCAATCAAATGAGCAATGCGAAAGACACGCAAACACTTGGGCCCCATGGCATGAGTTAAGAAAATGACGCACCGGAACGGTGCGTCATTTTTTCATATAAATGCCATTTTCTTTTTCTTCTAAGTGATTAACATCACACTTTACTCTCGACCGCTGCATTATGATTAACATATCGAAATAGATTTAAACGACGCAAGGAGTGGTGATTATGGTTGAAACGGTAGAAACGTATGATGGCTGGTCTTCACTGCATGATTTCCGGACCATGAATTGGGAGAAATGGCAACAGTTGACTAATGAAAGAAAAGGAAGTTTACTTAACGAATTGCACACAGCTATTAAGCAATGGGAGCATACTGTGGAAGAAAAAGAGGGCAGTCACGCAATATATACCATTGCCGGCAGTAAGGCGGATCTCATGTTTATGATTTTAAGGCCGGAAATAAAAGATATTATTGATTGGAAAACAAAATTCAACAAGCTCGAAATAGCACATTTGTTAGAACCAAAAGCATCTTTTGTTTCCATCATTGAAAAAAGTTCCTATACAAAACCGGAAACGGATCCATATCATAACCCGGAAATGCTTAAAAAGCTTTATCCACAAATTCCATCTGAGGAATATATTTGTTTCTATCCAATGAGCAAACTACGCGGTGAAATCAATAATTGGTTCACGCTGGAAAAGAACGATCGCGGACGAATGATGTTCGACCATATCAAAACGGCTAAACCTTTTACCGAAAAAGTGAAACGAATCATCACCGGAGCTATCGGGTTGGATGACTATGAATGGGGTGTCTCCTTATTCTGTAATGACCCGCTTCAATTTAAAAAATTAATTTATGATACCAGATTTGATGAGGTAAGCGCAAAATATGGTATATTTGGGTCTTTTTACATCGGCCATCGGCTTCATCCAGAGAAGATCAATTCCTATTTCTTATAAAATTCAGAGGGTATAGTTACCCTCTGAATTTTAAAGTCCTCCCCTCCATTTTCAGACAGTTTTATTACCTAAGAGTAATTTGATATATGTATATAGTATAAGTGTGAATTAGAAAACGCCATTGTGGGTAGCAGCTATTTAAACAAGTTCCACCTCAAATTTTTATAATTCTTGTCGATAGAGCGTCTGTCATAACAATTGCAGCACTTTTTTTCCTTAGTTATTGTCGATAGATCCTCTGTCATCGCAATTGCAGCACTTTTTTTCCTTAGTTATTGTCGATAGATCCTCTGTCATCGCAATTGCTGCGCTTTTTTTCTTCAGTTATTGTTCATAGAGCGTCTGTCATAACAATTGCAGCGCTTT
>NZ_JBHUIZ010000015.1:0-467470 GCF_042683165.1 Tigheibacillus halophilus
AATAAAAAACTGAACTGCGAAGTAAGAGCCGTACGCACTCTCACTTACACAGTTCAGTTTACATTCCCGCGAAATAAACGGTTTTTCGCCACTTTTCCAACGTTTCCCTTATAGGAATTGTATTTACGAGATATCCGCATAAACTTTACACCTTTCAATCCTGTTTCTCGCATAAGTCGATACACTTTTTTATGGTTAACACAATGCCCTAGTTTCTTTGATTCCTTCGTGGTGCGTTTACAACCATATCGTTCATGAAACTTCTTAAACAGCTCGGTAATGGGTTCTTTTAGTTCTGTGTCCGGATCTTCTTTCTCAAAGTTCTTTATATGTTAGTGATAGGTTGCTTCAGGTATACCGCCAACTAAAAAAATTATCTCTTAATCGAAATCCTTCTTTTTTGAGTTTGGATGCCATTTCTGCTTGTGCTTTTCCTGAAAGGTATTCGGGTCTTCCCGAAAAGCTTTCAACTTTTTTAGATATGTATTTTTTAGCCTTAGTAGTTCATTCTCTCGTTCTAATTCTTCTTGCGTCAGCTTTTTCTTTTCGTTTTTCTTTTTGATTGGTTTTGAGACATAGAAGGTCGCCCCTTGTGTTTTGGATGCAGGCCTTCTTCCCCTTGTTCATCAAATGTTTTCATCCAACGGTGAATTAACGAGGAATTATTTAATCTAAATTGTTCAGCAGTTTCCTGATAAGAAGCACCTGTTTCTAACATAAAGTGTAACGTATCTAATTTAAATTGAACAGAATAGGCCACCTTCACTTTTCTTCGTTTTAAGCCCTCCACTCCTTGTGTATTATAGGCTCTTATCCAATCTCGTAAAGGGGTTTTAGAGGGCATATTGGATTTCTCCGCTAATAATTTATAACCAAGATTTCCATACAAATACAAATACTCGGTAACAAGTTTTACTTTTAAATTCCTCGCTATATTTAGCCATAAAAAACACCCCAAAAAGTTAGATTTTTCACTAAACCTTTCGGGGTCGGTACCAATTCTCCGGGTTCTTTTTTTATCATACGTGAAAGAGATAAATTGGGCCTATGAAACATAAAAAAGTTAAATCAGAGAGACAGAAGTTTTGGCCCTCAAGTTCCTTTTAATTAACGATGAATTGTAATTATATAGAATTTTTTAATAGGTTGCGAAGTAAATATATATTCTCCTAGAAAATTCTGGCTTGGATAACGAAAATCATAAAATAATATGCGTCTATTAAATATGATCTGTCTCTAAAAAAATTAATAAGTTTAAAAATCATTTACTGTATTCTGCAAGTGATTTAACATAAAAATGTCTTGTGGAACATTAATCGCCCTTAGAGGTTGTTTTGGTTGTGGGCGAAATAATTATGTTGCATACAAATTCATACATCATACAGATAATTGTAAATAAAATCCTATTTGAACCTCTTATCTGGAGATTCAAATAGGATTTTTGATAATGGTAAGATATATTTATTCAATTTACTAAAGTGCGGCAGTAATCAAGCACCGCCTCTGCCATTACCTCCTCCTCATGAAAATTACTAGGGCTATCTGGATTAATTTCAATTATGCTTATTTGACTATTACAATCAAGCAAAAAGATTATAGTCAATTCATTAATAAATTCTGTTGTGTTTTTTTCAACCATGCCAGGAACATACTGATAAAGTTCTTCTCGGCGCGCTTCAAACTCATTAACCTTATCAGTACTAAATTTATGTTTTAATACATCCGATGGATTTTGATTGACATTCTTATTATCTTGATTAGTGCTATTGACGTACTCGCTGACAACTATCCATTGCCCCAAACTATTCTTCATCATATGTGTATGAATTTCTACTCCAAGATCTGTAATAGGGTATTGCTGGATAATAAATGAATCATCTTTCAATAATTGCTTTAAAAAATGCTGAAAAGCAATCCGGTTATACTTCTTTTCCTTTTGCTCAGTTGCAACGATGAACTCTCCTGAAGAGTTTGGTATAAACTTATAGCCATTGCAAGGATATGATGCTTTATTTTGATTTAATAATGATGTACCATGGTTTTCAATGAATTTTGTAACATCTCTCGGCTTGGTAACCTGCATATAAGGCACAAGTAGGCTTTTTAATCTCTTGTTTTCTCCCCATTTATTGAAAAGCTCAACACGTGTATAGGTATGAGCAGGCCATTCATTTGTAAATGGAATATCAGCAAATTCATCGTAAATCAATTCCATATTTGCATTACCCCTTTGTTTTAAACGGTCGAAAATGACATCTGGATATGCTGTTATATGAGGAATCCATTCACCATTTTGAAAAAAATACCCTCGAATCAACATTTCGTCAAAATCAATATCTGTCGGTGAGAACGAGAATAAATGCATATTGGCTTTTTCTGCAGCTTGGGTACTTGCAATTGCCAGTGAATCAAACGTATTCTTCCCTACAAGCATGCCTAGCAAGGGCTTGCTACTACTCTCATGTATTGTTATATTGCTTTTTTTAGCTTGAAACTGACCAGGGTTGTTTATCCTCGCGGGATCTGTATGAAAAATGCCATTTTCTGCAATATATTTAGCGTAAGCTATTGTATTTACGGCTCTTTTTTGTTCGTGGTATGCGGTTTGTGGCCCATTGTTAGCTTCATGCATCCAATACTTGCCCTGGTCATCTATGGCTAAATCTATTCCTAGTTCATCAAGTGCTAACCCATATAGCTTATCTAGATGACGCGCAATTTCTAAAGAAAGGCCTAAGATGTTTGTTTCGTGAGTACTTCCAATGCTTTCTCCATACTCATTCATGAGAAAATCATGAAAATCTTCCACTCTGCCATCTGTGACAACATTACTTAGATTACTTTTCTTACTGCCGATACGTGGATAAATATGTGTCAGAGTCCAACGTCCTTTTCCGTCTTTTTGAACATGAGCCCGAAAATGATATGGCTCATCCTGCTTAGTACGGGTATGAATATATCGCTGCATAATAAAGCTTCCTTTTTCTCTCAAAATAACAGCTTGTAACCACTGATTAAAGGCTTCATGATTCATGATCTTCTCTTTTTTATGTGTCGATATGATATACCGACTGCCTTTTTTTGTCACAAAGTAAATGTTTTCTCCACGATTAGATAGCAGGTATTTAAATACAACTTTATTATTTTTGTCCAAAAAGTCATAGACATTCTTTTCATTCTTGCATACAAGGAAAGGAACAAGTAAATCAGTATATTTTCTGTATTCAGCCATCTTTTTAGGCAGCGTGTATTTATTTCCGACATGAAAACTAGTAAATGGGATTAATTTTCTCAGTTTTCTATCTGTCTGCGTACGTTTTCCTGCCCCAACATTATTAATTACATCAGGGAATGGAGATTTAACATGTTCCCATTTCCCATTGACCCATACTTTAGCGTCAATTTCCTCTTTATCAAAATTCACATCGTTTGAAGTGAAAAATAATAATCTAGCATGCTGACGCTCACTCTCCTTAACCATAGCATTCACACGTTCTTCTGGATAAAAATCAAGAGGATTGTAGAATGAATGGAACACTCCGATAGAGCGAATTTCATTCGGCTTTATTGGTGCTAGTTCATGCCTGATTATTGTCTCTATTCGTTTCAACTTTGGCATGAACGCGAATTGCACAATCTCATTAATTTTTATGAAATTACCTTTTTCGAAATGCCTGCTAATCATCAATAGGTATTCTTCTACATCTGTTATTGCTTTCGTAAGATCAACAGAAGCAATAGTTTTTGTAAACTGACTTACCGCCTCAAAACCCTCCACAATAGAAGTAAGGATAAAGATGCTCTGATTAACTTCCTTTTCTTTGACAAGGTTATGGAAGTGTTCTGTTGCCTCCAATAATGTTTTGATGAGGTTATGAGACTGCACTAATTGTTTATTATCAACGGACATAATACTGCTCCTATCAAGTGAAATTGTATATTAGCCTAGAAAGCCCTATTGATAATATCGGTTTAACAGTTGGTGTTGTGAAGTAAAGAAGAATTTGTTAATTCTTTGTATAGCTTAGAATAAATGGCTTATTCGTAAAGATGCTAAAAACATTTTGATTTACTTGAAACTTTGTCAATTCACCAACACCCCCACATATCTGCTATAATAAACCTAAACCCCACCACCAAAGGAGGCACTCTCATGAACATCGGCGCTATTGAGGCTGGCGGCACAAAATTCGTTTGTGCGGTCGCAGATGAATCCGGAAAAATTACAGCAAAAACAACATTTCCAACAGAGGATCCTGAAACAACTTTTCAAAACGTACAGCGTTTTTTCGGCGACCATCAAATACATGCACTTGGCATTGGCAGTTTCGGTCCGGTTGACTTAGATAAAAGCAGCAATACATATGGCAGTATCCTCAACACACCAAAAACAAAATGGAAAAACTATGATGTGCTCGGGCGATTAAAGAAAGATTTGCAGATTCCTATCTTTATAGATACAGACGTCAACGCTGCGGCATTGGCAGAATACCAGTATGGTGCTGGGAGAGATGTCAGCAGCTGCATGTACATTACAGTTGGGACAGGCATCGGGGCAGGTTTTGTCCAAAATGGAAAAACATATATTGGAAAGAGCCATCCGGAAATGGGGCATATTCTTGTCAGACAACACGCATCTGACCAGTTTGCTGGCAACTGTCCATACCATGGTAATTGTCTGGAAGGGTTGGCATCAGGTCCTGCTATCGAAAAACGTTATGGCAAAAAAGGAATAGAACTAGCGGATGCGCAGCATGTCTGGGAGCTGGAGGCATTTTATCTGGCGCAGGCGATCATGAACTATTTCCTAATATTGTCACCGGAGCGAGTGATCCTCGGAGGCGGCGTGATGAAGCAGGGGCAGCTATATCCGCTTGTAAGGAAAAAATTCCTTGAACTGGTCAATGATTATGTGGCTGTGGATGATATGGAAACGTTCATCGTCGCACCCGAACTCGATGACGAACAAGGCATAAGGGGAGCAATGGAACTGGTTCGTTCGGCGGATAACGTATGATTCATTAAAGCAAGTGGCTGAATTTCATACTGGGATGTGAATAGGATAGCACTCTAAGTGAGCCAGGGGATTTGTTCCTCTGGCTTTTCTTGAAGCATTTCCGCCTTATGAAGGAAAAAAGATATGTGTAGTTGTAAGCGCTTTTAATCTACAATGACAGTGTAAGGAAGTTAAACGATGGAGGGGGGAATAATCCGTGAAACGGATTTTATTAGCATGTTCATCAGGTATGTCAACAAGCCTGCTGGTTTCAAAAATGAAAGAAACAGCCAAAGAAAGAGGCATCGAAACGGAGATATGGGCGGTAGCACAGGATAAGGCAATGCAGGATATGAAGAGGGCTGATGTGTTGTTGATTGGGCCGCAAATGCGTTTCATGAAAAAGAAGCTCGGAAAAGCTGCCGAAGAAGCAGGCATCCCGCTGGATGTCATCGATCCTGTCGCATATGGACGAATCGATGGACAGGCGGTTTTGAATAAGGCTTTGGAATTGATAGACGGAAAATGATAGAGAAAAAAGGATAATTGGGGGGAACCACAATGAATAAGTTCATGGAGGTTTTAGAAAATATTCTGATGCCGGTTGCGGACAAATTGAATAACAACCGGTACCTGACAGCATTGCGCGATGGCTTCATGGTTGCTTTGCCACTGATTATTTTCGGTTCCATCTTCGTCGTTATCGCTAATTTCCCATTTTTGGACAAGATCATCAGCAAGGGAGCATTTGAAACCTATCAACAGATGCTTGGCCCTGCTTCAGATGCGACGCTTAGTATTATGGGACTGTTTGTGATCATGGGGATTGGTTACAAATTGACACAGCATTATGGCTTGGAAGCGGTATACGGCGGTGCAGTGGCGATTGCTTCATTCCTCATTTTGACACCGCAGACATTGGAAAATGCGACGGGTGTCATCCCGACGGAAGTGCTTGGGGCTAAGGGCATGTTCCTGGGAATATTCACTGCTTTCATTTCAGCGGAATTATATCGATTCTTTGTACAAAAAAATTGGATCATCAAGATGCCTCCAGGTGTTCCTGATGCGGTATCTAAATCGTTCAGTGCGCTGATACCGATCACGTTCACATTAGGTGCATTCCTAATCGTTCGGATCATCTTCGGCTTTACATCTTTCGATACGGTGCAAAACTTCATTTATACGATCATTCAACAGCCATTGACACATCTTGGCAGCGGTTTGACTGCAACAATTATCGCTGTATTGCTTATTCAGATATTCTGGTTTTTCGGATTGCATGGCCAAATCATCGTCAATTCGGTATTCGACCCGATTTGGTACGCGTTGAATGATGAAAATCTGCAAGCGTTCAAAGCTGGTGCTGGAGAGCTTCCGAATGTCGTCACCAAACAGTTTGTCGATTCATTTTTAGTTGGGATGGGCGGCTCGGGTATGACATTAGCTGTCGTCATTCTGATATTCATTATCGGAAAAAGCAGGCAAACAAAAGAGTTAGGCAAACTCGGGGGACCAGCAGGTATTTTCAATGTGAACGAACCGATCATTTTCGGGCTGCCGATTATCATGAATCCATTGATATTGATTCCTTGGCTGGTTGCGCCGGTAGTTGTGACGCTGACGACGTATTTCTCGATGTCCTGGGGATTGGTACCAAGACCGGCAGGGATTATCGTGCCGTGGACAACACCAGTTATCCTGAATGGGTTCCTTGCAACTGGGAATGCGTGGCAGGGTGCGGTACTGCAAGCCTTCAATCTTGGACTCGTTGTTTGTATCTGGTGGCCTTTCCTGAAATTATTGGACAAAAACTACTATGAAACAGAACGGGAAGATAAAACGAATGAAGTGAAAGCGAATCAGGAAAAACATCAGGTTCTTGGATGAACATCAAGCGGTTTGTTTACAAACTGGCAATACAGCTATTTTGAAAATTGCTGGCCATGCACAGTACAGCGCTTGACTGAACCAATTAGACGAAGCACAGAGGTGACTGGATATGGAACGTACAACAGAGATAGCTTTTCAAATCATTTTATATGCAGGCAACGGAAAATCGAACGCAATGGAAGCTATTCAGGCGGCAAAAGAAGATGATTTTGAGGAAGCGGATCGATTGATCGAGGCGGCTGGAGAAGAGCTGAGCAAAGCACATGGTTTTCAAACACAGTTGCTTCAAGAAGAAGCAAACGGCCAGGAGGCTTCTGTCAACGTTATGCTGGTTCATTCCCAGGACCATTTGATGACATCCATGACAGTCAGGGACCTTGCTGTCGAAATCATTGAAATCTATCGCCATAAATAAACAGGTGAACAAGGGACTGGTATG
The DNA here is from genome assembly GCF_042683165.1 of Tigheibacillus halophilus. NCBI lineage: Bacteria > Bacillati > Bacillota > Bacilli > Caryophanales > Bacillaceae > Tigheibacillus > Tigheibacillus halophilus. Next base: position 7,329 of record NZ_JBHUIZ010000015.1, read on the forward strand.
TGGATAGCCAGCTCTGCTTAAGTATCTATCAGCATATGGGAGGTATGTATATGTCTATGGAATATAAGTTTCCGGAAGGCTTCTGGTGGGGCAGTGCGACTTCAGCTACACAAATAGAAGGTGCCGCTAATGAGGGAGGAAAAGGGGAAAATATTTGGGATCATTGGTTTCAGACAGAACCGAATCGCTTTTTCGAAAATGTGGGGCCCGAAACGACGTCTGATTTTTATCATTGGTATAAAACAGATATACAGCTCATGAAGGAAATCGGCCATAATTCTTTTCGTATGTCCATCTCCTGGTCGCGGCTGATTCCGGGGGGACGCGGTGAGGTCAACCAGGAAGCGGTTTCCTTTTATAATCGTGTCATTGATGAACTTATCGCCAATGATATCGAGCCGTTCGTGAATCTATTTCACTTTGATATGCCATTGGCGCTGCAAAAAGAGGGGGGCTGGGAAAATCGTGAAGTGACAGATGCTTTTGAAGTATATGCTCAGGAAGCTTTTCGTTTATTTGGTGATCGTGTGAAAAAATGGTTCACTTTTAATGAGCCGATTGTTCCGGTAGAGGGAGGGTATTTGTACGACTTCCACTATCCGAATGTGGTGGATGGCAAAAGAGCTGCACAAGTCGCATATCATACGATGATCGCCCATGCAAAAGCGGTGCGAGCATTTAGAAAGAGTCAAGCGAAGGACGGCACTGTCGGCATCATTTTGAACCTCACTCCTTCTTATCCGAGGAGCCAGCATCCCGCAGATCTCAAGGCGGCCAGAATCGCTGATCTTTTTTTCAATCGCAGTTTCCTGGATCCAGCCGTCCTGGGATACTATCCCCAGGAATTGGCAGAGCTTCTTCGGGAACATGGACAATTGCCTGAAACAAAGCAATCAGACAAGGCACTGCTGGAATCCGGGAAAGTGGACATGCTCGGCGTCAATTACTATCAGCCCAGACGTGTCAAAGCGAAGGAGCATATGCCGAACCTGCATGGTCCATTCATGCCGGACTGGTTCTTTGATAACTATGAGATGCCTGGAAGGAAAATGAATCCATATCGTGGCTGGGAAATCTATGAAAAAGGTATGTATGATATCATGATGAACTTAAAAAAGAACTATCATAATATCCCTTCCTTCATTTCGGAAAATGGCATGGGTGTACAGGATGAAGCCAGATTTGCGGTAGACGGGGAAATCCAGGATGATTATCGGATAGATTTTATCCAGGAACATTTAAAATGGCTGCATCAAGCTATAGAAGAGGGCTGCAATGCCAAGGGATATCATTTATGGACCTTTATGGACAACTGGTCATGGATGAATGCCTATAAAAATCGCTATGGATTTTTATCAGTGGATTTGGATACACAGGAACGAACGATGAAAAAAAGTGCCCATTGGTTCAGTGTAGTATCCAAAAACAACGGATTTTAAGCTGTGGCGGGTTGTCTGCTGTGTTGGTATGAATCTTACGTGCAGCCAGATATGAACGGAAGCGCTGCAAAAAGTTCTGATCCGATTGGTCAGGACTTTTTGCACGATGTATTTCGCTTACTGCATCAAAACAAGAAATCTATCTGCTAAAAAAGGATGATAGATATGTTGAACACTAGATTGCAAACAATTTTACGGCTTTTAATGGGGGCAGAGCAGCCACTGACAGGTGACTACCTTGCCAATCAAACGGAAGTGACTGCCCGCACGACAAGACAGGATATTAAAAACCTGGCTGCACTGCTCGACGGCCATGGTGCTGTGATTCAATCCATCATGGGCAAAGGCTATATACTTGAAATCACCGAGCAGGATAAATTCCGTACTTATCTGCAATCCTGTATTGGTGAAGAGGACACGGGTGATGAAAAAATACCCGCTTCTCCGGAAGAACGGGTAGCCTATATGATGAAACGACTGCTGCTATCCGACTCATTTATCAAATTGGATGATGTAGCTGATGAAATGTATATCAGCAGATCTACCGTACAAAATGACTTGAAGCAAGTGAAACAAATCTTAAGCGATTATGATATTCAGCTGCAAACCCGTCCGAATCATGGTTTGAAAGTGGCTGGAAGTGAAATGAAATTGCGCTTTTGCATTGCGGAACATGTTTTTGACCGTGATACTTCTCCTGGAAATCATGTGGCAAATTTGCCGTTGCTGCCCCAAAAAGAGCTAAAGATCATTCAGGCGATCATCCTTAGACAAATCAAGGAGAACCACATTACTCTATCAGATATTGCCGTGCATAATTTGCTGATCCATATTGCCATTGCATGCAAACGGATCAGGAGCGGGTATCATGTATCTCTGGTGAAAACGGATATACAGGAAGTGGCAGGACAGATTGAGTACGGGGTCGCCGAGCGAATTGTCAGCGAAGTGGAAGGTATGTTGGATGTGCAGTTTCCGCAGACAGAAACAGCCTATGTCGCCATTCACCTGATGGGGACAAAAATGCTCAGACAAAACGGCGATAGTGAAAAAGTGGTTGCACATATCATCGATGAGGAATTATTGCAGCTGATCCATATTGCCTTGAAAAAAATAAACGAGGAGATGCATATGGATCTGCTGGATGATGATGAGCTGACCATTGGACTGGGGCTGCACCTGAAACCTGCCAGGAATCGCTATAAATATGGCATGAATGTCCGGAACCCTATGCTTTCCGAGATCAAGCGTAATTATCCGCTCGCATTTGAAGCGGGTGTCATTTTCGGGCTTGCTTTTGAAGATGTGACAGGCATCAAAATCGATGAAAACGAAGTGGGATACCTGGCGCTTCATATAGGTGCAGCGATAGAAAGGAAGAAAATGAAATCCGGACCGAAAAGGTGCCTGATTGTTTGCGCATCAGGACGCGGTACATCCCAACTCATTTACTATAAATTGAAAAATCATTTTGGGAAAAATTTGGATGTAGCGGGCACGACAGAATATTATAATCTGAACCACCATGATTTACACAGCTTCGACTTTGTTGTCAGCTCCATTCCGATAGCGGAATCACTGCCTGTTCCAGTCATTGAAGTGAACGCGATTGTGGACGATCAGGATTTGAAAAAAATTGAAAGCCAGATTCTCGGCACCTCCGGAAGAATGGAAAACTATTTTAAAGCGGACGTCATGTTCTTGCAAATGAACTTCACGACAAAAGATGCAGTACTGGAATTCATGTATAACAAACTACTGAAAGAAGGACTGGTGGAGCCGACTTTGCTTGATGCGATAAAGGAGCGGGAAAATATCGCTCCGACAGCTTTTGGCAACCTGGTGGCGATTCCACACCCAGTCACACCACAATCAAATGAAACATTTTTAAGTGTCTGCACACTGAAAAAGCCGATTATGTGGCAGGACAAGCCGGTCCAATTTATCTGCCTGCTTTGTGTGAAGAAAGATAGCCAGGAAGATTTACAAGCAATGTATGACCTGCTTGGAAAAGTCATCGAAAGCAGCACAGTTGTCCAAAAACTCATCAATGCCAAAACATACACCGCATTCATGAACATACTACTCACCGACACGTAAAGTCAGGGGGCCAGACTCCCCTGGCTTTTTTTGAAGGTAGGGAAAGTAAAAGATTTGCAGTTTATCTGTCTTGCTCTGTCGCCTGGTCCTTGAGGTCTTAGGCAGCTGCCTTACGTGACAAAAATGCCCATCCAAGGGCTGAAGCTTCTCGGGGCTTGCCAAGATGCTTATGCATTTCTCGAAGCATTTCCGCCTTATGAAGAAAAAAGATTTATGCGGTTGTAAGTATTTTAATATAGAATGACAGTGTAAGGGGGTTAAACGATGGAGGGGGAATAACCCATGAAACGGGTTTTGTTAGCGCGTTCAACAGGGAAGATTTTTTAGACATAGAAAAGCTTCCCAAAGGTAAAACAGATTTTTAATTTAATCTGTCTACCTTAAAAGGGAGCATGTCTCTTTTTAAATCTTCTTTGCTATGAAAGGTATCTTTTGAATTAATTGTCAAATTTTTTAAAACACAGACCAAGATATATTCTTCCCTCGAACAAACAATCTTTAATTCCAAGACCCCATTTTCCAAAAGATACACTTTTACCAATTGGTTTGCTGGACCCACTTCCAATATTCTTTCACTCCGCCCTTTCCATATGCTTGTTTATCTATTCGGTCAATTGTAGCAGTTGACGGAGAAATGATTTCAATGATTAAATCTGGACAACCAATAACACTTTATTTTTGTCACAAACAGCAATTAAATCAAGGATAACCCAATTTCGAATATACTCATCTATCCACTTTTTCCGATAGTCTTCAAATGAATAAAGGAGCTGCAAAAGAATTGGGGTTAATGTCTTCTATGGTGTTCTCTACTGTAGTACATGCCGAAGAAAGAGCTGGCAACGATTTTTTGGTTAACCCAATGGCAAATGATATGACCGGATATGAGTATGTACACAAATCAACATCCAAAAGTAAAAAAACTGAGTTTATTCATGATGCGTCTAACCCAAGTAGTACAACTGATTCCGTATCATATTCCGTTTCTGTAACTCAGTCATCGTCTGCTAATGTAACAGCAAGTGCTACATTTAAAACGATGGTTGCGAAAGCAGGTGTTTCCACCCAAGTGGGTTTGGGTACCAGCAAGACAAAGAAAGTGACGATGACCTGGTCCATCCCAAAAAAATCCAAATACCGGCTACGTGCAGGAAGCCAATGGGTTAAAGAGTCAGGCACAGAGAAATACTGGAAAGCAGGAAAATTAGTTAGTTCAAAGACTGTAGCAGGGAATTGGACATTTGCAAGTTGGAGTGACAAAGTTAAACAGTAGAGGGTAGGATACCAAATGAAATATTACACAGTATTTATAATTGCTCTTTTTATTATTTTTACCCAAGGTTGTGACAGTTTAGATGCGGCGGATGCCAAAAAAGATAGACAAAGCAACAACTTACAAACAAAAATAGATACGAATGAAACAAGAAATTCGGGTGCTGGAATATCATTGGAGGAAAAGTTCACTCCACCAAACTTTATGATTAGAGATTTTTCAGTAACCCCAAAGAAAAAAACCTTGGACTTGGAAATTATTTATTTGATTAACGAACAGTTATACGCAACACTGGAACAAAATGTTAATTATTATTTTCAGGTTGCTTTGCCTGGAAAAATACAGCGTTTTACCGGAGCAGATAAAACTCAAATTGTGCAAGGTCAAAAGGTGGAAAAGAATAGACTCGACTACAGTGTGAAGGTTAAAGTGAAATTAAAAAAGCCGGTTGAGACGCAGCAAATGGAAGAAATTAGGGAAGATAGAGAAGGGTATCAACTATACATTTTGGATCAGGAAAAAGACCCAATCCACTTTTTTGACGATATTGAGTTGTTTTCAACTATGGGCCCATTGAAATCTAAGCACGAGGTTATTAAGTCGAAGTAACTCTTCCAAAATGGGGGGGGTTTTTTGTTCTCGCAGAAGGGCAAACTCCAGTGGGTGAAAGTTCCAAATATGAACTTGTAGCGGTAAGTATTCAGCCAGAAGCAAGGGTGTCCATCACGACGTGGAATCTGAATAAAGCTAAAGGAAAACCTTTGGTCTGACGAATAGAAATCATATAGAAGGTAACGCAAAGGACAAGACTGCAAAAGAAGTTAAAATCCAATAGCTGCAATAATTATACGATGGTATATGGCAGATAGATGGAGAGGAAGAGCTCGCACTGGTCTACACCAAAATTCAGCAGAGAATTATGAGGAAGTACATGCTTAAGATGAAATAGAACCGCCGAATACGAACCTCATATGTATGGTGGTGTTAGAGGAGGAAGACTGTTTTCCCTCTCCTACTTGGAGAACCATTGGCCCTGTCCTCATGCTTTTATGATAAAATGAAGATACATTAATTTTTCTGGTGGGGTCGCGATGAACAATGATTCGAAATTCACCTTGATTGTAATTGGCTGTGTCATTTTTTTCATCAGCTTGATCGGTATGATCATTTACGGCTATAAAACGTTTGCCATCTCACCGCTGGACCAGAAAGCGGAGAAGGACTACAGTCATCATTTTGCTTTGGTTGCGGAGGAAAATGAAAACGATTACTGGCGCCTGGTAAAAAAAGGAGCAGAGGAGTCGGCGGAGAAAAATCATGTCAATCTGGAGTATGTCGCACCGAAAAAAGCCGATAATGATGAGCTGAATCGGCTGCTGGACCGGATGATTGCTGCCAAAATGGACGGCATCATCGTGCAGGGAATCAAGGGGCAGCGTTTTAAAGATCTTGTACATAAATCCGTTGAACGAGACATTCCGATAGTGACCGTGGACACGGATGCAAAAGCAAGCGAGCGCAAGGCTTATGTCGGGACAAATAATATAGAAGCAGGTAAGCTGCTTGGCAAGTCTTTGCTCGAAAATACATCTGGTGAACAGTATGTCGGCATTATTACGGGACGCAACGAGGCTATCAATCAGCAAGAACGTATCCAGGGATTTCGTGAGATGGTGAAGGGGCATAAGCGGATCCATATCATCGCTATCCGCGAGTCGCATATCACGAAAAATGGTGCGACGATCGCATCCTACAAGTTATTGAAGCAATATCCGAAAATCAACGCATTTGTCGGAATGAGTGCGCTTGATGGCCCTGGCATTGTGGAAGGCGTCAAGGAAGTCGCTCCGTTTAAAAATACCTATGTGCTGGCGTTCGATACGTTGCCAGAAACAATGCAGTTAATGAAAGCGGGGAAAATTGATGCGACCGTCGCACAGTACCCAGAGCAGATGGGCAATGATGCGGTGGAGGTGCTGATTCGTTTGCAAGGCAAAGATTTGCTGGACAATCTCATTTATACGAAAACGAATATCATCACGAAAGAAGATGTGCAAAGGCAGGATAAGACACAGTGAACATGCTGGAAAAGAAGTGTGGTGAAAAGCGATGAAGACGATCCAGGGGAAGCTGCTTGTGTATTTTCTTGTGTTTGTCATGATGTTCGAATGGACAGCTATATTCATTTTTATCAGCTCCAATAAATTGACCAACACCTATCAAACCAGTATTCAACGGTTTTTAATATTGAACCGGATATCACAGCATACCAATCACCTTGCTGACGATGTGAAAGCGTTGGTCACCAATCATGGGATAGAAAATACCAGCACCTATTATCGCGATAAGCGAAAATTGGGGGATGCGCTGGAGCGTTTTTCTACCGAAATGAATGAAGGCAATCACAGTGAATTGCAAAACTATCGTCATCTATTGGAGACTTTTTTGCATGAGACAGAACTGACTGTCGGATTTGTCATATTGAATGATGTGGAACAGTATACATTCCATCTGGATGAAATGCGCAATGCCGCAGATTATATCCAGGAAGCGACACTGGAGCTGATTGACACGGAGCTGACAGCTTATCAGCCATTTTTTGAAAAGCTGAAGGAACGCAATGATTATTTTCTGATTTTTATCATATTTCTTTTTACGACGATGGGGTTGTTAGCTGTATTTTTTGCATTCTGGTTTTCTAAAGGAATCACCAATCCGTTACGTAATTTATCTGCCTCGGCAAAAGAAGTTGCTGCAGGGAAGTTTGATGGGGAGCCGGTAGAAATCACTTCGAAGGATGAATTGAAGCTGCTTGGGGATACGTTCAACAGCATGCGCAGCAATATTTTCGAGCTGGTCCAGGAAATCAGGGACCAATCCGAACTGGATCGCCTGGTCAAAGAAATGGAACTGAAGCAGCTGCAAAATCAGATCAATCCGCATTTTTTATTCAATACATTGAATACATTATCCAAAATGGCATATTTAGAAGATGCGAAAACGACTTCCAATTTGATCGATTCTGTAGCGACGTTGCTGCGTCACAGTCTCACAGATATAGAAAAGCATGCCACATTGCGTGCAGAAGCAGAAGTGGTAAAAGACTATTTTCTCATTCAAAAGACACGGTTCGCCGAAAGAGTCACCTTCCACTTGAAGGCAGATGAATCCTGTCTGGATGTCGCAGTTCCCAGGCTGACACTGCAGCCGCTTGTTGAAAATGCATTCATCCACGGCATTGAGGGCAGGGAAGAAGGAGGAACGATCGAGCTGCATATCGCAGGAAATGGGGATAGGGTTCTTGTAGAGGTGACAGACGATGGCGTAGGGATGACGGAGGAGAGACGCAGACAAATTCTATCATTGGCGAAGGAACCTGATAATCATACAGGTCATTCCACCGGAATCGGATTGACGAATGTGATTCGCAGACTGCAGCTTTTTTATCAGGAAGACAACATCGTCGAAATCATTTCTGGGGAAGATCAGGGAACGACCATCCGGCTGATGCTGCCAAGGCAGGCTCCAGAGGGTACAAAAGGGGGATGATTATGCGAATCATCATTGCTGAAGATGAGCTGTTGGAGAGAAAAGCGATGAAAAAATTCATTCATGATCGATTTTCCGACATGGAAGTCATCGCAGAAGCAGCAAACGGCAGAAAAGCGATCGCATTAGCTGCCGAAATGAAACCTGACTTGATCCTGATGGATATTAAGATGCCAGGAGTCAATGGTTTGGAAGCTATCGAAGCCATCCATACCGCCGATCCGGCTATCCAATTCATTTTGGTATCCGCTTATGATTCCTTCGCATATGCGAAGGAGGCTATGCGGTTTGGCATCAAAGATTATATTTTAAAACCCGGCAGGAAAGAGGAAATCATCCAAGCATTATTGCGGGTGGAAAAGGAAATCAAAGCTGACAGACAAAAAAGAAACGAAGAAAGGAAAACGGTGCAGCTCTTGAAACAACAGTTTATGGCTGATGTGATGCATCATCCTGTAACCGAGGAGGCAAAACGGCTGCAGCAGCAATTATTTCCCTCCTTCAAAAGCTGTACGTTCATCGTTGCAAAAAACGCAAATCAAGATACATTCGCTGCACATTTGCAGGGGATGGCTGGTGTGGATTGCATCATCAACAAGAAAGATGGTGTTGTCATCGCCTGCTTGATTGCACAGCATGTCCTGCAAAAAGCGGAAGTGTTGAAAATTGCCAGGTATTTGCAGCAGGGGGAAACATTTATCGGGCTTGGTGATATCTGCACGCACATCGATAAACTGCCAGATGCTTATCAGCTTGCGTATAGTGCTTGTCTCCAGCATGCAAGTCAACAGACAAGTGGTTATGGATTTCTACATAAAAAAACGTTGATGGAAGCAGATATGAACTGGAAAAGGGATGTTTTTACAGCAATTGAAAAAGGCCATAGCGAGCAGGCAGCGGATCTGTTGAAAAAATATTTACCCCATGCAGCAGCAGACGAATTGGAAGGGCTATATATCGATGTCATGAATCTGCTGCGATCGAAAAACATGGAGCTGGAGAGCGGGATGTTTTCTTTAGAACAGGCTGCGCGTGACTGGCAGGCTTTTACCAAGCTTTGTGCTATGAAAATGAATGGCTATTATCAATCCAAAAAATATGCCGCGCAAATTGAAAGGTACATCCGGGAGCATTTTCAGGAAAAAATCAGTTTGGATGAGGCTGCTGATGCGGTGGGGTTGAGCGCAAGCTATTTTTCCAATCTGTTCAAACAGGAATTCGGGATCAATTTCACGGATTACATCAACAGGCTGCGAATGGAAGCAGCCAAAACGATGATCGAGGAAAATAAGCTGTCTATCAAACAAATCAGTTATATGCTCGGATATAAGGATCCCAATTATTTCAGCCGCGTATTTAAAAAATATTTTGCGGAGTCGCCAAAATCATTTCAAAAAAGCATCTTAAAATAAAGAATCGTAAGGGCAGATGCAGCTTTGAAATAGAGGTTGATAATGAGTGCGGGAACGGGTGCCGAGGATTTATAGCATAGTTTATCAATCGGGTTGACGGGCGGATGGATCGTGGATGCTTGATTGGTACGATGAATCTTATTTGATTAGGAATGGAGATATTGAAAATGAAATTTAAAGTGTATGATCATGCGTATGAATTTGAAAGAAAGATAGAACAAATTTTATTGGAAAAAGAAGATGTATACAGCCTCTTTTTGGGAGTACTGCAAGCGATTAAAGCCGGTAAATATGAAAACCCATTTACTGCAACAATTGAGGAGGATGGCAAGGTATTAGCCCTATTCCAAATGACACCACCGCAACCGTTAAATCTTATTTTTGTCGATGAAACTCGTTTAGAGGAGCTCATAGATTTTTTCATAAAAAGTATGATTGAACTTGAAATTGACGTTCATTCAATCATCAGTTCGAAACCGTGGGCATACAAAGTTGCGTCGATGTGGGAAACGAAAACAGGTATGCCCCATCATCTACTCATGAAACAGGGGGTGTATCGATTAAATAAGGTAAATGAAACGCTTGAACACAGCCCCGGTGCTTGGCGCTATGCACAAGAAAGTGATTCGCCACTTATTGAGAAGTGGTTCAACTTATTTGAACGTGATGCCGGCATGCCGATTTCACCAATCGAACACGTGCAAAAACGTGTCGCATTGTTTCTAAAGGACCGAGAGATTTTTCTTTGGGAGGATAAAGGAAAGATTGTATCCATGATGAAGAAGTCACGTCCGACCAAAAATGGTGTAACGGTTAGTTTGGTTTTCACACCAAAGGAAGAGCGCAAAAAAGGATATGCACGGACGCTCGTTGCTTCGATTTCAAGGGAATTACTCAAGGACTATGCGTTTTGCGTACTGTATACAGATATGATGAATCCGACGTCGAATAAGATTTACAGGGAAATTGGTTATGAAAAGATCGCGGATTCGGTTCATCTGGGGTTTGATAAAAGTGAATGATTTTGTTTCGACAGTTTTTCAATTAAAGCACATTTTGATGATTGGGCGCGGTTCCAGAACAAACGTGTTCAAAAAAAGCTCTTGAGCGAAAAAACAGAATGTATGGAGGTTTTGTCGTGAGTAGATTAAGCGTAGGAGCGTCTATATTTACAGCCATATTTACGGGGATAACGGTTTTTTTATGCTTTTCTTTTTTTCCTGATAGCCATGTTATTATCAAGGCTCTTATCGCTGGATTATTGGCCTTGCTCGGACAATTAATTGGAGGCGAATTATTTCCAAAGATAAGTAGGACTGACTGAACCCGCTCAAAAGATAATTCCAGAAGTAGTTCAGGTGGTTGCATACGATCGGAGGGATGAGGTGAGATGTCAAAGACGTTGAAAGCATTAGCAATCATTGTTTTGCTAACTATTGTTGGATGTGGTTGTTCTAATTCAATAAACAGAAGTGTAGAGAAAACCAATGGCGGCAAAACGACAACCCACTTTTTCACAGGGACAATCAAGGAAATCAACGGTGACCATGCGCTTGTTCACGCTGAATTAGGAGGCGGAAAAGGGGATATCCTTGTAGACCTTTCCGTTAATAGCGATAAAACATTTCAAATCAGAGACGAGATAAAGGTAGCATATGACGGCACAATTAAAGAATCAAATCCTGCTCAAATTAATACGCTTACTGTTGATTTGGCTGATTGATGAGTGTTCCGTTATCGGATGTGATTGCTTAATAAGCGAGCGCGTCCATACCGTACAATCGGGTCATACTGTGGAATAAAGTATGAAGGCGGATGAACCACTGATTTCGGGGTTCAGGGCTTGATGTAGTGGTTCATAAGCCGGATGAATAGGATGTGTTCAACGGTACAAAAGGAGCATGAAGATGGCTGGTAATATCGTAAAGATTAAAGCTTTGAAGTATCCTAATCTTCCCCATTACGAATGGGAGGGCGAAATTCTTCAAATATCATCTGATTACGTGCTAGTAAAATCTAAACCGGGACGGCAATTGATCCACCACACGAAAAATGCTGTTTTTACAATAAATAATACATCTTTAGAGTATTTTTCATTGAAAGAGTGGTTTACGGCTGCAATGGAAATTGATGAGGGAAATATCGTATCTTATTATTGCAATGTGGCAAAGCCTTGTCTATTAAATAATAGTGTGCTTAGCTTCATTGACTTAGATTTGGATCTAGTGCGAAAAAAGAATGAGAACTGGAAAGTTGTCGATAATGAGGAATTTGAAACAAATAGTATTAAATATGGATATCCCCTTGAATTGAAAAAAGAGACAATAAAAGCATTGAAAAGATTGAAGGCCAGGGTAAGAAAAGGTGATTTTCCTTTTAATAGGCAAATAGCTAAATGGATGTAAGTCTTTCAACTAATTGTATAAATTTCCATCACAGAAGGAGAAATATTATGTCTGGATATATTACAGTTGAAAATAAGAATATTTATTATGAGGTTCATGGTGGGACTCATTTGCCTGTATTTTTGTATTTACATGGGGGCCAGGTGCAGGTTCTTATGATTTTATTGAACATCAAAGTCAACGACTTTCAAAGTTTATGAGAGTCATTGCAATCGATCAAAGAGGGGTACTTCGATCGGAACCTATTAAAGATGAGGAGTCATTCGGAATCTTTGATCTGATAAAGGACTGTGAAGCTATTCGAGAGCAATTGGATATCGAAAAATGGGGTATTATTGGCCACTCATTTGGTGGTTATTTAGCTGTACAATATCAATTGCATTATCCTGAAAGAGTGACGCAACTTCTTTTAGAATGCCCTATGTTTGATTTTGAAAGCAGCGCACGCTCACTTTTGATGGGCGCTATTCAGGAATACAAGAGACTGGGACAAGATAAAATGGCGGGAGAGTTTTTGGTTTCTACAAAAATAACTGATACTAAAAAGATTTGGTACAAATGTATAGAGGCTCTCCGTAACCTGGGCGATAATAAGGACAATTTATATGTCTATGGGGAGCAGAAACATTTTTTTGATCGTCTTGTTGAAGAGTCTGGACTTCCACAAGAAAACTGGGAACGAGCCGTGAACCATCAACAAAAGTTATATCAGGAAGGGAGCGTTTTTGAATCACTTCTTTCTAAACTTGATTCCATTCGCTGTCCAATGTTGTTGATGAAAGGCAAATATGACTGGGTAACTGCAGAAGATCAACTTGCTGTGTTCGCTAACAGTCAATCCAATCGTAAAATATCAATGTTTAACTACAGTGGGCATTTTCCCAGGTTTGAAGAACCTGAACTGTATGCCCAAATAATAAAAGATTTCTTAATCCAAACTTAAGTGATCGGGCAATTTAATTTAATTAATGGAATAACGTACATTTTTTATGGCCTCAAGCAATCAAAATTATAAAAGCTGATAAAAGGCACACAAATGAAATTGCAAAAGTGTGTGCCGAGGGGTATTGGGCAATTTACGGTGATACGCACCCTAAAGAATATATCAATAGAATTGTAAGTGAGTTTTATAATATTGACAGAATATCTGAAGAAGTGACTGTATCAAACAGGCATTGGGGTGGTTATTTTGTTGCAATAGAGAATGAAAAAGTCGTTGGTGCAGGTGGTGGCGGTATGATTGGTGAGACTACAGGGGAAGTTTTTGTATTATATCTTGATCCTACAAGAAGAAACGAAGGGATAGGTACGTGGATATTAAATGCAATTACCTTCCAGCAAAAGAAATTTGGTGCTGACGAACAATGGGTTTCTGTGCAAAAAGGAAATCAGAAGGGGATTCCTTTCTATGAAGCGAAGGGTTTTTCTTTTAAATATGAAAAGGAAGGTTACGGCAATGAGAAGGAAGAGAAATTCGTATCGTTGAGGTACTGCCGACCGATATAATTCTTTAGACAAAAATCGTGTGCAATTGTTACAAGTATAATAAAACATGGGGAGTAGTGTATGGGGGAATATGAGATTGAACAGGTTATTAATCTGTTGAGTTATGATTTGGAAACTTTAGTAAAGCAAAGTAAAGAGGAAGGTTTTCGTTTTGTAGAACGGTTATTGAATGATTACAAAAATGGTAGTAATATGTTTAGCCATTGTGGTGAAGGGATTTTTGGTGTATTTAATAATGAGGGCGTCATTGTCGCTATCGGAGGCCTAAACAAAGACCTGTTTTCTAATGAGCACAATATATAGGCAGACTGAGAAGGTTTTATGTTAATCGGGAGTACAGAAGGAACGGTATCGGCAGCATGCTGGTTAAAAGGATAATTAACGAAGCAAGAAAGTGTTATAAAATTTTAGTGTTACATACGGATACTAGGCAAGCAGATAATTTTTACACCTCTATTGGATTTTCAAAGGGTAATCTTTATCCAAATTCAAGTCACTTTATGGAACTTTAAAGCTAAAATATGTATTAAGCTGTTGAAAATATTTAAGGTTGACCTTCATCAATCAGGCGATAATCGCATAATATGGTGTTCTGGAATCGAGCCAGTTAATTGAATAACATATTGTGAAAAGATAGTTTGAACCTAAATTAGATTATCGCACGCAGTATGCGAAAATTATGGGGAAGGGACTGTAAAAAATGAAGAAGCTTGCACATTCCGAGTGGAGATTAAGTGTAATGGCTCTAACGGCACTTCTTGGGACATTTGGTGCAATCTTTATCCTCCAACGTGAACTGAACTTAACATTTGTGATATGGTATCTGTCCGTTTTTGCATTAGTGGTGGCTAGTAATGCGATTTACGTGTTCTATAAGAAAAAGAAAAAAACAGGGCGGAAAACGAGAATCAAAAAAACGGTTAGTTCTGAACCAGACTGAGAGAAAAGCCCGAACCCCTTAATGGACAGAATTCCCGGTTGGATTTACTTGCTATGGATCATCTCGAACTTAACGTTTAAACAAACAGGCATAATTGTGGCATATCGGTAGTTTGAATCGGTCCAGGTCGTTTAATAAGTAATTATCAAAAGGAGCGGATGGGAGTTTAGAATGAAATATATAATTACTAGTATTGTCATGTCTTTGGTAGGCTTATGCCTGATACTTGTAGGATTATTTTCGCTAGAAATGATTTACGGTTATATTATTGCCGGCATCATTGTCAGTTATCTAGGTTCAGCTATATTGGTGGCTGGAAGTATTAAAAGGTATAAAAGTAAGTAAAGAAAAGAATCTATACCCAATCGGCGCTTTAAGGGAGTAAGGAGTGTCAAAAATTCATATCGGGCCGTATTGTTAAGCAGCTCATGTAAAAGGGACCCGGACAAATATAGGGGGAAGAATGGAGAATTGTATCTTTTGTAAAATAATATCAAGAAATGAAGGCGCCTTCATAATTTATGAAAATGATTATGTTTGCTGCTTTTTAGATAAATACCCTATTAGTAAGGGCCATATTCTTGTGGTTCCCAAAAAGCATTATCGAGAATTTAAAGAAGTTGATCAAGAAACTTTAAGCGAGATTATTCTTACAGCGCAACAAATTGCGATTGCTGTTGAGAAGTTGCTAAAAACAGATGGAATTACAATCATGCAGGAAAATGGAGCATTTAAAGATGTGGAGCATTACCATATGCATATTGTTCCCCGTTTTATAAATGACGGGTTTACTTGGGTGGAACCGAAGACTAAGATTCCTAAAGAAGCATTTAAATCATTGAGTGACAATTTGGAAAAGACGTTAGCAGAAACTTTTAAATACCTGGGGAGCTAATAGGAGGAACCACAGCAAACGGGTACGATGGTGGAAGATCATAAAAAACTCATGATTACATGGAAACAAAGTAACGAAAATCAAAATGATCGTTTTCCAACGTCGTCTTCAAACTATCTTTTTAGTTTACCGATTATCATTCAGTGTATAGTTTCCTTCGAGTATAGTATTTGCAATGTTCCTTAATATTACGCAAGATGAGTTTATCAATAAGTTGGAGGTGATATGATGAATTTGCTTAACATCTCTCTTGTAATAGTTTCAATGGCGGGACTGCTACTGCTCGTTTTTAGTTTCAAGAAGAAATCCCAATCCCCTATTCTGCTGGGTGGAATTGCTTTCATTGCGCCAATATTTTACTTCCTGGGGTGGATTTCCTTTTTACCTATTGTTCCTGTGATTGCATTGGCAATTTCGTATATAGGAAAGAAAAACGTACATTATACTTAAATTATTTAAATTGTATAAAAGGGACCCAAAATTTGAAATATGGAACTGCGCCCATTCAGCAATGGAGCTAGATTGTAATAAGTGAGGTACTAATACTAGGGGGTAAAAATTATTACCATAATTATTATTTTTGCTTTTATTGTTGTTTTGATGATTTTGTTAGGAGTTATATTTTTTCTGGGGAAAGGTCCTTCGCTGATAGCTGGATTTAATACATTATCAAAAGAGGAAAAAGAAAAATATGATACGGTTGCACTTGGGATATTCATGGGGAAAATGATGTTCGCCTTATCTTTTAGCGTAGTTCTTTGGTTAATCAGCCAAATTTATGACATGAACTGGTTATTTTATTTTGGTCTAGTTTTATTTATCGGATTATTTGTTTTTTTGCTAGAAACAGATTTAAAAAGATGTAGTACAGCAATCGGGCCAGATTGTGAAGGAATTACTAAGTCTTAATAAGAATATTACTAATTGAGGAATTGAAATAGAGGAGAGGATAAAATTGAAGCAATATACGTGGTACTTTAATCTTTCAGGTCAGGTACAAGTTTATGAAGGTAACATTAATGAATCTCTAATAAAAGATGTTTACACGATGGAAGATGCTATGAAAGACCAATCGATTAAGCATGAGCATTTTAAACCTGTACACAAGAAAAGATATTCAGGGATAAAAGGTTTATTCAATAATGAACAAACTACCACTTGGGAAGTTGATAATGTTACCTATGAAGAACGTCCACAAATTAAATATTGGATCCCAGAAGAACATGCAGAAACATTCTTTTTTTGTATAGAAGAACTGACTCCACCACCGGGTTCCTATGGTGTAACAGAGATTGATATTAGTGAGTTCTTGGATTAGTGACTAGTTTTTGGTTCGTTATAATAGGTTCAATTTCATTATTCAACAAACATGGCGCGTTTGTCGCATAAAACATCGTGCCCTTTATGTCATATAAGCGCCAGATTGTGTAATAAGTATAGGTAAAGGGGGTGAAAAAATGAATGCATTAATGTTAGAAGGATGGACACCGATACTACTAATTGGAATTGTTGTTGCTATTATTATCTTTTTTATATCTCGCAAGGTTTCAAGAAAATATCTTTTTTCAATGGCCATCATATTAACCTTAATCTGTTTCGGGGTACTTGCTTATAGTGTCATCGGTGTTGGAGGCTGGGAAGGTATGGGATTAGGATTTGTTACAATAAGTGTTTCCCTGGGGATATGGATAGGAACTATAATTGGAGCGATTAAACAGAAAAAGGGATATTGAATATAAAAACAATTACGAACCAGCCTCAAACATGTTTCTACAAGGAGGGGGTGGACAGTATTACGGACGGGATCAAGTCCCACGGGCGCGAACGTCCTACCCCGGCTTCCCTAAGCATAAAACCTATAAAAAATAGGTCAACCAGAAATAACTGGTTAACCATATAATACGAAATTGGTTGTATAGTGATTTTATTCTAAGCAACGGGGCATAAAGCTTATTCCAGAATAGGGCGCAATAATGGAACAAGATTGTGCTGGAATCGGTCCATTTTACTGAATCGATGAATTAATTCACCATTTTAGAAGGGAGAGAAAAATAATGTCTCAATCACTAATCTTTGATATGGATGGAACACTATTTCAGACAGATAAAATATTAGAATTATCACTTGATGATACTTTTAACCATTTACGGTCACTAAGCTTGTGGGATACAGATACCCCTATTGATAAATACCGTGAAATAATGGGTGTACCTTTGCCAAAGGTTTGGGAAGCTCTGTTACCTAATCATTCAAATGAAGTAAAGAAACAAACTGATTCTTATTTTCTAGAAAGACTAATTGATAACATCAGCAGTGGAAAAGGAGCTTTATATCCAAATGTAAAGGAAGTTTTCAGTTACTTAAAAGAAAACAATTATTCAATTTACATAGCTAGTAATGGCTTGGTGGAATATTTACAAGCAATTGTAAGTTATTATGATTTGGATAATTGGGTTACTGAAACATTTAGTATTCAACAAATCCAAACGCTCGATAAAGGAGATTTAGTTAAAACGATTTTAAAGAAATATGACATCAGAAATGCAGCAGTCGTCGGTGACCGTCTATCTGATATAAATGCTGCTAAAGATAATGGGTTAATTGCAATTGGATGTAATTTTGATTTTGCACAAGTGAATGAACTTACCCAAGCAGATTTTGTAATAGATGACTTAATTGAGCTTAAAACAATATTACCAAAAGCAAAAGTAGTTAAGTGAACAAGGGTCTTTCATAACAACTGTAGACCGTATATCTTATATATCAATCTTCCAGAATAGGGCGCAATTCTAAAATAAGGATCCGCGCCCTGCATTGAAGAATCAAGCCAAATAGTTTATATCCACAGTTTTATTTTTAATTTGGTTGTTATTTGCTTTGCAAAACGGTAAGTACCAAAAACAAAATATAATTGCTGAAAATCAATCGTTAATACAATCGGGTGCTTTTCTTGAACAAGAAAAAACGCCCTGCCTTATTTTTATGATAAACCAAAGAGTTTGTACCCTATTACATTTCGATTGGTATTGAAAAAGCATCTGAATATACATGCGCAAGTTTACAAGCTGATTATGACACTGAAAACAGAAAAATGAAAAGGACTGCTTCTTGCACCGACTAAAGTGTGAAAGCGTGCCATAAAGATTACGAAAAACACTATGAAATTCGAAGAATAATGGAATCGGGTGCGATCGCAATAGCAGATGCCGTTCATATCGTACTATCGGAACATTATGTTGTTAAAAGAAACTTAAAAGCAAAGGGGGAATGGTATATGATCGATTCGGGTTGGCTTAATATTGGCAGTTTCGTGTTTGGGTTGATTGCTTGGATACTTCCTGTTGGGAAGCTTCTGCGAAATAACAAGCAAGGGAATCAGAAGTGGTTCACTTTTTCTGTTATGAGTATGAGTGCTTGTGCGGTATCGTTGTGTTTTCAAATTATAGAGATATACTATCTGGTGACAATTGAAGATTGGTCTGCTCTTTCGGATACAATAGGTTTTGTGACGTTCGCAGCAACAGTACTACTCATTGTTACCATCATTTTAAACACAATTACTTTAATGGTTTACCGTGACAAAAAGCAAAGTACCTAATAGGTATAGTCTCTGCAATCGGTAACTATTGTGGTATAGTCGGATCAGATGGTTGCTATTACATGATGAAAGTTTGAAAATATGACAAATAAAAAGAGGGGAAATATTGTTTGAGTAAAGACCTAAGGCATACCATTGTTTTATTAATTATGCTTATCTTATCTGCATTCCTGTTTATATTCCTTGACGCAAAAATAGACCTAGATAGCCGAAGTATAAACAGCATTTTTTTTATAATTGCCAGTCTAATTGTAATTATGACAATGTATATAGTACTAAAGATTATAATTCAAAAGCACCCTGGGTTTTTGGAGACGGGTATTTGGAAGAATCCTTTGAATATGCTAATGATAGGTACCATTATTTTATTCCTATTTGTGCTAGTTTTCATTTTGGGTTCCAATAACTTACAACTACCCCCAATTATGAATAAGGCAATGATACTTACAATGACCTACCCCGTTGCTTTCGTTCTCATTTTGATGGTAGATGCATTTTATAAACGTATTTTTAACGTAGATAGAGAAAAAAGGTTATTTATTAGTTCTATATCCATTGTTCTGGTGCTGGCTATAATGATCTTGCTGGGCTATTAAGTAGAAGGTGAATAATGTCCTTTGTTCAGCAATCGGGGAGTGTTTTCGGCATGGTGGTATTGTAAAATTGGACTGTATTGTCTGTCGCAAAAGTAAAGGAGAGATTAGCATGCATATTGGTTTGATAGAATTGTTGACCTTGGTTGCAGTTCTGTATGTATTAGTACTGGTAGTAAAACTTGATGGGCGGATTAAGGGAATAAAATACACCTTGGAACAAATCACGAAAAAGACGGGTATCCCTTCGAGCGGTCCGATAGATAATGAACTCCGGGAACTAATCAATAATGGTTACGACATTAAAGCAGTTAAAAAAGCCAGAGAGGTAATGGGGCTGTCATTGTTGGAAGGCAAACAATATATTGATTCGTTGAAGTCAGAGGATAAACCTAGTTAAGCTACCGGACGCAATTCCTTGAATAAGAATCGGCACCTTGTATGAAAGAATTTAGCCATCTTGTTGCAAGGGACCAGTTGAATTAGAGAGTATTACAAGTTGATAAAAGCAGACTTTTTGGGGGAGAGTGGATGATTACCAAGAATAATGGATTTACATTTCTTGATTTTCTTGTTGTCAAAGAAGCCGAAATGAGTAAATATCAACGTTTGGCTGGCTCTTATGCAGTAATAAAATCGCACGGTAAATATCTTTTGTGTTATAACACTTTAAGAAGGCAATGGGAATTACCGGCAGGTCAAAGAGAAAAGAATGAAGCGCCTATGGAATGTGCAAAAAGGGAACTATACGAAGAGAC
This sequence comes from Tigheibacillus halophilus, assembly GCF_042683165.1. Classification (NCBI taxonomy): domain Bacteria; kingdom Bacillati; phylum Bacillota; class Bacilli; order Caryophanales; family Bacillaceae; genus Tigheibacillus; species Tigheibacillus halophilus. Next base: position 27,797 of record NZ_JBHUIZ010000015.1, read on the forward strand.
GGGTCAAAGGGTTTCAAATTTAGAATTCAAGGGTTTGTTAAAAGTGAAAAACTTAACTAACAATGAAATTAAATTTAATCCTGTTTATTTTACTACGCTTTTAAATCTCCAACCGTTTAAGAAAAATGTAGAAACATCCGACATTCAGTTATGGGATTTGAAGAAAAGTATTGGTAACATAGACGAAGTGGATATGAAAGTATTTGATTATATAAATTAATTTAGTTATGGTATTTCAGAAATGGTCGCGATTGCGACATAGAATAATTTTATGAATATTCACCCAACATCTATTCTAAAGTTAATCGAATTGTAGTAAAATATCTGTAAATCAAAAAGCGATGAAGAGTAAAGTATATGTACTTAAACATGACAGAGAACTCCGTTAGCTGTGAGGGAGGATGTAGAAGTACATGGAACCAAGCCTCGGAGCTGCACATAGGATATGTCTTTCTGCGATTGATGATGTGCCGGGATCTCCCGTTATAGAGATAGAGTATATTCTACCAGAAGTACTCGAAAAGGTTTTTTGTGGCGACACAAAAACAAACTGGGGTGGCACCGCGAACTTCTAAATTCAGGGAGTCTCGTCCTCAAGTCTAATGACCTGGGGGTGGGATTCCTTTTTGATGTCTACACATATTGAATTTAGGAGCGGATACGATGCTGAAACTAATGAAGTGGAAAAACCCCTTATTACTTCTGTTTGGTATTGGCGTATCAAATCTAGGTGCTTGGATTTATTTAATTGCACTTAACCTGATTGTTTTGGGTATGACAGGATCACCATTGGCAGTATCAGTTCTTTATATTCTTATACCTGTCGCCACTTTATGTACAAACTTTTGGTCAGGAAGTTTTATCGACAGGTTAAATAAAAGAAGTTTAATGATTTCCTTGAATTTGATCAGAGCATTATTCCTATTTTTACTTCCATTTCTGGATTCAATGATTTTCATTTACCTTTTGGTTTTTATTATAAACGTTGCAAGTGCCATTTTTGAGCCTACATCTATGGTTTATATGACGAAGCTTATACCTAAAACAGATCGCCAGAGATTTAATGCACTTAGAAATTTCATTAATTCAAGTGGATTTATACTAGGGCCATCCATTGCTGGTTTTTTGTTTATTATAGGTTCTCCGTATCTTGCCATTGAGCTGAATGCTTTGGCATTATGTGTCTCAGCAGTAATAATCTTCTTACTTCCCAATTTGGAATTAAGAGGGGAAACTGTTATTGCTGAGAAAGTGAGTATTAAAGTAATCAGAAAAGATTGGAGAGAAATTCTTAGTTTCAGTAAATCAAATATGCATATTACGTTTGTTTATGTTCTATTTAGTGGAATTACAGTATTTATGACTGCATTAGACTCTTTGGAGGCTGCATTTGCAACAAAGGTTCTTTCGCTATCTGAAAGTGCTTATGGGTTTCTTGTAAGTATTGCGGGAATAGGGATTATAACAGGCTCATTAATAAATGCTTTATTCGCTAGTCGTTGGAGGACTAATATCCTTCTCGGTTTTGGTGCAATTTTCACACCAATTGGTTATTTAATCTTTGCATATTCACAGGAGTTTATTTGGGCGTCTATAGGCTTTTTTACATTAACATTTGCCTTATCGTTTGGAAATACTGGCTTTTTAACTTTTTTTCAAAGTAATATATCAGTAAATATCATGGGAAGATTTTCAAGTATCTTTGGCCTTTTAGAGGCGCTGTTAATCATACTGGTTACTACTGTAGTTGGTGTCTTTTCCGAGCTATATGATATTCGATTTATATATATTATAGGTTCCTTTGCTTTTCTGGCCTTGGGATTTATTATGAATGTGGTCGTTTTGGATAAAACAAAAAAAGCCTATTACCATCAAGAAAATAATGGGGGAGAGGAAACCCATCCCATTTAATACATTCCGTTCTTAACAAGAGAAAACTGCAACAACAGGAGCAATGCTGGAACAAGTATGTACTATATAAGACCCCGGTTGGCGAAATTAAATTGGGGAATATGAGTAAATAACAGGAAGTTATTGTTTGGAGGGGGATTGTTATGTTTAGTTTTCAAACATTTAAGAATAAGCGGTATTGGATTCTGTTGCTACCATTTGTCATGGCTATCGTGTTGATATATCATTTCGTTCCGAATCAATATGGTCTAATCCAAGTGTTTATATTGATTGCAGCGTTTTGGATTATATTTCATATTTGGAATTTTTATAGTGGTAAAAAAAGTCACCACGATAATGTAGAATAGGCCCTTTCAATTATCTAATACGATTGCGGCAGTGGCAGTGTTCCAGGACTGGGCGAGATTGTTGAATAAACACCCAATAAGTATTTGGATAATTTATATAAATGAGATAAAATGAAGAGGAAAATTCATAAGTTCCATCAGGATAGTGAAGGCTCTTTGATGAAAAAACACTTCGAAATTTATGCTGTCTGTTTGTTTTTCTTAACAATTGGCTTTCAGGGTGTTCTGTTCCAAGTGGTGATACGGTAACTATTTTCCACTAATCCTGATTCAGAATATATGCACAGTCCTTGTATGAAAGAGTGGGATCAAATGGCAGAACAACACGATAGTATTGTATTTCCGAAGGGGTGTCTCCTGGCTTGCAATCCATTATTTAATCATGATAAGTTCCGCTGCTGTTATATCAAGATAGTATTCAATGAATTTGATTAAGAAAAAATAGGAGGAAGTGAAATGCAGAATTCCCGGGACAGCCATTTTGGAAAAAGAAAATATTTTAAATCAGGCGACATGAAGCTTTCTTACCTTGACTCTGGTGGGAATAGTCAACATGTGTTATTCATGTTACATGGACATATGAATGATGCCAGAACATTTTCTGAATTAACTGCCGTATTTTCTATCTTTCCCGTTGGAAAATACAGCTTTGTATTATCGAAGAAATAATTAGCAACTTTTAACATAACCGGAGTGCTATTGTTTTATAAAAATTAGAAGCGGGTGGGAAGATAATGCAAAATAAATTAAGAAAATCCACAACAGATAAAGCTATATCAGGTGTCTGCGGTGGAATTGCGGAATACTTCGGTATTTCTTCTCTTGGCGTAAGGATTCTGTTTATTATTTTACCAGCGAACTTGCTCATTTATATAATCCTTGCTAATACAATACCTTATGGTCCACGATCATTGTATTGAAGTTTGTTCTTCAAATGGTGTGGGTTTGCTGAAAACTATGATGCATGTATCGGGACATTGAATAGAATCATAAACAAAAGAAAGGAGTTTCCCCACTTTGGAGATTGTGCGTACTTTATTACCTGTTGTTATAGTGAGCGGAATTGCAGGATTTGTCGTTTTAAGAATGAAATATAAGTTTCATCATGGCACCCTGGGTAAGAAAAAAACAAAAAGCGCTCAAAATTTATTGGATAGTCTCATACCACTTGGGATGATGATGGGGTGTGCCATGGCTATACTTCTTAGTATATTTCTTTCTATTTCCTTATTACCAGCAATTGCTTGGGGAGCGGGAATAGGATTATTATTTGGATATTTTGCTTATGAAATGTATAGCAAAAAAGAAGAAAGTTATTCATAACAACTATTTTCCGAAAAGAGCACAAAATGGTTTTGATGTAATCGGAACATACACAGATAGTAAAGGTGCACCAAAGATAATGCTAAAAAAGTATTGTGAAAATATCCTATAATCATGCCAAATTACAGGATGACAAGGTAAATGATATCCGTCTAACGTTATAAGAAGGGATAACATGAAAGCATGAAGAATATTTTTAAGTAGGGTTGTTTTGATTTTATTAACTGGTTTTGGTTGTTCCGATTCAGCGAATACAGGTAATACAGAAGTTTATCAAATTGGAAATCCTGATGCAGAAGAGATTTTAACATTGGACCCTAATGCTGATATATTTCAGTTCGACGGCGTAATTTATCAGACTGGAATTGACTGGGTTGAAAAGTTAACTTTAACAAAAGGCGAGCAAGTAAGGGACAAATAACAAGAAATGAGACAGACACAAACTTTGAAAACGAAATGTCGAATAAGTTACCCATAGGCGCAAAAATTTTTTCAACTAAAGAAAAAGAAGGGCCTATACTACTCGTAGAGACGAAAGGGAAAATCTTGAAATATTATGGAATGGTAGAGGGTTGATGAACATTCCTGTATTCTGTTAACGAACGTAGTCAGGGATTCATTTCAACATTATAGAATGCTCCATCTATCTTCAAAAGGTACAGATTGAAGAATAATAAGTTGAGGGGGGAAGAAAGTGGATTTGATTTCATTTACACCGTTGATCATTTTGCTTATATACCTCTTGATTATTGGTTTTATTGCCTACTTCCTTATCAATGTATTGCTATTCATGAGAAGGAAAAGCCACAGTGATGATTTACTTAAACAGAAAATCGAGGAGCTTACTAGAAAATTAGGTGAGCAGAAAGATAAATAAAATACGAAGCTTTGAATTAGTGTGGGTAGAAGTGAAAGTAAAGGGTAAATTGACATTTGGGGAACAATTGCTTTGCAAAAGGATGATAATTGGATGAACGTGACGATAAAAAGAACTTCTAAAGGGGAGACCAATTGATGAAGAAATATATATTATATTTTGCAGCAGGTTTCTTCATTTATTTTGTGATTTCTACCCTGGTGATTATTATAAAAACTGATTTAAAGAATTCTGGAAACGGATCAGCGTCCTGAGTAAAGAAGTCGATAAAAATTAAATTAAGGGATACATGAATAAATTAAAAAAGATGAAAGGTGTGTCAGCATCTTCAGTCTACAATCGCTCGATTCCCTGCAAGGGGGTCGGCACAAATGTTTTGGGAATAACCCCCGCCCTAAAATGAGCCGCGAACTCAAGGTTGGGGGTTATTTTTTACTGTTTTTTTCTGACATAATTGCTACTATTAACACTCCAAAACTAAGCATACGCATTAATGAGTCTGCAATCGTCACTGGCGTCCCCCGCCTTTTTGGGAGTGCGCGAACCACCGGTACACCCCTCACTTGTAGTTTCATAGCTTCGCTTTTTATACGGGATCTTGTCCCAACCAGCCTCAACCATGTTTCTACAAGGAGGGGCCTCCTTCAGGAACGCGGTCCTTTGAGACCAAAATCGATGGTCTGATCATATTTTAGGACATGACAAAATCGTAAGGTTTTACGCAGAAATTGTTAGGAAAATCGATGTTTGTTACGATGCTATTCTTTTATAATGGGTTTATTATTAGTTCATTTGAAAGTAGGGTGAATATAAAATGAATCCATCAATCTCTCAAAAAGAAAGAATTATCTCATTGGATATTATCCGTGGGTTGGCATTGTTCGGTATTCTGTTTGCAAATGTTAGGGGATACCCGACCTTCACCGAAGATCCAATCGTTCTCAATTATGGGGGTATCAATCATCTGATTGATACTCTAATCCCGATATTCATCGAAAAGAAGTTTTTTTCTATTTTCTCCTTTTTGTTTGGAGTCGGTTTTTATATTTTTGCTTCACGTGCAGAAAGCCGGGGAGATAAGCCGAGGTGGCGTTTTACCCGCCGGCTATTAGCTCTTTTTTTCATTGGCGTGCTTCAATTAGGCCCCTATTTCGGCACAATTTTACCCGCATATGCTCTTATTGGCCTATTGCTTCTTCCTTTTTATAAAGCGAGCGTATCGACAATTAGTAAATGGCTGGGCGGTATTACGGGTATTTATATCGTTTCCCTTATTTTACGAATCGCTTTTGGAGATTCAGCCTTTCTTGAATATATCGGGAATGATCAGACATTAATATTTATCATGTTTTTGGCCGGATTTCTTGTTGCGAAGGCCGATTGGATCCGTCGTATCAGTGAATTGAAAAAGCCGATTTACTGGATTCAATTGGTAACATTGCCGATTTTTATTGGCTTCTCTATATGGATTTGGGTTGCACCTGATCATGAGTCAAACTACATTATTGCTTTAGGTACAATTCCAACATTCTTATTCTATATCACAACCCTTTTTTTACTAATGGAAAACAAGGCCATCCGTACCCTTTTAAAGCCTGTTGCGCGTGTAGGTCAAATGGCCCTTACAAATTATGTATCCCAAAGTATGATTGGTTTGTTTATCATCTCGTTAATGGGGATGGAATCACCACCCTACATGATATCCCCTGTACATGTTGTCGTGGTCGCTTGTCTTGTTTTTATTTTTCATCTAATCGTGAGCTCCATTTGGCTAAAGTTTTTCAAAAGAGGGCCGTTGGAAATTTTATGGCGGTTTATGACATACGGAAAACAAACCATTAAATGACCACGAGTTATGGTCCTAGATAGACGTTTGTTTATTCAAGTATAGGGGTACTGTTTGCATTGTGGATGATTCTACTTTTTGAGCATCACCATTCTTTGTGTCCATCTTCAGTTTGTGGGGTTTATATGAAAAATAGCAGCATTCAGAAAACCACCTGATCGTTATCAGTCAAATGCTAAACAATTTAAAAAATGACTAAAGAATATGAAGATGAACGTTTCGCAGCAATTGGTAAGAGATTTACTTTTATGAGATTTTTAGTGTCACCTCGAAATCTTGAAGTGGGGTCATCCTCCCCGTTAAAGGGGATAAAATCTGCGCATTAGGGGTCTATATGCCACTTTTGTTGAATTTAGGTTTCTTGTGTAATAGCATTGCATTTAAATTATTGACTATTCATGATTGGAGTTAGGAGTTAGTTATGTCATCATATATAGCGCCTGTAAGTGTTGCAGCCATTATATTTATTATTCTTGGTTTTTTTCTCATTATACCATGGCTCATTTATAGCTATAGAAAATTTGGTTATCTTAGTTTTTGGTCTTCTGTTGTAGTTTTTTCTTTTATTTTCTATATGCTGTCGGCCTTTTTTCTAGTCATTTTACCGCTTCCGGCCACACAAGATACATGTGCATTGCAACCCCCGGATACGGTTCCTTATCAGTTGGTGCCATTTTACTTTGTATGGGATACTTTGAAAGGGAGTTCAGTTGTTTGGAACCATCCAGCGACTTATATACAAATCTTCAAGCAAGGTGCGTTTTTGCCGGCTGCCTATAACTTTTTGTTATTGCTGCCTCTAGGCGTCTATTTAAGATACTTCTTTCGCAGCAAGCAATACTGGAAACGTGCATGGCTGATTGGATTTTTAGTCTCGCTGTTTTTTGAAATAACACAATTGACGGGTATATATGGAATATATAATTGCCCGTATCGCTTGTTCAATGTGGATGATTTGCTGTTAAATAGCGTTGGCGCTCTTACCGGCTTTTTGATTGCACCTATTATTCTTGCCTTATTTCCTTCGAAGGCAAGCGTCTTAGCCAAAAAAGCCACTATATTAAGAAGAGATATTGTATTACCGATTCCGCAATTACTGGCAATACTCATCGACTCTTTCTTAGTAAATGTAAGTTGGGCCGTCACTGGATTATTTATGACGACAGGTAATATTTTCATTGAAATAAGTTATAAAACTGTCGCCTTATTTTTCGCTCTTTTCATCGTTCCGGTTATCTGGAAAGGAAAAACAGTCGGAACAAACTTTATGCGATTTAAGCTAATGGACATCGGGGAGAGAAGCCCCCAATGGTCGTCGTTGCTTAAAAGATTTTTTGCATTGTACTTACCCTGGATAACGTACAGGTGTCTGAAGATAATCACGAACATGGAATTGGATCATCATTCTGCGTGGTTTATCCCGCAAATATGGCTTTACGTATTAAGTGTTCTAGCTTCCTTTATTTTAGTGGCTGTATTGATGATTCACATGATACTTGTGATTTTCAAAAAAGGCCAACGACTTTTTTACTTTGATCATGTTGCGAATGTGTTACCAAGGTATATTAAGGAGAGATCGAAGAAGAAGTGACAAATGTGTTTGGTTGTAAAAACAGACTGTTCCTAATACGGTCTGTTTTTTTTGATAATTAAGGCAAGAAAGGAGCTAGATTCTTACATTTTATTTCTTGTCATACTAGCTTTTTCATTCATAATAAATTCAATGATTATTCCATTATGGGATCGGGTCAGTTTGTGTAATAAATGCAAGCTTATATGGGTAAGAGTGTATGTTTTATAAAGAATATAATTACCAGACCTAATATTGTTGTGGGAGATTATAGCTGCTACGATGATGTTAACGGGGCAGAAAAGTTTGAAGAACACGTCACACATCATTATGAATTTCTTAATGATAAACTGATTATTGGTAAATTCTGTGCTATTGCAAGAGGTATAGAATTTATTATGAATGGAGCAAATCATCGGATGAACTCTGTAACAACCTATCCCTTTAATATTATGTGGGGCGGTTGCGAAAAGACAACGCCATGATGTAGCCATTATAGCAGCAAATTCTGTAGTAGCAAAGGATGTTCCTGCTTACCACATTGTAGGTGGGAACCCCGGCAAGATCGGGCTATAAAAGTTTCATGGGAAGTAAATGTTCTAATGGACTATTCAAGTAAAAAAAGCAGCTTGACATTGAAGTTAACTTCAATGTTATTCTATGGTTATGGAAAAATTTTATTCAATACAAGAAGCTTCGCAAATACTTGGGGTATCCAAGGATACCCTTCGGTACTATGACCGGATTGGGGTCGTCTCACCGTGTCGGGAAGGCAATCAGTACCGCAAGTATTCGAGGAACGACCTTGTCGACGTGATGAATATTCAGATCATGAAGTATGCAGACTTTTCCCTCGATGAAATTAAGGGAAAATTCAGCTTCCACAGATTGGAGAGTGTTGATCCCGTTTACTGCGAGGAGGTTGCTGAGTTCCTTGATGCCAAGAACACGGAAACGCGCAGGAAAATAAATCATCTGGAAAGGGTCAGCCAGATGCTCACGATGACATCCAAAACGTTGAGGGATTTTAATTACGAAAATAATCAACAATTGGCAGAATTCGCCCGTGAACTCTACAAGGATATTCGGGGGAATGAACCGCAAATTTCTAAGGAGGGTTGTGATCAACATCAAAGTTAGGAATATTTGTTATTTTATCGCAGGTATTCTTGCCGTACTGTTTGCTTTCACGCATGGGTGGAATGGCCAATCCACAGTGCTGCCGATGCCTGAGGTTCAGGCGATGTCGATGGATACCCAGACGGTATTCACGTATGTTTGGCACATTATAACTGCGGAAAATCTGATTTTTGGCATCGTATTCTTTTTTATGTCATTCCAACGTGAGCAATCTAGGGTTCGATTCGCTGCATGGATGATCGTGGCGATCCTAATCGTCCGACTAATGGTCATCTTGGGGGTAACGGCATTACTTAACGTTTCGGCCCTTAAGGGTACGTTTATAGATTCGATTGCTATCGTAATCTATGCTGCTTTGATTATTGTGGGAACAACTGTGAAGGAAAAAAGGTCGATTGGTAAACAGATACAGAAACAGGTATAAATTAGAGCGGCATTTGTTTAATTAGAAATGGCAGAATCATAATGGTTTTTCGCACTTCAAGAAAAGGGCGCAATTCTGAAATAAGGATCTGCGCCAAGTATTGCAGAATCGAGCAATTATGTGAATAATGGCCCTTAATGATTGCCAATTAAAAATTGAACTTAGAAATGCCGTGATTCTTTTGGAATCTCGGTTTTTCTTTTTTAATATGACATAAATAGTTTCTTCTTTAATCGTTGCAGTACTGTCATTTAACCAAAAAAATAATCCACACTTGAGTTGACAGCTTGGTGGATTATCTTCTACCCAATGCTGACCCCCTTCAAGGGAGCCTGCTATTGTAATACCGTTAGTGTTACAGCACAAGCGGTATTTTTATTGTATGCTTATCTATCTTTATTATAGACGGTGATAGCAAAAAAAATAAAATGAAACAGCCAAATCATTTTTTAAATAGTATACTCCAAAAACTTTTTTCTCTCCCGCAGCAGCTGTTTCAAACTTTGGCTGGTGCATTTCCTTCATAGTTTGAGTTAGCATTTTATCTCGCTTCTTAATCGACTCACTTATATATTGATTTTGCTTTTCCAGGCATTCCAGGAGCAATTGGTTAAATTGTTCCTTTAAGTTTTCCAGTTTCTCTAATATCTGATCGTTGCTATCAGGCTTTGAATCGGGTTGTAGTGGATCTTCTCCAGTGGATAAAAAATAATCCATTTGTTTAAGCGAATATCCTTGCTCTTGGATTAATTTTTCGATTAGAAAAATCGCCTTAGTGTGGATTTGAAATAAAATTTGGAAATTTATAATAAAGATTAATTATTTGGAATAAAATCCGATAATTTATAAAAAAGTTTGATACAATTGCATTGATAAGATGGATTATGAAAATTCAACAAACAGGCACGACTGCTTCACAATGGTATGCAACTACCGGAACAGATTGTTTAACAATGGTTCAAAAAGGGGGAACAACTTTGAAAAAGAATAAATTGGGAATTTTATCACTGTTAACCGTGGCAATAAGTATCATTTTTTTCTTTATAGTTAGAGGACCAAATGTAAATATAATCTTAGTTGTAAGCGTGTTTACAGGGCTTTCTGTACTTGGTATGATTTTCGCCATCATTTCTAAAAAGCTATGGTTTATCATTACTGGAATTTTACTAAATGGTGCAGTGTTAGGCTCTGCATATTTTCTTCTGCTTGCAGTGGGAATTAGCGAACCTTAAACGTTTATTCTAGAAATGGGCGCAATTACTTCATAAACGATTGCGTCCATACCGCACGATAGGGCCAGATTGTGTAAAAAGCAATTTGTTTTATTGCAGGAGGTGTGATGATGGATCGCTGGTACACTCCTTTCATTACGGGGATATTAGTATTTTTATTTTTATTTTTGATGAAAGACGATCTGAGACTTTCAATAAACATCGGCATAGGAGTATTTTTGGTGTATTTAATTGTGTTTTTATTTAAGACGTATAAAAACAAACCCAATTCCTAAGAGTTATATCAACAAACGGACACTTTAACAGAAGAAAACTATACTAGTTGTGAAGGACCATTTTGTAGACCAGGGAGAGAATTAAAATGCCTATGCCCATTTGTGAAAACTGTAATACCAAATGGAACTGGGAACAAACCATTAAAAAGATGTTTGCAATAGATGGTCTGACGATGGTGTGTCCGTGTTGCGGAAAAAAACAATATCTAACGAAAAAATCAAGGATAAAGTGCAGTTTATTGCTGAGTATCACCTCGTTTTCACTTGTTTTGCTTGCAAATTATCTTCATATGTCGATAGCTGGTTCATTTAGTTTCCTCCCTGTTTTAATCATTATTGTATTACTTTTTTTTCCACATTTTATGGAGTTGAGCAGTACGAGATAATATATTATGTCCTTGGTTTTATGAAGGACGGAAAGGGCATAGGATATTGGTCAGAAAGGGGAAGGAACGATGGCAGTGATATTAAAAATAATGCGTTCAGATGAATTTCAACATTATCTTGGTTATGCAATTGAGAACTTCGCAAACGAACAAATTAAATCTGGAAATTGGCAGCAAGAGGGCGCAATTGGTAAGGCAGCGGAGGAATATAAACGGTTACTTCCTGACGGGCTGAATACCGATAACAATTATTTATTTACGATTCGTGATGGAGACGTGAAAGTTGGAATGGTATGGCTAGCAAAAAAGGATGATAATAGGGGTTTCATTTATGATATTAACATTTGGAAAGGGAATCAAGGCAAAGGTTATGGAAAACAAGCAATGAAGCAAATTGAAATTATAGCCAAAGAGATTGGATTGAAAGTGATTGGACTTCACGTCTTTGGCCATAACAAAGTGGCAAGAGGTTTATATGAACAACTAGGATATATTGAAACAAATATAAAAATGGAAAAGTCATTATAGACTATTCTAGAATCGGTCCATTTTCAGAATAAGCTTTAAAACTAAAGAGGGGTTTGTAGAGGAAGACTGTTAACGTGGCTTTGAAATAAAGTTTGATAATTTATAATAAAGATTGACCGTTTGGTATAAACTCCGATAATTCATAAAAAAATTGATACAATTACATTGACAAGACGGATTGTGACAATGCCCAATCGAGTCATTTTGTTGAAAAATGCAATTGCCATAAAGTACTTAAAATCATTCGATTGGAGAGTGGTGTATGAAAAGAGATATTCATTTATCCGAGAAGTTTCTAGTTTTGGCATATGTCTTTATATTGCTATTTATGATTGTGCAAGATTTGGTTCCGTTGGGAGCATTAAATGATGTTGAAGCTATTGCTTCAATAGAATCACTCAATGAAATAGTGGTGACAACTCTGATTGGCGTAGTTCAAATATTACTTATATTGGGGGGGATACTCTTGTTTATGGGAAGGAGATATCCCCTTTTGGTAAAAATTTGGCTGATCGTTCATCCTGCATGTATTTTGTTGGGCGCAATCATGTCGTGGTGGATTCCATACTTCTTCGGAACAGGTACGGAAGAAAAAATAGAAAGGTTCAATATTATGTTCGGAAATACGCATTCTTTCTTGCCTGTTATGAACGGAATAGTACCGAATACAATTCATACCTTGTTTCACTTGATGCTGCTAATCTGTATCATTTTAACAAGCTATATTTTTTTAACGAGGAAAAGTAAGGGGAAAGGAATTGGGGAACGCTATGGTCAAAAGTAAGATTGATTACTACGAAAAAGAATCAAGATATTTTAATCCACTAAAACATTTTTCTACACGTATTCAGGAAATGGAAAATAAATCAAAATATGGTGCAGTGGTGGCTTCTAAGTGGAGTGAATTTGTCATCCAGTCTCTTATGGATGAGATGTATCCGGTAGTCCATCCAATTGGGCAGGAAACGTTTTCCTTATATGCCGAGTTCCCAATAGGGGTCTTTGAGTACGCTCTAGATATAGGTGGTGCTACCTCACTTATAGGGGAAAAGAGTATTAAGCCTGTAATTTTTGAGCCATCCAAAATTATAGCTTCTGTTGATGGAGGTAACATAAATAAAGATACAAGTAATATAAAAACCAATCATAAAAATCCTGTAATGGTAATTCAAAGCCACCATTTAACAGAGGGTAAGCCTTATTGTATAAATGGGAATCATCGAATATTTGAAGCCCATCGTAATAACAACAGGCAAATAGAAGTGTACTTATTTAAAGACTTAGAATTTGTACCATTCTTCTACGATACTTTGAGTAAAGCGATGTATTATTTTGAAATGGACTATAGTAATGTAATAAATAATAAAAGAAACTTTCTAAAAGGTGAATATGATGCATTTGTATATGTTTTTAATGGGTGAAAATGCATTGCTAGTCTATTACTGCAATCCGGCAAAAATAACAGCTGTAAAAAATATGATTTGTAAAATTGTTCGAGGAAAAATAGGTGTACTTGGTTTTCCACCAATGTTTATCCCTTTTCGTGCAGCGCGAATGTTAGCTGGGAACATAACAATAAGTAAGAATGCTAAACCGAATGAAGCAATACTTGAAGTGATAGGAATCAACAGGCCTATGGCGCTAAAGATTTCGAATATTCCAGTAATAGTCACGATGAGACCTTGTTTTGGCAGAGCCGGAGGTACCATTTTGATAAGATCGGGACGTCTCTTACCCCAATGAGCAGCTGCGGTGAATAAAAACATTAAAGCAACAGCGAATCGTAAAGAAGTTTCCCAGCCATCCAAATAAGACAGTCCGAAAAAACCAAGTAAGCGAAAAGTCAGGAATGATCCAATCAAAAGGATAAACGGAGCCATTCGTATTCCTCCCTTAAAGTCCATTGGAAATCATTAAATACAACAGGTATTATTCTAAGAAACTGTTACTTTTCAAATTTTACTCTTTAAATTTCTTAGATTCTCTATCTCTCCATTTACGATCATATCAATATGATTAGAAATTATATCAATATCGAAATCCCACCATTTAATTTCCAGTAATTCGTTAATCATTTCTTCTGAGAAACGATTTCTAAGTTTTTTTGCAGGATTTCCTCCAACGATCGTGTAAGGTTCCACATTTTGTGTGATCACTGATTTGGCTGCTATAATTGCACCGTTTCCTATTTTTATTCCAGGCAAAATAACAGTATCCATCCCAATCCAAACATCATTTTCAATTATGGTATCACCTTTAAACGGAAGCTGATTTAATGTTGGCGTATATTTTTCCCAGCCGTTTCCAAATATATTGAATGGGTAGGTTGAGAAGCCATCCATTCTATGATTAGCACCATTCATAATGAATGTTACACCGGGTGCTATAGCGCAAAATTTCCCAATAATAAGCTGGTCTACGAAGAACTCATAGTGATATAAAACTTGATTTTCAAAGGATTCACCATTTCTTGCATCGTAATAGGAGTACTCACCTGCAATAATGTTTGGTCTGGTAATAGTATTTTTAATAAATTGAACCACTTGATTTCCTTTAATTGGATATTTATCGTCAGGGTTTGGCCCAAGCTGGTTATTTGATGCCATAGAAATCTACTTCCTTTCAGGATTCTTATAATAAACTTAGCCTGCCTATCTTATTGCATTCCTCAGCGAACCAAATGGCACCGTCGGGTCCTAATACAATTCCGTGTGGCTCCGCATTTTGTGTGGGAATTAGATATTCCGTCATTTCACCTTTCATGGTAATCCGTCCAATTTGATTGCTTCCCCACTCGGTGAACCATAAAGCACGATCTGGGCCTGTCACTATTGCGTGTGGGCGAGCATTTTCAGTGGGGATGGTAAATTCACTTATTGTTCCAGTAGGAGTGATCCGTCCGATTTTATTTCCGTTAATTTCAGCGAACCAGAGGGCGTTGTCAGGTCCACTTGTAATACCTACAGGGCAAGAGTCTTTTGTAGGCAAAAGGTAATTCGTTACGTCTCCAGAAATTGTAATTCGTCCAATTTGATTGCTTTGATTCTCCGTAAACCAAATGGCATCATCCGGCCCAGCAGCAATAAAAGAGGGGAAGGAACCTGGATTCGGTAAATCATACTCGATCATTTCACCTGATGGTAAAATCCGTCCTATTCTATTTCCGTTCATTTCCGTAAACCACATGTCGCCATTGTGTCCTTCCGCTATTCCAAAAGGTGCTGAATCCGGGCATGGCAGAACATATTCGATGATTTCACCTGTTGTTGCTTTCAATTTTCCAATTTTATTAGCCTTATTTTCCGTAAACCATACATCACCCTGGAATGTGGAAATTATAGACAGCACACTTGCATCGGGTGTAGGAACAGCGAAATGAGTGACTTCGCTATTAACCGTCATTCGTCCAATTTGATTGGCTTTATGCTGTGTAAACCATAGCGCACCATCATTTCCAGCGGT
This sequence comes from Tigheibacillus halophilus, assembly GCF_042683165.1. Taxonomy (NCBI): domain Bacteria; kingdom Bacillati; phylum Bacillota; class Bacilli; order Caryophanales; family Bacillaceae; genus Tigheibacillus; species Tigheibacillus halophilus. Next base: position 43,118 of record NZ_JBHUIZ010000015.1, read on the forward strand.
TATTCCATAAGGACCTGAATCTATGTCAGGCAGTTCAAATTCATTGATTGTTATCATCATGCAGTTCCTCCTTTTCTTTTAAGTATTCGTGAAAAAATAATTGGATTCGTGTCTAAGAAGCTTTTATAAGGCTGAAAAAGTTAGATTCCATAAAAGTTTGTGTCGACGGGTAATTTTCATGAATCTATTTCTTATTAGAAGGCATAATTCTTAAAGGCTAAGTGGTTCATCTTATCAAGACAAGTTCTCTTCTAGTTGAATAATTTTTTTAACGATTTCTTTTCGATTAATTTCTTTTAAAGGCAGTAACCTTGGCGGCGCTGGCAAATTAAAGTCGATATGTGAATGAGATAGCTCAAACAGTAGTGTTCCTATCTTATCTTTATGCTGATTTTCAATCACAATCCAAAAAACACGTTTTTCATGATGAGATGTGCCTCACTTAGCCTTTTCCATTGAATTTCTAAAGTGTAGACACTCTCCAATAACAAAGTCATCTACTTTCGTTTTTTCTGTAGAGCGAAAACCATTTTCTTTTACTAGTTTCCATATTGGTGGAATAAGTTTATCTAAATACATGCCGTATGTTGCATCTTCATATTCCGGGAATAGCTGTTCAAGATCTTTGATATTCCCGTTCAGTACTTTTTTCCACCGTTCTTTTATATAAGTAGACAGCACTTCTCCCAACTCATAGATCGTCATCTGCGGTTGAACATTTACTGTTGTCATATGAATCCCTCCATATTTTTCATCTTACAAATCAAGCTTACAACATTAAAGCCAATTCTAAAGTTTTTAGAAAAATGGCTGTATTTACAATGCTTTATTTGATAAACTTTACACATAAGTACAGTTGTCATATTGGAGTGTACTCATTGAAAAAAATAAGACCTATAGATATTGCTAAAAAGTTAAATATTAGTACAAGCTCTTTAAGAAGTTATGAAGAAAGAGGGATTGTACCGAAACCTGAACGGTCATTTACTGGTTATAGGATATTTACAGAGGAACATGTAGCCTATTTTGAGTGTATTGTAGCTATGTCTCCTGGGTTTGGAATGGAAATAACATCAGCTGTTCTAAAAAAGTTGCAACGAAAAGAACTAGACGCTGCGCTTTGGATAATAAATAAAGCACAAGTAGCTAATTATGAAGACAAAATTATTATTGAACAGGTGAATAATTATCGGGAAAACTTGGCGCATGAAAACTCTATGACTATCGGAGAAGTGTCACTTCAGACCAATATACCAGCATCAACTCTTCGATATTGGGAGAAGGAAGGATATGTTCATTCAAAGAGAGGTGATAATAATTATCGCTATTTTAATTCATATCAGTTTATTAAAATTTTGTTAATGAAGCTTACGCAAAACGCTGTGTATTCACACGAAATTATTCAATTAAAAAAAACTATTAGAAATTTGGAGGAATACGATATTGAAGGGGTAAAAAGCATTGTCGAGGAGTGCCAACAGCATTTAAATAAACGTAATCAAGAACAGTTTCATGGGTTGTATTTTTTGTATCAATTATGTGCAAAGTTAGGATTAAAATAACTAAGAAAATATTAATATAGATAAGCGTCATCAATAATTCATACCTTTATTATTTTAATTTAATATAGTTATAAGTTTTTATTCAAGAAAAGGGCGCAATTGTCGCACAAAATTATGCCGTTATCGGGTCATTTTCTTGAATAACACCAACCAAGTAAAATTGGATACTTATGTTAAAATATTTAAGCCTATTCAATAATTAAGGTATATTAAATGATCTAATCTGATTGAGATTGCAAATTATAAAGGTGGAAAAAAATATGGAAATAGAGCTACTAAAAACATTCCTATTGGCAGCGAAGAAGGAGAATTTTCGAGAAGTTGCGGAAGAAATGATGATGACACAATCGGCTATTACAAAGCAAATTCAAAAACTCGAAAAAGTATTGCATATCCAATTGTTGATCGGGTTCAAAAACGAGTTATTTTAAATGCAAATGGCCATTATTTTTTACCACGGGCACTGCAATTAGTAGAGTTTGAAGAGCAAATAGTCCAAGAAATGAATGCATTTCAAGCCGGATATTCCCAAAAGGTTTCTTTAGGGGTAGCTCCTCAAATTGCAAATTCTACGCATCCCCTTATCATTCAGCGTTTTAAACAACTTCAACCGGATGTAATTACTCAAATTGAAATCTTACCATCAAATGAAATTGGTGAGGCTGTTTTTCGACAACAAATTGATATCGGATTATCAAAGGTTCCTTCACCTAGAGAGCTTCTAACAACGGTGATTGCAAATGAACCTGTTATGATTGTAGGTCCTCAACCATTCATTGCAGAGGAGGTAGAAAAGGGGGAACTGTTTGCGCAAATTCCTCAAATAGATGATGATATTCGATCTGCCACATTCGTTTATACTAAATACGTACATCCTTTATTTGACCAGTTTATACAAGCATGTGTCACTATATATAAAAAATGAACAGCAGCTTAGATATATGGAGAGAGTATCTAAGCTGCTGTTCATTAAGGCTTTTGGGCAATAAAACGAATGCGCCAATAATCTGCAACCCAACCATTTTCTTTATAAAGTTGAGGGAGTAAAATACGCTCACATTCGCTATAAATTGCTTCTTTTTCATCGTTTGTAAGGTTTTTGAACATATTGTTACTGAACATTTCAAGCCAATTACGAATACCATCTTCTCCAACTAAAGGTGTTGGTCGTTCATAATGCTCGATTGTTATCGCATTAAAACCAACATTGATAAGATGCTCTGTCATTTCCTCTTTTGTTGGAAATACCCATGGAAATAAAGTAGTATCGTATGGAATTGATAGACGATCAGAAGCCTCTTTTATAGGATCAATAATAGATTGGATATTATTAGCTCCACCTAATTCAGCCACAAAACGACCATTGGGAAGAAGAACATCATAGCAATTTTGAACAACCTTCTGCTGATTTTTCATCCAGTGAATGGCAGCATTTGAGAACACCGCATGGAATTGAGGGTCAAAAGAAAATTGTTCGCCGTCTTGCACACGAAAATGGATATTAGGATACTTTTCTTTGGCAGATTCAATCATGGATTGTGCAGCGTCAATGCCAGTAACAGTGGCTCCACTTTTTGAAATATCATAAGCTAAATCTCCTGTACCACAACCAACATCTAAAATATGTTCACCCTTTTGTGGATTTAGGAGGGAAACAAGACCTTCACCAAAATTTGAAACAAACTTGTGCTTGTTATCATAAAGTGTCGCATTCCAATTGGTCATTTACACCATCCCCTAAGTGTTGATACATTCAGATTATCATGTCAGATGTAGATTAATCTAATAATTAATTAAGCAATAGTACCTTTTTACTTTAAGATTTTCATCATCAATACGTTTTACCTTCATACTGTAAACATTGTAGACATTGGGCTTGGGTTTGACTACATCATTTTGGGGCTTATCAATAACTATTTCCCATTGCTTTGATTTTTCAACTGATGGCAAATGCTTATGTAAGTAACAATAGTATATAATGTATTTAATTATTTGACTAATAGGAGGGGATCGGATGATCCGTTACATGGTGTGAACAAACTAACTGAATTCCTTTAGAAGGAAAATTACAAAAAAGGAATTCAGGAGGAATTATAATGAATAAAGAAAACAAATTGAATTACTTGAAAGAAGTACAGGCAAAACATCAATTTTCAGGAGCGTATTACGCTCAAAGAGGAAATGGAATTCTAAAGGGGAGTAATGGTTTCGCCAATCGCTCGGAGAAAATCGATAATCAAGTGAATACAAGGTTTGCGATTGCTTCTGGCTGTAAAATATATACGGCAGTAGCTATTTGTATGTTAGTAGAGAATGGAAAGCTTTCTTTTGATTCAAAATTAAAGGACCGCCTTGATACAGCATTTCCTTATTTTGACAATAACATCACTATTCACCACCTGCTGACTCATACATCAGGTGTATATGACTACTTTAATGAAGAGCTAATGAGTGATTTTGAGTTATTATGGAAATCCCACCCAATGTATCATGTTCGTTCTCCAAAAGATTTCTTGCCAATGTTTCAGTATGAAAAAATGCAAGCAAGCATCAATAGTCATTTTGAGTACAACAACACTGGTTATATACTGCTGGGCCTTATTATAGAACATGTGGCTAAGTGTGATTTTGCAGCATTTGTGGAGGAAAACATTTTCCGCAAAGCAGGCATGATGGATTCGGGATACTTTGAGGCAGACCGTTTACCTGAACGGACAGCACTTGGTTATATTGAGGATCCAAAGGGTAGTTGGAAAACAAACATTTACTCCTTGCCCGCAAAAGGCACACCAGATGGGGGCGCTTATACGACGGTTGAAGACAGGAGCAAATTTTGGGAAGCTTTAATGGGGAATCAACTGTTGTCAAAAGAGATGACGCAAATGTTATTAAAACCGCGTGTAGCAGTTGCTGCAGAAGACGATATTTATTATGGCTATGGCGGCTATATGGAATTAAATGCTGATAAAGAGGTAGTTAAATATATTCAAATGGGATATGATCCGGGAGCGAATTTCCGTGAAGTATATTACCCTGATACTGGAACGGTAATTATAGTGTGCTCTAACGAAGAAGAGGGAGCTTACGAACTTCTGAAAGAAATTGAAAGCATCCTTTAAACGAAAAATAATTATAACAAAAGGGATTAACGATTATGTTAGTCCCTTTTTGATGAAACGGAGAAGTAGAAATGGACGATGATAAATTCCGGGAGTTCTTAAAAGTAACGAAAAAATTAAATGAAATTCAAATCACCCCACTATTGATGGGGGCAGTTGGTTTGGAGATTGTCACAGCAAGTAGTTGATAAGAGTGGGTTTTGTATCTGTTAATACATTCATGCAAAAGGATGTGGACGGCAGTCATGTTGCATTTTTGAAGATGAATTATGAATGGTGAAATTAACAGTTTTAAGTGTTTACTATTCTTTCGTTATAGGGCGCAATTACAGGTAAGAGATATCCAATTAGCATTTCCTATGTCGTATCGATATTCCACTTCCTATGTTGTATAATAAGCATAGGATTCGGGGTAATTGAATAATCGTATTCGCAAATAATCATTTTATGGAGGAACATGATGCCTGTAAATAAAAAGCCTTCCTGTAAATGAAGGAAGGCTTTTGTGGATACTCTTAGACCATTATCCATGACATATACACCATAAAACCAGGTAGCCATAGAGAGGCAACAAAAGCAATACTTGCGATTAATTTTTTCTCGTTTTTTTTCATTAGTCCATACATTGACAACAATAAACCGATTATCGAGAGTAGTGTCAAAGTAACCGTAATACCTTTGGGAATTGCAAGGGGTAATAAAAACAGTAAAGACGTTAAGCCAAAAATCAGTGCTGCATAACTAAGTGCACTACATCACATCGTTTCATGAGAAAAATTTCACTCTTTTATGAATTTTCTTGTTATAAATTTCCCTAATATTACCACAAAATTGAGTCTGATTCAAAAGCTTTCGCAGTTGGATCTGGAAGAAAAATCTGCTTCCTGCATGTGGAATCGGGCGCGATGAAGAAACGAGAACCCGCGACTTTTTATGGATAATGAACATTATGGAATAAAATGGAAGGAAATAAAATGACCCATTCTGAGGTTTCAAAAGAAATTGTGACAAATGGAAAAGCAATTGTTTCTTTAGTTCTTGGAATTTGCTCCATCGCGCTAGTATCATCTATGGGATTCGTACTTGCTATTGTAGGATTGTTCCTTGGAATTATTTGTCTGGTGGAAATAAAACATTTGGATCAGGAAGGCAGATAGGTTGCAATATCTGGTATAGTTTGTAACAGTTTCAGTATTTTGCTGCCAATACTCTGTTTTATTTTTTGGAGGCAGTGTTGTTTCTTATATTCAGTGATCGGGTGCATTTGTTGGACTTTATCGTGCCTGAATCGAGTTAGTTTGATTAGTGAGGAGGGTTATAAGTGAAATATATTAACGGGCTGTATCTCTCACTGGTGATAATATATTTTGTTCAATTAGCAAGTATGACTATATTTGATGACAGTTATTCAGGGATAGCAACGTATATTTCATTGGGTGTATTCATAATTGGAACTGCATTTTTTATAAATGCAAAACGGTTAAAAGTTAATGAAAAAGAGTAAGCCCATGTTGCAATACGATCCGAGCGCGATTACTTATAAGTGATGGTGTTCGTATCGTACAGTTATGCCATTGTGGTACTAAAGAGGTACCCAAAAGGGGGAAAGTAGTTGAAATTTAAAATCATTTTGATCCTATTGATTTTTAGTGTTGCTGTGAATTTATTTATCTTGGGGAAGTGGTTACTGGTTGATCAATGGTATGAGCCATCACCTGATGAAAAAACGGTTTTAAGTGAAATGGTTCAAAAAACAATTGAGAGCGAGGATTATAAAAGGATAGCGAATAAAGAAAAAGTGATTGCTATCGATACTGGAATTGATAAGAAGAAAGGCGGCGGTTTCCCATATTATTTTGGTGTGAGCGTCAGAACCGATAAGCAAACCTATATTTTTTCTTGTAGTGACGAACAATGTTCGAAAATGGAAAACGGTGAATGGACATATTCCATATATCAGGACGAAAAACCCCAACTTCCATTTGAAAAATAAAAGCTTACATAGATATTTGATATCGGGCGCAATTGTTTAATAACAATATTCGTTTATCTAGCCAGGTTGTGAAAGAGAGTCTTGTATGGGGAAGATTATTTTATATGGCTTAATTGGAACCGTATTATTTGCTTCCATACCATTAATTGTTAGCTTCATAATAAGGGGGGCAATTGATTTGCGTAATTGGTAAGAAAATTGCCAAAAAGTCATGGCTTGTACGTCTGAATTTCCCCAAAGCACCTGGTGCTGACTTGGCCTAAGGGCAAGTATTTTTAGCTAAGAGTAAGGAAAAGGGATGGTTTGTCTGATTTAAGTATCATTAACCAATGTTTGTTATTCAGCTAACTGGCGCGCTATTAGGCGCACTGATCCGGAAAAGGATTAGATTAAAAGCAGCGTTTGATTAAGGGTTTGGGGGTAGAGGTTTTGTTCGAGCATAAAGTTGATGAAGAGGTTTCTTTGAGGTTGTTCACTAATAATGACAGTGAAGAGTTTTATGCTTTAGTAATGAATTCCAAAGAACATCTTCAAAAATGGCTTACTTGGGTTGCTTCTGTTGAAAGCAAAGACGACACTGATAAAAGTTTAAAGCTGAGAATAGAAAGCTTAGTGGAAAACAATGGATTCCCTATGTGGTTTGCTATTATATTTAAAGATAAACTGGCAGGCACCATTGGCTTTAATGACATTGATAGATCCAATAGTGTTGGGGAGGTAGGATATTTCCTTGGTGAACCCTTTCAACGAAAAGGAATAATGTCTAGAGCATTTAAGGAAATTCTAGATTATGGATTTAAGAATCTTGAACTTAACAGAATGGAGGCCTACGTCGCTGATGGAAATTTGAAAAGTAAGGCTTTGCCAAAGCGTTTTGGATTTCTTGAAGAAGGAAAAATAAGGCAGGCAGAATGGCTATATGACCACTATGAGGATGAAATCATCTATGGGCTTTTGGCAAAGGATTGGAAGTAGCAATGACGGTGTCTTATTAAACAATCGGGTGCTTATCTGGAATAAGGATTAAGATACAATACCAAAGAAACGAGTCATATTGTCGAGGTGACAGGGGGAGAACCTGTTTAAACAAAAAAATATTTCTATTATCTATTATTCTAATAGGATGCCAGGATAGTGGTAGTAACGAAAATTCAGTGCCAGAACACTTGGAAGTTGATAGTAAATATGACCATATAGCAAATAAAGTTATTGAACAGGAAACGAATATTGGAATTTATATCAATAAAAAAAGATATTCTTTACCAATTAACAAATTGAAAACGGTAATACATAACAAAGGAACAAAAACAGCTGTATATGATAACTCAGTTTACCTTGATAAATTACAAGATGGGGGTTGGGTTCAGATACCCTACAAGGATGATTTGGATTTTTATATGGAAGTGCTTGAATTAAAACCTGGAGAAATTTCCAAACAGGAAGTAACTATTGAGAATTTAGATTATGAATTAACAGATGGTGAATATCGTATTAGAAAAAGTATGCAAGTTGGAGCAGAAAAGTTACCGTTGCGGACAAATTTGAAATTGAAAATTGAACCAATGGGAATAAAACTTTTTCAACTAATGCGCTCGATTGCAGAAGATGATAAAACATGATTAAATGAAGGCAAAGTAATGAAAACATTTGAATCAACAATTCACCCCATTAAAGGAGATATAATTGATGCTCCCGGATTTGACTCGTGATGTCATAATGGATATGAGTTGTAAAGGTTACTGTAAATTATAAAACAAACGAATGCCAGTTATCTCTACATCCACTTGTACCGGAATTAGAGGAAATGGTATCAATGAATATATAGACAAACTTGTAGTAATGAATGGCGGATTGTTTCAAAAGAAGCATTATTAAATTTAATGATTTATGTACAATTAGCGGCCACGGTTGTTGAATAAGCCGTTATTTCAATATTACATAAAGGGGTGAGTTTTTTTAATAAAGTAAGCTGCTTAGATCAGAACGGAGTGACTATATTCGTGACCACATTGATTGAAGTGCAAGAATTAACAAAAGCATACCCTGGTTCGACTAGTATATTTTCTAACCTTACCCTGTCTATTAATGAAGGTGAGTCGCTTGCAATACGTGGTGATAATGGTGCAGGGAAAAGTACGTTCCTGAAAATTCTTGCAGAAATTATAACTCCTACATATGGTTTTGTGAAACACATGAAATCGGACATGGTAATCGGCTATGTACCAGAAAAATTTCCTTATAACATTCGTTTTACCGCGAAACAATATCTTTATCATATGGGTCGGATTCAGGGAATTGCAAAAAGCGAATTACATCATCGTACGTCAAACTTGCTTAAACAATTTAATATGAGGGATCAACAGGGAAATGCCATCAATACTTTTTCTAAAGGCATGAAGCAAAAAATTGGGATGATGCAGGCCTTATTGGCAAATCCAGATATCCTTTTACTGGACGAGCCACTTTCGGGACTTGATCTCAGAACGCAAAATGATCTGGAATCCATTTTATATCGGTTAAAAACAAATGGCCTTACGATCATTTTCACTTGCCATGATAAAAAGTTATTAAACAGGATCGCTGACAGGGTAATTACTTTGAATGGTAAACAAGGCCAATTGGAATATATCTCTGCTGAAAAGCCCGCTTTCCATATAATTATTGAAATGGATACGAAGGGTCAAAGTCTTGACTTCTTGATTGGAATAGACGGTATTATAAATAGAGAACGAATGGATCAAGGGGATACAGTACGATTAGAGGTAAATCCGTCTGTCAGTGATTATCTTTTACTAGAACTTATTCAACATGGCATTTCCATTCAATCTTTATATAGGAAGCGTGTCTTATGAAAGCATTAATAAGTTATTATTTTTTAGACTATATGAGATCGTTCCGTTTTGTCCCGCCATTAACTATTTATTTGGTCACCCTCATTGCCAATTACACTTATAAGTCAAATCATATATTGAGTTCTACAGCTGTAACAGCGATATACTTGTTTTTGCTTATGACTTGGTTTACGCTAAGTTTTTTTCATTCGGAAGACCCTAATCAGCAGAATTTGACGATCCTGCATGCGAAAAGCAGAGCGAAAATATTTTTATCCAAATATATTACGATGGGTTTATGTGTTATTGTACTCTCTGCCTGCTCCATAATATATCCCGTGGTTTTTGGCATGTTTGAAGAAAATCTTTCTGTGCCTAAATTAATCATTGGATTTCTTAATCATTTTTTTCTGGGCATTCTATCGGTTTCAATGGCGGCTTTATTTACCAGGAACATAGTCAACAATACAGGCATCGGTTGGCTGGGTGCTTGTTTTGCATTGGTTATCTCCATTGCTTCAGCCGGTTTTAGCAACACTTTGCCGCACATGCTGCGATTTATTGTATGGATTCTGCCTCCTATTCCTTCCTTAATGTCATTAATGGAAAGGAATGATGTTCCATATATTGCTTCGACGGTCGGTTTAGTTTATTTATGGATAGTGGGATATACTGTCGTCTTAGTTCTTATATTTTTCTGGATGCAACAAAAAGGCTATCGTGACCTTTCATGAATTAGCAGTTATTTACTAACCTTCATTTGAAGAACTTCTCAAAGGCTTACGTACAAACAGGCTTGATGATCCCAATCAGCAGCAAACGAAAAAGATGATTACAAACCAGTGGCCGGTGTAGAAAATGCCATCAAACTATTAAACTAATGAAAGATGGACAAAGGATCAGGGAAGCACAGATGGTTATATTGAAATATGATGATGCTCAAGGTCAGTCAGAAATTGATTTTCTGGTTGACCTTATTCTATTACTGATACGCCATATTATTTTTCAATGCCAATGAAATGTGTATGATGAAAAAGAATAAAAAAAGCTAAGGTAACTATTGACTCTCCTCTTGGGGGAGGTTTTAAAGTCATTCATGAGGTGGTTAAAATGTTGTACACGGTAAAGGAAATGTCACAATTGGCCAATGTGACGATCAAGACATTGCATCATTATCATAAGATCGATCTGTTATTGCCCTATAAGGTGAGCGAAGCCGGCTACCGTCTTTATGGAATAAAAGAGCTCGAACGTCTCCAAGAAATCCTGTTTTATCGTGAACTGGATTTTCCACTCAAAAAAATCAAAGAAATGCTGGATGGTCAGCCTGATCGGTTGTCGATCTTGTCGGGGCAGAAAAAGCTGATTCTTGCACGAAAACAAAGGCTGGAACAGCTTATTCAGACACTGGATGAATCGATCATGCACACGCGGAAAGGAGAAGTTATGGACAAAACGGCACTATTTAAAGGATTTGAAAGTGAAGAGGAATGGAAGGAAGCATTATCTGAGCAATATGAGTATCTGAATGAAAAATACGGCTACGATTTACATGTGGAAAAACCAATTGACGTACAATCCATGAACGAATCCGCTATGGAGGCGAAGCGTTTTATGGGCGGGATGGCTCAGTCACTAAAGGATGGATTAAGAGTCGATGATAAAAAAGTACAACAGTTGATTGGTCAGCACCTTGATTTCTTGAATACACACGGTCATAAAACAACGGCTGCAGATTTTGAAAAGCAAACAAGATTCTTTTTGAATGATGATTTTCATCTTAAAATGTTTGAAAGTCAACAGCAAGGTCTTTCCTATTATTTATGTATCGCAGCCGAGACGTTTGCATCTGCTAAGAGATAATCGAGACAGGAAGGGGTACGAAATGAACAAATATCGTTTAGCGTCTTCCGATGCTAAGTTAGCTATTCACATGACAAATTTAACCAAAACATATCGTGGAGGCGTACGTGCGTTAAATGGATTATCTTTCTCTGTAAAAACCGGCACTATTTTTGCACTTCTTGGTCCGAATGGTGCGGGCAAATCAACTGTGGTCAAAATCTTGACCACATTGTCGCGCCCAGATCGTGGGGAAGCCCAGGTAGCAGGTATCGATGTCACGCGTAATGAATCACCAAATTATTCCGCCTTGGCCAAAAGCTTTTTCAGCTGGCAAGGAGTTACAATGTACTTATCAAAGGAAGAAGGATATCAAACATTAAATAATATATCTAAAGTGGCTCCTTCTGGAAGTATGGTTGTGTTTGATTACTTCAGCATTGATGAATTTCATGAGGAAACCACTTCCACAGATTTACTAAAGAAAGAACAAATGATGAACAAATTAGGAGAGCCAATGAAAACAGGCTTTGATCCAACTAGCATGCAACCCAAAATGGCGAAACTGGGATTGGATTTGGTTGAGAATCTAAGCCCGATGGATATTGAAAAACGCTATATGACAGGACTGAATGAGAACTTAAAGGCACATAAAAACGTGTACTTTGCACGAGCTGTAGTTAAATAGGTTTTATTTCATTCATGGTGCGATTGCATAATAACAATTGCATCATTCAGGTTGGATAACCAAATAAGATTATCACAAAAAGTCGATTTCTTTGGGAGTCGGCTTTTTTCCTTGTGTTGAAGTTTTTTCTTTATGTCTTTTGTGATTTTTAAAATGTTATTGACTATTCAGTTGAACTGTATTATGCTGTTATAAAGTTGAACTATATAGTTAGACTGAATAGAGGGTGAGAGTATGAAGCATAAATTATTGCCATTGTCTGAAACCATGCATTATATTTTATTAGCCTTACGTGAGCCGCTTCACGGCTATGCCGTCATGCAGAAGATTGAAAAGATAAGTAATGGCACTGTTATTTTGGCAGCTGGTACACTATACGGCGCGATTGAAAATTTGAGTAAGCAAAGTTGGATTGAACCTGTTGGAAATTCCGGACGAAGAAAAATTTATATGATAACGGCGGAAGGAAACGCTGTTTTGGAAATGGAACGAAAAAGGCTGTTGCACATTTTATCCTTGTACGAGGGGAATGAATCAAATGATGAGGCTTAAAGTATTTTTTAATATTGAAAAGGAAGAGGAGTGGCTGAATGAGCAGTTAGAAAAAGGCTATCTCTGCACAAATATTAGTAGTTTAGGAATATACACTTTCGAAAGAACGAACAAGAGATATGTTGTGCGGCTTGACTATCAAGATTATTTACCTAAGAAAAGGTTCGTGGAATATAAAGGAATATATGAGGATTTCGGTTGGAACTGTGTAAAAGGGACCCGACTTGGTGGAATACAGTATTGGCAAAAAGAAGACGATCATCAAAATGAAATCTTTTCGGATCGCCAATCCAAAGGTAATTACTATAAAAGATTAATGAGTTATTCATGTATGTTAGGGATGATGTGTTTGATTTTTTCTTATTTGCTTTACAAGGATTCAGGGTTATATTTAACGGAAGGTCTGTGGAGTATGAAAGGTGCATTGTTTTGGAAAGCGTTTTTATTTGAAACGCCATTTGTTCTTTTGAGGTCGTTACCTGCATTTATGGTTATTATTTTTGCCAGCAGCTTCTATAAATCTTATCGAAAATATTCCATGTTAAAAGAAAAATAATATGATAGGGTAGTTCTACAAAAGGGCTGGATTGTGGTATACATCTGATCAAATCCGAAGGCTGTAAACAGGCACAATTTTGGAATAAGGAACTACGCTTATTCAGCTATCGGACCAGATTCTAAAATAATAGAATGAAGTATACCTGCTAAAACAGTCAAGATATGATGGATTTTTTCAGTAAAAGTTTTAAATTTGGAAAAAAAAGGAAAGGGTTCTAAGAATCACATTTTACTAGAGGAGGAGATCGAATGAGAAAAGCGAAACAAGCTGTTGTAACCTCAGCATTAGGGTTAGCTGTATTAGCGACGCCATTAGCTCTACCGACTTTAGGGGGTTCTGATGGTACCGCAGAAGCAGCAGAGGTTGGGGGAGATGTAACCGTCGATCCCGTTGCTATTGGACAAGCTATTGCGGATGCTAAAAAAACAGCTGACAATCGAAGTGGCTTTGTCAAGGGAGCAATGGAAAAGGCGTTCTTTGAAGCAGGTCAGCAACACAATGTAATGGTGATGAATCTGAGTCAAGGGTACAATTCCAATCAATTACAAGGAGTACAATACTTTGATACGGTAGAATACGATGGTGTCACCTTTGGAGTTTGGGTGTTTGACGAAGGAACATTTGTTAATGAAGGTGATGGGGGCTATGACAATTGGGCCTTTAGAGGCTGGTTTGAGCGCACGGGAGATGATCAGAAAACGATCGATTTTCATCGTCCATAATGAAAGGCAGAGGTGAAAATAATAGTGGATTTTAGTATTCGAAAGCTTGAACCATTTCATCAAAGCAATTAACGAATCAGCATCGCCTTTTAAATAAGGGACACCTGTTAAGTTGTATCAATAGGTATAACAGTAAATATATGAACCTCCCAAGGAGCCGCGAAGATGCTTATTGGGAGGTTTTTTATTTCATCAAACGGCAACAATCTCGGTATATCCCGGTGAAGCAAAATAATTAACAAAACCAACTGGTCACGATCTGTGTTTTTATTTAGTACATATAAACAAACGCATACCAAGCAAGGGGCACCTGCTTTTTATTAATAATATTCTGCCACGATAATCATAGCTGAAAAACATGTATATCGATTGACAAGAACTAACCGGTCAATTAAAATAAATAGCATTCCTGACTTTTGGGTTCTTTAATGACCAATTAGTCATATCATGAAATCAGGGATGATACGTCAGATGAATAGGTACATACTTGACGCAGAGGGAGGCGATGGAAAATAGATAAAAGAAAAGAAATTATGCTGTCAGCGATACGTCTTTTTTCAGAAAAAGGATATTTCTCCACTTCAGTACAGGAAATTGCTGATAACTGCGCCATTTCAAAGGGAACATTATATAAGTTTTTTGATTCCAAAGAAGATTTATTAATTCAGGTCATTGACCAGAGTCATAAAAAATTGCTGCAAAATGCATTAAATGTCAATTTGGAATCCACGTTATCCCCAAAAGAGAAGCTGATCAAGAAAATGCTGATACAGATGGAGGGTTTTTTGGAGAACAAGCATTTTATCTCGATGTTGCTGCAGACCATTCCGGATCAGCATGACACACAAATCATTCATCTGATCAGACGAATAAAAATGACCATGTTGAATTGGTATAAAGAGTGCTTGACAGAGGCTTATGGAACCAAGGTGAAACCGTATATTTGGGATTTTTCCATCATGTTCCAGGGAGTGGTTCGGGAATATACTTCCTTGTCTTTAAAGGAGAATAAGGATATTGATTTTCATCGCGTTGCATATTTTGTCGTGGAAGCCTTCGAAAGGATGATTGATCATTCAACAGGTTTAACCCCTGTTTTAACATCACGCGAAATGGCAGATTACGAACACTTTGGGTTAGGCATGGAGCCGGCACCTCCTGTTGAGCAGTTCCGTGAATTATTGACAGAACTTCAAAACAAGATACGACAGTCACAAGTGGCTGCACAGACCAGGGAAGAGTTGCTCGCAGCGGTTGCATGTTTGCAGCAAGAAGTGCAGGCACCACATCCGAGGGGATTTTTAATACAATCGTTATTACTGTATTTGAAGAAAATACAAACCTATGAGCCGGTTGTCCGCCGTATAGAGGTGGTTTTACAGGCTGTGTTTACTGAAGAAAAGTGAATGCTTGGCAGCTGCGACTTGTAATCTGCTAATCTCGCAATGAACGTATTGCCAAGAGAGGTCTCCTGCATAGCAATACTTGGGCATGGCATTTGGCAGTATAGGAGATTGGCAAAATGACATGGTATACATGAAAAAATCCTGATGCAGAAATTAAAATGGGCCTGACGGTAAAAATTGAAAATGGCCTGCAAACTTTCTGCATCAATGATATATATGGAATTTAGCAAAAAGGAAATGAAGGGAATGGCGTGTATGAGTGCTAAGAAAATGATCATGATTAATATCATCGTATTAATCATTTTAATTGGTGGCGGGATCGCAGGCTACTATTTCTATTATCAAGCTGCCAATTATGTGAAAACCGATGATGCGAAAATCGAAGGAAAAATGATCACGATAGGTTCTCCAGCAGATGGGAAGCTGTCTGATTGGGATGCCGTTGTAGGTAAGAAATATGAAAAAGGTGAAAAAATCGGTGAAATAGAAGCTGCATCGGGAAATGGTGTCGCAAAGAAGGCTATTACAATACCACAGGATGCAACCATTGTTAAAGAGGATGGCGTGAAAAATGCGATGATCGGCGCGGGTACAAAATTGGCGCAGGCGTTCGATTTAAAAGATTTGTGGATTACAGCCAATATTGATGAAAGCGACATTGACCATGTGAAAACTGGTAAATCTGTAGACATTGTCGTGGATGCGTATAATGACACAACCCTGACCGGTAAGGTAGAACAGATTGGTCTTGCTACGAAAGACACGTTTTCTCTGCTGCCATCCAGCGGGGATAATGACGATAATGTCATTCCAGTCAAAATATCGATAGACGATTACAAAGGACTTCGCCTTGTTCCAGGAATTAACGCACACGTCAAGATTGACCGATAGGAGGGTGACTGCATGTCCTTCATGATGACAGGATACATTATATTTGCATTGCTTGTGCTTGTTTTGGTCAATATTGCTCTGCGTGTATCAAGTAAAAAAAAGGCGGCACATGCGAAACAACAAGAAATGAACCGCTTGATGGACGATGATCCAGCGAAAAATACGATACAAGAAATACAACAGGAAGATGAGCAAGAGCCGTTTTACAGGAAGACTGAGCGGAGAAATAAGCCTTCTGTAGAAAACGATTTGAATGATAAAAATCAGCGAGTAAATAAAGAAGAGGATGAATCTGTTTCAGACCCCAGAGCGATTAAAAAAGGTCCGCTGATGACGGTCATGCTGCTCGGGGCGTTTGCGGCAATTTTAAACCAGACGCTGTTAAATGTCGCAGTACCGAAAATTATGGAAGACTTCGATGTTTCCGCCAGCACTGCACAATGGCTGACAACGGCATATATGCTTGTCAATGGGGTATTAATTCCCGTAACAGCCTTTTTGATGCGGTCGTTTTCTACTAGGAAAATATTCATTACTGCGATGGGCTTGTTTGCGGTTGGTACGATCCTTTGCAGTTTTTCCCCGACGTTCTTCGTTTTGCTTTTAGGAAGGATTGTTCAGGCGTCAGGTGCAGGAATGCTGATGCCATTGTTAATGAATGTGTTTTTAACCATTTTTCCTCCCGAAAAACGCGGCGCAGCGATGGGAACGGTCGGTATTGTAATCATGTTTGCACCAGCTATCGGCCCGACGCTTTCCGGCTGGATTGTGGAGCATTATTCATGGCGTGTCTTATTCTACGTCGTGCTGCCATTTGTCATTGTTGACATTATCTTGGCGTATTTTCTATTGAAGAATGTACTGAAATTGACCTATCCAAAGATCGATATTTCGGGGATCATTCTTTCTACCATTGCTCTCGGTGGACTGCTGTATGGATTCAGCGAAGCTGGAAATGATGGCTGGGGCGCAACAAAGGTTGTTCTCTGGTTTGTCATCGGCGGGATTGCACTTCTGTTATTTATCTGGCGTGAATTAGTTGCAGATGAGCCAATGCTGGAACTTCGCGTTTTTAAGTACAATATGTTTACACTTTCAAGCATTATCCGCCTCATTGCTGTAATGGCGATGTTTTCAGCTATGCTGCTGATTCCGATTTATATGCAGACCATTCGTGGGTATACTCCATTGGAATCCGGATTGCTTCTGTTGCCAGGTGCAATTCTGATGGGGATTTTTCAGCCGATTACCGGGATATTGTTCGATAAAATCGGAGCGCGTCCACTGGCTTTGGTTGGTTTGGCATTGACTGTTTGGACAACATGGGAATTGCATGATTTATCCGCGACCACATCTTTTTCGTTCATCATGGTCATTTATGCACTTCGCATGGTTGGACTGGCCGGTGTGATGATGCCGATTATGACAACGGGCCTCAACCAGCTTCCACAGCGCCTAAGTGCTCACGGAACTGCCATGGCTAACACGCTGCAGCAGGTTGCTGGATCCGTTGGGACAGCTGTGATGGTTTCTATTTATACGGCGCAGACGAAAACGCATATGGGAATGATCGGCAACAAGATGACATCAGAACATACGCACCAACAGTTCTCAGATCTCGTCCACCAGCTGATGGGAGCGATGGGGATGTCAGCCGATGCTGCGGGTGCTGCCGGGCAACAGATGATTTACGGCCAGGCATATAAACAGGCATTGATTGAGGGAATGAACGATTCATTCTTTGTTGCCACCATTTTGGCTGCTATCGCGTTTGTTTTGTCGTTGTTCCTAAAGCGCACCTATCCGCCTGATGAGGATTTGGCAACAGATTCTCCGAAAGAAAAAGAAACAACTGACACACCAATGGCCAACGAAGGGTAGCACAACAGTGTTCCTGTGTTGGTAAATAAACGGGGCTCTAGCATTCATGATGCTGGGGCTTCTTTTTAAAATAATGATATATGTAGCAGTTCCTTTATACGGTTTTTCCAGGCGTAAAAGATGGGCAAGCGAGGTGTGGTTGGAAAAATGCAATGACAGGTTAGTTATCAGGATGATCTGACTGAATGACTGTAGGTGCAGTGAACCGGAGCCATGTCAATACAATGTATAAACAGTAACTCCAATCGTTTATGTACAGGGAGTTACTGTTTTTATATACAGTGCATTATTGTAGTTATGAAAGAAAGTGTGCATGAAAAGCCATCTCATGTTAAATGGAGATGGCTGCTGTGGAAATATATAGGATTAATCTAAGTGCATAACATGGTCATTCACAAATGCTTTTATGAAGAATAATTCATTATCATTTGGGTTTCTTTTATTTTCTAACTTAAAACACTGTAAAGCTTTCTCTAGTGATGAAGATTTTACAGCTTGACTGGATGCTGTTAACTCATTCCAATATATATTCATTTCATCTGAATCGCAAATAGATTCATGCCCAAGCAGGAACATGTCAGCATCATATTTTTGAATATCTTTAATCATGGGCAATAACTGTGATTGTTTAAAATGAAATAAAGAATTTGTGGTCGTCCCATATGCACAATCACCTAAAAAAACAACTTTTTCATCAGGTATATAAGCGATTGTAGCGTCTTCTGTATGGGTGCTTTTGATTTTTTCAAGCATGCAAATTTTATTTCCCAAATCGATAGTTAATGTATTTTCAAAGACTATCTCTGGGGATTTCAACTTGAAATTATCTCTGTTCGGTATATCAGCTCGTATTATCTTCATGCACATCGAGTTCATCTGGTTAGTATTCACGTACTTTTCCAGTGAACTGTCATCATAGGAATAGTTTTGCCATTCTTTTATTATTTCGTTTGTTTGACTGTTAACGATAACAGTTGCATCAAATTCATTCATACCTAGGAAATGGTCCCAATGAGCATGTGTTATAACCACGTATTTAACCGGCGGTACATTTAGTTTCTCAATTTCCAGTTGAAAATCTTTAGCATGTTGAGCTGAATTACCAGGGTCTATGATTAGACTATATCGGTTACCACATACCAATCCCAATGTTGGACGTTCCCTGTCATCTTGATTGGATAAATAAT
This sequence comes from Tigheibacillus halophilus, assembly GCF_042683165.1. Lineage (NCBI taxonomy): Bacteria > Bacillati > Bacillota > Bacilli > Caryophanales > Bacillaceae > Tigheibacillus > Tigheibacillus halophilus. The sequence continues at coordinate 62,351 of NZ_JBHUIZ010000015.1, forward strand.
AAATAGTATCGCTTAATTTATTTAACATGTTATATCTCCTCATTCCATTAATAATAATTCCATGAAAGAGAAAATCTGCATGTGTATGCTAAAGCCAAAAAAGTAACATAAGATTTTCTCATTTTACTTTTTTACCATTGGACTTGTACCTCCCTAATTTATTAAAGAGAATTATAACATGCCAGGTATGCTATAGGTATCATTTTTATGAAAAATTTGAATTTTTTATTTCGAGCAGCAAACAAAGCGCGGCAGTAGTTTTAGTATTTTTCAACATTTCTTGTGCATATTATAAATCTTTAACATTGCAAAACCTCATTAAAAGGGATGGCAATGACCGTGCATTGCGTTTATGATGGCGTTGCCACTGCAAAGACTAATCGAATGGGAACTTAATAAAGTGTTTTAGCTGTCTCGGGTGCAAGGGAGAAATTGTCTAAACGGTAATCACTGATCTTGCTTGCCCAAGCGGGATTTCCCAACAAGGTACTGCCTGTTTGTAAGATCGTATTCTCCGCGTTACACATTTTCTGCGGTAATTAATGTTAAACAGGTAATCGGATAAGAAAAAAGATTTATTTCAATTTTTATTTTATTACTTTACAAACCGCCGGTCGGTATGTAATAATGACCTTACAAATTTAAAAAATGCTAGCAATAAAGGATGAAATGTATTGGATCGGGAATCGAAACGAAAAAGGACAAAAGAGTTACTATTGGACACAACAAAAGATTTAGTACAAGAAAAAGGGTGTAACAATATGACCCTGAACGACATTATCAAACGTACGAAACTTTCCAAAGGAGCTATATACCATTATGTAAGGAGCAAGGATGAACTATTGGCATTAGTTTTACAGGAGAGAATGGAAAAAATTAATGATCGTTTTTTTGAAAAAGTAAATGAAGGTAAAAAAGAATTTGAGGGGCCTATGAAAGAAATCGTTAGAAAACTGCCGTCACTTCAAGACCCCCTCGATGCGACAAATCGAATCTTTCTTTATTTGTTATCGAAGCACAATCAGCCAATTGTCAGTGAAATCATCAATAAATTTTACGACCAGGCCGTTCGGCTATCCAAACAATGGATTACAGCTGGTCAGCATGCTGGGGTCATCCCCTTATCAGTCAATGCAGATAGGACAGCAGAATTATTCATATTGATTTCCTACGGGTTCCGTGTGCGAAATTCCATTTCCAATGATTCTCATGCATTCAGTACAGATGATTTTTCAATACTTATGGCGGACTTGCTGGAAGCGAAACAAACATAAAAGAAAGGGGGGTGGACTCTTTGAACGTTTTGTTGTTTTTGCATATTTTTGGAGTAGTTATTTTTCTTGGGAACATTGTCACGGCAGCGTTTTGGAAAGTTAGAGCTGATATGAAAAGGGATCCTGAGTTTATCCATCACACTGTGAAAAACATTATGTTGGCTGATTTCCTCTTTACACTGCCTGGATTAATCTTAATCATTGTTTCCGGTATTCTAATGTCTGTCCAATCAGGCTATTCCATGATGACTTTCAATTGGCTAACCTTGTCAATATTCCTGTTCGTATTAACCGGCATCCTTTGGCTGGCGATACTCATCCCCATACAGCGAAGTATGATCCGTCACAGTAGCTGTGCCATAGACAATGGCATCATCTCGAATAAGTATAGAAGAGCATCTCGTTATTGGGCAATCTTTGGAATTGCAGCTACCTTATTACCTGTGGTTATTTTGTATATGATGGTTACAAAAACATTTTAATTTAACGAGAGGGGATGAATGAAATAGCTCCATTTATTGTTCTAATTGTTTCATTTCTGATGTTTAGTGTCATTGGTTTTTTTGAATTTCCTTTGGACGAATGGCAGACATCATTGCGCCTGGCCATTGCTGTTATGTTTCTATTTACGGCAATGGCTCATTGGGGAAAAAGACGTGCAGGTCTTATTAACATGGTGCCTCCATCGTTGCCAAATCCTAATTTCATCGTAACATTGACGGGAATACTAGAGATTATTGGTGCTATAGGTCTACTAATACCGCTCACTTCTAAAATCGCTTCGATATGCCTGGCAATTTTACTAATTGTTATGTTTCCAGCTAATATTCATGCTGCAAAGTTAAGTGTAAAGATTGGTGAAAGCCCCGTAACGTCTTTGTTACCTAGAACTGTCCTTCAAATAATCTTTGTGACAACGGTGATTTTAGCAGGAACATAATAAAAATAAATTTCAAATAAATGTTTAAAAACATACAGCATCTTTGGATCACAATGGTAAACTTGTATGTACAGATTATGGTATGACAAAAAGTTATATGAAGAGGAATGGGCTCCTTTGGCTGAAGCAGGCATACTTCCGCAGATATACTTTGATTGCTGCAACACTTGTGGTATAGAAAAGGAGCTGCGTATGTACGGTGATAACGATATAGACAAACAGTGCTTTGAGTGTGGAAAGGAGTAGGCGAGACAACTTGCTAATCAGACATCAACCTTGTATCAATCTGGTATGCCATTGGATATATAAGAGGTATTGAATTGAATAATATGTAGAATGAAAAGGAGTTTGAAGCAATTTTTTTTAGAAAGAGGGAGATAAAATGAACATTGAACAAAAACTCTATGATGAAGCAATTGATTTGTTGAAAAACAGATATCCTTCCGGTTGGGGTGGTGCAGCAGCAATGTATACTGAGGATGGTCAGGTACTAACGAGTGTAGCGCCAGATGTGATCAACGCCTCAACGGAACTATGTATTGAAACAGGTGCAATTCTCGAAGCACATAAGTTAAATAAAAAGATTACCCATTCTTTGTGCGTAGTGCGGGATGATGAGAATTCTGGGTTTAAAATTCTAACGCCTTGTGGCGTTTGCCAAGAAAGACTGCTTTATTGGGGAACAGATGTCAAAGCAGCGATAACTTCTGAAGATAAGAACCTAACGTTTAAAACCTTAAAGGAAATACAGCCATTTCATTGGACACGGGCTTATGATGATAAAGATTTATATGATGAATAAGTTCAGAAAACGGACGTTTTAACGGAATAAAGGGTTGCTCTCAGCCAAATTGCGAAGTAAGGTATATAACATACGAATAATCGGTTGGATAGAGGAATATCACAGTGTATTCGAATATGAAGGGGGAGCGTAAAATTGGGTGAGTGGAAGGGACTTATAAAGGATTCAAAACCCTGTTGGGAACAGAATGCTGCCCCCGTTATCCTCTTTCGTTTCAAAAAGATAAACCATCCATCTTTTTTATAAATGGTTCAGAGCATATTAGTAATAGCAAATGCCTTCTTGGGCCAATAAGGCCCTGCCTAAGAATCAGGTCAGATTATGTAACAAGGGTGTGGGGGTGGAGGTATGTCCAAGGGTTTAAAAATAATGTTGTTTTGGTCAGTAGCAGCCCCTGTTATGATTACAATCATTCGTATTATCAAAGATTATTTTATGGGCGAGGATTTTGATTTGATATCATATTCAGCTATTTTCCTGGGCTTTGCTTTCGGAGGGGTACTATTTATGGGACCGATAAATTATTTTATATCAAAATCTAAAGGAGACTGATTACATATTCGATTTTGGAATAAGACATCAACGCACGTTATTGAACAAGTGAGCTATATGATGGCAAGCTAAATATAAAACCTAGTTTGCTGTGGTTTTTTTGATCAGACTTTAGCCAGCCCAATTAACAATCCTCCTGGCTGAAATCTTAAAATAGTGAAGCAAATAGTAAAAAAGTACAGTAATTTTTCCGTCCAGGCTGGGCGGTTTTCTTTTATAATGATATTTGTAAGCGTTATCAGCAAAGGGGTACGTTTATAGAATCAGTAAACAAAAGGGGGAATATGCATTGAAAAAGCTTTATGGACTTATAGTATTGCTTGCCCTGGCGATGGTAGTGGCTGCTTGTGGCTCAGATGATGCCGGCGGAAAATCCGCTGACAAAGATAAGAAAAGCGGCGGCAAGAACCAGGTAGAAATTTTCAGTTGGTGGACAGGAGCGGGTGAAGAAGATGGCTTGCTGGCGCTGATTGACAAATTTCAGGAAGAAAACTCTGATCTGAAGGTCAAAAATGCAGCTGTTGCCGGAGGTGCCGGAACGAATGCGAAGGCAGTTCTTGCGACTAGAATGCAGGGCGATGATCCGCCATCGACTTTCCAGGTGCACGGTGGGGAAGAATTGAACAAGAGTTGGGTCGCGGCAGACAAGATGGAGACGCTCGATGGCTTATACAAAGAAAATGATTGGATGGATAAGTTTCCGAAAGACTTGATCGACTTGGTCAGCAGTGATGGCAAAATTTATTCCGTGCCAGTGGATATCCACCGCGGTAATGTCATTTTCTATAACAAGAAAGTATTTAAAGACAACGGTATCGATGTGCCAAAAACATTCGATGAGTTTGTTGCTGCGGCTGACAAACTGAAAAAAGCAGATATCACACCGCTTGCAATGGGTGACAAAGAATCATGGACGGCTACGATGATTTTTGAAAATGTGCTGCTTGCGGAACTTGGCCCTGATGATTATCAGAAGCTGTTCAAAGGCGATATCGCATTTGATGACAAGCGTGTCGTAAACGCTGCCAAAAAGTTTGGCAAATTGCTTGATTATATCAATGATGATCATGCATCACGCAACTGGCAAGACTCAGCACAGCTTGTTGCCAATGGCGATGCAGCGATGCTAAACATGGGTGACTGGGCAAAAGGTTATTTCGTCAATGATCTTGATTTGAAAACAAATGAAGATTTCGGTTACTTTGCCTTCCCTGATACAGATAAAGATTTCACCATTATCACAGACACATTCGGCTTGCCTAAAGGGGTAGACAATCCGGATCAAGTCAAGAAATTCTTGACTTTCCTGGGATCAACTGAAGCACAGGATATCTTCAACCCGCTGAAAGGATCCATCCCGGCACGTGTTGATGCGGATGAGTCCAAGTATGATGATTATGGCAAGGATACGATGAAAGATTTCAAAGAAACCACATTGGTTCCAAGTCTTGCTCACGGTTCAGCTGCATCAGAAGGTTTCCTGACAAAAGCGAACCAGGCAGTCAATATCTTCGTTACACAAAAAGATGTTGATACATTGATTCAAGCACTGAAGAACGCGGCACCGGAAATGTAAAGAATTACCGGTCGCCTCAAGTTGTACAATCGGCATGGCACTTGAGGAGACAGGGCTGAAGGTGCTGGTTGAAAAAAAGGTGGAGCTGCCGGCAAGCAAGGCAGCTCCTCGTTTTTTTAAGCGGAAAGAAGAGGGCAGCGCAGTAATTCACTTTACGCTTGGCGAACGCCAAATTTTCAAGCTGGCTATAGCAAGGAGGTTGTATATGGCTAAGGCAGTACAAGCAAAACGTAAAAAGAAAATCACCAAAGACCAATGGACAGCATTTGGCTTTTTAATGCCTTCATTCATTTTAATTCTCGTATTTGTGTACGGGTTCATCAGCTGGACCGGTTATGTATCACTTAGTAATTATAATACGATCGTACCGGATTTTTCATTTGCCGGATTGAAAAACTACATCTATTTATTCCATGATTTTCGCTTCCAGTCAGATTTGCGCAATACCGTTTTCTTCACGATCTTTTTCATCTTGATGGTCATTGTATTGGGGGGCGGGTTTGCCATCCTGATCGATCAGAAGCTGAAAGGGGAAAGCTTCTTCCGTAATATATTCCTGTTCCCGATGGCACTTTCTTTCATCGTTACAGGGGTAGTGTGGCAATGGCTTTTGAATCCTTCTACAGGTTTCAATAAATTTTTAAGTGTGTTCGGTATTCATCCGAAATGGTATACGGATACGAATATTTTGGCTGGATTCAAATGGGGGAGCATCGAATTCGGTGTTCCGGTCGCCATTATTGCTGTTGTCATTGCTGCTGTGTGGCAAATGACCGGCTTTTCGATGGCGATGTATCTTGCAGGTCTGCGCGGAATACCGGACGAACTTAGGGAAGCGGCACGCATGGACGGAGCGTCGGAATTTCAAGTATATCGCAAAGTCGTACTGCCAATGCTGGCACCGATAACGGTCAGCGTCATCATTATCATGGCACATATATCTTTGAAAATTTTCGACCTGATTTATGCAATGACCGGAGCAGGTGCGAATTTTGTCACCGATGTTCCCGGGGTTTACATGTTTGAAACGACTTTCCGCGGTAATTATTACGCCAATGGTGCGGCAATCGCGATCATTATGCTGCTGCTTGTAGCAGTGTTCATCGTGCCATATCTATGGTCGGCAAGAAAGGGTGATAAGGCATGAGGGCTTATATCGGCAAGCCAATAAAATACGGTATTTTGATACTGTTTTCCATTATATTCCTGATGCCTGTCTACGTCATCATTGTCACCAGTTTGAAGCCAAATAGCGAGGTTTCCTTGGAGAACATGTGGAAGCTGCCGACAGCGATTGATTTTCATGCATATGCGGACGCTTTTTCCCATCTGGCTCCGAATTTGCTGAACAGCCTCTACCTCGTGATTCCGGCAACTTTATTGTCGGCTTTGCTTGGCGCAATGAACGGCTATGTGCTGTCCAAGTGGCGATTCAAAGGCTCTGAAACACTATTTACGATCATTTTGTTCGGGATGTTCATCCCATATCAGAGCATTTTGATTCCGATGATCCAGTTTCTGCGCAACATCGAATTGTATAACACGATTCCAGGACTGATCCTGGTTCACGTCGTGTATGGAATCCCGATCACGACGTTGATGTTCCGCAATTTTTATGCCAATATCCCTGATGAAATGCTGGAGTCCGCACAGATTGACGGAGCAAATTTCCTTGGGATTTTTCGGCATATCATTGTTCCGCTGTCGATCACAGGATTCGTCGTGGTGGCCATCTGGCAGTTTACGAATATCTGGAATGAATTCCTGTTTGCTGTGACAGTGACCACATCAGATAATCAGCCTGTCATGGTAGCCCTGCAAAATCTATCCGGCAGTCAGATCGTTCAGTGGAACGTGCAAATGGCCGGAGCGCTGATTGCTGCCCTGCCGACATTGATCGTCTATATTTTATTGGGTAAATATTTTGTAAGAGGATTGCTGGCAGGATCCGTGAAAGGATAATGCTTGAAGTGTTGGGCGCTGGGATGGTATCGGGCAAAGCCTTTCGCAACAGCGACAGTCGATAGAATGGGTACTTCACGGGCGTCGAGCAATCGGGCGAGTTTCGAGCGGAATCGCGTTGAACTTAAGTAGTGAACATTGGAAAAAGAGCAGCGCTCAATAGAACCGGGAGAACTTTTAAATTAGAAACAGGCCATCTTAAAAACCATGCTGTTTACAAGCCAATAAAGATTTCTGGCTTTTAACAGCATGGTTTTTTTATTCTATTAATGTATTCCAAATTGAAAAACTGTCTGGTGCTGGTATGTTTCTTCCGGCCTCAGTAAAATTTCCGGAAAGTCTGTATGATTCAAAGCTGCTGGGTGGGCCTGTGTTTCCAAACAAAATCCTAAGTGCTTTCTGGAACGTCCACTCTGGAGCGGGAGTCCATCCTCCAGTCCGTTAGCAGTATACAAGACTACCCCGGGCTGCGTAGTGGTAACGGTCATTGTCCGGCCGCTGATTGGCTCCGTGACGAGCATTTCGTGGGCTGCATGATTATCAAAAATGAAAAAGTGATCGTATCCGCCGCCGACAATTTGATTTTGACTGTCCCCGTTCAACAAGCCGTCCTCGAAAAACTTTCCACTGCGAAAATCAAAAGGTGTGCCCTCAGTTGAGAGCAATTTTCCAGTCGGAATCAGCTCATTGTCGAGCTCCGCAAAGTTGTTGGCCGGCATTTGCACATGGTGTCTGCCGACTGTATCTTGCAAATTCCCGCTTAGATTAAAGTAGGAATGATTGGTAAGCGCCAGGGGAGTTGTTTTGTCTGTTGTTGCGTGATAGTCGATCGTCAACTTGTTGGCATTGTCGAGTGTGTATGTCACTTGAGCGCTAACTGTACCAGGGTAGCCTCCTTCGCCATCGGGGCTAGTATGACGGAGAGTGACTCCAACTTTGTCATTCTCCCGAAACGGCTTCGCGTCCCAAACGGTTTGCTGAAAGCCGTGTTTGCCGCTATGTAAATGATGACTTCCTTCATTTTGTTCGAGGCTGTAAGTTTGGCCCTCGATAGTGAATCTGGCGTCTTTGATCCGGCCAGCCACTCTGCCGATGGTCGCCCCGAAACAGTTCGGGTTTTCTTCGTAATCATGGTAGTTTTCATATCCCAGCACAACATTTTCGAGGTGTCCACGTTTGTCCGGTACAAGCATTTTAGTAATAATGCCGCCAAAATCCAGGACACCCACTTGCATGCCATGGTCATTTTCCAATAGGTATTCATGCCATTTGCCATTCATCAAGTGTATCGTTACATCCATTTTATGGCCTCCTTTTGTAGGTGGTTTCGTATTCTTTTATCTTTATTGTACACGGCGAGAAATACCGGTTCAATTTTTTAGTAGAAGTTGCGCTTTGAAGAATCGTGGAGAAATACTCAAAGCGATAACTTTCGTAAACTAGCATCCCAATTGTTGATAGAGCGCTTCTATGAGCAATAACTCTATGAAAACGGCGTTGCAGTTGATGATAGAGCCTTCTATAAGCAATAACTCTACGAAAACGGCGTTGCAATTGTTGATAGAGCGCTTCTATGAGCAATAACTCTATGAAAACGGCGTTGCAGTTGTTGATAGAGCCCTTCTATAAGCAATAACTCTACGAAAACGGCGTTGCAATTGTTGATAGAGCGCTTCTATAAGCAATAACTCTACGAAAACGGCGTTGCAATTGTTGATAGAGCCCTTCTATAAGCAATAACTCCTTCAAACTTGCATTCTAATTGCTGATAGAGCCCTGCTCAAAGCAATAACCTCTGCAAAACAGCATCCTAATTGTTGATAGCCCCTCGCTCAAAGCAATGCCTACCCCAAAACCCATGCGCCAATTGTTGATAGAGTCTCTGTCAGAACAATCCCCGCAAAAAAACACCCGCACTTCAATTTTCGCCAAAGCCCAAAAAAAACGCAAAAAAAAACGGGCTGCTTATCAAAACAGTCCGTTTTTCAATATGATCAATCCGATTAGATAGAAGCCTCATAAATGGATTGAACAGCTTTTTCCAATTCAGCATTGAATTCTTCTTCGCTTTGGTTGACGTTCAAATCCTGGCTCAACGCTCTGGAGAAGCTGGCGATCAGGCCGTCGTTTTCTTTCAATTTTTCGTTTGCCACGTCTGTGGAGTATCCGCCGGAAAGTGCGACAACACGTACCACGCGTGGGTGGTCGATTAATTCTTTGTAAGTGTTGGTTTTTGTAGGAATTGTCACTTTCAGCATGACATTCTGGTCTTCACTTAAGTTGTTGAGGTGGTCCAGAATTTCCGCTTTCAGCATTTCTTCGCATTTTTCTTTTTCAGGGCTGTTGATGTCTACTTCAGGTTCGATGATCGGAACAAGGCCGGCTGCAATAATTTGTTTGCCGACTTCAAACTGCTGATCAACGACAGCTTTAATGCCCTCTGCGTTTGGTTCTTTAATGACGGAACGCATTTTTGTACCAAAAATATGGCGTTCGTTCGCGCGCTTCAGCAGCTCGTCCAATTCTGGCATTGGTTTCATAACCTGTACACCGTTGGATTCTTCTGCAAGGCCTTTGTCTACTTTCAAGAAAGGAACGATGCCTTTTTTCTCTGCAAGATAGTCTGCAGTGTAAAGGCCTTCGATTTTGCTGTCCATTGTTTGTTCAAACAGGATAGCACCCAAAATGTATTTTGGATCAAATGCAGGGGACGTGATGATTCTTGTTCGCATTTGGTGTACGAGATCGAACATTTCCTCCTGGTTTGAAAATGCATCTTCTGAAACACCGTATGCAGCAAGTGCTTTTGGTGTACTGCCGCCGCTTTGGTCCAAAGCTGCGATGAAACCTTTGTCGTTTTTGATTCTGTCAAATTGACTTTGTTGCATCAATTCCACTCCTCTATAATAATTAAATGAATTTCATCCGTGCATAAAAATTATGCTGAAATGTGTGTAATACATCCTCACAGTGTTATTTTAGCATTAATTTAAGAAATAATGTAGTGTTCTGAACGAGAAAAAACAAGCAAGCGATTTCATTGTTGGATATACATAACTTTCATTTTTACATTTCTTTTTTATTTGACATTCTTTGCATATAATCATTAGGTCCTAAACGAAAATTCTTCAAGAGTCTTTTCCCCTAAATGTATCAATAAATCATGTGGGCCTTTTAACCTAATTTTTAGATTAGTCAATCAAAAAACAATATTAATAAAAAATAAAACAATATTCTTATTGTGAAAGCGTTTTATTTCATGTACGTTTGCCTTGTAGCGAAAAGAGAAGATGGGGGAAGGGGGTGCAGGTTTTTAATTTTGGAAACCGCATCAAGAAGCACATATTTTTGGGAGGGAATACGGTGAAAGGAATTTCCAAGAAAGTAATTTCACTGTTTTTTGCCTGTATGCTACTTTTCCCAAGCATCATGACTGGTAATGGCATAGCCCATGCTGAAGGAAAATCTGACACGAAGAAAATGACGTCGGTGGACAAGCATACAGAAAAAAGTGAAACAGCACAAACATTTCAAACAAAAGCAAGGACATCTTCCAAACAGATATCAACATTTCAAGATGGGGATGCAGAAGTCATCCAGGGTGACGGGAAACTTACATATAACGATGACGGATCAGTCACGTTCGGGGTCACCTCAACAGGTAAAAATAAAGTCATTTTTAACAGCATCAAGGAAATGAAAAATGGCATTTTTGAAGCAGATATCAAGTCCGACAAGGATTTGAATCGTTTCGGCTTCATTTATCGTGTACAAAGTGAATCTACTTATAAGTATGTTGGAACAGGGGATACGAATGAGCAGTATTTTAGTGAAATATTCGGCCCAGCCAACGAATGGACGAGCATGACAAAAGGAACGCCGTTGAAGGCGGACAAGACCTACCATTTACGCATCAAATTCGTTGATGATACGGCAACACTTTATGTAAATGACGAAAAAATCGGTTCCTGGGCCCAGCCAAATGGGGTCGATAAAGCAGGTTCGCTTGGTTTTGAGAAAAGCCGCGGCGCTGCCAATATCACCTTTTCGAATGTGCGTGCACAGGAATACACAACTCCTGAGCCGCCAGAAACGGAACCTATGGAAGAGATGCTTCAATCAGATTATATGGATGTCAAAATCGATAAGGTTTTCCCGCGCGTGATGCAATATCAGGTCGGCGATAAGGTGATGCACGGGCAGGAAACGCCAGTGTATGGTTTGTCAGTAAATGGGATGCTTTATTATCCTGAAGTGGCTTTTGAAAAAGTCAGTGATTCAAAAGCGTTGTACACCATGACTTTTAAGGATGATTTCGAGGACATGGATGCAACGGTGAAAGTGTCCTTGCAAGTGGCAGATAATAAAGTGATTTACCAATTCGAGGATATTAAAAATGCTGGAAAGGCACCGATAGAAACAATCGCATTCCAGGATATGGACTTGATTTCAGCTGATGCGAGCCAGGACGGTGCAGCAGCGAAATTGACCAAATTAAGCGGTGATGTGAACAAGCCGGGCGATACAGATGTCAGCATCAATGACAAGATGGACAATATCGGATCTTCCGCCAGCTACTATACCGCCTTTTTGACAACCGGTGAGCTTAGTGCCGGTGTTTGGACCAGCTCAGAGGTTGACGGATACGGCAATCTGCTTGCCAGCCGTTTTGAAAATGAAGCTGGTGATAAGGCGATGGGCGTACGCTCCAACAAGCTTTATTACCATCGGGATTTCATGCCGGAATCACCGGATGAGAAACCAACAATAAAGATCGCACTTGCTGAAGACATCAATAATGATAACAAAGTAGATTGGCAGGATGCGGCGATTGCTTACCGGGATATCATGCAAGATATCAAGGGATATGAAAATGTGAATAACAATGTTGGCACGCGCATTGCGATGAACTTCGGGTCACAGGCACAGCAGCCATTTTTGAAAACACTGGACAATATCAAAAAAGTTTCTCTTGCAACGGATGATCTTGGGCAGGCAGTTTTGCTGAAAGGATATGGCAATGAAGGGCATGACAGCGCCCATCCGGATTATGGCAATGTTGGGGAACGTATGGGTGGCGCAGCAGATTTGAAGACGCTGACTGACAATGCCCATCAATATAACACTGAGGTCGGTGTCCATATCAATGCCCAGGAAACGTATCCGGAGGCAAAAGCCTTCAACGATGATTTCATCGATGGCCCGGGTTCCAAAGGATGGGGTTGGCTGGATCAAGCTTACACCATTGATAAGATCAAAGATTTAGCTTCTGGCACACGTGCCAAGCGCCTGGATGAGCTGAAGACAGCTGCGCCTGGACTTGCTTTTATCTATCTGGATGTTTGGTACCAGGATCAGTGGGAGTCTGATAGAATCGCCGAACAGCTCATGGATCGAGGATGGAGAGTGTCCACAGAGTTCGGTACCGCTGTGCCGAATTACTCGACATGGCAGCATTGGGCGACTGACAAGAACTATGGTGGTACAGAGAGCAAGGGCATCAATTCTGATGCATTACGTTTTATCAGTAACCATCAGAAGGATTCCTGGGTCTTGAATTGGCCGGAGGCCGGCGGTACCGCAGACCATCCATTATTGGGCGGTTTTGAACTAGCTGGATTTGAGGGCTGGCAGTCGGATAAGAACTTTGATAACTTTATCAAAATGACTTTCGATACAAACCTGCCAACGAAATTTTTACAAAAGTATTATGTAACGAATTGGGAAACGACTGATGGAGACCCAACGAAAACGAATCTTGAAAAAGAAATCAAATTGCAGGATCCAAGCAACGGCGATCAAGTCGTTGTTGCAAGAAAAGCCGATTCCAGAGAGCGCACCATTAAGCTGAATGGTAACGTGATACTCGATGGCAGTCAGTATCTGATTCCTTGGGTCAAGCAGGATTTCAAACACAAGACCGAGGATGCGAAGAAACTGTACCACTGGAACTTAAAAGGCGGTACATCCACCTGGACACTGCCTGATTCACTCAAAGAAGCGAAGGAAGTTACGATGTATCAGCTGACTGATCAAGGCCGCAAAGATAAGCAGACGCTGACTGTAAAAGATGGCCAAATCACGATCAAAGCAGAAGCTGCAACGCCATATATCATTGTCGCAACAGATGATGCAGAAGTGAAAAAACAAGATTGGGAATCAGATGGTCATGTATATGACACTGGATTCAATGCAGGAACAGTAGATGATGCCTATACGGAAATAACCGGCGATGAAAAAGCAGTTACAGTAGATCGCACAAACCAAACTGGCGCTGCCAGAAACTTGAGCAGTGGTGACTACTACCTGCGTGTAGATAGCCCGGCAAAGAAAACGTCGGTATCCAGAACGATTTCTAACTTGGAACCTGGTAAGGACTATGTCGCTGAAGTATATGTGGAAAATGACAGTGACAAAAAAGCGACGCTTGAAGTGACTGGCGGCAAAAAAGATGTCAGCAACTTCACATTGCGCAGCTTGCAAAAGAATTACGTCAAAGCTGATTCGCATGCATCCAATGATGGCTACAACAGTAAAATGCAGCGTATGCAGGTCAGTTTCAAAGCGAAAAGTGACAGTGCAAAGCTGACTTTGAGCCGTGAAGCAGGTGAGGGCGCTACGAAGTTCGATGATATCCGTATCGTGCAGAAGAAGCTGGATAATGATGTATCTGATGATGTCTTCCAGCAGGATTTCGAATCAGTCGTACAGGGCATTTACCCGTTTGTCATCGGTAATACAGAGGGTGTGGAAGATAATCGCATTCATTTGTCCGAGCTGCATGCACCATACACGCAAAAAGGCTGGGCAGACAAAAAGCAAGTTGATGATGTGATTGACGGAAACTGGTCATTGAAAGTGAACACTGGAAACAAGGGATTGGTTTATCGCACGATCCCGCAGCATTTCCACTTTGAACCAGGTGAAAAGTATCAGGTTTCTTTTGACTATCAGACAACAGCTGATGGCTCATATCGATTCATCTCCGGTAATGAGGCTGTTGATGAGAAGAATATTGGTGATGTGAAAGGTTTGGAAGTTAATGAAAAACTTGGTGCTTCCACTGAGACGAAGCGGGCAGAATTCACAGTGAACGGTGCTGAAAACGGTCAGACATACATCGGTATTTTCAGTGACGGGGCAAGCTTGGACATGGATACTGGCGCAGGAACATTCATTTTAGATAACTTGCGCATTGAGAAAGTCCATCAGGCTGCTAATGCTGCCGATATCAAAGATCTAGTGAACACACTTGCTGCTGATGGTGAGATTGATGAGACGATTGTACGTCCGCTGACAGTTCATTTATCGGCAGTAGAGAATTTTGAAACAGCAAAGAAAGCAGATAAAGTGAACAAGCACCTGGAAGGTTTCAAAACATTGCTCAAACATGAAAAAAACAAAGAACATCTGACAGAAAAAGCCTATCAAACATTGTTAGATGCTGCCAACAGCGTAATGGAAAAGTGGCAATAAGATGGGACAGTCCCCCGTTACATTCAAATGATACAGTGATAAACGGCGGGGGACTGCCCTCGTTAAATATACCAAACTCTGGGGAGGAATTTACAATGGGATTGAAGAAACAATTAGGTATGGGGATTATGAGTGCGGCATTGGGATTGACTTTGATTGGTGGAGGAACGTATGCATATTTCAGTGACAGTGAAGAAACGTCCAACACTTTCGCTGCGGGAACACTGGATCTTTCGGTAGATCCGACAACAATTGTGGATATCGATAGTATGAAACCGGGAGATTCTGTAACAAAGGACTTTGAATTGAAAAACAGCGGCAGTCTCGATATTGAAAAAGTCCTGCTGAAAACAAACTACACTGTGACTGACGCAAAAGGCGATAACACAGATGATTTTGGTAAACATATTGAAGTCGAGTTTCTATACAATGCGGACAAATTCGATGAAGTCATTTATAAAACAACATTGGCAGATTTAAAGAATATGACACCTGAAGCAGTAGGCAATAAAGTATTCGATGAAATTTTGGAAAATGGTGGATTGCCAGCTGGGGAAGATGGGAATGACCTGGTCGTCAAATTCAATTTTCTGGATAACGGCGAAGACCAAAACCAGTTCCAAGGTGATTCTTTGAAATTGAATTGGACTTTTGAAGCACAACAAACGGATGGTCAGGAAAAGTAATAGATTTGCAAATGACGCTGAATCAACAGTGAGTTTTGTTATGGCAGGTGATCCAGAATAAATGATACATCGCAGAAAACAACCGAAATCCACTGCAGCAACTGTCATGAATGTGTTATGGAAGGTCGTTGCTTTGGGCTATTTAATGTTTTGGACAGTGTATTGGCTCAATGTTCCTACAGAAGCCACTTTTACGGATGAGACAGACACTAACATGACATTGAAAGCAGCTGAACATTTCGATTCGGAGGCAAAAGAGGAAGAAAAGGAAAAAGAAGATGATGCCGATGAATCCGATAAAAAAGCTGAAGGTGAGAAACAGCTGAACCAGGAAAAAACGGAAGATGGCGACGTGACAGGGGACAAAGAAGCAAAACAAGCGGATGAGAAGAAATCTGCTTCTAAGGCTCGAGCAAAAGAACAAGATTCCGAGCGGCCGGGTGCATCGCAGGGTGATGCAGATGCTAAAGCTGATGATAGAAAACAGACCAAGAAAGATACGGTATCTGAAGAAGACAAAGCAAAGCAGGATCAGAGAAACAAAGTTGCTGGGCAGGAAAAAGAGCATCCAGGCAAGCAAAAGGAATCCACTTCTGATGACAAGGAAGAGACAAGCGAGCACAAGCAACAGTCGGATGAAAAGTGATTTTAGGCCAGGAAAGAAGGCGGATGGTATATGAAACTATTACGTAAAACATTGCAAATAGTAAATAAGATATTGACAGTTTTATTGTTTGTCGTGTTCTGTACGGTAATTTTGATCGTTGTGTCAAATCGATTCTCAGGCGGTGAATTTCAACTCTTCCATTATCAGTTGAAAACCGTACTGTCTGGATCGATGGAACCTGAATTCAAAACAGGATCTGTGATTGCAATCGAAACAACTGATGGCAACAAGCAGTTCCATAAAGGGGACGTCATTACCTTTAAAAAGGATGATAATATGCTGGTCACGCACCGTGTGGCAAAGGTCTTGGAAAATGGCCAGGCGTATCAGACGAAAGGTGATGCGAATAACGGCCCGGATATGGAGCCGGTATCTGCGGAAAATGTTGTTGGTCAATATACGGGGTTTCGTATACCATACGCTGGATACGTGCTTGAATTTGCCAATTCCAAAGCTGGAGCATCCCTGTTGATGGTATTGCCAGGACTCTTGCTTCTCGGATATGCCCTATTCAGTATCTGGCGCGTATTCAAAGAGCTGGACAACATGAAAAATCAAAAAACAGCAAGCCAAACAAAAGAATAAAAAAATCCAGGGTACAGTCCCTTCACTAAACTAAATTGATCATGCATTCATGTCCGAACGTGGTGGGGGCTGTTCCTTACTGTAGTAGCACATTCATGTGATGAAGTGTTAAAGAAGGGGGAGTCTCCTGTTGCGTTATTGCATTAAAGCGATGCAGTGGTAAACAGTGGGGTTGCCCCCATCGTATGTATAAGGGGTGATGGAATGGGGAGAAGGTTGATTGTGTTGATGTTTTTGTGCGTGTTGCTGCCGGCTTCAATTGTTTCCGCTGGGGCGAACGAAGGCATGAAAGATACTACAAATGAAAATAATGACAGAGTATATGACATATACCCAATACCACATCAGGAAAAAGATTTGGAAACGGATTTTCAGATTACTGATAAAGTCAACATTGTTGTGGAAAGTGATGTCGACAATGAAACGGTCGGATTCCTTCATGATATCCTTGATAGAAAAAAACTGACATATACCACTTCCACATCTGTGAAGTCTGATCAAACCAATATTTTACTTGGTACGAAAGATTCTGATGGCTATGTGGATCGATACATGAAAAAGAATGTTACTTATGATCCAAAGCATTTTGACCATATCGATCCTTATGTTTTAAGCGTTGATAAAAGTTTGGAAGAAAAAGGATCGATTGCCATTCTTGGAAAAGATACAGAATCTGTCTATTATGGCTTGGCAAGCCTTCGCATGATGATGGACCAGCTAATTGATCGCAGTATCCATTCCGTGACATACGAGGACTATTCTGATACGAAATGGCGCGGGTTCATCGAGGGATTCTATGGTTTTCCATGGTCTCATGAAGAACGGATGAGCCTGATGCGATTTGGCGGAAAGTTGAAAATGAATGCATATATTTTTGGACCAAAAGACGACAAGTACCATAACAAGGAATGGCGAACGCCTTATCCAAAAGCGGAATTGAAAAAGATTGAAGAACTGGCAGCAGTCGGCAATCAAACGAAGACACACTTCATCTGGGCGATTCATCCAGGTTTCAGTATGATTGATTGGGATGATTATGATCATGAGTTGGAGACATTGTTAAATAAACTGGACCAACTATACAGTGCAGGTGTCCGTCAATTCGGGTTATTTATGGATGATATCAGCACAGTACAGGCCGTTAAAGATAAAGAAAAGCATGTGATGCTCATCAAAGACGTCGCAGACTGGATCAAGGAAAAAAACGATGTGAAACCATTAGTATACACACCGCCATTTTATAATCAATCCTGGACAGATGCTGCAGGACAGACATACCTTGAGGCATTAAGCAATGTCTCGGAAAACGTGGAAATCATGTGGACAGGGAGCGGTGTTGTCGGAACTGTCAATGAAAAAGATATGGCATGGCCGAAGCAATTTACGAGGCGCGATCCATTTGTTTGGCTGAATTGGCCGGTGAACGATTATGTTGACAGCAGGCTGATGCTAGGTAAGGGCGAAGTACTGAAAAAAGGGACGCACAACATTACCGGTGTGGTGTCCAATCCGATGGAACAAGCGGAACTTTCCAAAGTGGCATTGTTCGCTGTCGGTGATTTTGCATGGAATGTCGATGATTTCGATGAGGATCAAAGCTGGCAGGATTCATTTGATTATGTTGCGCCTGAGGTGGCTGAATCATTTAAAACAATTGCTTATCATTTGAGTGATCCATCTCCGAGCGGACACGGACTCGTTGTCGGAGAATCTGAAAATATCAAAGATCAACTGGACGCATTTTTGAAAAAGTTTTCAGAAAGAGAGTCAATCAAAGCAAGCGGCCAGGATTTGATTAATGAATTCGATCAAATTCTGAAAGCCATCGATGATTTTAACAAAAAAAGCACGAACGAAGAGATGAAACAAGAAATCAAACCATGGCTGAACAGTTTACATGATGTGTTGCAGGCGGATAAACATGCGGTGGAATCAGCCATTGCATTGGAGGATAAGGATACGTCTGCAGCGTGGGAAGGACTAGCCATAGCATCGGATGCAATGGCTAAATCCAAGCAATATACCGTAAAAAAATTGAATTATCCGGATGTTACCGTGGAAGCCGGGGCGAAAAGACTCGTACCGTTTGCTAACGATATGATCAATAAACTGGACAGTCAAATCAATACGGCTATCAACCCCGACGCCCCAGCAGCAGGCACTCCAATCTCTTCCTATGAAAATCAGGATTTCAGCAATATGGTTGACGGAGATGAGGACACCTATGCATATGTCCAAGTCGTCCAGGAAAATGGCGACTGGTATGGCCTTGATTTGGGCAAAACGACCAAAGTAGAAGATGTGCATATCCTTCAGGGAAGAACAGATGATGATCATGATATTTTTCAAAAAGGTGTTTTGGAATATTCCGGGGATGGCAAGGACTGGAAAGCTATTGGCGGGGAGAGAAGCGGCCATAAGGTAGATACATCAGATTTACAGATTGAAGCGAGATATGTCCGATACCGCTTGACACATGCTGGTGTACCGGGAGGAAAACCGGATTTATGGACAGCTGTCAGGGAATTCAAAGTGAATGACAGTCAACATAAAGCGAGCATTTACACCAATGTGAGCAAATGGAATGATGCAAGTATTAAAACAACGGAAGATTCAGTAAGCATTCAACATCTATCGGGCATCACCCTGCAGCCAAACCAATACATCGGGCTCGAGCTCCCAACCTTGGAACGCTTGCGAGCAGTTACACTGCATGCAGATACGAAAGGACTACAGTTGGAAGCCTCCGAGAATGGCGTGGAGTGGGAGAAAATAGCCACCGACGATGAGGCATATCCTGATGCGGCGTATGTACGGATCATCAATCTGACGAATAAGGATATCACTTTTGATTTAGGCAAATTGGAAGTGACGTTGAATAGATTTGCTGCACCAAAAGTGGCTCATAACTATGAAAGTGTTTATGAAGGCAAGGCAGACAATATGTTTGACGGAGATTTGAATAGCAAAGTCTGGTTTGGCGGCATGCAAGACAAAGGAAAATATGTCCAAGTCGATCTGGGCGGTGTTGTTAACGTGGAAAATGTTGCTGTTGTCATTGGCGATGGTGAAAAAGATTACTTCAGACAAGGGAATTTACAAGTATCTAAGGATGGAGAAAGCTGGAAAACAATCCATACGTTCGAGCATCCTGACGACCTGAGTAAGAATTTCCCGGATCATGAGGTGCCATATCGATATAAACGTGTGAAAACAGACGGAATCGGTGCGAGGTATGTCCGCCTGGTTTCCACCAGTGACAATAATGCCTGGCTGGCATTGAATGAAATCATCATTAACGAAGGCAGCGCACTGCCAGGCAACGAGCATCTTATTATCGATGCAAAGCCGTTAGGGTCTAAGGGGCAGGAAGCTGACAAGGCAATCGACAACAAATTGGCAACATTTTATCAGCCTGATACAGACGGATCGGGTGAACTCAGCTATAAGCTTGTGAAAAACACTGATCTTGCAAAATTGATCATTTTGCAAAGTCCGGCAGCGATTACCGGCGCAAAGGTTTCTATAAGGGATACCACAGGCTGGCATGATGCCGGTATATTGTCAGAATCGCTGCATGCAATCGACATGTCCGCATACGACCATGTGTTGGAATTGAAGCTTGTTTGGGATGGCAAAGTGAAACCGCAAATCCATGAAATCATCCCCGTGAAAAGTCAAGGGGTTGCCGTTGAAACCATAAAGGATATCAAGGCATTGGCTGATGAACTCCTTAAAGGGGGTGAAATCGCAAACGAGCAGACGTTGCATGCTTTGCAAATCCATCTCACTACGGTTCAGCACTTTGAGAAACTGCAACAAATCGAAAAAATAGTGAAACATATGGAAGGATTCAAAGCACTGCTCAAACAACAAAAGCAACAAAAAAACATCACAGACAACGCATATAACATACTTCAAAAAGCAACAGAAACCTATGTGAAAAAGTGGAAGTAGGAGGGTGACAATTCTACAAGGGGTGATTGTCGCCTCCAAAAAGGAGGAGATTGGGTGAAGAAAGCACTTATTGGGGCGATTGGAATGGCGGGTATGCTGGCGTTGGGGAGTTTTACGGGAAGTGAGACGGTATACGCCAAAGTGAATGAGGATTATCCGGAGTGGAATAACAACCCGGAAACGTTCCAGGTAAACCGCGAGCCAGCGCATGCGTCCATCATGCCATTTACAGACGTGGAAGCTGCTAAAAAAAATGATGAGAAGCAATCTGCATTCTACCAATCGCTTAACGGGGATTGGCAGTTTCATATTGCGGATAATCCGGACAAGCGGCCAAAGGACTTTTACAAAGATGATTACGATACGAGTGGATGGGATAAAATCGACGTGCCTTCCAATTGGCAGCTGAAAGGCTATGACTATCCAATATATACGAACGTGACCTATCCATGGACTGGTGTTGAAAATCCGGAACCGCCGAAAGCACCGACAAAATATAACCCTGTGGGTTCTTATAAAAAAGAATTCACTGTTCCGAAGGATTGGGATGATAAGCCAATCTATGTATCCTTTCAAGGTGTCGAATCAGCCTTTTATGTATGGGTTAACGGCAAGAAAGTCGGGTACAGTGAGGACAGCTATACACCGGCCGAATTCGATATTTCCAAATACGTTAAAAAAGGCGAGAAGAACAATATTTCGGTTGAGGTATATCGCTGGTCAGATGGCAGCTGGCTGGAAGATCAGGATTTTGTCCGGCTAAGCGGTATTTTTCGTGATGTATATCTGTATGCCACGCCAAATGTCCATATGCGTGATCTCAAAGTGGAAACAGATTTGGATGAGGAATATAAAGACGCGACATTGAAAGTGGATCTGGATCTCAACCAATATAAAAAAGACGATAGCAATGGTCAAACAGTAGAAATGGAACTGCTGGACGACAAGGACAAGCCGGTTTTTGAAAAACCACTCAAAAGCGATGTAGATTTCAAAGACAAACAAAAGCTGTCCATCAACCAAGAGCAACTGGTCAAGCATCCAAAAAAATGGTCAGCAGAGCATCCGAATTTGTACAAATTATTGTTGACATTAAAAGATAAAGACGGAAAAATCATCGAAACAACGAGTACCAACGTCGGTTTCCGTGAATTCGAACTGGATGGCAAACAGATGAAAATCAACGGCAAACCAATTACATTCAAAGGCACAAACAGGCACGAAATCGATCCTGAAGAAGGTCGTAACGTATCCAGAGAGCGGATGATTCAGGATATTAAATTGATGAAACAACACAATATCAATGCTGTGCGCACGTCGCATTATCCGAATCAGACGCAGTGGTATGACCTTGCTGATGAATATGGACTCTATATCATCGACGAGACGAATCTGGAATCACATGGCAAACGGGATGTACTGCCAGCAAGTGATCCGCAATGGCTGCCAGCTTCTCTGGACAGACTACGCAGTATGGTAGAACGGGATAAAAACCACCCATCCATCATGATCTGGTCTCTCGGAAACGAAGCGGGACAAGGAACAACTTTTCAGCACATGGCGGAACTGGCGCGTGAACTGGACGATACCAGACTGGTGCATTATGAGGGTGATACACGCTGGGCAGATATGGACAGTGTCATGTACCCGGCGGTATCTTCCGTGGAATCGTATGGCAAAACCGGCAAGAAACCATTTTTGCTGATTGAATATGCCCATGCGATGGGAAATAGTGTCGGCAACCTGAAAGAATACTGGGATGTCATCGATAAGTACGACAATTTGCAAGGAGGATTCATCTGGGACTGGGTCGATCAGAACCTTTTGGAACCTGTACCGGGAAAAGAGGACGAATATTATTTCGCTTATGGTGGTGACTGGGGAGACGATCCGAATGACGGCAACTTCCTGGCAAATGGATTGATATCTGCGGATCGGACTGTCCAGCCGGAATTGAAAGAGGTAAAAAAGGTTTACCAGGAAGTTGAAATATCAGATGTAGACATCAAAAAAGGCAAGGTCGCATTAAAGAATGAATTCCTATTTACCAACCTACAAGACTATGATGCGCAGTGGGAACTGAAGCAAGATGACAAAGTCATTCAACAGGGGGAAATCGCAGACTTGGATGTTGCCCCGCTGTCAACAAAAGAAATCACGCTGCCAATTGAAGAACCGGCATTACAGGCAGGAGCGGAATATTATGTCAATGTCAGCTTTTCATTGAAGGAAGATACGAAATGGGCGAAAAAAGGCCATGATATAGCCAATGAACAGCTGAAGGTTCCTTATGATGTACCGCAAGCGGATCCGGAAAACATCGGAGACATGCCGGCAATCAGCACGAAAGACGATGAGAATAGCATCGCGGTAAAAGGAAATGATTTCGAGCTGCAATTTGATAAAAAGAAAGGCACGATCTCATCCTTTAACTTCCAAGGGACATCATTGCTTAAAGATGGGCCTGCGCCTGATTTTTGGCGGGCACCGAATGAAAATGACATCGGAAATGGCATGCCGTCACGGACAGGTACCTGGCGTGATGCAGGCAAAAACAGGACAGTGACTGACGTGCAGATGAAAAAATATGGCGAGAACGCTGTCAGAATCAATGTGACAGGCACGTTGCCGACAACAAAAAAATCCGACTATCAAACAAGCTACATTATCTATGGTACGGGAGAAGTCGTTGTGAAAAACACGCTGGATCCTGCTGCAGGCCTGCCGGAAATTCCAGCAGTCGGCATGCAGTTAACATTGCCAAAAGAATTTGAGCAGATGAATTGGTATGGCCGCGGACCAGAGGATAACTATTGGGATCGCAAGACAGGCTATCCAGTGGGGGTATACAGCAGTACTGTTGATGACCAGTTTTTCCCATATGCCGTGCCGCAAGAGATGGGCAACAAAACGGATGTGCGCTGGGTCACTTTCACAAATGAAGATGGTGTAGGATTAATGGCGACAGGCCTGCCATTGATGGAAGTGAACGCATTGCATTACACGAAAGCAGATTTGGAAAAATCCGCACACCCATATGAGCTGGACAGAAAAGACGATATTTATGTCGATCTTAATTTCCATCAGATGGGTCTCGGTGGCGACGACAGCTGGGGGGCAAGGCCGCATCAGGAATACACGATGAATGCAGATCAATCATATAGCTACAGCTATCGTTTACAGCCAATCACCAAGCAGGACAAAGCGATGGATGTAAGCAAGCATGTGGTGACGGATGACCTTGTCAAAGATATCACGATTGACGGTAAATCATTGGATGGATTTGCTCCGGGAAAAACAGATTATTCCCTTTCCTATTTGAAGGGTACAGTCGATGGTGTTCCGAAAGTGGAAGTGACCCCGATAAGCAAAGATGTAAAAGTGACAGTCACGCCTGCTGAAAAGCTGCCAGGAAAAACCGTCATTGAAGTGACCTCAGCAGATGGCATGTTGTCAGCAGCTTATGAAATCCAATTCAACCTGGTTGATGAGCTGTTCGTAAGCGACTTGCCATGGAAAAGCGCAACAGCTGGTTGGGGCAGTATACACCGTGATGCAAGTATTGAAGGAAACAAAATCACACTCGCCAGTGAAGATGGGGAAAAAACATATGACAAAGGCATCGGCACCCATGCACATTCGGAAATAGTCTATGATATCGCTGATAAAGGCTATGACAAATTCAAAGCATTTGTAGGTCTTGATCGGGAAGCAAATAACACCGGTACAGTGAACTTCCAGGTGTTCGTTGATGGTGAAAAGCTGTTTGAAAGCGGCGTCATGAGACGAGACACTCCGGCGAAAAAAGTGGATGTCGATATTTCCGGTAAAAAGGAACTGAAGCTGGTTGTCACGGATGGCGGAGATGACAATGGAAATGACCATGCGGATTGGGCGGATGCGCAATTCACTGCGACTACCGGACCAGACATCGAGCTGCTGCTGAATGGCAAGCCGTTTGATGAAGAAAAAGCTTTACCGGATTCCGAATCAGTTGCATTCACCTGGGAATTGAAGGATACAGGAAATGGAACCGGGGAAGCTTCCGCAACCTTCGATGGCAAGGCGTATAAGTCGGGGGATGAAATTGATTTGGCAGGCAAGCCTGGCGAGCGCGAGTTGGTTGTCACTGCGACAGACAAGGATGGCAACAAAACGAAAGAAACCTATATCATCACTGTGACAACCAGTGCCACAGATATGTTGACATTGGTAGAACGGTTTGATCAAGACGGCGCCTTCTCTGGCGATGCGGCACATTTGCTCAAACTTCAGCTGACTACGATACAACAGTTTGAGAAAAAGGAAGCGGATGAAAAAGTGATCAAACACTTGGAAGGCTTAGACACATTGCTTGCACAACAAAAGAAAAACAAAATGATTTCTGAAAAAGCTTTTGACACGTTAAAAGCAGATACAGATTATTTGCTGAACCAGTAGAGGAGGCAACGGGGATAGTTCCTCGCTACTGCTATATAAGGTAATAAAGAGGAATCCCTCGCCTATTAAAAGACCGTCATCTGCCGTTTAAACGGTAAGGTGGCGGTCTTTTTGTCATCATTTACTTCTTATTTTCATTTCCTGAAAGAGGTTCCTTGGGGTGAGATCCTGCCCTAAATGAGAGGGTTATCCAACTACTGCAATACTCATTTACTGAAAGCATTTTCCAGATGCCTAGATCGAAAGATTCATAATTTAGCCTGTACTTATCAAAGTTCGTTCTCTGTATAGTACATTAGAATTATTTTATTCAAAAAATTAAGTAATTGACAGTTATTAAAAGAAAATGGAAGCAAAACGTTCTTTATAGTGAAAAAATGACTGAATTTGAGGTTTTTCAAGAGGGGGGAATTGTTATATACTGCAATCATGTTGTTCTCAATAAAGCACAAAATAGCTTTATGAGGAACGATTGGACTTTACATATGGGAGGGGGAGGTGTACCGATAAAACGAACAAAACGGTACATCAAGATTCACTTTACAAGTATGCAAGGGTAGAAAGAAAAAATGAGAGATAACGGGGAGGAAACGAGAAATGAGTATAAAAAAGAAATTGGGAATGGGTATCGCTACAGGGGTATTGGCAGTCGGGCTGATTGGTGGAGGAACGTTTGCTTATTTTAGTGATACGGAAACAAGTAATAATACGTTTGCTGCGGGGACGTTGGATTTGACTCTAAAACCGACAGAAATTATTAATGTTAACAATATCAAACCTGGAGATTGGATGAATCGTTCTTTTAAGTTGAAAAATGATGGATCACTTGATATTTCCAAAGTATTATTGTCAACAGATTATACTGTTACAGATGCAAATGGGAATAACAATGATGACTTCGGTAAGCATATTCGAGTAAATTTCATGTGGAATAAAGATAAATCGATTACTGGATCTTGGACAGGGCTTGACCAAGTAGTTTGGTATACTACACTTGATGAGTTGAAGGGAATGTCTCCGGATGCTGTTGCCAATAAAGTTTTTGTTCCACACTTTGAAGAAAAGGGTGGTTTGAAAGCCGGCGATAGTGACACATTAGATGTTCAATTCGAATTTGTCGAAAATAATCAGGATCAGAACGAGTTCCAAGGGGATTCATTGAATTTGACATGGAAATTTGAAGCAAAACAAGGAAAAGGTGTAAGTAAGTAACGTGCACATGAAAAGGGAGGAGATCTCTTCTCCTCCCTTTTTCACATATGCCGCAGCTTTCGTTTTCCAAAAGCAAGGCCAAACTTCAATAAATTATATACATTCCTAAACCTATAACTGCCGTTGTACTTTTAGGAATATATATAAAATCACTGGTTACGCATTATGAAAAAAACGGGAAGGCGGGGTCATGTTGAGAAAAAAGCGGATACGCACATTCAGGGAAAAAAATCGTGTCATGCTTCTACTTTTAAAATGTATCGTTGTTTGTTATGTAGCTGTATTCGGAGTCAGTTATATCACATCGGACACATCAGCATACTATAGCAAGCAGACAAAGGTTTCCCAGAAAATTACAGCAGGCACATGGGAGGAAGCAGATGAAAGCCTTTTAAAATTTATCGATAAAGGCAATCAGAATATCAAAGCTTGTCCGGCAAAGATGAAGGTCACACTGAAAAACACCGGCAAGGGGCCAATGCTGCAGACGAGCGTTTATGAAATCTATTATGTTGAAAATGGCAATCCAAAAAAACATGGGCAAAAAGTTCTGCTGAATAAGGGTGAAGATGTTGTAAAGGTACTGGATAAGGGGGAAAAGGTTGAACTGACATACCAAACCGATAAGCCGGGGCGCTACATATTCAAAGCATACCAGGCTGGCGATCATGACGAGAAAAAGGCAGTGTGGAGCAAGGAAATAAAAGTCACTTGCAAAAAGGAAACAGATAAAAAAGCAGAAGAAAAAGAAAAGGCTGTTAAGGAAGAAAAAACGGAGAAATCCACAGAAACGAAACACCCTGACAAACCAGCTCAGAACAACGCAGAAAGCAATACAGAAAAAACGAAAACCACCCCAGATGTAAACATGGAGAAAAAGAAGGAAAAAGTGGAAGACAGCAGTCAACAAGCTCCAGACCGTGAAAAGGAACAGGCAAACGAGTCTGCAGAAAAGAACAGCACAGAAGAAAAATCTGCTGAAAAGAAAACGGTAGAGACAAAGGCTGTAAAACCAGATGCAGAAACAAACAAAGTTCAGCAAAAAGTGAATACGACCCAGAATAAGGAAGGTGCTGTCAATGAAGAAGCGGAAAATACTGAAGTGGGTAAATAATATTGTTTCTACCATATTGATGTTGTTGCTGATCAGTGTAGCAGCGATCGTCATGATATCGAAATTTTCCGGGGGCGAGCCACAGGCTTTCGGCTATCAATTGAAAACAGTGCTCTCTGGATCTATGGAGCCGGGAATCCAGACCGGCTCGATTATCGCTGTGAAACCAGTGGAGGATAAAACCCATTTTAAAAAAGGGGATGTCATCACGTTTCAGGAAGAAGAGGGCATTTTGATTACGCACCGGATTGCAAAAGTGGAAAAAAATGGGGACGCTGTACTTTACCGGACAAAAGGGGATAACAATAACGCAGAAGATATGAACCCGGTCCTCCCCCAAAATGTAGTAGCGGAGTATACTGGCTTCACCGTTCCCTATGTCGGTTATTTTGTAGACTTCTCTCAGTCCAAGAATGGCGCCTTCCTGTTATTAGTACCGGGGATACTATTACTCCTGTATGCAGGATACACCATTTGGAAAGCTTTATCTGAAATAGAATTGACGCAGAAAAAGCAGGTAGAAACATTGCAGGAAGAGGGCAAAAGCAGTTCTTCCTGATGGACCTCTACCCTTTAAAAAGGGGGCAGCACTTTGATTAAAACGATACGGCTTTGTCTATTGTTTCTTGTCGCACTGGGGATTGGCATATTTCCTGTTTCAGTTGCGCTGGCTGATCAAGACAGCAGTTCCGACTCTGAAATCAGCATCACGCTTCTGCCAAAAGATATCTTGTTTGATATCAATAATATGAAGCCAGGTGATTGGGCGCCCCGAAAAATCACGGTCAAGAATTCGGGTATAAAAGATTTTGCCTATCATATGCAGCTGCGTAATGATGGCCAAAAGAAATTGTTCAACGAGCTATTGTTGGAAATAAAAACTGGGAAAGAGACGCTGTACCAAGGAAAGCTGGCCGCATTTGACAAGCTGCCGGCGCGATCGCTGGCAAGTGGGAGTAAAGAGGATTTAGATATAACAGTCCGTTTCCCAGAGCATCTTGGCAATGATTTCCAAGGACTGAAATCCACCTTCGCATTCATTTTTACGGCAGAAGGAAAAGATAAAGAAGCAGCACAAGCAATCTCGAAAGGTATGGTCGATAGCGGCGGAGGGCCGACATCTGCGGGGCCTCATTTGCCGGATACATCTACAAATCTGTTCAATATCATATTATTTGGCTCGATTCTGGTGATGGCTTCTATTTTGATGATGGTAGTCAGACACTTCCGAAGGCCGAGAATAGAAGAATAATCTCAAGGAATGCCAACTTTAAATGAGCATTTTCAAAAAAGCTGTCCATGCGGAACTATCGTCTTGCATGGGCAGTTTACTTTATATAGATGCAAGCGTGACAAACAAACAAAAATGATATAGAAGAAACGATGAATAGAATGACAATCATTGGAAGGTGGCAACGCGTAATGTTCAAAAAAATAGCTATCGTTTTGCTGCTCACTGGACTGGTTTGCATGGTATATGGCGGTTTTCAATTATGGACGGTCCATCAATCACAGAAAGCCGCATTAGCTGAGGCGAATGATGTGGTCAGAAAGAAAAAAACTGAAAAAAACGTGGTTGTCCCGCAATCTTCTTCCCACTTTAAAAAAGGAGAGTCGATCGGGATATTGCAAATACCTGGAATTGGCAAAGCGCTGCCTATCGTAGAAGGGACAGATGAAAAATCGCTAAAGCAGGGAGTTGGCCATTACTCCGGAACGGTCTATCCTGGTCAAAACGACCAAATTCTTTTATCAGGGCATAGGGATACGGTGTTCACGGGATTAGATAAGCTGAAACATGGGGATAAGCTGATTGTGAAAATGGGGCACGGCACCTTCACGTATGCGATCACAGATACCGAGATAGTCGAGGAGAACGACCAAACAGTCATCCACTCCACTGCGCCCGACGAGGTGTTGACATTATCGACATGCTACCCTTTTCATTATATCGGCAATGCACCAAAACGGTATATTGTCTATGCAGAGCCATTGGGTAAGCACTAAAAAGCTGGAGAACCAGCCCCCACATGGCTCTTTCCCCTGGACTTCCCAAATGGCAATATTATTACAAAAGAAAACAATATTTTTATTGCGAAATTGCTTCATATCCTGTACGTTTGCTTTAAAGATCCATAGAGGCCAGAGATTATGACCCTGGCTTTTATAAGGGGGAGGCCAATTGAAACCAAATATTTTACTGATCATGGTGGACCAGATGCGTGCGGATTGCTTGAGCATCATGAACCACCCTGTTGTAGATACGCCAAATTTGGACCAGCTTGCCAGGCAGGGTGTGCTATTTCGTAATGCCTATGCAGCTACGCCTTCTTGCATTCCGGCAAGAGCGAGTGTCATGACAGGAATGTCGCAGGTCTCCACAGGACGGGTTGGCTATGAAGATCAGGTACCATGGGACTATGAACATACATTACCGCAGGAACTTGCGCGGGCAGGCTACCATACCCAATGTGTCGGGAAAATGCATGTATATCCGACAAGGAATTTATGCGGTTTTCATAACGTTGTCCTCCATGACGGGTATATGCACTATAATCGGTTTCGTTTCAATACAGCATCCAATGCGTCTTTTGATCAAACAGATGATTATGTGCAATGGCTTCGTGAAAAAGCGGGAAGCGATACAGATATCACGGACATCGGTTTGGATTGTAATGCCTCGACTGTGGCAAGACCTTGGCAGCTTGCAGAATCGCTTCATCCGACAAATTGGGCTGTTACGCAGTCCATTGATTTTTTGCGCCGGCGAGATCCAAGGAAGCCTTTCTTTTTAAAAATGTCATTTGTCAGGCCGCATCCGCCGTTTGACCCGCCGCAAGTTTATTTTGATATGTATAAAGATATCTCCTTTGCAGCTCCAAAATCTGGTGATTGGGCCGAAACGGAAGATCCGGACA
Source organism: Tigheibacillus halophilus (assembly GCF_042683165.1). Classification (NCBI taxonomy): domain Bacteria; kingdom Bacillati; phylum Bacillota; class Bacilli; order Caryophanales; family Bacillaceae; genus Tigheibacillus; species Tigheibacillus halophilus. Next base: position 92,512 of record NZ_JBHUIZ010000015.1, read on the forward strand.
GGGAAGGATTGAATCCGGTGACTGCCAAAGGAAATGTCCCTAAGCACCGCCTCGATCGTGCGCTGGCTGCTTATTACGGATTGATCACACATTTGGATCATCAGCTCGGGCGGTTTCTGATCGCCATGCAAGAGTACGGCGTATATGACAATACCGTGATATTATTTGTTTCCGATCATGGTGAATTGCTCGGCGATCATCATTTATACCGGAAATCTCTCCCATATGAAGGCAGCGCGAAGATCCCGTTCATCCTTTCAGACCCAGGCAATATCCTGCATGTACAGCAAAACAGCCAGAGTGAGCGGGTTGTAGAGCTGCGTGACATCATGCCAACACTATTGGATGCAGCACATGTACCTATACCAGATACAGTGGAAGGGCGCAGTGTATTAGGATTGTGCAGGCATGAAGATGGTGACACATGGCGCAGTTATTTGCATGGTGAGCACGCATTCGGTGAGAGAAGCTATCAATATATCACAGACGGATATGAAAAATATATCTGGTTTTCCCAAACGGGAGAGGAGCAGTTTTTCGATTTACAGGCGGATCCGTCGGAATTGCATAATTTGATTGAAGATGATCGGTTTCAAGCCCGCATAGCATTACGGAGGAAACAGCTGATCACCGAGCTTACAGGCCGTGAAGAAGGCTATGTGCAAAATGGGAAGCTGACGCTTGGGAGGACGGTCAATCCAACGCTGCGTCACCAACGACAGTAAAGCGGGTACAAAAGAAACAAAGGGGAGTGGCTACAATCAAAAATCATCATTGCTGTACGGCCAGCAGGCAGGCATTTGCCAGTACGCAATCATCTAAACAACGGAGTACGTATGCTGCTGAGACGCCCAACCAACTACATGCTGCTTCTTCAGAAGAAACGATCTACCTTCCAGGCGGCAGTTTTTTGATGGGAACTGATGATATGGAAGGTTTTCCGTCTGACGGGGAGGGACCAGTACGCAACGTACGGATTTCTCCGTTTTATATAGACCGAACAACTGTAACGAACAGCGAATTCATGACATTCATCGAGTCGACCGGTTATCAAACCGATGCAGAAAAATTTGGCTGGTCCTTTGTCTTTGCACCCTTCATCGCTTCTGAAGAAATAAAACAGCAAGCCCCATCTCCTTCTGAAACACCTTGGTGGCTTGCAGTCACTGAAGCCTACTGGAAGCAGCCGGAGGGGAAAGGATCAGATATAGCAGAACGGATGGATCACCCAGTGGTGCATATTTCCTGGAACGACGCCACGGCTTACTGTGACTGGGCAGGTAAGCGGCTGCCAACTGAGTCGGAGTGGGAATTTGCGGCCCGTGGCGGACTGATACAGAAAAGATACCCTTGGGGTGATGAATTGGCTCCGGGCGGTATCCATCAGTGCAATATTTGGCAGGGGGAATTTCCGTATAAGAACACAATGGATGATGGGTATGCAGGGACTGCCCCCGCTGGGCATTTTCAGCCAAATGGATTTGGACTGTATCAAATGGCTGGCAATGTCTGGGAGTGGTGCAAGGATTGGTTTACAGTCCGGGCAGACGAACGCGGAGGAACAGTCAATCCGACAGGGCCTGTTACGGGACAGGAAAAAGTGATACGAGGCGGATCCTATTTATGTCATCATTCCTACTGTAATCGTTACCGTGTGGCCGCTCGCAGCAGAAATACAGCAGACAGCTCATCGGGAAATATGGGATTTCGCTGCGCGGCTGATGCCCGATGAGCTAACGGCCGTCAAAAGATACGATGCGTTCGTTCAGACGATTCGATAAGCTTATGGCACTATGATCAAGTACTTTTAACAGCTTCCTTCCGATATCTGGTCGGTGTCGTGCCAGTCTGGCGTTTGAAGGATTGGGCAAAGAAAGATTGTGACGAAAAACCGATGAAAGCCGCGATATCCGCAATGCTGTAATTGGTCGTCTCCAGCAATTTCCTCGCTTCTCTGATACGTACTTGGTTCAAATATTCTATTGGAGAAACGCCGATATCCTGTTTGAAAATATGCCCAAGATAGTATTTATTCAAATGTCCTGCTTCAGCCAGCTTATCAAGTGTAATATCATCGCGATAATTTTGGTTGATATAGTACTGAATGAAAGCCGCAGATTTGTTGATTTTTTGCGGCTGTACCTTTCCAATAGTGAAGTTCCTGTCCCTGCGCAGCTTGATGATGAGAATCTCGATGATATTCTGGCAAATGATTTCATATCCATTTTCGTTCTGCTGTACTTCTGACAAAAGCTTGTGCAGGTAAAATAAAATATCGACGCGATCCCCTTGATATGTGTAAATCCCCAACTCGGAATTTTCCTCATCCGGCAATGAAAATGTCAATCCCTCTATGCCGAGCGCAATATATTCCAAGGAATCCTGCCAGTTGGATTTCTCGGTATGTTCGATGTTCGGATTAATGATAACCAAATCGTTTTCTTTTACGGGGATTTCCTGACCTTTTAAGAGAAAGGACCCCTTTCCCTTCACAATATAGAAGAGTTCCGTGAAATGATGTGTGTGTTGTGTGCTATGCCAGCCCTTGTCATATGCAGAATGTGTGACATATAAAAGCTTCAAAGGAAGCTTCTCGGCTGTGAAGTTGTCCATTTGGTACAGTTCATAAGACATTGGCTCCACCCTCTCTATACACTTTTCATACTATTACAATTTTATCTGCGTATCGACAGAAAAGCAAGATTCATAAAAATCATAACAAGATGTTTGTTGTGAAAGCGTTTTATTAAATATAGGATAAAAAGTATGAAAGACAAAAAGAATAGGGGGCACTTCTTATGAGGAAAAAGCGTCTTTTAATGTTGGTAACCTTGGCTATCCTGACTCTCGGCCTGGCTGCCTGCTCGGGCACAAAAGAGGGGAGCAGTAAATCTGGCGGCAGCGATGACGGCAAACAAGTGACACTGCATGTCGCGGCACTTGAATCAGCATATGGAAAAGATATGTGGGACCAGATTGCCAAATCGTACGAGAAAGTAAATAAAAATGTCAAAATCGAATTGACAATCAAAAAGAACCTGGAGGAAGTCATTCGTCCAAACATGCAAGCCGGCGAATATCCAGATGCAGTACTTTTAGCAACAGGCAGAGAGGAAGCTTTGACAGAAACACTGATCAAAGAAGATGGCTTGGAAGAGATTACAGACATTTTGGATGAAAACATTCCGGGTGAGGACACCAAGGTGAAAGATAAAATCCTTGATGGATTCACTGATACCCTTGCTACCAACCCGTACGGCGGGGATAAAACGTATATGGCACCAATGTTCTACAGTCCGACAGGCTTGTTTTACAACAAAGCTTTGTTTGAAGAAAAAGGCTGGGACGTGCCAAAAACGTGGGATGATATGTGGAAATTAGGAGATAAGGCGAAGAAAGAGGACATGTCTTTGTTCACATACCCGATTGCAGGGTATTTTGACACTTTCATCAATTCGATGCTCTATAATGCCGGCGGACCTGAGCTTTTCAACGCCACGATGAACTACGAAAAAGATGCTTGGAAATCTCAAGAGGCTACAGAGGTTTTTGATACAGTAGGTAAACTGAAGGATTATACCCAGAAGAATACAGTTGCTAACGCAAATCCGAACGACTTTACGAAAAACCAGCAATTGGTGCTAGATAATAAAGCGTTGATGATGCCGAATGGCAACTGGGTTGTGGATGAAATGAAGGATGCGCCAAGGGCAGATGGCTTCGAATGGGGCATGATGCCCATTCCTGCAGTGAAAGATGGCGGCGATCGTTATGCATATACCTTCTTTGAACAAATGTGGATTCCGAAAGCTGCTGAAAACAAGGATGCAGCAAAAGATTTTATCGCTTATATGTATTCAGATGATGCAGCTGATATTTTTCTGGAAAATGGCGCAGTTCAGCCGATCCAAGGCATTACAGATAAACTGGATGACCAGAAGAAAACGTTCTACAGTATCTATGATGATGAAGGCGTCCTCCCGGCAATGGGCACATTCGCGTCAACCAAACCCGTTGCAGGGGTCAACATTGGCGATACACTTTACAAAACGATTGATAGTGTCATGAGTGGTAAAAAGTCTGTCAGCCAGTGGCAGGATGAAGTGGAAAAAGCCAGTGACAAATTGAGAGATGCCAAGCATTAAGCAGGCGTTTTGTCCTGGCAAGAAGTGTGCAGAAGACGTTGGCCGCAAAGACATACAGAAGAATAGTAAACCGGCTGACTGCGTCACTTCCCGTTGGCTGAATAGACGCTTGCATTTTTAGAAGTAGATATCCTTGAACAGAACGGCGGGAGAGTTCTCGTCGTTTTGTTCCATGATGAGGTGATAGCATTGCAGAATAAAAGATCCCGCAATATATTCATTACCCTTTGCGTTGCGCCGGCCTTCCTGTTGCTTGTTCTTTTTCTGGTGGTCCCAACCGTTGAAGTGTTCCGGATGTCACTGTATCAGTGGGGAGGTTTCTCCAATACGAAAGAGTTCGTTGGACTGGAGAATTTTAAAACATTATGGCATGACATGAGTTTCATCCGATCTTTCCAGAATTCTGTCCTGCTGATTGTGCTGGTAGCATTGGTTACAATCGTGCTGGCCATCTTCTTTGCAACAGTTCTGACAAAAGAAAATGTAAAAGGGAACAATTTTTTCCGCATCATTTTTTACATACCGAATATTTTGTCCATCGTAGTCATCGCGGGTATTTTCTCCGCTGTGTATGATCCTTCGAAAGGTCTGCTCAACAGTATCCTGCACGGCTTCAGCCTGGACAGTCTGCAGCAAATGTGGCTGGGGAACCAAAGCATTGTTATTTACAGTGTGGCTGCGGCGCTTGTGTGGCAGGCGATCGGCTATTATATGGTGATGTACATGTCCAGCATGGCAGCCATTCCAGCAAGTTATTATGAAGCAGCTTCATTGGAAGGGGCTAGCAAATTGAAGCAATTCACCAGTATCACCCTGCCATTGATTTGGAATAATTTGCGGACAACCTTGACATTTTTCATCATCAGTACGATCAACTTAAGCTTCCTTCTCGTCAAAGCGATGACTGGCGGCGGTCCGGATGGCTCGACGGAAGTTTTCTTATCCTATATGTACAGCCAGGCATATGGCAACTCGACATATGGATATGGCATGGCTATCGGTGTCGTCGTTTTCTTGTTTTCGTTCGCCCTTGCTGCTGTGGTCGGCTGGGTTACGAAACGTGACGTGCTGGAATATTAGGGAAGGAGGAGTAGTTGATGAAGCATAAAGATACAGATAAACTTGTAAAAATTTTCATTTACGTTGCCATGATTGCATTGGCTGTATCCATCATCATCCCGGTGGCCTGGGTGTTCCTTGCTTCCATCAAAGAAAACAAGGAATTCTATGAAAACCCTTGGGCATTTCCAAATGGATTTCATATTCAAAATTTCATCGATGCGTTTCAGGAAGCGAAAATGGGTGAATATCTGCTGAATTCGGTGATAGTCACGATACTCGCTTTGGCGATTTTGCTCGTAGTGGCATTGCCAGCGGCCTATGTATTGTCACGGTTCAAATTCAAAGGGAGCGGGCTGATCAATGGTCTGGTCAAAGCCGGCCTGTTCATCAATATCAGCTATATCGCTGTTCCGATATTCCTGATGCTGCTAGATTGGGATACGATATTGAAAACATTCATGATGGATGGCTTCTTTTTGAATAACCGTTTTATTTTAGCAGTAGTGTACGCCTCTTCGGCCCTGCCATTTACCATTTATTTACTATCAAGTTATTTTGTAACACTGCCGTCAGATTTTGAAGAAGCAGCAAGTATTGATGGCGCAGGGTATTACCGGACGATGTTTTCAGTCATGCTTCCAATGGCGGCACCGAGCATCATCATCGTCATACTGTTCAACTTCCTGCTGTTTTGGAATGAATATATTCTCGCGCTGACATTGATGCCAGCCGGGAATCAGACGTTGCCGGTAGGTCTGCTGAATCTGATGGCAGCCGAACGCTCGGCTACGAATTATGGGCCGTTATATGCGGGCATGGTGATCGTCATGCTGCCTACATTGATACTATACATTATTGTACAAAAGCGCCTGACGCAAGGGATGACAGTAGGAGGAGTGAAAGGATAAATGACAGACTACAGCAAGACGACAGGAAGAGTGACGCTTCCGAGCGAACAGCATTTTTTACAGGAGACGAAGGAATTGATGAAACGCTGGGGAGCGGATGCGTTACGCGATAGTGACGGTACAAAACTCGATGCCGAAACGAAAAAACTGGACGCAAAAATCTATACGACGTATTTTGTTGCGCGCGGCCATAATGCGTTCGCCGAGAAACACCCGGAAGAGACACAACAATTGTATCTGATGTCACGGCACCATACAGCGACAGAAGCTCCACTTGAAATAGCATTCTTACATGGTTATTTTGAGGAACAGATCGAGGCGGATTATATACATGATCCGAAAAAATGGTGGGAAGTTATCGACAGGACAACTGCCCAAGTCGTACCAGCTGACGCATGGGAAGTGGATGTCGAGAAGAATACACTCACGATTGCTGAACCGGTCGCTTGGCATGAATATACGGTTTCGTTTTTGGCATTCATGAAGTGGGATCCGACGCAGATGTATAACCATATCACGAATGATTGGGGAGACAAACCACATGAGATTCCATTCGATGTGCGTCAGCCTGCATCGAATCAATTTATGAAGGAATATCTGAAGAATTGGCTGCAGGAAAACCCGGATACGGATGTTGTGCGGTTCACCACGTTCTTCTATCATTTTACATTGGTGTTCAATCATCTTGGCAAAGAAAAATTTGTGGATTGGTTTGGGTATGGCGCCAGTGTCTCTGTAGCCGCGCTCGAAGCTTTCGAAAAAGAGAAAGGTTATAAACTGCGTCCGGAAGATATTGTCGACGAAGGCTATTACAACACAACTTTCCGAGTGCCTTCCAAAGCATACCTGGATTATATGGATTTCATCAGCAAGTTTGTAGCCCGTGAAGTCAAAGAACTGATCGATATGACACATGAGGCCGGTAAAGAAGCGATGATGTTTCTGGGAGATAACTGGATCGGAACAGAACCTTATGGGAAATATTTTGCAGAAACGGGTATAGATGCCGTTGTCGGCAGTGTAGGCGATGGAACAACATTGAGGATCATTTCTGATATACCTCATGTGAAGTATACAGAGGGCAGATTTTTGCCATATTTTTTCCCGGATACATTTTATGAAGGAAATGACCCGGTCATTGAAGCGAATCAAAATTGGCTGACGGCAAGGCGTGCTTTGCTGCGCAAACCACTTGACCGTATCGGATACGGGGGGTATCTAAGCCTTGCGTATAAGTTTCCGGAATTCGTCGCATACGTGGAAAAGCTGACAACGGAATTCCGTACGATTTATGACAAAATCAAAGGTACCCAACCTTATAGCGGCTTGAAGGTCGCTGTACTAGATGCATGGGGGAAACTGCGCTCCTGGCAGGCCCATACGGTGGCACATGGCAAGTGGTATCAGCAAACCTATTCCTACCATGGCGTCCTGGAAGCACTTAGTGGATCAGCAGTCGATGTGTCTTTCATCAGCTTTGACGATATCATTGCAAATGGCGTACCCGAAGATGTGGATGTCATCATCAATGCGGGAAATGCCGGCACAGCTTTTTCCGGCGGAGAAAAATGGCTCGATGAGCGGCTGGTAAGCAAGCTGCGGAGCTGGGTCCATCATGGCGGCGGTTTTGTCGGGATAGGGGAACCGACAGCGTGTCATCACCAGGGACATTATTTCCAACTGGCAAAAGTGCTCGGTGTCGATAAGGAACTTGGCTTTGGTTTGTCAGAGAACAAATATTTTACTGAACCGGCAGCAAGCCATTTCCTAACGCAAGACATGGACACATTCGATTTCGGGGAGAGCCAGAAAAATGTGTACGCGCTGGATGAACATACCGAAATCCTGGCATTTGCCGATGGCAGTGTGCATCTCGCGGGCAATTCATTTGGCAAAGGACGCGGTGTGTATATTGCCGGCTTGCCATTCTCCATGGAGAATACGAGACTGCTCATGCGCGCACTGTATCATGCAGCAAATAAGGAAGACGTATTTCATATCTGGCATGCTGACAATATCGCTTGTGAGGTCCACGCTTATCCGGAAATCGGCCAGTATGCAGTTGTGAATAATTCAGCTGAGAAGCAAGAAACGAACGTTTATGACGGTAAAGGAACCAAACATCGGCTTATATTGCAGCCAAGTGAAATGATCTGGGAGGAGATCTGATGAGTGAAAATATTTCCCGTATCATCAAAATCATCTTTTTTCTCATTTGCTTGTTTTTAGTCGTTTACTTTCAAAGAACGGTCGGACGCTTCGACTTGTTCATGCAGCTAGTTGGCCTGGCGGGGATGCTCTTCTTGCTATGGAATTACAATCGGAAGTTCACGTAAAAAAAGAGCCAGAGGGTCTGACCTCCTGGCTGAAAGGGGGGAGAGCGAATGAAATATGCCATCGGTATCGATATTGGCGGGACGAAAGTGTCTTCGGGGATAGTCAATGAAAAGGGAGATTTGATTCAAAAAGAAATGGTACCAAGCGATCCTGCAAGTGCTGATAGGATGTTTGGCCAAGTGAGGGCGTGTGTAGCAAGGCTGCTGGGTCATTCCAGTATCCCGATTGATGAGATTTGCGGATTCGGCGCCGGGGTACCTGGGAAAGTCGATCGAAAACAGGGCATCGCAGTTTACCAGAACAACCTGCCGTGGCGCAATTTCCACTTCAAGGACCGGATGCGAGAAGCCTTCGGGGTTGATACCGTGGTCATCGACAATGATGTATATATGGCTGCATTCGCAGAGTGGCAGGCATCAGGTATCGATGCGGAGGATTTATTCGTCTATTTGACTATCAGCACCGGCATATCCAGTGCGATCATTCAGGGCGGTGAATTTATCCGTGGCGCTGGATTCGCAGGGGAAATTGGTTTGGTGCCAGTACGCACTGCCAATCCTGAGCAACCTGCCGAGCGGCTGGAGTGGCAGGCTTCCGGGCCGGCAATTGAACGACGGGCGAGAGAGCTGTTGAAAAATGAACGTGTGACGACAGAAGAAGTTTTCCAGATGTTCTATGACGGTGACAAGCAGGCGGCACAGGTGATGGAAGAGGCACTTGAAGCACTCGCTCACGGCATCTATATGATGGCCAGTGTGCTTGATCCGAATAAATTGGTGTTTGGCGGCAGTGTTGCCGTCAAGAATCCGCTTCTATTGGACTTGATCAAAGCCAAAATGAAAAATTATTTGATAGCAGAACAGCAACATGTATTAGGCAATATGGAAATAGGACGGCTTGGGAATGATCAGGGGATTATTGGAGCGGGATTACGAGCATTAACATTTGAATAATATTTTCTAAGCGGTGCCAAAGTTTTGAAAAGACTGATGGTACCGCTTTTTTATGTGAAATTCCTGGGGCTTGATTGTACGATAAAGGTTTCTTGCGCGTATGACTTGCTGCTCCGTGTTTTCCCAAGTCTAATAATTGATACCTATATTTAGTAGTGCTTGAATGAAACAGATTCTTTCTAAAATAGTTAAGATTTTTATGGACATCAGCAAGATGAGATGGTAATCTTAAAACAGTTATAAAACTATTTATTAAATCATTTAGTTTTAATTTATCTTCAAATTGAAAGCGTATTCCTGAAAAATATATCAGGGAGGTGAAATGGTTATGAAATATTCTTTAGGAGTAGATGTGGGAGGTACCAAAATTGCTGCTGCCCTGATTGATGAGCACGGCAAAGCATTCTACCCTTCTCAAGTGAAAAGCGTTACGACAGATAAAGAAACGATGTTTCATAAATTGATAGAATGTATTGAAACTGTTTTTTTGAAATCAGGTTTCGATCCGGCTGAAATTACCGGAATGGGAATCGGTGTGCCCGGAAAAGTGGACCGTAGCAATGGCATAGCCGTCTATCAAAATAATTTACCCTGGTCAAACTTTCCGTTGGTAAGTCGTTTAAAACAGTATTTTGCTATAGAAAATATCGTGATAGATAACGATGTATATATGGCCGCATACGCTGAATGGAAAATGTCAGACGTGAAGGAAACTGATACATTTGTATTCTTCACAATTAGCACAGGGGTGTCATGTTCGATTATACATAATGGCGCATTTTTGAGAGGAATGGGATTTGCAGGAGAAATCGGATTATTTCCAGTTCAAAATAAGTCCTCACTCAATGGGATGAAAAGCTTGGAAGAATCGGTCTCTGGCCCCGCTATTCAGCAGGTGGCTGCTAAAAAATTAGGCACAAATCTTATTACCACAGAGGGATTTTTTAAAGTATACCAGCAAGGCAATGCAAGGGCAGTTGCGGCACTGGGAGAGATCATCGAGTCGCTGACTCATGGTGTATACGGCATCATCAGCTTATTGGACCCGCACAAAATCGTTTTTGGGGGAGGGGTGATGAACAACAACACGTACCTATTGGAATTACTCAAAAAGGAACTGCAGCATTATCTCATACCTGAACAAAAAAAATCACTTCCAAACATTGATATAAGTAAGTTAAAACAAGAGGCAGGTGTGATAGGCGCCGGATTACGGAGTTTGGAATACGATCTGCAGCCAATGAGCTGAAAATAATCTGCGTCACGTTCATACGGGGTACATCACTTTATAACGCAAGGGGAGAAAACAATGAAGAAGCTTTTAATATCTGTGAGTCTTTTATTATTGATGATAACAGCAGCATGTTCTTCAGGAGATAAAGAACATGCTGATGGGAAAACAACTATAAAATATGCCTATTGGGATAAGAAACAAGAAAAATTAATGAAAGATTTAGTAAAAGAATTTAATAAAGAAAATCCTGATATTCGGGTGAAACTGGAACTGACACCATATGATCAATATTTTACAAAACTGGATGCAGCTGCGACCGGTGGGAGCTTACCGGATGTTTTTTGGATGAATGGTCCTAACTTCGTGAAGTATGCATCGAACAGCATGATTGAACCAATCGACGATTATCTCACTAAAGATAAGGTAGATGTGACTCCTTATCCTGATGGTTTGCTTGGTTTATATAAATATGAGAATAAGAGATATGCGCTCCCTAAGGATTACGATACGATCGGTTTATGGTATAACAAAAAATTGTTCGATGATGCCGGTGTTAAATATCCTGATCAGTCATGGGAGTGGGATGACTTGGTGAATGCAGCGAAAAAATTAACAGATTCCTCTAAAGGAATATATGGCATTGCGGCTTCCATAAAAGATTCACAGGCTAGTTATTTCAATACTATTATAGCAAATGGCGGTTATGTGATTTCAAAGGATAAGAAAAAAGCAGGATTTGACGATTCTAAAACCAAAGAAGGCTTACAAAAGTATTATGATTTAATAGATAAGTACAAGGTTTCCCCTACGCACGCTCAAATGGAAACAACAGAGGCAAATGAGATGTTTGAATCAGGGAAGGCGGCCATGGTATTTCAAGGTTCTTATATGATTCCTGAATTCAAAGAAAATGAATATACGCGGGAAAATGCAGACGTTGCTGTATTGCCGAAAATGGAAAAACGCTCCGGAGTGATTCATGGTCTTGGAAATGTGATTTCCGCAAATTCGGATAACAAAGATGCGGCATGGAAGCTGGTTGCTTTTTTAAGCTCGAAAAAAGCAGCCGAAATACAAGCTGATGCGGGAATTATCCCAGCGTATGAAGGAACCCAAGATGCATGGGCAGAAGCTACACCAGAGTTCAATTTACAGGCGTTCCTGGATATGTCGACTGTATCAGAGCCATACCCTGTTTCTGAGGATACCGCAAAATGGTCTAAATCAGTAGATGACAATCTTGCAAAGGCTTGGTCCGGTCAAATATCGATTGATGAAGCCTGCAATATGATAGATAAAGAAGTAGAGAAGGTTTTGGCGGATGAAAAATAAAAAGCCGCAAGCCAAGGGGTGAATTTGATTGAAGCTTGGAAAAAGTAAGAGAGTCGGTACTTTAAAAGGAAATGATATGTTTTGGGGCTATTTATTTATAGCCCCCATGCTGATAGGATTATTAGTGTTTTATATATTTCCGGTATTTCAAACTTTTTATTACAGTTTTAATGACTGGGGAGCATTCGGAAATTATTCATGGACAGGACTGGATAACTATCGTGAAATTCTAAAGGATCCAGCTGTGCTGTATTCATTCAGGAATACTTTTCTTTATGCAGTGGCCATGGTGCCGCTCAGTATCGCTGTTTCCATTATCGCAGCTGTACTATTGAACCAAAAAATCAAAGGTTTAACAGTTTACCGCACACTTTACTTTCTGCCTGTGGTCACGATGCCAGCAGCAATCGGAATGATATGGAAATGGCTCTACAACTCTGACTACGGTGTGATTAACCATGTGTTAAATTGGTTTTCCATTGCTGGTCCACACTGGTTGACAGATTCGAATTGGGTGCTCATTTCAGTTATTGTCGTTGGTGTCTGGAGTGTGATTGGAACGAATATGGTCATTTTACTATCGGGATTGCAAGGTATACCAAAAACTTTATATGAAGCTGCTTCCTTAGATGGCGCCGGGCCAATTTATACTTTTTTTCGCGTAACATTGCCGATGCTTTCACCCACCATATTTTTTGTGACAGTTACTACGTCTATTGGTGCGTTTCAAGTGTTCGACTTCATCTTTATGATGGTGAGTCCGACAAACCCTGCAATTGATAGTGTCCAATCAGTGATCTACCTGTTTTTCCAGTATGCCTTCGTTGTGGGTGATAAGGGAATAGGTGCAGCAATGGCGTTTATATTGTTTATCATTGTGTTGATATTAACGATCTTCCAATTCAAATTACAGAAAAAATGGGTGAATTACTGATGGGAGGAAAAAAGATCTTATGGATACTGTTAGTAAACCACGCAAATTGCTGATCCATATCATATTAATACTCGGTGCCGTTGTCATGGTTGGTCCATTTCTATGGATGATACTGACATCATTGAAATCCTTGGCAGAAGCGGTTCATGTCCCGCCGGTCATTTTCCCTTCCAAATTCCAGTGGGCGAACTATATTGATATATTCCATTCACTGCCTTTTGGCCAGTTTTATTGGAATACATTCATCACAACATTGATCAAGACCGTTGGGCAACTGTTCTTTTGTTCGCTGGCAGCTTATGCGTTTGCCAGAATCAAATTCCCTGGCAGAAACTTTTTCTTCATTCTGTTTTTGTCCGTGCTGATGGTTCCACCGCAAGCGTTTCTGATTCCGCAATACCAGATTATTTCTAATTTGGGCTTGCTGAATACGTTGACGGCACTTGTGTTGCCAGGCCTGTTCAGTGCATTCGGAACGTTTCTGTTAAGACAATTTTTTATGACGATGCCTGATGAGCTGGAAGAAGCTGCAAAGCTGGACGGCTGTAATCATTTTCAGATTTATTGGAAAATCATGCTGCCACTTGCCAAACCAGGCCTGATCGCATTAGCGATTTTCACCATCATTTGGTCTTGGAATGATTTATTGTGGCCGTTGATTGTCAACAGTTCGCCTGAAAAAATGCCATTATCTGCTGGCCTGGCATCTTTGCAAGGGCAGTATAGTACCAACTATCCGATTTTGATGGCTGGAACCTTTCTGGCGTCTTGGCCATTGATCATTATATTTATCGTTTTCCAAAGATCTTTTGTGGAAGGTATTGCTTTGAGTGGATCGAAAGGATAATCAAATATTTTAATGGAGTGATCTTATGCAACCCAAAACTGCAGTTGTTATTGGAGCCGGAGACCGTGGTGCCAGAGCATACGCGCCATATGCTCTGGACTATCCTCATGAGTTGAAAATCGTTGCCATAGCAGAGCCGAACGATGAAAGAAGAATGAAATTCCAGCAGAACTTTTCTATTGCAAAGGAGCGATGCTACACAGGTTGGGAGGAAATGATGAAAGATGGGAAGTTAGCTGATATCGCCATTGTGTGTACAATGGACCGTTATCATTTCGATCCAACCATCAAAGCCTTGGAATTGGGGTATCATGTGCTCCTGGAGAAGCCGATGTCACCAGATCCCAAAGAATGTGTCCAGATGGAGCGTGCCGCGGAAAAATATCAGCGGCAGCTGACCATCTGTCATGTATTGAGATATACCGATTTTTGGTCAACCATAAAAAAAGTAGTTTCAGAGGGGCAAATAGGCGAGATTGCCTCCATACAGTTGAATGAAAATGTTGAATACATGCATATGTCTCACAGCTTCGTTAGAGGCAACTGGAATAATAAAGAAAAATCAAGTCCAATGATATTGCAAAAGTCTTGTCACGATATGGATATTATCAGCTTCATTATGGATAAAACATGTGAAAGAATCAGTTCTTATGGTTCCTTGAAATATTTTAATGAGGCGCATAAGCCTGAAGGTGCACCGTTGCGATGTCTGGATGGCTGTCCTGCAGAAATGTCATGCCCGTTTCATGCTGGACGATACTATCTTGGTGAAGGAAAAGGCTGGGCTAAGAAGTTTACAGAAGATCATACAAGAGAAGGCATTATTAAGGCATTGCAAGAAACACCTTATGGTAAATGTGTTTTCCAATCTGATAATAATGTTGTTGACCATCAAGTTGTCAATATGGAATTTGAGGGTGGCGCAACAGCGACATTCAGTATGTGCGGATTCACCAGGGAACAAACTAGAATTGTACAGATCATGGGGACAAAGGGAGAAATCCGCGGGAAAATGGATGAAAACAGCATCTCTATCTATGATTTTTTGACTAAGCATGAAACGGTAATTCATTTGGACAACCCAATCGGCGGCCATGGCGGTGGTGATCAGGGCATTGTACGCACATTTTTAAGAGAGATCGATCAGGATGATGTGAAAGAAAGTGTTTCTTCTGCAAAGATTTCTCTGAGAAGTCATTTAATGGCATTCGCAGCAGAAGATTCAAGGTTGAATCGTGGGGAGTCTATCGAATTAGATGCCTATTATCAAACGTTGGTAAATGTTTAATTTATTTCAAATTATAGAGTTGTAAGGGAGGTGTCTCCAGTAAGGAAAGCACGACAGCGTTTTCCTTACTGGAGAAAAAAGAAGCTTTTTCAATGAAAATCATGTAAAATAATGCGTAGCGAATAGTCTGGAAAAAGGGTGGTTTTCATTGGCAACAATTAAAGACATAGCTAAGAGAGCAGGTGTATCTTCTGCAACGGTATCCCGCGTATTGAATTACGACGCAACATTTCCAGTGGCAGATGAAACGAAAAGAAAAATATTCGAAGCCGCAGAAGAGCTTTCTTATAGAAAACGAGCAACAAAACGGTATGCCAACAAGGCAATAGCAATTGTCCACTGGTACACGGAAAAAGAAGAACTCAATGACTTATACTATTTATCTATCAGGCTTGGAATTGAAGAAAGATGTAAGATGTTGGAAATGAATGCCCAAGTTTATTTTTTTGATAATATTGACCAAATTGTCGCCAATGAGGTAGAAGGAATCATCGCCGTCGGGAAGTTTAGCGATCAGCAGGTGAAGGCTTTAACTGAGATCAACCCTTTAGTAGTGTTTGTGGATTCATCCCCGGACGAAGATAAACATGATGCGGTCGTCATCGATTTTGAAAAAGCTACAGAAAAGGTAATCGATTATTTTCTTACAACGGAACATGAAAAAATCGGATTTATTGGGGGCAGGGAACTTCTGAAAGCGCAGGAGAAACCACTGGAAGATCTGAGGGAAAGGTCCTTCCGCCGTTATATGAAAGAGTTGGGATTATTTCATGAAAACTTTGTTTATATTGGGGCTTTTTCTGTGGATGAAGGTTACCGTCTGATGAAGGAAGCCATTACAAATTTGGGAAACGACCTGCCAACCGCCTTTTTTATCAGCAGTGATGTACTGGCAGTCGGCAGCTTGCGTGCATTGCATGAGGCAGGAATCCCCATACCCGAGCGGGTGAGCATTATTGGCCTGAACGATATATCTGTTTCCAAATACATTTATCCCTCCTTAAGCACCATAAAGGTGTATACAGAGGTAATGGGAGAATCAGCGGTTGATGCCTTGGTGGAAAGATTCGAGGGCAGGAAAATCGCCAAAAAAATACTTGTTTCAACCAAATTAGTCGTTCGAAAAAGTGTCAGAACTTAACCGTCTGGCACTTTTTTTGTTTCCGCAACGCAACTTTGTACCAATTTCATGGACAAGAAAGGGTTTTAGTGGTTAAATAATCGTAATATTGTTTACTAAAGGGGGAGGACACGATGGAAAAGAAAATCAATCATGAGAGCCCGGTTCCTTTTTATTATCAATTAAAGGAGATACTTAAAGAAAATATTATTGCTGGCGAATGGGTTCCTGGGGATAAAATTCCATCCGAAAATGAGCTGCGATTCACCTATCAAATTAGCAGAAATACCGTAAAGAAAGCGCTGGATGACATGGTTCAAGAAGGGCTGCTGAATCGTGTGCAGGGAAAAGGGACTTTTGTTTCCAAACCAAAGCTTGAGCAATCATTAACAGGTTTTTACAGCTTTAGTAAAGTGATTAAACAACAGGGAATGGTACCGAAAGATATTGTGATCAGTATCGAAGAAACGGATGCAAATGCGACTGTCGCCAACCAACTACATATTGAACCGGATGAACAAGTTATTGCACTGAGAAGGTTGCGCTGTGCTGATGATGAACCGATTATTTTGGAAACCTCCTACATACCAAAAAAATTGATAGGGGCAATACCTCAAGATATGCTGAAGCACTACTCCTTATACGACTATATGGAAAAGGAAGCAGGCATTGTCGTCGTCTCCGCAAAAGAAATATTTGAGCCAGTGCTCATCCGGGATTACGAAAGTCATTATCTGGAGGTCAAAGAGGGGTTCCCTGCATTGCTGCTTGATAGAATTGCTTACAACGCAGCCGGGAACCCTGTTGAATTTTGTCGTTCGATCGTCAGGGGAGACCGATGCCGTTTTTACACAGATTTGATGTAAGAAAAATTGGTGCAAACATCCCGCATCTTTCAGTGGTAGGGATGATTTGCACAAACACATCAGATGTACAAATTTACCCCCTCTTTGGAAATTCTCCTTTCCTTAAATAGAAATAAATCATGCTTGATTCGGAAAATCTTCGTTTCTTATTTCTTTCTAAAATCAAGTTGACCCAACAACCCAACATGGGTATAATTAGCACTATATATAAAGGTAAACTCAGTCATGAGTTTTGCTACTATCATAGGGTAAAAGAAGAGATATGGCTGCTGTAAAATGACAGAATAGTATATTTATTATACTTCTGTAGAGTGATTGACGTGAGAGGTCCTGTTATCACAGGACTGAATTACCTGGCATACATGCTAGGTACACAAGGTGATGGAACCAAATTTAAAGGAGGATATTATGCCGAAAAAAAACCATCAACATGTCAAGCTCAGCACCATCATATGCCTATCTTTCATGATTTTATTATTATCAGCAATAGCCGGGGGAGCTTCACAGGCAGAAGCAGGCAGCAAGGCAGCTAAAGAAAAACTGAAAAGTATTGGTACAGTAACGAAAATTACCAAAGACGGCAATGACGTTTATCTGGATTTATCGACTAATGAAAGGATCAAGATCAATTTTTTGAAAGAAAATGTGTTTCGATTGCATTTGGATCCAGAAGCGGATTTTCCAGAATATCCAACCCCGAACAGTCCGGATCATAAGACAAAAATCATCGATAAAAATGTTAACGCATACAAAGATGATTACGGTGACATTAAAGTGAATGTTGATGAAAGTGATGCCAAAGTCTATGAGATTTTCACGGATAAGATTTCACTAAGAATCGATAAAGAAACATCCAAAATGAGTCTTTATGATAAAGAAAAGTCGAAGCTGCTGTGGGAAGAAGCAGAGCCGCTGCAGCATGAAAAAGGGAAAACAGTGCAAACGCTGAAAACCAAAGACGATGAGTATTTTTATGGCGGCGGCCAGCAAAACGGCTACTACTCGCATAAAGGCGAGTCCATCAACATTAAAATCGGCGGCGGCTGGGATGCAGGCGCTGCATCGAGCCCGGTCCCATTTTACTTAAGTACCGAGGGTTACGGGGTGATGCGTAATACCTTTAAGCCCGGAAAATATGATTTTAAAGAAACAGCTACTTTTGAACACGATGAAAATAGATTTGATGCGTATTATTTTGTAGCAGATACGATTCCGAAAACCATAAACGAATATACGGAGTTGACAGGAAAGCCCGCATTGCTGCCTGAATTTTCGTTTTACCTGGGGCATGCTGACTGCTTTAATGGTAAACATAATGGCCACGGTGACCAAAGAACGCTGCTTGAAGATGGTGTCGATTATTTGAACAGATACGTCGATAACGACATGCCATTAGGGTGGTTTTTGCCAAATGATGGCTATAGCTGTGGTTATGGTGGACTGGACAATTTGGAAAAATTTGTTGATAAAGCGAATGAAAAAGGGGTTGAGGCTGGTTTATGGACACAAAGTGATCTGAAGCCTAATCCGGATTTGCCAGAAGATGACCCACTGCGAAGGGATCTTGATGGTGAAGTGAAAGCTGGGATTAGAGGAGTCAAGACAGATGTAGCCTGGGTAGGACATGGTTATTCCATGGCATTGGATGCTACCCGTCAGGCAGCAGAGGGATTACAAAAAGAGGAGAATTCCAATGGGGCACGTCCATTTATTATTTCACTTGATGGGTGGGCAGGAACACAACGCTATGCATCACTATGGTCTGGTGACCAATACGGCGGAAATTGGGAGTACATCCGCATGCATATTCCGACTTATATTGGTGCCGGTTTATCAGGAAATCCGAATGTCGGATCAGATATGGACGGAATTTTCGGCGGGGATAAAACTGTCCAGACAAGGGATTTTCAATGGAAGGCATTCACACCAATTCAAATAGACATGGATGGCTGGGCGTCCGGCGGGGATGATTACAGTAAAGAAAAAAATCCATGGAATTACGGAGAACCTTATACATCAATTAATAGAATGTATTTGAAAATGAAGTCTGAGATGATGCCTTATATCTATTCCAATGCGGCCGAATCATCAGAAACGTCAATGCCGATGATCAGAGGAATGATGCTCGCATACCCCGATGATCCATATACGTACGGCACGCAAACACAGTACCAGTATATGTGGGGGCCGAATCTGCTCGTTGCGCCGGTGTATAAGGAAAGTGAAAATGATGCTGGCATCCGGAACAATATTTACCTGCCGGATAAGGATCAGGTTTGGATCGATTACTTTACAGGAGAGCAATATAAGGGTGGAGCAGTAATAGATCAATTTGATGCACCATTATGGAAAACGCCTGTATTTGTGAAAAATGGAGCGATCATACCGATGGCGCCAGAAAACAATTCTATCAATCAACTGGATGGTTCTGAAAATCGTATTTTCGATGTCTACCCATCAGGTAAATCAGATTTCACCTTATATGAAGATGATGGGAAATCGGTAGCGTATAAGGATGGTAAAAATATAAGCACCAAGATCACTTCTGAAGAGGCGGATGGCAAGGCTGTCATCACAGTTAATGAAGCAAAAGGGCAAGGATATAAAGGAATGGTGAAAGAAAGAGGTACCGAATTTTTCATCAACACACGTCAACATCCAGACAATGTTACTGTTCAATCAGGTGATAAAGAAATTGAATTGAAAGCAGTCAAGAGTGAGAAGGAATACGAAGAAGGAGAAAATGTTTATTTCTACAACGAATCTCCTGATTTGAATAAGTATGCAACCAAAGGTTCTGAATTTGAGAAGAAGGAAATCATTACAGCACCAAAACTGCAGGTCAAAGTCGGTAAAACGGATGTTACAAAAACTGCCGTGACATTGACAGTAGATGGCTACAATAATAATCAAGAGAAAGAAATAGTGGATGAACAAGTACCAGATATTCCTGAAAAGCTTGGTGCTGATCAAGAAAATGTGACAGATCAGGAAATAAAGCTGAACTGGGAAAAGGTTGCTGGAGCACATGTTACCTATGATTTGAAGATTGATGGTGTCATTCATAGAAATGTTTTCGATACAGAAAGTAAAAAAGAACCATTCTATATCCATGCTGATTTGGAAAACGATACATCCTACACATATCAAGTCAGAGCAGTGAATACGAAGGGAGCTTCCGATTGGAGCAAGGAAATAACCGTGAAGACCAAGCAAGACCGATACAGAAATGTACCGAGAAATATGACCGCCAAGGCAAGCAGTGAAGAGGGCGGGCAAGAGGCTGTCAATGCAGTGGATGGTAAGGAGAATACTGTATGGCATACAGATTGGAATTCCGGAAATAAACCGCCGCATACGTTTGAAATTGATATGAAATTGGCATATCAACTGGATAAATTCGAGTATCAGCCTAGAACAGATGCGGGAAATGGAACGATTTTAAAGTATAATCTGGATGTAAGTATGGATGGCAAAACGTACAAAAATATTGTGAAAGATGGCACATTCGATAGAAATGGTCATTTGAAAACCATTGATTTCGACGAGCCTGTAAATGCGAGATATATCAAGCTGACCATCACAGATGCTGTCGGGGGATTTGGCTCCGCGCAGGAATTCAGACCGTTCAAAAAGGATAAAACGGAAGGTTGGGTTGTTGGGAAGAATATTTCTGACGGTTCAGGCGGTTCGATCGGTGAAGACGATTTGAATTTCTTTGCGAGCTATCTTGGTGTTGATGAAACCGACACAGCTTGGAATCAAGTTGCCAGGGGCGATATCAATTATAACGGTGTTATCGATGCCTATGATTTGATGTATGTCGCAGCGCAGCTCGGGGAAAACCCATTGGAAAGTACTGGTAAATCAGTGAAAGGATCCATTGACATCAGACCTGATAAGCAGCATGTGAAGAAGGGCGAGAAGGTTGATGTTGCCGTTATCGGATCAGATTTGCAGGATATCAACGCTTTCGGTTTGGAGATGTTGCTTCCTACCAATGCATTCAAGGTGGAGAAAATGTCACCTGGTGATGCAACGAAGGATATGGTGAACTACGCGAAGGTCAATGGCTCCAAAGCTTCAGCGAAGCGATTCATGTTGGTGTTTTCCAATAAAGGGGCACAGCCAACATTGGACGGTAAGCAAACACTGGCGACTATTACATTGGTAGCGAAGGAAGATGCAGATTTTGCTACTGAAATTACCAGATCTTTGCTGGTCAACACAGACTTTGAAACGATTGATGATATTGGGGATGTGTTGGAACCGGAAACAGCAAGCATCGCCCAGCTGCAGTCACTCGTGGAACACTTGAAGGAAAATGGCGAAATTACGAATGCTTCAGCAGCTCAGCAGTTGCAAACGCATCTGCGAGCAGTAGCACATTACAAAGACCAAGATCAAACAGAAAAAGCTGTGAAGCATTTGCGAGGCTTTAACGTATTGCTTAAACAGCAAGTAGAAAAGAAACACATTTCCGAAGAGGCGTACAATACCCTGAAGGAAAATACAGATCGTTTGCTGGAAAAATGGCAATAGGCTTTAGATGATTTAGATGAGCCCTTGGGTGACACTGTTGCCCAAGGGAAATTACTATCCATATTCAAGTTCTATCACATTTGATCGGAGGAACTTAGGATGAAGCGGAAAAGCTATTGGCTGTCGACAGCAACATTGATCATTTTCCTGATAGTTTTAATAATGGGAAACCGACATGTGGATGCAGATGCAGCCGCTGTAAATGCTGGAGCAGCTGATGTACACATTACAAAAGAAAAAGTGGAAATTGGGAACGATGCAATGAAACGAATCATTGATGTTTCCGATTCCAGTCTGGGAACGACAGAAGTTTTGAACAAGCGGATCGACAAAAAATTAATTCCTCAAAAAGGCTCAGAGGATTTTTCAATCCATTTGGTGTCAGAGGAAAACGATGTCATAAAGGCCAGCGATCTCACAATTAAAAACGTAAAAGAGCAGGCCTGTCAATCTGGCAAAAAAGTGCAATTCATTTTTGAAGACTACAAGAAAAATGATGCAATCTGGTCCATCAAATATACCATTTTCACAGAAGACGGCAAGCCATATTTGCGAAGTCATGTGGACATTTCATCTACCAAAAAAGATGTGGCCATCGACTATATCGATGTCGATTCCTTTGCATTGCCAGATGACGTGGAGGGGCTATTCCACCATCCCCCGTTGGATGATATCTCATCCATGTGGATTGGAAAATATGAATTGGTCCTCGGACAGCCGATTTATGCGAATGGGATGTTTTTCGGATCCGAGTTTCCAGCGTCGGATACGGATGTAAAAGACAATCAGATGCAAATCAGGTATTATTCCGGAAAGGACTTCAAACAGCTGAAAAAAGATGGTCAGCTGAACAAGGATGGAAGTTTCACGACCTGGAACAGTGTCATGGGAGCTGCGGAAGGGACGGACCAAGATGTCGTTCAAACAGCTTTATTTTCCTATATCGATGATATCGCAACGAAAACGGAATTCCGCAAGCAATACAATTCCTGGTACGATAACATGATGGACATCACCGATGAAAGTATTGCGGATTCCTTTTATGGAACAGAAAAAGAACTGAGTAAAAATGGGGTAAAACCACTGGATTCCTATGTTGTGGATGATGGCTGGAATGCATATGAAACAGTTGACGAAAATGGAAATGAAACCGGCAGCCCATACAAAAACAAGACAGGTTTCTGGGAGTTCAATAACAAATTTCCGAATGAATTATACCCTGCCAGTGATATGGCCCAAAAGTTCGATTCCACATTCGGACTATGGCTTGGGCCACAAGGGGGATATAATTACTTTGGCGGGTTTGCGGAATTAATGGAGAAAAACGGAACCGGTCACGTAACGAATGATTATTGGAAATCCGTTGATGTCGGATCAAGGACGTATTTGGACAATTTACAGACGCTCTTCACAGATTACCAGGACAGATTCGATATCGATTATTGGAAGCTGGATGGATTCGCTTTACGACCATCCAAGGATAAGGACAACAATCATATGGTTGGCGGCGACCATGATATGTACTTCACATCGGATCTTTGGGAAGGGTGGATCCAAACCTTTGAAAAGATGCGCAAGGAACGCACCGACAAAGAAAAAGATTTATTTTTGAATTTGACGAGCTATGTCAATCCAAGCCCATGGCTCTTGCAGTGGGGGAATACGGTTTGGCTGCAGGATTCAGGAGACATTGGTTTTCTGGATGATTTTGGCGGATCACAGGCAGATCAGGTCATTTCTTACAGGGACAATGTCTATTTCAATATTTTTAAGAAAAATGATTTGCAGTTCCCGTTGAAAAACGTGTATAATCACGACCCGATTTATGGGGTATCCGCTAATGTAAAATTCAGCGATGATGACTTCAGAAATTACTTGATGATGAATGCCGCAAGAGGAACAGCTTTTTGGGAATTGTATTTCTCCCCAAGCATCATGAACGAAGAAAAGTGGAAAATCACTGCGGATGTGCTGGACTGGGCTGAAAGCAACTCCAAAGTGTTGGAGCATGCCAAACTGTTCGGCGAGCGGCCTGATAAAGGCGGTGTCTACGGCTATTCCAGCTGGAGCGATGGAGAAGGTATCGTCTCCTTCCGTAATGCCGGTGACAAAAAGCAGTCGTATGAATTGACGCTGGATGATGTTGCAGGCGTGCCCGCAAAGCTGAAGAATGCAAAAATGGTGCAGATTCAGCCGCGTGTGGATGAAACGAATGCCGAAACGAAAAATTATGGGGACAAGGTCAAGGTGACATTGGATCCGCATGAATCACGAATCTATCAATTCACAACGGAAGACAAGAAGCAACCAAAAGTTATTTCCGTCAAAAGCATTGGCAAGGATCAGGTGCGTGTGAAGTTTGATCAGCGTATCCAAAATCCTTCATTTAAGGTGAATGGAAAAAATGCTGATGCGGAAGTTTTGGAAGACTATCGGACGGTTGATATCACGGCTTCTGAACTGTTCACAAAAGAAAACTCGTTGAAAATGCGTGCCGAAAATATCTGGGGTGATGCAGTTTCCGCAGACAAGCAGTTTACACATTATGAGGATGGCACTGCCGCAGCATTGTTCGATAAAGATGATCTGGTGAACGCAGATGACATGAAAAAAGTGCATTTTGATGAGCCGGATATCGACTTGTATCATGTGGACCATAAGGCTTATACTTTTGCTGATCAAACGCCGCTGACCGGAAAAAACGATTTCACCCTATCATTGAAAATGCGAGGTTCCAGCGCCGAACAAATCATTTTACAGCAGAAAGATGCGTTTGCTTTAGCAGTGGATGACAAGGGATATCTGAACTTTACCGTTGGTGATAACACAATCAGCTCTAAAAATACGGTAACAACAGTCAAAGAGATGGCTTATGGAACGTTCGGTACAAAAGATTACAAGCCAACGACAATCAAAGAAACTGCAAAAGGAAAAGTGAATGATGGTAACTTGCATGATATCAAAGCAGTCAGGGAAGCAAATGGCATGCTGAAACTTTATGTAGATGGGGAATTAGCTACCTCGAAGTACGTCAAAGAAAAATTTCCGCTGGTAAAAGGTGATATCACCCTTGGAAGTACAAAAACAGATATTCAGGTTGCTGAGGTGGAAGTGAAAAATCAGGCAATCGCTTATGATGAAGCTGAAAAATCCTATGACGAATTGAATTTAGAAGAAGGGTATAAGGCAATGGATCGTGCAGGGTTCAAGGCATATGCGAACTCGGAAGAAAAACAGGCGGAGCCTTATGAAGGCCCTGCAGAAAATGTGCTGGACGGCAAAGAGTCTACCTGGTGGCACACGCAATACAATGGCCAACGTCCAGAGGTTCCGCATTGGATTACCATCGAAATGCCTGAAGCGAAACCGGTTGATGCTTATGAGTATGTGAGCAGGAATGGAAATGGCGATGTGAAAAAATACAAGCTACAAGTGTCTGATACGAATGAAGATAACAGTTGGAAAACGATCAAATCAGGTGACATGAAAAATGGCGGCAACACAATAATCGCATTTGATGAGCCAGTCAAAGCGAGGTTTTACAGACTGTATATCACCGAAACATATGGAACACCGGAAAACACCTTTGCATCAGCTGCAGAAATCAAACTGCATACGAAACAACAGGGAACTTCCGATTTTGCATCGCTCGCCCCGGCTTACGAAGAAATAAGCCTAATGGATGAAGCACGTTATACGAAAGAAAGCCTGGAAAAATCCGGCTTTAACGCATTGAAAGATAAGGTGAAAAAACTTTATCTGGACCCGAATGCAGCACAAAGAGACATCGACGCAGCTGTCTCTGATTTCAAGCAGCATTATGAAGGTATTTTGGAACAACTGGTGGAAAAATCCGATGGAGATGATACAATACCACCAGAAATAAGTGTGGAAATGAATGGGAACAAACTTACTGATCAGGCGGTCATTGCCGATTCAGAAATTGCTACGTTTACATGGACAGCCGCGGATGAAGGAAGTGGTGTGGAAAAAGTATCTGCAGCCTTTGACGGTGAACCGTATCAAAGAGGAAAAAATATCGATTTGGCAGGAAAGACCGGGGCACATGAACTTGTTGTGACAGCGGAAGACAAAGCCGGGAATGTGCAAAAAGAAACGTATACGATCCGTGTTACAACTAGTGGTTCTGACATGATGACACTTGTCGATCGTTTTGAAAAGGATGGCGCATTTGAAAAGGCTGAAGCCGCCCATCAGCTGAAGATTCAGTTGACAACAATTGCCCACTTTGAGAAAAAAGAATCTGATAAAAAGGTGCTCAAGCACTTAACCGGATTACAATCGCTGCTAAAGCATCTGAAAAAGAATGAGTTGATTCCTAAAAAAATCTATCACATTTTAAAGGATGATACAGCCTATTTAATAAAAAAATATCAATAAAATGTAATGGAGATGCAGGATGCAGCTTCTTAGGCCGCTTGTGCGTGACTCATTGGGGTATTCCGTTGGCTGGCCTGGCTCCAAAATAGAAAAGATGCGGATGAGAATGTGTCACGTCCGCATCTTTTCTACTATCTGTAATGATCTTCCCCCATTTAAAAAACCGCTTCGACTTCTCGTAATCCTGAATTATTTCACAAATAATTGGTTTCGAAAAGTAGACAATGTTGTTCAATAGTGACATTGTAAACGCTTTACTGACTATTTATACTTAATGCAGTAACGAAAAGTTAAACAATTTACAGGGGGGATTTTGATGAAAAAGCAAGTTGCAGTACTTCTTATTATATTCGCTTTGGTCGTATTTACATCTGCTTGTGGCGGAGATAGCGGATCAGAAAAAACAAAAGATAAACTGGTGGTCTATTCACCGAACAGTGAAGCAATCGTCAATACAATTATTCCTTTGTTTGAAAAAGAAACAGGAATCAAAGTGGAACTGATTTCAGCAGGTACGGGTGAATTGATCAAGCGTATTGAAACGGAAAAAGGCAATCCAAATGGAGATGTAATGTTTGGGGGAAGCAAGGCACAAGCACTTGGATATGCAGACCTATTCGAGAAATATACATCCAAAAACAATGATAAAATGCTTCAGGAACATCAAAATGTGAACGGTTTCCTGACACCTTACGGAGCTGACGGCAGTGTGTTGCTTGTCAATACTGACCTGATAGGTGACGTCAAAATCGACAGCTATGAAGATTTATTGAACCCTAAGTTAAAAGGGAAAATCGCAGCAGCCGACCCAGCCAGCTCAAGTTCAGCATTTGCCCAGCTGACTAATATGCTTTTGGCCAAAGGAGGAGACTATACATCTGAAAAAGGTTGGGATTATGTTGACAAATTGATTAAAAATCTTGATGGAAAGGTTGCAAATGGTTCTAGTGCCGTGCATAAAGGTGTTGCCGATGGTGAATACGTGGTTGGGTTGACTTATGAAGATCCAGCGGTGAGTTATGTTCGTGATGGAGCGCCGGTGGAAGTAATTTATCCAAAAGAAGGTGCTGTTTATCTTGATGCTGGTGCTGAAATTATAAAAGGTGCAAAGCATATAGATAATGCAAAGAAATTTATTGATTTCATCACTTCCGAAAAAGCACAAAATGCATTTGCTTCCGAGCTGACAATACGTGCACTTGGCAAGAATGTCAAAGTTGCTGACTACATGACCCCATTGGATAAAATCAATGTTATCAAAGAAGATGAGGCATATGTCGAGAAAAACCGCGACAAAATTTTAGATAAATATATGGATGTATTTACAGATGCACAAGAATAATTGACAGAGGTGCTAAAAAGGGAGAGGGAGTTCTGGTGAGTGTTTCCATTCATTTCAATAATGTAATAAAAAAATATGATAATACAACGGTGATCCCTGGTCTTTCCTTTGACATCAAGGAGGGTGAATTTTTCACCCTCCTTGGACCGTCGGGATGCGGGAAAACGACTTTATTAAGAATGATAGCAGGATTCAACAGCATTGAAGGCGGTGAAATAGCTTTTGATGATCGTGTAATTAATAAAATCATTCCACAACGGAGAAACATCGGTATGGTATTTCAGAACTATGCTATTTTTCCACATTTAAGTGTGGCCAATAATGTGGCATTCGGACTAAAAAATAGAAATATGGCTAATGAAGAAATAGGGAAACGTGTAGATAAAATGCTGGATGTTGTACAGATGACTAAATTTAAAAAAAGTATGCCTGAAAACCTATCTGGCGGTCAGCAACAGCGGATTGCTTTGGCACGAGCTATTGTTATTGAGCCAAGTGTTTTACTAATGGATGAGCCGCTGTCCAATCTCGACGCCAAATTGCGTGTGGATATGCGGGAAGCAATCAAAGATATTCAGCGTAATGTAGGAATCACAACTGTGTACGTTACTCATGATCAGGAAGAAGCCTTGGCCGTTTCCGATCGTATTGCTGTTATGAATGAAGGGGAAATTCAACAAATTGGCACACCTCGAGCAATCTATCAACGCCCAGCTAACACATTTGTGGCAAATTTTATCGGCCGGACCAATATCATTGAACGGACCATTGTGTACCGTGATAACAAGTATTTGCTAGTGATGGATGAGCAATATGAGGTCATTATTGAAAATCTGAAAAAGAGTTTCGACAAACAAGATACAAAAGTAAAACTGTCCATTCGCCCGGAAGAATTTGTCATTAATGATAATAAAAATGGCATGCGAGCCATCATTAAGGGCAATATGTTCCTCGGTATGAACATTCACTATATAGTTGAGCTTCAAAATGGCGAGCAAGTCGAAGTGATTCAGGAATCGATGATCGAGGAACCGCTGAAACCTGGAAAAATCATCTATCTTGGCGTAAAACAAAACAAAATTAATATTTTTGATTTCAAAAGTGAAGTTAATGTGTTAAAGGATGATCTTTTATGAAACAGTCGACAAATCGAAAAGACATTTGGACCTTGATTACAATTGGAATCATCATTCTGTATGCGTTTGTTCTCATTTTTCCGCTTTTTTCTCTCTTGAAGGAAAGTTTTGAAAAGGATGGACAATTCAGCTTGGCTTATTTTGTTCAGTTTTTTGAAAAAAAATATTATTATAGTGCCTTGTTTAATAGTCTGAAAGTGACGTTAGCAGTGACGCTTGCTTCACTAGTCATTGCCGTGCCGCTAGCATATGTGATGACGACGATTAAGATCAAAGGTAAATTATATCTGCAGATTTTGATTCTAGTCTCCTCAATGGCACCACCATTTATAGGGGCTTACTCATGGATACTGCTGCTTGGAAGAAACGGGATAGTCACCAATTTCATGCGGGACACATTCCATTTTGGTACACCAGATATATATGGGTTCACAGGTATCCTAGTTGTGCTGACGCTACAATTGGTTCCATTGATTTACATGTTCTTGATGGGAGCTTTTAAAAATATAGACAATTCCTTGATTGAAGCTGCAGAAAGCATGGGGTTATCACGATTCAGAACCATTGTTAAAGTTATCATGCCATTGATTATCCCTACCATTTTGGCAGGCTCTTTGCTTGTATTTATGCGGGCATTGGCTGACTTTGGCACTCCAATGTTGATTGGGGAAGGTTATAAAACACTACCGGTACTGATTTTTAATGAGTTCACCTCCGAAATGGGCGGTGATGCGGGATTCGCGGCTGCTATTAGTGTCATTGTTGTTGTAGTGGCTTTGACCATATTTCTGTTGCAGAACTATGTCACGAACAAAAAATCCTTTTCCATGAGCGCGCTTAACCCGATAAAAGAAAAAAAGGAAAAACGCTTGAAAAATGTGATTGCCTATATTTTTGTTTATGGATATATCACGTTAGCTATTTTGCCAATGCTATATGTGGTTTATACAGCTTTCTTGAAAACATCAGGGCGTATTTTTGTCAAGGGTTATTCTCTGGAAAGCTTTCAAATGGCATTTGAAAGATCAGGGGATACAATTTGGCACACATTCATGCTTGGGTTGATTTCTTTGGGGATCATCGTCGCTGTAGCGATTTTAATCGCCTATGTGACTGTACGTAGAAGGAGTATAATGACGAGTGGTTTGGATATCTTGTCGATGATTCCGTATATTGTTCCAGGATCTGTCCTTGGAGTTTCACTCCTGCTCGGCTTCAACTCCGAGCCGCTTGCATTAAGTGGAACTGCAACCATCATTATTATTGCCTTTGTCATCCGGCGTTTGCCCTATACGATTAGATCCAGTGCGGCAATTATTCACCAGATAAATCCTAGTATTGAAGAGGCCTCAGCGAGTCTTGGAGCATCTACATTCAGAACATTCTATAAAATAACATTGCCGATGATGATGCCAGGTGTCATATCTGGTGCAATACTCAGCTGGGTGACCATCATCAGTGAATTGAGTACTTCAATTTTACTGTATACAGTAAAGACCAAAACCATGTCGATAGGTATTTATACTGAAGTTGTACGTGGGAATTATGGTGTTGCAGCAGCGCTTGCGACAATTTTAATTGCTATTACCGTTATTTCATTATTAATCTTCTTTAAATTAACAGGAAAAAAGGAAGTTGCACTATAATAGAAACAGCATGAGAGTATGTTTCCGACTAGGGGTGATTGTATGAAGGAAAGAAGGAATTTTCGAGAGGCGACAAAAGCCCTTTTTCTAACATATACTATCATCCCAATTTGCATATTGATACTTTTGTTCAGCATGTTCACAATTGCTGTTTTTAAGTTAAAAGACATCTATGATGCCCGTGAATCGGCGAATGATGTACAGCATAAAATGACGGTGGTCTATGACCGTTACCATGACGAAATCAATCGGATGGCATCTTTGCCAATAGTGAAAGAAAGTGCCGTCTGGCACCAAAACAATCATCTGGTTTACGAAGAATTTTATAGTTTCAACAATCTTCAGGATGTCAAAAGCGTTTTTTATTTAATTGATAAAAATAATATATTCGTTGCTTCCACAGCTGAGCCGAATGCTGTGATCGAACAGGAGCTTATTCTTAAACTCATTCCCCGTTTAAAAAAGAATCCGAATCATACACTGATAGATGTAGACAAAACATATTATTCCCACGATAAAACATCGACTGTGACTTTTGCGAAAGTAGTCAAAAAAGAAGGAAAAGTAGTTGGGTATCTGGTTTATAAGCTTTTTGAAGGAGATTTTCAAAGGTTAGTTTTCGGAGAAAAGGCAGACATTACCGTAGTGACAGATGACTACGACTACTTGGTAGTGACAACCAATGATATCGTTAAAGGGCTGATGAATAAGTTTTCTCCCGAAAGTATGAGGGAATCAACGATACGAATCAAAGATGAGAGCTACTATTATACTAAAATTGCTGATAACTATTTTACTGTCTATGCGCTGATCAATCAAAAGGGCGATTATACCTACTTGATTTTATATATGGTGTTTTTGTTGTTGACTTGCGGTATCTTGTTTGTGATCATCCAGGTGCTTGCTGAAAAAATGGCACGGAAAAATGTAGCCTCGATTGATAAGTTGTTATTTGCAGTATCACAGCTGGAAAAAGGGGACATGCATGCATATGTCGACATCAAAACTGGAGATGAATTTGAAATGCTTGCAAACGAATTCAATTCCATGCTTGATAATTTGAATGAATTGATGAAACGTAATAAAGAACTCTCCCATATTCGTAAAGTGAATGAAATCAAATTGTTGCAAAGTCAGTTCAATCCGCATTTTCTATTTAATGTTCTCGCGATGTTACGCTATACGATGGTTAATGATGTAGAGAAAGCTGAAGAAATCATTATGTCGCTGTCAAATTTATTGCGATACAGCATTCATGATAAAATGAAAGAGGTTCCATTTGTGAAAGATATGGCGTACATTCGTGACTATTTGAAGCTTCATCAGTTACGTTTCAAGGAACGACTGACAGTGGACTTGCAAATTAATGAAAATATAGAGAAAGCATTGATTCCGAAATTGCTTCTACAGCCAATGATTGAAAACGCGATTAAGTATGGCTATCGTCATCAAATGACACTCCATATTCGAATCAAAGCTCAATTATTAAAAGAGCGGATCTTATTCACCGTGGAAGATGACGGTGGGGGAATGGATGAAAACACATTGCAGAGAATAAAAATCAATTTATTAGACAGCGAAAACGGCATGAAAGGAATCGGATTGTACAATGCAAATCGTCGGCTACTGCTGCTTTATGGAGAACATGCTGGTCTGTCGATTGAAAGCACACTTGGATCTGGAACGAAGATAACATTTCAAATTCCATATGAAAAAGGAGCATCATCCGATGTATAAGGTATTGATTGTGGAAGATGAAGATATCATTCGGGAAGGGCTCAAATATATGATGGATTGGGCTGATCTTGGATGTGTCGTGGTTGCAGAAGGAAGGAATGGGGAAGAAGGCTTGCAAAAAATCGCTGTACACCAGCCCGAAATTGTGTTGATCGATGTTAACATGCCGATCAAAGACGGGATTCAAATGCTTGCCGACTGTCCACAGCTACAAAATTTTTCTTCCATTATCATTTCGGGGTATGACGAATTTGAATACGCGAAAAAGGCAATGGAATATGGTGTCAGTGAGTACCTGTTGAAACCTGTGAATCACGAAGAGTTGAAAAAAGCAATTGCCAAAGTTAAAAGAGAAATCGATCAAAAAAGGGAATTTAAGTTATTGCAGAAAAGTATTGCAACGCCAGGGGATATCCATGTCCTTGATTTGGAGACCTGGAAAGAGAACAATAATAATTCCGAATTGGTACATACGATGGTGGGGTATATACGAGAGAATTACTATGAAAAAATCAGTATCCAGGATTTGGTGAATTCTCTTGACATGAGTGCTACTTATTTAAATCGTAAATTCAAAGAACATACGAGTTTTACATTTAACGAATTCCTCAACCGCTATCGTATCTGTAAAGCAATTGAAATGATCAAGGCAGGGGATCAAAAGATAAGTGTCATTGCCCTAGAGGTCGGTTACAGTAATTATCGTTACTTTATCAAGGTGTTCAAACAGTATACACACATGCTCCCAAGCGATTTTATGGACTATTTCCATTCATAGGAGAGTGAATTTGTACAGAAATGAGGGTTAATCATGTCATACCAGCCAGTCATCGCAGAAGAATATCGTGCATCCGTTTTAGAAAATATTCACCAGAGTGCTATCTGTATCATAGATGAAGACAAAAAGGTGGTGTATGCCAAAGGGAATGTTCAAATGCCGATTTTTTACCGTTCGGCTATGAAGCCACTCCAAGCGATACCTGTGTTTCGGAGCGGCATCATAGAAAAATACAGCCTTAGACCGGTGGAAGCAGCGCTATTTACTGCCTCACAGCGCGGAGAGAGTTATCATGTAGCGCATTTGCAGAATCTCAGTAAAAAGCTGCAAATCGATGAAGAGCAGCTGATTTGTCATGCGAGCTATCCGTTGAATGAAGCTCCTAAGCAGGATTATATCAGTAAACATCTGCCAAAAAGAAAGCTTTTGCACAATTGTGCTGGCAAGCATCTTGGCTTTCTCGCCTATGCGAGGGAGAAGGGATATGATATGGGGAGCTATGACGCGCCGGATCATCCACTGCAATTAGCTATAAAAAGGCTGGTCAGCGAGCTATCGGAAACAGATCAGTCGGAAATGCTTTCCGGTATGGATGGCTGTGGGGTCCCCGTACATGCCGTGCCGCTGAAAAATATGGCTGTTTCTTATTTGAAATTTGCTGATCCAGCTATGATCGCTGATCGGAAAACCGCCCAAGCCGTCAACAAAATCTCTCAAACGATGGGTGCTCATCCAGAAATAGTAGCCTCGCATGATTTTATATGCACTGTATTGCTTGCAGATCATAATATTGTTGCCAAAGGCGGCGCAATGGGCGTCTACTGTCTGGCACTAAAAAAAGAAAAAAATCAGCATCGCTTTGAAAGTACATAGTGGAACAGAACATTTATGGCCCCAGCTTATCGCAGTGATTCTGAAAAAAATCAATTACAGTAACTTGGATACAATCGATCGTCTGCAGAAGTTATGTCCAAAAGAAATCCGCAACGATAATGGTCAAATCGTGGGTGAAATCAAGATTTTATTGTAAACCAGAAGAACGGTTGCCCAACAATTATACAGATGAAAACTATTAGTACGTGGACGTTTTAAACCTTTTCTGCATCGCTCTATATCGTTAAATAGGAAACCAAAACCGGTATGATATGGTATGATTGAGGTACCAATGAGCAGGGGGACAGGCCATGAACAAGGAAGAAGAGCTCCTCATCAATTTCAGGGACTTATTTAACAAGCTGGCTTGGCTTAATAAGCCGAAGATGGAAGAACATCTGAAGGATTATAAGCCTTCTGAAGTACATTGTATCGAATCGATTGAAAAAAACAGAGATGCCAATGTAAGAAAACTTGCGGAGACCCTTTATATGACGAGAGGCGCCATCAGTAAATTAACGAAGAAGCTTATGAAAAAAGGTTTTATCGAAAGCTATCAAAAGCCTGATAATAAAAAAGAAATCTATTTTAAACTTACCGCGCAAGGAAAAGAAATTTTTAATGTCCATGAGGAACTGCACAAAGAATTTCGTGAACGGGATAAAGTGGTATTTCAGCAAGTCACTGAAAAAGAAATTGACAGTATGCTTAGCTTTGTGGAAAATTACAGCAGGCATTTGGATACAGAAATAAAGAAACAAGGTAGAACGATCAATTAGTTGCATACAGCTGGAATCAACTAATCACAGGCAGACCCTATTAAAACGGGCTGTCCTTTTTATTTGTTTTATTTTGTTGACGAGGAAACAAAAAGATGTTATATTTTGTTGACAAGGAAACAAAAAAGAGAGGAGATCCACATGTCAAAAGATAACGTAAAGGAGCAAGAGTTGCCAAAAGAAGTACTTGCGGCTGCATGGGCAATTGCACTTGGCGCAATTGCTCCGATGCTTGACTCCACGATGGTAAATATTGCTATCGATCAACTAATGAAAGATTTCAGCACGACGCTTGGTACTGTTCAATGGTCTGTTACGGGATATGTATTAGCTCTTGCCATTGCTGTCCCAGTATCTGGCTGGCTTATGAATAAATATAATGGAAAGAAAATTTTCGTGGGTGCAGTCATAGCCTTTGGTGTCATTTCTGTCTTAGCTGGTTTTAGCTGGGATATATCCAGTTTTCTCTTGTTCCGCTTGCTACAGGGATTTAGTGCCGGAATTATTACGACCCTTATGTCGACACTTTTGGTTAAAACTGCCGGACCGAAAAATCTGGGAAGGGTGATGGCAATTGTCAGTACACCGATGATTTTGGGTCCGATACTTGGGCCTGTAATCGGAGGATTCATTGTTCATGCTGCATCCTGGCATTGGATTTTCTTCATCAACGTGTTCATCGTCTTGATTGCAGCACCAATTATGATGAAAACTATCCCAGATTTTGAACCATTCAACAAAGATAGTAAGCTTGACGTTTTTGGTATTGTTGATTTGTCATTCATGAGTGCAGCATTGATATATGGAATTACGAAAGCAGCGGACCATGCCTCCTTCAATAATAAAGAAACACTTCTATGGGGAGGCATTGGGCTTGCTTTAGCAGTAATATATGTCGTATATAATCACATCAGAAAGAATCAAACCGTGCTTCCAATAAATTTGTTTGCACACAAAAGCTTTTCAGCATCCAGCATTGGATTGTTCTTAGCGAATATTGCTGTCATGGGACCAATGCTTATACTTCCATTGTTCTTTCAAAACTTGCGTCATTTCACGGCTATCGAAGCCGCGCTTGCATTGATTCCTCAAGGAGTTGGCATGCTCGTTACCCGGCCGATGATCGGAAGGATGATTGATAGGATTGGCGCGAAATACGTGGTGATGGTCAGCCTCATTATTTCGCTTATCGGATCTATTCCACTTATTTTTATCACTGATAAAACGAGTATGCTTTGGATTTCTATCATATTATTTATTCGTGGTACTAGTTTTGGAGGTATTATGCTTCCATTGACAAGTGATGCATACACCGGACTTGCAAGCAAACAGCTTCCTCAGGCTGGTGTCGGTATTAATATCATTGAAAATCTTGGTTCAAGCTTTGGTTCTGCTGTTATTGCAACCGTCGTAGCAACTGTTATACAAGGATCGCAGCCAACCATTGCCAATAGTTTAAAAGGTTACCAGGCAGGGTTCCTCGTAGCTGCCATTGTCCTTGTGATCGTCTTTATTCCAAGTCTATTTCTCACTCATAAAAAGAGTGCATCATAAAGAATATACACTGGAAAACGAGCGATCTTTTCGTGCCTATCGCTAGAATGTTGCTGGTTCAATCTTTGGTCTCCAATTGATTATGAGAACAAAATAGTGTTTCAAAACTTATCTCTCGTTCTGAAACACTATTTGTCTGCAGTCCAAGGCATACTCTCGGGCAGCCTATTTATTGTCTTTTACGAATCAATGTCATATACATCAAGATGGCAGTGCAACTGCATAACAGGATCACGAGCCCCATCAGGAGGGCGGTGTTCTCACCACCCAGTCCTACTAGTGGTGAAACAAGCGCGCCGCCGCCAAAGGGAAGAATACCAAGAAATGCCGAGGCGCTTCCAGCGACATGGCCCTGCCGTTCCATGCCAAGTGAAAAACACGTTGTATTGACCATCCCCACACTGGATACGACAAGGAACAATGCAATAAGTACAAGCACAAGCGGCAAATGCCAAAGTACAGAACCTATCAGTAAACAGCTGCCGAAAAAAGAAATCAGCATCGCAGTACGAAGAAGAGTCAATTCCTGAAATGTATCAGCCAGTCTCCCAGTGGTTTGTGCCGCAATGATAATTCCAAGACCATTCAACGCGAAAATGAAGGAGAATTGTTGCGGGGAAACACCATAGACGTTTTGTAACACAAATGGCGATCCGGAAATATATGCAAACATGCTCATCGAAATAAATGACTGGACCAGCGCGATTCCAATGAACACGCGATCTTTGAAAAGGTCTTTAAACGTATTCAAAATCGCGAAAAGATTCCCTTGTGTACGTCTTTCTTGCGGCAGTGTTTCCGGTAAGGAGAAGGCGACGGAAAGGAACATGATCAATCCGATTGCACAGAGGATCATGAAAACGAACTCCCAGGAAGTCCATTTCAAAATGCCCCCGCCCAAGATGGGTGCAAGGATGGGGGCGGCCCCATTCACCAATGCGAGCAGTGCGATGAATTTCGTCAGTTCTTTTCCGGAATACATATCTCTTGCGGAAGCGCGTGCAATCACAATGCCCGCAGCGCCTGTCAATCCTTGGAAGAAGCGCAGGACAATGAACACCCAGATATTCGGACTGAATGCACATAGCAGCGAACTTGCCGCATAAAGAATCAATGTGACGAGCAATGGTTTTCTGCGGCCTTGGATATCGCTGAGCGGACCGAAAATAAGCTGGCCGGCAGCAAGCCCTAACAGACAGGCAGTAATGCTCAACTGGCCGTTTGATGCAGTTGTTTGAAAGTTTTCGGTGACCGACGGGAGACCGGGCAAATACATATCCATGGATAGGGGACCGAATGCAGTCAACGAACCGAGCAGGATTACGATCCATATGTTGGGGAGCGGCTTTGGTGCAACGTATACTTTATTTTTTTCTTTTAACATATTCATGAAGTGGCTCCTGTCCTTTTCTGTCTCTTGAAATAGTATGCTGTTATTATAGCTGAATTTAGTGCGGCGGGGAAATACGCGGCGTTCTGATTCATTTTCTTTTCATTGAAAGTTCGCAAGAGTGGCAGACCAGCATCATATTTTGGTTATAGGCAGGCTTTTTTAACTATAGAATATTAACAGAGGAAATATAAAAAATCCCATTGCATTCATTTCGTAACTTTGAAATAATGTTAATGAGTGAATGGTCAGAAAATAATTAAAGTGCGAGGGGTGTCATAAATGAAACAAGCGGATTCAGATCGTTGTGTGGTGGTCAATAACGCAGAAGGATTGCTTTCAGCATTAGAAGAAAAAGCGCCGAGAATATTAATTACCAAATTTTATAAGAAAGATTTTTTAAAGCACACTGGAGCTGCCATTATCAGAAACTGAACAAATGGGATTTGAACTGGGATTCCATGGTGGCGCAGGGATTGTTAGCAGCCCACTTTTTCATTTAATGAATATGTTTAGCAATGACAGTAAGCAACAAAAGAAGATAGATAGCCAGATTCGTAAATATACACTTAAAAAGCAAGATGATGATCTTCTTTTGTATTTGCGCCAGTTAGATTATTAGGTGGGATTTTAAGAAGGTGGACCTTGCTTAGTTAGGGGGGCGGACCATTGAAGGATCCTTTTAGATACTTTGGTGGATTTTATCATCAGAGACCGCCTGCCATCCATCATCGAATTCTTCTCCCCTTTACAAATCCAGTAGAAGGACTTACAATGAAATTAACTGGTTATAACCACCGAATATAGCTAACTTCAAGGAGGTGACCGGGCACAAGTGGATAAAACAAGCCGGGTTCCAAGATATCTGCAATTAATGGAGGAACTCATCAAACAGATACAAGACGGCAAATATCAAGTGCATGATAAGCTTCCATCTGAGCGTGAGTTATGCGACTTGTATGAATTAAGCCGGATCACCGTCCGCCAGGCCCTGCAGGAACTTGAGCGGGAAGGTTATATATACAAAGAACACGGCAAAGGAACATTCGTCGCTTCGAAAACATATGACCAGGACTTGGTAAAGCTATACAGCTTTACTGAAGCGATGAAAGAGCAGGGAAGGCAGCCCTCTACGAAGGTGCTTTCGTTTCGTGAACTGGAGATAGATGAACATCTCGCAAAACAAATGAAACTAAAACCAAAGGAAGAGGTATTTCAAGTAATTCGTCTGCGTTTGGCAGATGAGGAGCCATTAATGTATGAAACATCATACTTGCCTAAGCGTATTTTTCGGCATTTGACTGCCTCTGATTTGGTGGAGCGGCCGATGTATGATGTGTTTCAAGCGGATTATCATGTTTTTGTCACAAAAGCTGTGGAACAATTTTCAGCCACATTGGTACGTTCAGACGAAGCTGAGCACTTGAATGTAGCCAATAATAACCCGGCGATGCTTGTCAGGAGATATGCATACCATCATGATACTCTGATTGAGTATACCGTTAGCGTTGCCCGCGGTGACAAATTTCATTATACGGTGGAATTGGACTGATTCCACCTGAACGCGGCAATTGAAACTGGGAATCTATCAATTTATTTGAAAAGTATAAACGTTTAACTAGCAACTGGTTATGACAACATTACCACAAATGGATCACACATAATAGGAGGAAAATAAATGTTTGGACTGTCTTCAGAAGAATTGAAAGAAAAAAAAGCACATTACACTGCAACTGAAATCTATCAGCAGCCAGAAGTATGGCAAGAATTGACAGAAAAATTATTTGGAGAAAAAGATGCGTTGCAGGGTTTTATTGCTTCGATAATTGCAAAGCACGGGAGGGTAAAAGTTATTTTCACAGGTGCAGGAACATCTGCATTTGCGGGGGATACGCTTGTACCTGAATTGCGCAAACTGGGCAATCCGAAACTCGATTATGAAGCGATTGCGACAACTGATATTGTTTCCAACCCGACAGAATATTTACTCGCAGGTGTACCGACAGTACTCGTCTCCTTTGCGAGATCAGGGAACAGCCCTGAAAGTGTTGCAGCAGTGAAACTTGGCCAGCAAATCGTCAAGGATTTCTATCAAGTTGTCATTACGTGTAATAAAGACGGACAGCTGGCTAAAAACACTGTTAATGATGCGAATAGTTTGACCATCTTAACACCGGAAAAAGCACACGATCAAGGTTTTGCGATGACGAGCAGTTACACTAGCATGATGATTGCAGCGCGTTTCCTTTTCAGCAGTACACCTTTTACTGGAAAAACCGCAGCAAGAGTTATTGCCAACGCAGAGTTACTGCGGGAAAAAATCTCAACGACTGTCGATCAAGTGTTGGATTTTGATTTTAATAGAATCATCTATCTGGGTTCCGGATTGCTTGGCCAATTATCCCATGAAGCTGCCTTGAAAATGCTGGAATTGACTGCGGGCAATGTCGTTGCAGTCAATGAATCATCACTCGGTTTCCGGCATGGTCCAAAATCCATCCTTCATGATCAATCGGTTGTTGTATTGATGATGTCTCAGGATCCGTACACAAGAAAATATGATCTGGACATCTTAAGAGAGCTTTCCGGTGAAACATCCAAAGTAGTAGCACTGACAGAAAAAGCAACCCCGGAAGTAGAAGAACTGGCTGATTGGACGATTGCGGTCAATGATGGCCAGGATGAACTGGAAACAGATTTTCAGCTGGCATTGCTGTATGTCATGTTCGCGCAAGTGCTGGCGTTGAAAAAATCTCTGCAGCTCGGTATCACACCAGATAATCCAAGCCCGGAAGGCAAAGTCAACCGCGTAGTGCAAGGCGTCACCATTTATGAATTAGACTGACAGAAAAGCCTCGGGGGTTAACCCAATAATGTAAAAATAAAGTTAGGGGGATGGGGCGTCCCAAGGAATCGATTACATTTGAAAAGGGAGAGATTAACATGGCAAATCCAAATATTTTATTGACTAGAATAGACAATCGCTTGATTCATGGACAGGTGGGAGTAACTTGGGTGAACCACCTGGGTGCAAATCTAGTTGTGGTAGCTAATGATAAAGTCGCGTCCGATGAAGTGCAGCAGAATCTGATGGACATGGTGCTCCCTGACACTATTCAGGCGAGATATTTCACTTTGCAAAAAACGATTGACATTATCCATAATGCATCACCAAGACAAAAGATTTTTCTGGTCGTAAGAGATGTGCAGGATGCTCTGAAGCTAAAAGAAGGAGGCGTCCCTATCGATCATATCAACGTCGGAAACATGCATTATGCAGAAGGGAAGAAGCAAATTTCATCCACTGTATCTGTAGATGATGAAGATATCGAAGCGTTTAACAAGCTGAGCGAACTTGGAGTCGAACTGGACTTGCGCAAGGTCCCAAATGAAAGAGGCCAAAACATCATGGAACTGCTTAACAAATAAGCGTTGAACAGTTGCTGGGAGATTACAGTTGAGGTTCTTTTGAATAAAATAGCTGACGTTTTGATTTTGGGCAGGAATAGGAAAGCCTTATCCAATCATTCTGGATTAGACTGCTGATAGAGCTGCAGTAAAAGCAATAACAGCCTCAAAAGGAGGCTGAAGTTGCTGATAGAGCACTTCTCAAAGCAATAACAGCCTCAAAAGGAAGCCGAAATTGTTGATAGAGCATGTCTCAAAGCAAAAACAGCCTCAAAAAGAAGCCGGAATTGTTGATAGAGCATGTCTCAAAGCAATAACAGCCTCAAAAAGAAGCCGAAGTTGCTGATAGAGCATCTCTCAAAGCAATAACAGCCTCAAAAGGAGGCTGAAGTTGCTGATAGAGCATATCTCAAAGCAATAACAGCGTCGTATCTCCAAGCAACTGTAAAACATATTTTCACGTTCAATAACAAAAAGGGGAGGGAAAGTTTTATGTTAATACAAGCAATCTTAATCGCAATTTGGGCAGGTATTGCCGGTATTGACCTGTATAACGGCTTAACACACGCGCACCGTCCAATTGTTACCGGACTTGTGGTCGGCCTTATTCTTGGGGACGTGACAACTGGTCTGATTGTCGGCGGTACATTGGAATTAATCTGGATGGGGATGGTCCCGCTTGCTGGGGCTCAGCCACCTAATGTGGTTATCGGCGGCGTGATTGGTACCGCTTTCGGAATTATAGCCGGTCAGGATCCAAAGGTCGCTGTCGGTGTAGCCATTCCATTTGCGGTAGCTGTTCAAGGATTGATTACACTGTTTTTCACTGCTTACGCTCCAGTCATGCACAAAGCGGATCAATATGCATTGGAAGCAAATTATCGCGGTATTGATCGCATCAACTATCTTGGTCCTGTCATTCTATTCGTTTTTAACGCTTTGATTGCATTTTTGCCTATTTACTTTGGTGCAGAACAGGCTGCCGCTGCGGTCAAATCCGTCCCGGAGTGGATCATAAATGGATTGTCTGTTGCAGGGGGCATCATGCCGGCAATCGGTTTTGCCATGCTGCTTAGAATCATGATGAAATTGGAGTATATCATGTTCTTTATTGTCGGTTTCATTTTGGCTGCCTACTTGGAGCTGCCGATATTGGCAATTGCTTTAATCGGTCTGGCAATTGCTTTGTATGACTTTTATCAGAACAAAAACAAAAAGGGACCGAATAATCGCGGATATGCAGAGGAG
Source organism: Tigheibacillus halophilus (assembly GCF_042683165.1). NCBI lineage: Bacteria > Bacillati > Bacillota > Bacilli > Caryophanales > Bacillaceae > Tigheibacillus > Tigheibacillus halophilus. Next base: position 134,372 of record NZ_JBHUIZ010000015.1, read on the forward strand.
GAAATAACTGATGGAATCTAATGCTTATCAATATGAAGATACGACGCCTGCTGCGGAATTAGATGGCAAACAATTGCGGCATTTGGCATGGCGATCATTGCTTTTACAAGCATCCTTCAACTACGAAAGGATGCAGGCGTGCGGCTGGCTTTATTCCATCCTGCCAGGACTGCGGGCTATACACAAGAATAAGAAAGACCTAAGCAAATCGATGAAAGACAATATGGAATTCTTTAACACACATCCATTTTTAGTCACCTTCATCATGGGGGTCATTCTGGCCATGGAACAGAAGAAAGAAGATCGTGAAGCAATCCGTGGAATCAAGGTAGCTATGATGGGACCACTTGGCGGGATTGGAGATGCGATGTTTTATCTGACTCTGCTTCCAATCGCAGCTGGAATAGGTGCCTCCCTTTCTGTTAACGGCAATATTGCGGGTCCGTTTGTGTTTCTGATTATTTTCAACGTCATTCACTTTGGCGTGCGATTTGGGTTAATGTCCTATGGCTATAAAATGGGTGTCAAAGCGATTGCAAAACTGAAAGAAGGAACACAGCTTGTATCACGCGCAGCATCAATTGTTGGTCTGACAGTTGTTGGTGGACTGATCGCAACCTATGTAAGTTTTAAAATCAAGTATGTTTGGGGTTCAGGAGATGGAGCAATCAAAATCCAGGCAGATGTTTTGGATAAAATTATGCCGGCATTGCTGCCGCTAGCTTATACGCTGCTTGTTTACTGGTTGTTGAAAAAAGGCCGTTCCCCGTTGTTGCTTATTGGTTTAACAGTTGTCGTTGGGCTGGTCGGATCTTACTTTAAAATCATGTAAGTCTTTTAGTGAAGGAAGATAGTAAAAAATCCTTCAGAAATAAATGTTTGAATGAAAGCAGGTGTGATGATGATTGGAATCGTATTGACTGGTCACGGTTCATTTCCAAATGGGATGCTGGAGTCTGTGCAACTTATTGCAGGTGAGGTAACACAGATTAAAGTGGTGCCGTTTTTGGAAGACCCGGACAAATTGAAAAAGGATTTGGAAGTAGCAATTCAAGAAGTAGAAAATGGGGACGGTGTCGTATGCTTTGCCGATCTGGCTGGTGGCACGCCGTTTAATGTTAGCAGTAAGATAGCATCCACAATGGAAGGGGTACGGGTTATTGGAGGGGTAAACTCACCAATGATTTTAAGCGGTCTTTTCCAGCGTGACATGGATATCGATTCATTCACAGCATTTGTTTTAAAAGAAGCAAAAGAAAATATGAAACTTTTCTCTGTGAAAAAGCGGAAGGAAAGCGTTGAATCGGATGGAATTTAGCTAAGAAAGAAAAGGAAGTAATCTATATGGACTACTATGTAAAAGCAGATTGTTTTTTGCTGGAAGACGGTGAAAAACGTGACAGTTATTTGCACATTACTAATGACAGGTTTATCGGGTTTACCGAGATAATACCGGCAGATGCTGAAGTGGTGGACTGGAGTGGATACACGGTTGCGCCAGGTTTGTTCGACACGCATATCCACGGTGTGCAAGGATACGACATCATGGATGGCTCGGTCGAGGCAGTGAAGCAGATTTCTGCAAGCTTGCTGCAAATCGGAGTGACTCGCTTTCTGCCAACCACGCTTACATCTTCTAAAGAAGATCTAAAGCAGGCAATTGATGCGATACGTTCAGCAGTCGCAGATGGATTGGAAGGAGCCCAATCGGAAGGCGTTTTTTTGGAAGGACCATACTTTACAGAAAAACATAAGGGCGCACAAAACCCTGGCTATTTCCGTGACCCTTCTATAAAAGAATTTCAAGAGTGGCAGCAATTGGCTGATGGGACGATTGTCAAAATCGCTCTTGCACCGGAACGCGAAGGTGCTTTTGAATTTATACGCGAAGTCAGTGCGGATGGGGTACTTGCAAGTATCGCACATACAGATGCGGATTATGCATGCTGTCATGAAGCGGTTGATGCTGGAGCGCGTAATTATGTTCATTTATTTAATGGCATGAAAGGCATCCATCACCGTGAACCGGGAGTTGCCGGTGCTGCATTGTCGGACGAACGTGTCTTCGCTGAATTGATTTGCGATGGGCATCATGTGCATCCAACAATGGCTCGATTTGCCTATCGGGTGAAAAGAGATAATCTTGTGATGATTACAGACTGCATGCGTGCCGGTTTAATGCCCGATGGTAATTACCATTTGGGAGAATTCCCTGTCGTGGTCGATGGAGGAATAGCTTTGACAGAGAGCGGATCACTTGCTGGCAGTACCTTGCGCTTGATTGACGGTGTATACAATTTACAGAAATGGACCGATGATCCGTTGTATCGCATTTGGCATCGTGCTTCTTTGTCCCCTGCTGCAAGCTTGGGAAAAGACAAAGAACTTGGAAGCATAGCACCTGGGAAAGTTGCTGATTATGTCGTGGTCAATCAGCAACTGGAAATTCAAGCAGTGGTGGTCGCTGGGAAAGAGAAGTTCCGAAAGTGAATGGTAAACTGTATTCTTTACAGGACATGTTAGAAAACAGGCACTTGAAATTGGATGATGGCACCTCCGTGTGAAAACGAGGGAGATACCAGACAACTAAGGGTTACAGACCTTTGTCCATTTGATCAACAAAAGGCCAGGGGTCAGACTCTTAGGCTTTGAAAAGGAGGTGGACAACGATGATTTTGACAGTGACGTTAAACCCGTCAGTGGACATCAGCTATCCAGTTGGGAGTCTGGCACTAGATACGGTCAACAGGGTAGCTGGTGTTTCAAAGACAGCTGGCGGCAAGGGGCTGAATGTCAGTCGGGTTTTGCATCAGCTTGGAGAAGAGGTACGGGCAAGCGGGTTTTTGGGTGGAAGCCTTGGGGACTTTATCAGAGGAGAAATCGGTGCGTCAGCTATTAATGACGGTTTTACAGCAATCAGCGGACAAACGCGAAACTGCATTGCTATCATTCATGATGGGCAGCAAACAGAAATCCTGGAAAATGGGCCGGAAATTTCAGCTGCGGAACAAGCTGACTTTTTAAAAGCATTCAAACAACAAGCACTAGAAGCAACACATATTACCATCTCGGGTAGTATGCCCCCTGGCGTTTCGGAAAACTTCTATAATAAGTTGCTGGAAATTGCTGCAGAAATGAAGACACCTGTTTTATTGGATGTAAATGGCAAATTGCTGCAAGAGACATTATCCGCAAGAAGTGCCAAGCCATTTTTAATAAAGCCGAATGAATCGGAATTGGCAGCGCTGATAGGGCAAGCTGATTTAACGGATACGGAAATCATTCATGTACTTAAAACAGAAGCCATCTTTTCAGGAATAGAGATGGTGATCGTCACACAAGGCAAGGACGGTGCTCTTGCTAAAATTGGAAAAGAATATTATCGAATCATACCTCCAGAAATCACAGCGGTCAACCCGGTCGGATCGGGAGACAGTGTGATTGCTGGTTTTGCAGCCGGCCTATCGAAAGGTCTGACGGCTACAGCATTGCTGAAATATGCGCTGTCCATGGGAGTGCTCAATGCCATGGAAAAGCAGACTGGATATGTGGATACCGAAAAAATTGACGATTGCGTAGCACAAATGAGCGTGGAGCATTTGAATGAAGGGGATGGCATAAATGAATAGAACAGCAGGGAAGCAAAAAGGATTGGAAGCAATTTCTGACGAAAAAGGAATTGTTTTAGCAACAGCGATGGACCAGCGTGGTTCACTCGGAAAAATGATTCAGGGGTTCAATGACCAGATTTCTTATGAAGAGGGGCTTACCCGCTTCAAGGAAGGGATCAGTGATGTACTGGGAAATCAATCGGCATCATTGCTGCTTGATCCGGAATACGGCTGGCCTGCAGCTGAAAAATTGCAGGAAGGGGTCGGCTTGATCATGGCATATGAAAAAACCGGCTATGACGCCACTGAAAAAGGCCGCCTGCCGAACCTGGTAGATTTTTATGCTGTCCAGGATTTAGTTAAATCCGGTGCCAGTGCAGTAAAACTATTAGTCTACTATGATATCAATGAAGAAGAAAAATACAATGATATCAAAAAAACTTTCATCAAAAGAGTCGGAGATGAATGCAAGCAAAACGATGTTGCTTTCATTCTGGAGCCTGTTTCCTATAGTGCAGAAGGATTGGATGCAAAAGGGAAGGAATTTGCCAGAAAAAAACCTGTCATCGTTTCCTATTTCATGGAGGAGTTTTCCAAGCCGGAATATGGCATTGATTTGCTGAAGGTGGAAGTCCCAGTATCCATTTTCCATATTGAGGGACATGCACAGTATGACAACTATGATCCTGTATTCAGCAGGGAGGAAGCAGCAGGATACTACCGCAGCTGCTCGGAAAAAAGCAGTCTGCCATTCATATATTTGAGCGGCGGCGTCACCAATGAACAATTTATCGACACATTGTATTTTGCCAAAGAAGCCGGGGCGACTTTTAATGGCTGTCTTTGCGGCAGAGCGATTTGGAAAGAGGGTGTCGAAACGTTCGCATCCTATGGAGATGAAGCATTCTATGAATGGCTGCGAAAAAAAGGCTTGGAGAATTTGAATAACGTCATCAAAGCAGTGAACGAAACAGCAACCCCTTGGCAGTAAGGGGTTGCTGTTTTTTTGATTGCTATTAGCCCTTTGGTGGAATCCGTCCACATCAATTACATAATTTCCCTTTAACCATTTACTTAGTAAAATATTTGTGATAGTCTAAAAATATAGACAAATACAAACCATGTGACTAACTAGATTAGGCATGGCAAGCATGCTGGATTGGCCAATCCAATATGCTTGCCATGCCTTTTTTATAAGATGGGAAGGATCAATATAGAAACTTATCTGTTTGTCTAGCCCCAGCGCATAGCCTTAAGGTCTTAAGCTTTCTTTTTACGTGGTAAAATCGCCACTTCAGGATTAGACTTGGGGGGCTAACCAAGGCACTTACGCATTTTTTACATGATTTTTCAAAGGAGGTGTACAAGCATCTAAAAAAAGTACGCAGTTAACCCCAAAAATGAGAACGCTTACCTAAGGGGGTGATATATATGACATAGAATGCAGAGATTCATTAAATTTGAGGGAAAATTCTTTAAAAAACTGCGGAAGAAATGGTGAGATGTACCCGTTAGTTTGAAACGAATCACAAAAGCATGATATGTAACTAGACTTTTCATGCTACGACACAATTCGTATTGGTGGCATCCTTCAAATTTAAAGCGTGTGGAAGAAAATAAAAAGTAATTGGGAGGAGTTAAATAGTGGAAAAAGGAAATGTTCCCATATGGAAGTGGATAGTGCCCCTCATAGCCATCTTATTGTTATTCTCTATCATGCCTGATTTGTCCTATGCTAAGTCGAATAATAACGGACAACAAAGTAGTTCCATAAAACCATGCATAGGTAATGCGAGCTATCACGTTGAAAATAACGATGTTGGAAATGAATCAGTCAATCTAAGAACAGCCAGCAAGCTAATCGAAAGATGGTTATCTTGTAAACAAGCCAGACAATTTAAATTGGAGGCACTTGCCCCCTCCAAATATGATGAGGAAACCTTCGAGATTAAACCTGGACCTGGTCAGCATATTACCATTTCCGGTTCCAGTACAAGCGCTTTATTAATGGGGTGGAACTGGTATTTGAAGTATGTGGCCCATGCCAACATTTCGCTGACTGGAGAGCAGTTAGATTTACCTAAAAAATTACCTTTGCCCGAAAAAACAATTCAACGCCATGCCAACGTTGATAATCGATTTGCATTGAATGATACGGATGAAGGTTACACTGATCCATATGAAGATTGGGGTTATTGGGAGCGCAAAATCGATGTACTGGCAGCGCATGGTATTAATGAAGTTCTCGTTTATCCAGGTACGGAAGCAGTTTTTCAGAAAACCTTTGAAGAGTTTGGATATTCCGCATCAGAAATGAGGGACTGGATACCATCACCTGCCCACCAACCATGGTGGTTATTACAAAACTTAAGCGGTTATCCAAGTCCGATTCCCCAAAGTGTGATTGACAAACGGGCTAAACTTGGCAAGAAAATCGCTGATCGTCTGCGTGACCTTGGAATGACACCAGTATTTCCAGGATATCATGGGATTGTACCATTTGAATTTGAAGAAAAAAATCCAGGCGCAAATATTGTTCCACAAGGGACCTATCACCGTTTCACACAACCGGATTGGCTGGATCCGACAAATAAGCTATATCCAAAGGTAGCGAAAGCATTTTACAAAAACCAAAGTGAATTATTCGGTGATTCATCTATGTATAAGATGGACTTGCTTCATGAAGGAGGAAAGGCCGGTAATGTAGACATTGGTGATGCCTCAAAGGCAGTCCAAGATGCTCTTGAAGAAGCACATCCAAAAGCGACTTGGGCGATCCTCGGCTGGCATTCCAATCCGCTTCCGGAAACGATTGATGCGGTCGATAAAGACAAGGTACTCGTATTGGATGGTATTTCTGAAAGAAGCTCTGCGAAGGATCGGGAAAAAGATTGGGACGGGACGCCCTATGCTTTTGGAACGATTTGGAACTTCGGGGGCCATACAAACATGGGAGCTAATCTAACTGTTTGGAATGAGAAGTACTTTGAATGGCTCAAAAAAAATGACAGTAAACTGAAAGGAACTGCGTTAATGCCTGAGGGAATTAACAACAACCCGGCCGCCATGGAATTCTTCACGGAAATGGCTTGGCATGATGATTCGGTTGACATGGATGATTGGTTTGCCCAGTATGCAACAGCGCGTTATGGTGGTGCTGATGAACATGCGATAACAGCTTGGAAGACAATTTCCAAAACGCTTTACAATTTGCCTGCAGATAATTCAAGTGAAAAAGCAACAGAAATGTATAGCCTTGAACCTAGTTTAACTGCCCCTACTACAGGGATTCATTTTCAAAATGATCTGCATTATGATAAACCCGAGTTTGAGAGAGCTCTGACAGAACTCCTTAAAGTAAAAGCTGAACGGAGAGGGAACAGTGCATATCAATTTGATTTGATGGACGTCACCAGACAGTTTTTGGCGAATAAAGGACGTAATCTATTTCCAAAGATCAAGGCTGCATACACCAACGGAGATAGAAAGAAATTCAAGGAATTGAGTAATGCTTGGCTTCACTACATGAAGCTAACGGACAAAGTGACGGCGACCAATAAACATAGTATGCTTGGACCATGGCTGGAAAACGCCAAAAATTGGGCGACGAATGATAAAGAACGTAATAAATTGGAATACGATGCTAGATCCCTCATTTCCATATGGGGAACACCTGGACTTGATGACTATGGCCGGCGCCAATGGTCTGGCCTGGTGGGAGATTATTATTATGCAAGATGGCAAACTTATTTTAACTCACTTGATCAAACATTAAAGACAGGTAAAACGCCTGCGTCGATTGATTGGTTCGACTTTGGGGAAGAGTGGACACATCAGACCAACACGTACCCAACTGAAACAAAAGGAAATACCTTTCAAATTGCCAAAGATATCCAACAAACTTTTGCCAAACAACCAGAAGGAAAAATCGACGTAACGAGCAGTAAAGATGTTTTAAACAATAATGATAAAAAGACAACCATCAGCGCAACATTTACCAATGAAAACGGGATTACAGCAGCTGAAAATCTCCAACTTAAACTAAATGTGCCTAAGGGTTTTACAGTCGAAGCAAAAACTCCTGAATCTGCCGAAAAGGTTGCCCAGGGAGCTACATTTACCGCTGAATGGGAAGTAAGTGCTCCAGATGATAGAAGTGAACTGACAACTGCAAAGTTCACAGTACGTGCAGCATTTAAAAATGGAAATCAGACGGGGAATGAAACAGGAGAGGCACGTGTGCTTATCGAAAATGATGTTGATAAAAACTATAAGACGATCTCTTTTAATGACGCCACGTTCAGCCAATCTGGAGATGATTTTGCCATTCATGGTGCGGGCAACGATATGTGGAAGTCTAAAAATAATTACGGGGCCATTTACAAAAAAAGTGCATTGGGAAGTACTGACACAATAACAACCAAGGTTGTCCATCAGGATCGAACCGGACCATATGCACGTGCTGGAATAGTTGCACGTAATGACCTGACTGATCAAAATGGATCAGCCGGCTATATCAATATAGCTGTTACACCTGACCACGGCTGTATGCTTTCCTGGGATAGCGATGGAGATGGAAAACTGGATTCGAAAAAGAATGTAACATCATGTAATGGGGCGCAATATCTAAGACTTTCGCGAAATGGATCGCTCTACACAGCATCAAGCAGTGCAGACGGCAAGCATTGGAATGAAATAGATACCGTGTTTGTTCCTGGTTCAAAAGAAAATGTGGATGCAGGCGTATTCATGACGGCAGCAAACGGATCTGGCGATAGTAGCGGTCTCGCTCAATTTGAAGGATTTACAGTTGAACCGCAGCCATTTTTATTGGAGCTCCCACATCGTAAGATACCGACCGAAGTTCCAGTGAACGTAACAGCAGTATTCCAGAATGTAGAGAATCAAGCTATCCAAGATCTGACAGCCTCATTAGATGTACCGGATAGCTGGAAGGTAGAGGAGATTACACCTACTAAAGGAATCCAAGTTGGACCACATAAAAAAATTAAAGTGACATGGAATGTTACTGCGCCAAAAGACGCAAGCCCAGTCGATATCACATTAAAAGGTACGGGAAACTACACGCTCGATGGAAAAGAACATGCTGTAGAGAATGCACTGCCGGTGGAAATCATTGCAACAGCTGGTAAACTCTCTGGTGCATTTAACAACATCGGGATTACAGATGATGACAATCCAAGTCCTGGCAATCTTGACGGAGGGAATAGCTTTTCTGCGCAGGCCCTTGCAAAAAAAGGATTAACACCAGGTGCCACTGTAACGCACAATGGGGTATCCTTCAAATGGCCAGATGTTCCAGCTGGTACACCGGATAATGTAGCTGGACAAGCCGCCATTCAAACTTCCACTTTGGGGAATCAGCTATCCTTTATTGGTGCAGGGGTTTCCAACCAAAACGGTACTGGTGCCGTTGTTTATTCTGATGGTAGTGTTCAGGAATTTAGTGTTCAGTTTGACAACTATGCCTCCCCAGTTCCATCGGGAGAGAATGTTGTTGCACGATTCGACTACCGTAATACACCATCAGGACCAGCAAACTTTGGTCATAATTATCAGGTCCTGTATGACCAGGTAACCTTGGATCCGAGCAAAACAGTTTCTGCAGTCATTCTGCCTGATAACTCCCGAATACATCATTTCAGTATGGCTTTCGTAACCACGAGTGCGAACGACATGAAAACATTGATTGCATCCATGGGCGAAAAGGGAGAAATCAAAAATGACACGGCTGCCCATAAATTAAATATTCATTTAAAGGCGGTCAGTCATTATGAAGAAAAAGGCGCTGCAGAAAAGGTCGTCAAGCATATGAAGCTTTTCAAACAACTGTTAAAACAACTGAAAGATCAAGATTCAATTGCTGACAATGCCTATCAAAGACTTACAGCAGATACAAATTACATCATAAAAAAATGGGAATAAAAACCGTGTGAAAGAGAAATTCCCTATGGGTTGACAAATAGAGTGGCTCTCATCGAATGTGTTGGTGGAGAGGCCACTCTTTTTTAGGAAGCTTATTTGGAGAAGACGATATACGCTGGCAAATGAAAGTTTGATACAATAATCCATCACAAGAATAAAACCTCTCGTTTAGAGCGCTCAGCCCATAGGGAGGTTTTATTCTTTATTGGACATGATCACTCATGAAGGAGCAGAAACTTGCCCTCAGCAAAAATGATCATTTTTATGCGGGTTGCTTAATCCGAACAATGGACGGATGAACAGCGCCGCAAACGTTCCAAGCAAGGCCATTATGCCCCAAATCCAGCCGTGAAGGCTGAACGAAGCGATACCGCTGAAATAAGCTCCGATATTGCAGCCAAAAGCGAGACGGGCTCCATAGCCCATCATTATCCCACCGACAAGAGACGCAAGAGCTACCCCTTTTTTGAATCTTTTAGGCTTGAATAACCCGCCGGAAGCTGATGCGATGAAAGCTCCAAGGATGATACCGAAATTCATGACACTGGTAGAATCTTGGAAAACGGAGGAATGCAATGCTTCTGCTTTGTCACCGCTCCAATATGTCCAGCTTGCTACATCCATACCTAGTAAACTGGCAATTTTCGATCCCCATAAAGCGAACCCTGAGGTAATTCCCCATGGGCTGCCTTTGACAAAGAGTGTCCCAGCGTTGAGCACTGCCAGCACTATTGCTGCAGTTACCAATGGCCACGAACCGCGGAGAATTCTTTTCCAGCCCCTTTCAGTAGGCAAAGCCTTCATTATTGGTGGCTTTCTTCTTTTCGCAAACTGAACTGTAATCCAATAAATTATCGCCAATAGTGCAATCTGTACCATCCAGGCACCAAAATAGCCAAGGTTGGTAGACTCAGCCAGCGAAAATGATCCCAGGCTTGGCGTATCATTCATCCAGAATCCCCAGTGGTAGGCACCAATCACAGATCCTGCAATAAACCCGATCAAAGTGATGACAGTAGGCGACTGACCACTGCCAACATGATAAAGCGTACCAGAGGCACAGCCTCCGCCCAATTGCATGCCAATCCCGAAAATGAAGGAACCGAAAATCAAGCTGGTACCAATCGGCGAAATATTTCCAGATGGAGTTGCTCCAGTCAGTGTGTAGCCAGTCGCGAAAATGATTGCAAACAATGTCGAGGCTACTGCGAGCATGACCATATGTGCTTGAATTCCCTCGACGTTACCTACCGACATTAATCGGCGAAATGCAGAGGTAAAGCCAAAACGTGCATGAAACAAGGTGAATCCGAGCGCTAACCCCAAACCATATAAAATCAGTTGCGTGTATGGCGTTGTCATGAAAATATACGCACCGAGTATCATGGCCACAGCTAAGCCAAGCAAAACATGCGGTTTTTGCCAGTGGCTCAGTGGAGCCGCGGTGTTTTTCGTATTAGCTTTGGATGAAACCTGTTGTCCCTGAATCTGTTGTACTGATTCCAAATCTAAAACACCCTTTCCATATAAAATTAGTCAGAATTAAAACGTGTACTGATCATAACTAATTTTTTCCTCTTTGTAAAGATATTAATATGGGTTTATGCAGGACTTTGTTCCTTCTGGAGAAGCCGTCATCAGCAAGTTCATTTCCGTCGGGAATGAAATATCTGGACAGTGGTACTATTAAACTATAGAATCAACTTGGACTATTTGATAAGATGAGATTCTTGCTGGAAGGAATAACTGCTTGTTGGGAGGGTATGGAATGAAATTGTTTTTTAAAGATTTATTCATGATCATTGTAGGCTGCCTGAGTTATGCGCTTGCGCTGACACTGCTTGCGATACCGAACCATCTTGCGGAAGGCGGTGTCCCGGGAGCGGCGGTTATTTTGCATTACGCATTTGGCTGGTCGCCAGGTATTGTCACGTTTATTTTGACATCCATTATTATGGCTATCGGGTATAAATATTTGCCGAAGCGGGCGATTCTGTTTTCTATTTTGACAACACCATTGATTTCTTTTTTCATATACAGTACGGAGGATCTTGTCACATCCCTTGGCGATCCACTGACTTCTGCTATCTTCGCAGGAGTATTCATCGGGCTGGGCTCGGGCCTTATTTTCCGAACAGGTAGCACGATGGGGGGAACGAGTTTAATAGCGAGAATGTGTCATAATGTGCTTGGATGGGATCTGGTGCGGACGATTTTCGTATTGGATGTATTGATTGTCCTCTCGGGCTTGGTGGTGATGGGACCACTGAATACGATGTATACGATTATCGCGCTCTTTGTGGCCAAAAAAGCAACAGACCTGATTATCGATGGTCTCAATCCCAGAAAGGCAGTCAGTATTATTTCCCATCAAGCACCACATATTGCGGATGCAATTATTGAAAAGATGAATATCAGTGTGACGGTATTCAAAGGTTATGGCGGATATTTGAAAGAAGATACGGATATGACCTACGTCATCATTAACCAGTACCAGCTGATGCGTTTGAAAAACATCATCTCATCCGTTGATGAACATGCTTTTGTTGTCATCCATGATGTACGCGATGTCCTTGGCGGCAGCTTCGCCTGGGATGAAACGAAAAAAGGCGGAATCAAGTGAAATATGGGAAGAGCCAGGGATGATCGGATCCCTGGCTCTTTCCAATGCAGCAATTTGTTTGGCCTTGTGTTTTCGCCACACTGGCTTACGGTTATTTGCTCTGTTAAAATGAAAGCGGTTATAAGATTGTCCTGCGCTTCAAGCGGGTACATACATCATAGGACTGTTAGATTTGATAAAAATGAATAAGGCACTATTGCAAATTGGAGGATTGCTCATGAAACTGACTATCGTAAGGCACGGCCAGAGTGTTTTCAATCAATCGAATACATTTACAGGCTGGGAAGACGCTGATTTGACAGACAAAGGCATAGAAGAAGCAAAAGAGGCCGGGAGGAAATTGCAAAAGCATGGCTTGACATTTGATATAGCCTTCACCTCAGTACTGACGCGTGCAATGAAAACATTATATTACATTCTCGAAGAAACCAATCAGCTATGGATTCCGGTAGAGAAAAGCTGGCGGTTGAATGAACGCCACTACGGTGCACTGCAGCGGTTGAATAAAGCAGAAACTGCTGAGAAATATGGCGAGGAGCAGGTGCATCAGTGGCGCAGGAGCTATGACGTGCTGCCGCCGCTTTTGGAAGAGGACGATGAACGCCAGGCTACAAAAGAAAGACGTTATGCGCTTCTGGACCAAAAAGCGATTCCGTCCGGAGAAAATCTGAAATTGACACTCGAACGTGTAACACCATATTGGATGGACACGATCGCACCCCAAATCAAGCAGGGGAAACATGTCATCATCGCTGCACACGGCAATAGTATCCGTGCACTTGTGAAGCATTTGGAAAATCTGTCAGATGAAGATATCGTCAATGTGGAAATTCCAACAGGCATTCCACTTATCTATGAATTAGACGAAAATTTGCATCCAACCAATAAATATTTCTTAGAAAATGAATGATGGGGACAGATCTTGCTGCTTTATCGCTGCACTACATTAACAGAGCGAGAGCAATTCTCTGTCAGGATCACTGCATTACTTTATCAAAGTGGGGCAACCCTATCCCCACATGAGGAGGTTCACATGAGTAAAATTGCCGGGAAGTCGATAGAGGAATGGGAGCGGGAGTTTCCGATTCTGAAGGAGGTTATGCGAGCAGAAGAAGTGTGTTGGAGAAATCCGGGCTATCTGCCGTATGAAGATGCCATCAAGAATGTTTCGCTTACAACGGAAGAAATTCGGGAGGCGGAGGCGAGGCTTGAACGTTTTGCCCCGTTTATCGCCAGTGCTTTTCCAGAAATGAAAAAATCACAGGGCATCATCGAATCACCATTGAAAGCTATTCCAAAAATGAAGAAAGCAATGAAAAAAGATTATGAGATTTCCATACCGGGGAAAATGCTGCTAAAATGTGACAGCCATCTGCCGATTTCAGGTTCCATCAAGGCGCGCGGAGGAATTTATGAAGTGCTCAAGCATGCGGAGGATTTGGCTTTTGCAGAAAATAAGCTCAAGATGACGGATGACTATGCAGTCCTAGACAGTGAAGCATTCCGTGATTTTTACTCCCATTATGAAATAGTTGTCGGCTCAACAGGGAATCTTGGTCTAAGCATTGGCATCATGAGTGCGAAAATCGGTTTTCAAGTGACTGTGCATATGTCAGCAGATGCGATGCAATGGAAGAAGGATCTGTTGCGTGAAAAAGGCGCGACAGTCGTCGAGCATAGTGCCGATTACTCGAAAGCCGTAGAAGAGGGAAGAAAACAATCAGAAGCGGCGGCAAACAGCTATTTTGTAGATGATGAAAATTCCTCCACACTGTTTTTAGGTTATGCAGTAGCAGCATCAAGGCTCCAACAACAGCTTGAGGCGATGCATATAAGGGTCGACAAAGACCACCCATTATTTGTCTATCTTCCTTGCGGTGTCGGCGGTGGGCCAGGCGGTGTAGCATTTGGTCTGAAAACGATTTTCAAAGATGCGGTTCATTGCTTTTTTGCGGAACCGACCCATTCACCATGTATGCTGCTCGGATTAATGACAGGGAAACATCAGGAAATTTCAGTCGCTGACTTCGGACTAGATAACCAGACTTCAGCAGACGGCCTTGCAGTCGGCAGACCATCTGGATTCGTCGGAAAAACATTGCAGCATTTGATCAGCGGTGATTATACCGTAAGTGATGACACCCTGTTCCGTCTGCTGAGCCAAATGGCGGATACAGAAGATATCTGGCTGGAGCCCTCTGCGCTTGCTGGAGTGGCTGGCCCTGTCCAATTGATAAAGAGTGTCGCAGGGAAAAGATATATGAATGATCACGACATTACCATAGACAGACTAGAGGATGCCACCCATATCGCATGGGCAACTGGCGGCAGCATGGTGCCAAAAAATGTCATGAAACAATATAAGCAGCAAGGCCAATTGTAATATTGCTATTTTTAAGCAGGATGTGTCCTGATTGTTTACACAAAGCGGAGATTATGCTAATCTAATAACAACATAGATTCCTTTAAATATGGTCCCGAGAGGCCAAAAAGGCAGCAATATCGTTCGTGGCGCATTCACATGCTCATTTTCATGCCCTTTTATCCTCTTTGGATGAAAGGGCATTTTTAGTAAGGAAAACGATAAAATGGTTGTCTTGGCTTGTGAATACGTTTTGCATGGAAAAACGATTTTCCTTATTTCCCGGGCAATATCGACAAATGGAAATAAGACAAATGGCGAGGAAAAAACAAAAAAAGATACACCTTTAAATCAACGCCCGGAGAGGCTTGGAAGGAGAGAGCAGTATGAAATATCGCAATAAAACAGTTGTCGCTTCTGTGACTGGACTGACATTAGAGGGCATGGATATCATGTTCATTTCGTTCGCCATGTCACTGATCGTGGCAGATTTTCATATCAATTTGACGACTGGCGGCTTGATTTCGTCGATTACGAATATTGGGATGCTTGTTGGAGGAATGATTTTTGGTGTACTTGCTGACCGCTTCGGCAGAGTGAAAGTGTTCACGTATACCATTTTTCTGTTTGCCATTGGTACTGCACTGACAGGTTTCGCCAGCAGTATAGAGCAAGTATATGTATTTCGCTTTATTGCAGGACTTGGAGCAGGCGGAGAATATGGCATCGGCATGGCGCTCGTTGCGGAAGCCTGGCCGAAAAATAAGCAAGGACGCGCATCTTCATACGTCAGTGTAGGAGCGCAATTCGGCGTCATTATCGCAGCTGTGCTCAGCGCAGTGCTGATTCCGCTGTTTGGCTGGAGAGGGTTATTCTTTGTCGGCTTGCTGCCAGTAATTTTCGCTTATTTTGTCAGAAGGAACTTAAAAGAATCACCTGCATGGGTAGCTGCACAGAAACAGCAGCCTTCCATCCAACAAAAAGGCAAGCTGATCCAACTGATCAATTCACCAAAAGTGGCGCTTACCACGATTGGACTCGCCATGATGGCCACCGTGCAAATTGCGGGATACAATGGGCTGATGATCTGGTTGCCTACCATGTTGCAGCAATCGCAGGGACTCTCTGTATCCAGTTCCGCCATCTGGACAATCAGCACTGCAGCAGGCATGATTGCTGGAATGCTGACATTCGGACGTTTCATTGACCGCTTCGGCCTTAAAGTCTCGTATGGCATGTTTTTGCTGGCGTCAGCTGCTGCAGTATTTTTATATGCCTACGCGACAGGAAGTGCAGGTGTATTGGTTGGCGGCGCCATTGTGGGATTTTTCTCAAACGGCATGTTTGCAGGCTATGGCGCATTGATCAGTCGTTTTTACCGTGTCGATATCCGCAGTACCGCTACGAACACAATTTTCAACTTTGGCAGAGCAGTAGGAGGACTCTCTCCGATTCTGGTCGGCTATATTTTACAGCATGCCAGCATGTCCTTGGCGATGGGCTATCTCGCCGCGCTGTACTGCATTTCATTTGTCGTGATGATGAGCTTGAAAGTGGAAAAGTCCAGTAGTATGGAACAGGGGGATTCAGAGGCAGTATCTGAAGCAGTGTGACTAGACAGTAGGAAGCCGGCTATCCGACGGAGGTATCCGGCTTTGTTTATATATCCAAAACATTTGCATCCCATCTTTTTCCATGGCAATTATTTACCAAGAGCGTGTCAAATTGGCTCATGGCGGGAAGATATAAGTATGATGATGATGGTATACATTCAGTGAAGCAGTGAAAGGAGTTCAAATCATGGATTTGGGTTTAAAAGGAAAATCAGTGATTGTCACGGCAGCTAGTAAAGGACTAGGAAAGGCGACAGCAAAGCAGTTTGCTGCAGAAGGAGCCCATGTGCTCATCGCCAGCCGTAGTGAGAAGCAACTGCAGCAATCAGTACAGGAAATTCAATCTGAAACGGGAAATGAGAAAGTGGCGTACATTGTTTGTGACATGAGGGACAAACAGGCGATTAAAGGAATGGTGGACAAAGCTGTTTCATGGAACGGGAGCGTGGATGTACTCGTCAACAACGCCGGGGGTCCGCCCGCAGGGAATTTTTCAGATGTGAATGATGAAGATTGGCAGCAGGCATTCGAATTGAATCTGCTCAGTTTTGTGCGAACTATCAGAGAAGTATTACCATATATGCAAAAACAGAAAAGCGGGCACATCGTGAATTTTACTTCTTCATCGATGAAGCAGCCAATTGACAATCTGATTTTATCGAATACGTTTCGCACGGGAATTGTCGGCCTGGCGAAAAGTCTGTCACAGGAGCTGGCAGCGGATAATATTCTGATTAACACGGTCGGACCAGGCAGAATAGCAACGGATAGGGTGGCACATTTGGACCAGGTCACAGCAAAGAAAACCGGTAAAACACAAGAGGAAATTCGGTCGCAATCCGAAAAGATGATTCCAATCGGGCGCCTTGGCCAGCCAGAAGAATTTGCTAAGGCAGTCGTTTTCCTATGCTCTGAAGCTAACAGCTACGTGACGGGACAATCCCTGCTCGTCGATGGCGGATTGGTAAAAGCATTGTAATATGGCGGCGATAGTTAATATAGTCGAACGTTGCCGAAGGAGCAGATTCTTTGGGTTTCTTTTTCCAGAATGGGGACAGCCCCTTGTTGTTTATCACTTTATCAGCGTAAGCATAGTGGACTGTCTCCTTATTCCCACAACAGCTAAAACAACATTTTGACTTGCATGAGTCTGTACATCTGGCGGGCGCGTCTGCCTTCTTCTGTATGCTGCCGCAAAAATGGCTCGAGCCGATTCATAAATTGCTGATCACATACGCGGCGGGTCATGCCTGGTCTTCGGTAGCACCCATCATGTGCTTTGCAGGCTGCATCGACTGCGTTCACCGGTGTACCGGGTCCGCTGCAGCCAGGTCCACACCAACGATATCCCGGGAACAGGCAGAAACCGCGATGGGGCCTTGTATTTCTGCTAGGTATCGGCAAATGTTTCATCTCCCTCCTGAAAAACAATGCTTCTTTATAATTTATTCATGCAAAGCACAGTCGTCTGTTCTTCTGTCAGGGTTCATGCTGAAAGAGAGGGACATTTGAACCCCTTTGCCCTTTTCAAAAAAGAGCTGCAATCCTCTGCCGACACAAATATGACATATCTTTGTGGATAGATTGTGAACTAGTGAGCAATAGGATGATTTATGAGGATATGCGTGATATGATGTAACTGTAAAGAGGATATCCTATTTCAAATCAACAGCATTAATCATGTGAAATGTTGAACAAACTTAAGTAAACTAAATGAATGAGGAGCTGAGAGCAATGATCAACCATTTCATCCGTCATAATAAGTTTTTCGCAGGTGTACTAGCTATTGTTCGAGTATATATAGGGTATACGTGGCTGACTTCGGGAATAGGCAAATTGATGGGCGGCGGCTTTGATGCCAGTGGATTCCTGCAAGGTGCGATTGCCGGAGCCGGTGGTGATAATCCGGCTGTACAAGGCTGGTGGGCAACATTTCTAGAACATGTCGCTTTGCCAAACGCCGCACTCTTTAGCAATCTGGTCATGATTGGTGAAGTACTTGTCGGCGCCGCACTGATCCTAGGCGTATTTACTAACTTCGCAGCCTTGATGGGTATCATGATGAACTTCGCATTCCTGTTCAGTGGCACTGTCAGTGTTAATGCGCAAATGGTACTGCTGACAACATTCCTGATCGTGGCAGGCTTCAATGCTGGCAGATACGGTTTGGACAGATGGATCATTCCATTCATGGATCGTAAATTTATCAAAAAAGATGGCCACCATAAAAAAACATTGGGCACAGCGCATTAATAGTATCAGAAGAGCCGGAGGTTGCCTTCCGGTTCTTTTTTGATTTTCTATTGACAACGCTTACATTATTTGGTTTAATTTATACACAGATTCATATAGGTGATGGAGACAAGAGCACCACAAGATAATTGTCCTTGGCCACAAGGATTGTTATTTTGTGGATTTATTTTTGCCCTTTTTTTCATAGTCTGTAAAGAAGTGGTCATCAGAAAGCCGGTTTTTAGGCGAAATGCTGCGATGCGAGCCCCGGCATATGATAGCCTGATAGACTTTCTGGTGTTAAAAGATCAACAAAGGAGGATGGAAATGAGAAAGGTTTTTGGGGGTTTTATATTATTCATAGCGTTTATGTTCGTGTTGGCTGGATGCAGTAATGATAACAAGGATGCAAGTGGTTCAGCTGACAGTTCGGGCAAGGAAGAAATCACATTTTGGCATGCGATGAGCGGTGACAATGGAAAAGCATTGGAGAACATTGTAGATAAGTTCAACAAGCAATCGGATGATGTGCATGTGAAGGCGATCTACCAGGGGAGCTATGATGATTCCCTCAGCAAATTACGGGCTGTTGGCGGCTCGAAGGAAGCACCTGCTCTCGTGCAAGTATTTGAAATCGGTACGAAATATATGAGTGGCAGCGGGTTTATTACGCCAATGCAGGAGTTTATCGACAAGGAAAAATTCGATACTTCCCATTTGGAGTCCAACATTTTGTCTTATTATACATTAGATGACAAATTGTATTCGATGCCTTTCAATACATCGAATGCAGTCATGTTTTATAACAAAGATAAATTCAAAAAAGCCGGACTGGATCCGGAAAACCCGCCAAAAACCTTCAGCGAGATGAAGGATGCTGCAAAGAAATTGGCAACTGACGGTAATTATGGTTTCACCATGGCTACCATCGGCTGGTTTGTCGAGGAATTGATGGCAAACCAGGGAGCACTTTATCTGGACAATGACAATGGGCGCAGTGAAGATGCGGCAAAAGCCCTTGTCAATACTGATGAAGGTGTGGCGATTTTCAAGTGGCTGAATGAGATGAACAAAGCGGGCTCTTTTAAAAATTATGGCAGCAACTGGGAGGATCCAAGGGCGCCATTCTTTGCCGGTCAAGTTGGGATGTATTTCGATTCGACTGCTAACACTGCAGAAGTGATCAAGAATTCTTCATTTGACGTCGGAACTGCGCCACTACCTGTTGCTGACGGCAAAGATCCGCAGGGATTGATTGTAGGGGGAGCATCTCTGTGGATCACCAACCAGGTTCCTAAAGAAAAGCGGGATGCGGCCTGGGAATTTGTGAAGTTCGTGACTAAATCGGATATCCAGGCTGAATGGGCAGCTTCAACTGGCTATTTCCCGATTACGCCAGATGCATATGATGAAGATGTACTGAAAAAGAAATATGATGAATACCCGCAGTATAAAGTGGCGGTCGATCAATTGCAAAATACCAAGGTCAGCCCTGCGACACAGGGGCCACTGACGACGGTCATGCCGGAAGCCCGGAAAATCATAGAATCTGCATTAGGCGAACTGTATGATGGCGGCGATCCGAAACAAGTCCTCGATAACGCAGCCAAGAAAATTACCGACACATTGAAATAAGGAATTCAAACAGGGGTTCTCTCATAGAGGCCCCTAATATTATGTGAGAAGACGGCCGTATGCTGTACATATCGAAGAGGTCTAAGTATGAGCATGCATTGTGGCAAAGACAGGTTTGCCCAATTAATCGATGCTGGTGAAAGGCCTTAACTTTTTAGAGCGGGTGATGGAATTGCGTATGTATTTGTTTGCAGTCATATGCTTTGTATTATTGTTGATGAGCGGATGCGGTGCTGAGGCACGTATGACAACATCAGCATGCGGTTCGGGTGCTGTGGCCACCATGGCGCCAAACACCTTAACCGGTATGACTACGGACAGGAAAAACTTTTCCGCTGCGAAAACTGGTTTGTTATCGCCAAACCGTATCCTGAACATCGCCCATCGGGGAGCTTCCGGATATGCACCGGAGCATACATTAGCCTCCTATCAAAAAGCGAAAGAGTTGGATGGTGATTATCTCGAAATCGATTTGCAAATGACCAAGGACTGCACATTGGTTGCCATGCATGATGAAGATGTTTCCCGGACGACGAACAGCGATGGCAAGGTCAGTGATTTGTCCTTAGACGCAATCGAAGCGCTGGATGCCGGGACATGGTTCAACGATGAATATCCGTATCAGGCGGAGTCAGCTTTTAGCCAACTGACTGTTCCGACATTAGAAGAGGTTATTGACACGTTCGGAAGTGAAGTCAACTACTATATCGAAACAAAAACGCCGTCTGAAGAACCGGCAATGGTAGATACATTGCTTCGTATATTGCAGAAGCATCATTTGGTTGGCGAAGATGTTCCGAGTGGAAAAGTCATCATCCAATCTTTTAGCAAAAACAGTCTGCTGGAGGTGCATCAAAAGGAGCCGTCCATCCCGCTAATCCAGCTGATACATTTCAGAAAGAAAGCGATGCTGACCGACCCAGAGGTTGACGAGATAAAAAGCTATGCTGTCGGAATCGGTGCGAACTATGAATCGTTGAGCAAGGAGTTTGTCGGAGAATTAAGGAATGACGGATTATTAATCCACCCTTACACGGTCAACGAACCAGCTGATATGAAGAGACTGATAGATTGGGGAGTGACAGGGATATTCACGAATTATCCGGATAGATTGCATGACGTGGTGGATGGAATGGAGGGTGGGGGATAGCTATATAATTGCGGAGCTCCCGTTAATAAATAAACAGTATTGTAGCTTTTTTTCTTCCGCTGGTCAGCTCAATCCTCCACACTGGAAAACAAAAGATTTTTTCGGGTTTAACACTTTATTGCTTTATCACTTTATCAAATCATAGGTTTGGACCTGTGCATTTATAATGAAAACAACTCATATGTCATTCTTCAGCATATTGCGTAGCATTCCCGTTATAAAAGCCATACTTTTCTTTGATACACCGATATGTACCATAGTCTGATATCCCATTGCCACGCAGAAAAACAACCTCTGTGGGTCAATGTATTTAGTATATCCATAACAATTTGATCATTGAATTTTAATTCTTGGTGCACGCCGCGCAATGAATCTCCATGCAACTTTCTTCCGTTGATCGTATACTGATCGTTCGCCCAACACCATGGCATTCTATTCCAGAACATATTATCAATCAAATAATATCGTTTGTTGTTTGCCCAATGCAATTGTCACAGCAGTGACCATTTCATTGGGCCGTCCTTACCAATCCTATCCAGATGTGGAACAACTCCCCAAGGCGTATGTGAAAGAGAGTCGTTCACTTTTTATAATTGGAGTGTGGTTTTCGGGGTATACCACGAACTGGCTCCAAGGAAATAAAGCGAGAGAGACACATGTGTTGAGGCTGGATCCTGCACTGGATAAGGAATGTAGTAATGCTAATGAATCCACACGGAAGATAACCGAACGGATCATAGACGCAAATGAACAGAAATATACCTGATAAAAAACGCTCGATGCGATTGTCACCAAACGGGCAGTTGTTGGTGTGATGCCGAACTGAATGAAATCAAAAAAAGAATGAAGCAGCAATGGCGAGCAAAAACAACTGGAGTACAAGGGGTACAGATGAAAATTCTTCTCTTGGTAAGAACGATTTTTGCTTTAAGTGGGCATGACAATATAACAAATGAGACCATAAACCATTGCGGCCATATCGTACAATGGAGTGATCATTAGTAGGGAGGCGCTGTCCAAGGACAGAATAGATTGAAGTCGAACATTGCAGCAGTTTTTTGCTGTATAGAAATGACATTTTTGCCTTGTTAATATTAATAATTAGCGGTATATATTGATCATTTGAGTAATGATGAATATCTTAATTGTTTCTAGAATAAACATAAATAAACACTAATGAGCATGAATGAGGAGCGGTGATATGGAAGAAAAGGACATTGTGAGTTCACGGGCCTATCGATTGGTCGCACCAAAAAAGTTTGAAGAAGTTGTTTTACAACATACAATTGGCACTGATCAGGTTGTTGTACAGCCAAATCTGGCAAGCATATGCCATGCAGATACTCGCTATTACACAGGACAGCGAAGGAAAGAGGCCTTACAAAAGAAACTTCCTATGGCATTGTTTCATGAAGGGATTGGCTATGTAGTAAAGTCGGACGATAAATCTTTAGTTAAAGGCCAACGTGTCGTTATTGTCCCCAATATCCCTGCAAGACGATTGAAAAAAAACACAATAAGTAATAACTACTCCTCCAATACACGACCTATGAAAGATAATTATTTGCCAGATAGTGTTTTCCTAGGCAGTGGTTATGATGGGATTGGACAGCAGTATTTGGTGCTTCCAACCGAAAATGTGATACCAATACCTCATAATGTTCCCGATAAAATTGCCGTCCTGACTGAACTGAGCTCTGTGTCATTACATGCTGCAAATAATGTATGCGATTACTTTGGTAGTGGCAAGGTAGCTGTTTTTGGAGATGGTCCGGTTGGTTATTTGACAGCGGCAACACTACATCATGTTTTTGATATACCAAAAGACAGTCTATTAGTTTTTGGTGCTATGGTTGAAAGATTGGCATATTTTGATTTTGCGACAACACACCTTGTACATGATTTTAATTTCAGAGAGGAGGCGGATGTGGTAGCAGTAATGGAATGTACAGGAGGGGCATTTAGCAAAAACGCTATAAACCAAGCAATTGAGTTAATTGAGCCACAAGGAAAGATCACCTTAATGGGTGTATCCGAAGAACGGGTTCCTATTAATACAAGGGAAGTCCTTGAGAAGGGCTTGACGGTTTATGGCAGCTCCAGAAGTACGGATAAGGAATTTAGGACGTTAATGAATGCTTTTCAAAATCAAGCGTATCGGGATACCCTGGAGAAACTTGTACCAGAACAAAATGAACTAATTAGAAGTGCAATGGATTTAGAAAAGGCTATGGATAAAGCTACACAAAACAAGAGTTGGAGAAAAACTTTTTTATCCTTTGAATGGAATTAATTTGTATGAATGGATATTTTAATTTTTAATTTACTAGTTGAGTAAGCTTAAGATACGTTTTAAACAAATATTACCAGGTGATTTACTGTTTTAAATGTTGAAAAAGGGATGCCCATCAATAATATAAAAGGGGGAAATGAGGTTGAAAAAGGCCTTTACGCTTATTCCAATCATTTTCATGCTATGTTTAGCCGCTTGCGGCGGCAATGAAACATCCGGTGGAGATAAAGGTTCGTATAACAAATTGACAATGTATACCCCTATGCCTGAGGAAAATGCGCAAGCATATATAAAAAAGTTTGAAGAAGATACTGGAATTGAAGTAAGTTATACCCGACTTAGTACGGGAGAGATTTTATCCAAACTTGAAAGTCAAGAAGGTCGTAGTGATGCAAGTATATGGTTTGCTGGACCATCTGACAGTTTCATTAAAGCAGATAAGGAGGGGCTGTTAGAAAAATATGACCCCGATAATCTGGATAATTTAGATAAAATCGATAAAAATGCAATGGTGAAGGGTGCCAGTTGGCTGCCTATTTATCAAGGTCCCATAGCCTTTGCATCCAATGAAAAGTGGCTGAAAGAAAACAATGTTGAGGCACCAACAAGCTGGGATGATCTACTGAAACCAGAGTTTAAGAACAATATCATGTTAGCACACCCGGGAGCGTCGGGAACCGGGTATCAGTTTGTATCTACACTGGTTCAATATATGGGGGAAGATGAAGCATTTGATTACCTAAAAAAATTCAATAAAAATGTAAAACAATGGACCAAAGGTGGTTCAGCAAACGCCCAATTTATAGGGCAAGGTGAGGTTGGTATGGGGCTTGCTTTTGCTCAGGATTTGTTACCACTTAAGGAGGAAGGGTATCCTCTAAAAATCACTTACCCGGAGGACGGTGTGTCAGTGGCAATTGAAGGGGCAGCGAAAATAAAAGGCGGGCCGGAAAAAGAAAAGGAAAATGCAAAGAAATTCATGCATTGGATAAACAGTGATGAAGGTCAAAATGTGTATGCGGATACTGGTTTCTATCATCTTCCGGTAATACCAGATGCCAAAATTCCGGAAGGAGCACCAGATTTGAGTAAATTAAAAGTAGCTGAAACGGATAATGTCTGGGCCAGTGAACATCGTAATGAGATTGTCGACAAATTCGAACGAGAGATTGAATCTGAAGATGATGCTAGTGATCAATAATTGATTTACTTGAATGGGCTTCATCCAATCCATTTAATTATGATGAAGCCCTGATATTTGAAGGATGAATACGGATATACCCTTAAGTCATGAAGTGTATTAAATAATAATTCACTGATATGGAGGATTTATTACATTGCCTTATTCAAACTTAGTTGGGAAAACTTTAAAAAGTAAAATCAAAGCAGTAGGAAAAAATCCATATTTGTTTTTATTGATCATTTTAGTGTTATTATCACTTCTTATATTTTCAGTTTATCCTATCTACAGTATTTTCAAGAAAATTTTTGTCAGTGAAAATGGATTGGATTTTCAAGCAATACAAAAACTCTTTGATAAGCCACGTATCTATCAAACAGTATGGAATAGTATGAAACTGGGGATTTTATCGGCAGTAATCAGTACTTTGATAGGGTTTGTTTTTGCCTACTCCGTTGCAAGAACACGCATGGTCGGAAGGAAATTTTTTAATTTCATTGCAATATTTCCTGTCGTTTCTCCTCCTTTTATCCTTGCTTTATCTATGATTCTACTCTTTGGTAGTTCCGGCTTAATTTCCCGAGGGATATTCGGGATGCATAGCACGGATGTTTACGGTTTCAGAAGCCTATTAATTATTCAGACGATGTCCTTTTCTCCTATTGCGTATCTTAACTTAAAAGGTGTGCTTGAATCAATGGATGCTTCATTGGAGGAATCTGCTTTCAATTTAGGGGCTTCCAGGTGGAAGGTGTTTTATACCATCACCTTACCGTTGGCGATTCCAGGCATTTTTAGTTCGCTGCTTTTAACCTTTATTAAATCCCTTGAGGATTTTGGAAACCCGATGATTATTGGCGGAAACTTCTCTACCCTTGCAACAGAGGCATATATGACGATTACGGGCAGAAACGATTTAAGGACAGGTTCCTTACTGGCAGTTTCCATGTTGCTTCCCGTTTTAACTGCCTACTTGATTCAAAGGTTTTGGGTTAATAAAAAATCATATACTACTGTAACCGGGAAAGCCTCGCAAGGGTCAGCGATCATTAAAGAAAAAAAGGTAGTTGTTCCATTATTTATAGTCTGTCTATTCATAACGGGAACCATTGTTTTATTTTATGGAACCATTATATTGGGTGCTTTTGTGAGACTATGGGGCGTAGATTACTCCTTATCGCTGGACCATTTCAGGTACGTCTTCGATACAGGTCTTAGCACGGTTAAAGATACATTAATTATTGCTGTTATTGCCACTCCAATTATGGTTTTACTGGGTATGGTAATCTCGTTTTTAACGGTGAAAATAAGTTTCCCTGGAAAGAAACTAATAGAAATCGGCTCTATACTACTCTTTGCTGTTCCCGGAACCGTTGTGGGTATCGGCTATCTTTTATCATTTAACAGCCCCCCAATAGCCATTACAGGAACAGCATCTATTATCATTTTGGTACTTGTTTTTCGATATATGTCTCTGGGTATTGAAGCGGGAACGAACGTTTTAAGGCAAATCGACCCATCCTTGGAGGAAGCATCCAAATCACTGAATGCGAATGGTTTCACTACTTTTTGGAGAATCACCTTTCCACTCATGCGGTCTGCACTATTTTCCAGTGCCATCTATGCATTTACTCGTGCGATGACTTCCATAAGTGCTGTCATATTCTTGGTTTCTGCAGGTTGGAATCTGATGACAGTGTCCATTTTATCGGCTGTTGACTTTGGCAAACTAGGTGTTGCTGCAGCATATTGTGTCATCTTGTTCGTCATTATATTCCTTGCATTCTTTGTGTTGAATTTATTGTTAAAACAAAATGAAAGGTCGATGTAAATGAGCGAAATCCATTCAGAAAAGCTGAAGATCGATAACTTAGTGAAAGTATTTCCATCCCGCAATAAGAATAAAGACTTTTATGCTGTTGATCATGTTTCTATAAATTTTAAGCAAGGGGAGTTAACAACATTATTAGGTCCTTCTGGATGCGGCAAGACAACAACATTACGTATGTTGGCAGGGTTTGAGTTCCCCACCAGTGGCAAGGTGATTGTTGATGGAGAGGATATCACAACACAACCTTCCAATAAACGCGATATCGGAATGGTGTTTCAAAATTATGCATTATTTCCACACTTAACCGTTTATGAAAATGTTTCGTATGGACTGAGAATAAGGAAAGTAAATAAATCGGAACTTAAGGAAAGGACCGACAGTGTATTATCACTTATGGGTCTGGAAGAATTGAGTGATCGCAGTCCTTCACAGCTTTCGGGTGGGCAGCAGCAGCGTGTAGCGATTGCAAGAGCAATTGTAACGGAACCCAAAATATTATTATTTGACGAGCCGCTTTCTAATTTAGACACGAAGCTTCGTCAGTATATGCGGACTGAGATTCGAAATTTACAACGCAGACTTGGTATCACCAGTGTATACGTTACCCATGACCAGGAAGAAGCGATGGCCATTTCTGATCAAGTAGTTATTTTGAATGAGGGAAAGGTGCAACAAATAGGTCCACCATTGGACATCTATTTAAATCCTGTTAATAGCTTTGTGGCGGATTTTATCGGAGATTCGGATATCTTAGAGGCTGTTGTAACTGAAATGAGGGGGGGAATCAGTACAGTTAAATATGCAGCATACGGTTTTCCATGTGAAAAATGTCCTTGAATATCCATTTCAAAAGAATGATGTGGTCAACTTTGTCGTGAAGCCAGAATTCTGGTCCATTTCTGATCAAGGGAGTTTTTTGGTAGAAATCAACCAAGCTACATTTTTGGGATCCCATGTGGAATATGTAGCACAGATTGGGGAGCAGTCATTTAAATTTTTCGACTATCATTATTATGAAAATGGACAAATAGAAACTGGATCCGAAGTACGTCTAAAATTAAGAAGTGATTTAGTTAAGGTTCTGCAACACAACACTTGAACAAACTTCAACCAACATTTAAAGGAAACGATGGAAAAGAGATGATATAAATGCTTCCATTAGAAAGGCAAAGAGGCTTATTGGCATTCCTAAAACTAAACCACGCATCCACAGTATCGGAGCTTGCCTTACATTTCGGAGTTCATGAAGCAACGATACGACGTGATCTTACTATGTTAGAGAAAAAAGGATTAATGAAACGAACGCATGGCGGTGTAATGCTTGAGGAAGAGGTGCACTCTGAACCTTCTTTTCAAGATAGGGAATCCGTTCAATATGAGGAAAAGAAAAGAATCGGAAATTGTGCTGCTGGACTTATAGAAGATGGTGATAATATCATTCTGGATTCGGGAACAACGACATTACACATTGCAAAATCAATCAAAAATAAGAAAGATTTAACAGTCGTTACGAATGACATTAACATTGCAGCAACTTTGCGCTTTTCCAAGGCGATTAAAGTGATCGTAACGGGGGGCGTGCTTTTTCACGAGAGTTACATGCTAAACGGTATGATTACCGATGAAACATTAAGCACAGTGAATATTCAAAAAGCATTCATCGGTACACCGGCTTTTCATTATGAAAAGGGTCTTACACATTTCGATGAGTACCTTGTAACTGCAAAACGGGGGATGATTCGTGCAGCTAAACGAGTGATTGTCGCAGCCGACCATACGAAAATTGGCCGGATTTCCATTCATTCCGTTGCTGATATAAACAAAATTGATGATCTGGTGATTGGGCGTGAACTTGAGGAAAGTGATCTAAAAAGATTGCAAAGCACCGATGTACAGGTTCACTTAGCGTAATGTGGAAGTGTGATATAGGAAAAAAACGGCCGACGATATATATCAAATCACCAGATCAGAACTGTGGTTGGAGGTGATACATGCACTTTTTGTTGGATGACAGCAGCTATGCTGGGAACAAAGAATGATTTGGCGGTTACGGAACAGCGCTATTGGGTTAATGGCAAGTGGTATGTTCGGGCAAACGATTATGTTAAGAAAAACATTCATGGTTATAGGGAGGAGAAGAATATTGAAGCGTAAATTTTGGATGCTTTCCATTGTGAGTATCTTCGTACTTTCTTTTGCATTCAATCATGTAGCTCATGCGGAATCTGCAGGTAAGGCTGATGAATGGTTGGGTAGTGACAAAACCGAAATAAGTGCACATCGCGGGGCACATGTAGCCGTTCCAGAAAACACAGCCGAGGCAATGAAGTGGGCCGGGTTACTTGGATACGGTTTTGTTGAAATTGATATACAGGAAACGAAAGATGGCCAGTACGTATTAATGCACGATGCAAATATTGATCGGACAACAACGGGCTCCGGGAATATTAAAGATTTAACCTTAAAAGAAATTAAAAGTTATAACGTAGTAGATGCAGATGGGAATGAAACAAATTATAAGGTTCCAACGCTTGGTGAAGCGTTAGAAGAGGCTCATAAATATAACCTTGGTGTCAATTTTGATGGTTCAAAAGGGGATTGGGACAGTAAGCAGTTCGTAGATGATGTCATGCGTATAGCTGAAGAAAATGATGTATTAGACCATTCCTTTTTTGTATTGAGCAATAAGAACATTCGAGACCAGTTTAACGCTTGGTATCCGGAAGCAACCGTAACTTTTCTTGGAGATGCCGTGAAAAATGTAGATGAAGATATGAAAGAATTAAAGAAATACGATAGTGCGATCTATACAACATCCATTCACAATATTGATAAGGCGGCAGCAGAAAAAATTAAGGAGGAAAACCTTAAATTGCATGTCTATAAAGTGGACTCAGCAGAAACATATGCGAAAGCAATGGAAATAAAGCCGCGGCTTATTGAAACGGATGTGATCGTACCCGATGGTGTAGAAAAACTAGTAGTTCTCGTAGTGCAATTAAATAAAGAAGGAGTAATAAAAGACGCTCAGGCCTTTCGTACTTTGAAGATGCATCTGGAAGCGATAAAGCATTTCGTGAAATCAGGAAAAGATGATAAGGCTGTTAAACACTTAAAGAATTTTAATAAATTGTTAGACCATTTAATAAGCAATAAAATCATTAGCGAAACAACCTATAACACTTTGCACATTAATGCGGATATATTAATCAATCAAAAAAAATAAAGCATTTTTTGAAATGCCCCATGGCAAACTCAAAATTTGCCATGGGGGATCTTATTTTCATTAATTTTTCTAATAGGTATTGTCCTTTACGGTTGCAGATATGGATTTTTAGTGGGTATTGCAAGGGCAGGAAATTCTGTAGGGGTTGTTGGGCTATGGTTAACACTATTATAGGGATGAAGTTAGAGACCTTCAGTTGGTGTGGCTTCTAACCTATTACACTTTTCATTCGGGTGAGAGTTACATTCCCTATTTTTTCCTGATTTCGATTGTTTATTTTTCAAATGTTTAAAAATCCCCTCGGGTATGTTTGCATGGCGACTATAGTCATGTGAGGTGAAATTACTAGGACCTTTAAAAAAATTATTTACGACAGAAGATGATGGGGATGGAACGCAACCTCTAGGGTAGGATATCGAGGAAATAATTTAGGGTACATACGGACACGATTTACATGATTGGAACCACTTTCAGCAACAACTGGTGCAATTGGTATGCTGTTTGCTAATGGTTTGTTTAACTTTTTTGTACCATTTGGTTCAGGACAAGCCGTTGTTACAATGGCTATTTGGGCTCCTTTAGCAGATATCTTAGGCACACTTTCCAGAAGCCATTAGTGAGGAAAAAAGAAAATCCATGATACAACAAACTTCCCCGCGATTCAACCAAACAACAATTTTTGGCAATGTCTCGAATCTGAATTACACCCAGCAATTGTGAAGCCCTATTTCTAAAAATATGAATCACAGTAATGTACAATCTAAGTTCGATAAATTGCGATGAAACCGCATTCATTAGGCGGTTTTATGATGTTACAATTACCAGTGAGAGGGGGGCAGATGATGAAGCTTGATAATCGAAGCATCAAAATTTTAGATGTGCTAATCAGTAATCCAAGTATTACAGGTAAGGATATCGAAAAAAAGTATAGCTTATCAAGAAGGCAACTGGGATACAGCTTCGGTAAAATCAATGGCTGGCTTCAATCTAATAACCTTCCTGCAATTGAACGAACAAGACAAGGGAATTTTATTATTGATCAAACAGTCTTTACAAATTTGAATAGTGATCAGGATAGCATGCTGGAGGATAAAGACATCCTGTCTGAAAAACAAAGAGTCAATGTTATCCTTATCATGCTATTAAGTAATGACGACCTGTCATTGAACCATTTTACGAGTGAATTGGATGTCAGTAAGAATACGGTGCTTACCGATTTAAAACGTGCAAAGGATTACGTAGCGGATTACGGATTGAGGATCCGTTATTCCAGACGATTTGGGTATGTACTGGAAGGTAATGAATTCATAATTCGTAAGTTGCTCATTCATGCCACCTACAAAATTTTAGCGATGCCAGATGGCTTCAATAGACTTTGTAAACTAGCGGCAATTCAACAGGAAGAGATCAATGAGCTGAATAAGCGCATTCATCAGGTTGAAAAAAAATTAAATTTGAAATTCACCGACGAAAAAATTGCTGGTATGCCATATACACTCACTTTGGTACTAAGAAGAATCAAAATGGGCATGCGGGTGGACTCATTTTACATTAAGTATGAGGAATTATCCGATACAAAGGAATATATGGCTACAGAGGAAATATTCAGTGACATTAAAGATATTCCGATGGAAGAAAGATTATTTATTACCCTGCATCTGTTAACTACCAACGTGTATTGGTCCGAATATTTAACGGAAGAAGCAATCCCGAATTTGCAGCAGGCACTGGATGATATGTTAAGTCTATTTGAAAAAAGTGCATGTATAGTCATACAAGATCGAGGCCAATTGCTAAATAAATTGCTTCTGCATGTTAAACCGGCCTATTACCGGATTAAATACCATCTTACGGAGATAAGTGATACGCAAGAATCAGTCAGTAAGGATTTCATGGCGTTGCATCATCTTGTCCAGCAGTCAACAAAGCCTCTGTCTGACTTGATTGGTATGAAGATACCGGAAAATGAAACAACTTTTCTAACCATGTTGATAGGCGGCTGGCTGACCAGACAGGGTGACAGTATCCTAGAAAAAGTCAAGGCCATTGTTGTCTGTCCAAAGGGAGTATCTGTCTCACGATTAATGTTAAGTGAATTACGTGAGCTATTTCCGGAATTTGTTTTCCTCGACTCGTTATCTGTAAGAGAGTTTCAAACATACAAACTGGATTACGATATTGTTTTTTCACCAACATTTATCGAGACTGACAAAAAGCTGTTTATTGCGAACTCATTCTTGGAACGTGAGGAAAAAAATCGATTACGAAAACAGGTCATGATGGAACTTCATGGCTATATTCCTTCCGATATCCATGTGGAAGACTTGATGGATATAATCAAAAACCATGCATCGGTTAAAAATGAACAAGAGCTTTCCCAAGACTTGTATCGTTATATCAACCGGGATGAAACCAGCGCTGTTAAAAAACAGAAAATAGCATTTCATGAGGCGAATTTAAGTGATTTAATCACGCCGGAGAAAATGACACTGAAGCGTGCCGTTGATTCTTGGGAAGCGGCAATGCGGATATGCGCATTGCCATTAGTGGAAAGCGGAAATATTGAAGAGGAATATGTAGAGGCGATCATCAAGCATTGCGCTCATGATCCATATATCGTTATTGGGCCAAATATTGCTATTCCCCATGCAGCTCCGGAAGAAGGGGTGAACGATGTTTCCATGAGTCTGCTCAGGCTTGAGGAAGGTGTGCAATTCACAGAAAATTATATGATTAATTTAATAATTGTCATCGCGGCACGTGATAAGCAGCAACACCTGAAAGCACTGATGCAGTTAATGAAACTGGCAAGGTCAGAAAAGGATAGAAAAGCGGTTGTAAGGGCGAGAACAACTGAGGAAATTCATGCAATCATAAAAAAATATTCCATAGTTTAATTACAACTTAGATCAGAGGTGCGAAAAAGTGAGCAATATCTATTTTGATGAATCTATTATTCTGTTGGATTTGAAAGCCGACACAAAAGATGCAGTCTTGACTGCAATGGGGAAAAACCTTGTAGAGCTGGGACTTGTTAAGGAGAGTTTCATCGATGCGGTTATCGCGCGCGAAGAGGAGTTTGCAACAGGTTTGCCAACCGGCAGTGTTTCAGTGGCAATTCCACATACTGATGTAGAACATGTGAAAAAAAGGGCAATTAGCCTTGGGGTACTAAAGAACCCGGTTGCTTTTGGGGTGATGGGAGAACCAGAGGAAACTACGCCAGTGAAGTTAGTGTTCATGCTTGCGATGGATAAGGCGCATTCACAGCTGTCCCTGCTGCAGCGCCTGATGCAGATTTTTCAGGACCAAGAAACGCTGAAATATATAGCAAACGAAGAGAATAAAGGAAACGTAAAGGCTTTATTGGAAAGTAAACTAGATTTTGCATTTGAAGGAGGTGAGAACTGTGAGTAAAAAGCAAGTATTGGTTGCATGTGGTGCAGGAATCGCAACATCAACAGTAGTGAATAACGCAATCGAAGTAATGGCAAAAGAGAACAAAATCGATGTCGACTTAAGGCAGATTAAAATTGCAGAAGTAGGAGCTTATGTTGATACAGCTGATTTACTTGTTACAACTGCAATGACAAAGAAAGAATATCCATTCCCGGTTATCAATGCCCGCTCATTTCTGACAGGTATTGGTACTGATGAAACCAAAAAGCAAATACTGGAGGAATTAAAAAAATAACAGCATTCAAATTCCGGCCTTTCGTGTAGAAAGCCGGGATTTGATAAAAAAAGATAAGGGGGAAAACCTGTGCAAGGATTCGTTGATTTTATAAAAGCCTTTTTAGACTTGGGAGCAACTGTCATCCTGCCTGTCGTCATCTTTTTGTTGGGTTTATTTTTCAGACAAAAACCGGGTAAAGCATTTCGGTCCGGTTTGACGATTGGGGTTGCATTTGTTGGCATTTTTCTTGTTATCGATTTGCTTGTTGATAATCTTGGACCGGCTGCACAAGGAATGGTCAAAAACCTGGGAGTGAGCTTGAATGTAATTGATGTGGGCTGGCCGGCTACATCATCCATTGCATGGGCATCGAGTATAGCTGCATTTATCATTCCACTTGGTTTAGCTGTAAACGTTATCATGCTATTCACAAAAACGACGAAAACAATGAACGTGGATATTTGGAATTTTTGGCATTATACATTCATGGGTGCTATGGTATATGCAATTTCAGGCAGTGTTGTCCAAAGTTTGATTGCAGCGGTGCTATTCCAAATTGTGGCCCTGAAAGTAGCTGACTGGACTGCCCCAATGGTTAGTGAGTTTTATGAATTGCCTGGGGTCTCACTAGCAACTGGCAGTACCATATCCTATGCACCAGGGATTTTCCTGGTAAAAGTACTGCAAAAAATTCCTGGAATTAGAAATTGGAATGCTGATCCGGATACCATCCAAAAACGATTCGGTATTTTCGGTGAGTCCATTTTTATCGGGTTATTCCTTGGTGCCCTTATTGGCGCGCTGGCGGGATATAGTGTTGGGGATATTATTGAAATAGGAATGGCTATGGCAGCAGTGATGGTATTAATGCCAAAAATGGTTAAAATCCTGATGGAAGGGCTGATACCAGTATCGGAGTCTGCAAGAGAATGGTTAAATAAAAGATTTGGTGATAAAGAGATTTATATCGGGCTCGATGCGGCCGTTGCATTGGGACATCCGGCAGTTATTTCAACCGCATTGATATTAGTTCCGGTTACAGTGCTATTAGCTGTTATTTTGCCGGGTAACACCGTGTTGCCGTTTGGCGATTTGGCAACTATTCCATTCATCGTAGCGTTTATCGTAGGTGCAGCAAGAGGTAATATTGTCCACTCGGTTATTGTGGGGACGATTATGATTGCTATATCACTGTATATCGCTACCGATGTGGCGCCAATATTTACGCAAATGGCTGAGAATGCACACTTCGATATGCCTAAAGGCTCTGCAAGAATCTCCAGTATTGACCAGGGCGGTAACATAGTGAACTGGGTTATTTTTAAGATCTTCAGTTTATTTAATTAGGACCAGATGGAGCTGGATCGCCAATAACAGCGTTATATTCTCCGTACCAAATGTTTTTCTCTGCTCAATATCGCTCAGAGAGAAGGGAGGAATTTATGATGAAAGCGTTAGTTAAAACAGAACTTGGATTCGGTAATTTGGAAATACAGGATAAACAGGAACCACAAGTTGGAAAAGATCAAGTGAAAATCGAGGTCAAGTATACAGGTATCTGCGGTTCGGATATTCATACGTATGAGGGACACTACAAAGTAGCAGCACCGGTTACACTGGGGCATGAATTTGCGGGCGTGGTTGTTGCTGTCGGCGACAATGTGAGCGAATTTAAAGCAGGCGACCGTGTTACATCGGAAACTACTTTTTACATTTGTGGGGAGTGTGCGTATTGCAAGACTGGTGATTACAATCTATGCAACGATCGTAAAGGACTGGGAACCCAGCAGAACGGCGGATTTGCCAAATATTTAATCGCTCGTAAAGAGAGTGTTCACAAATTGCCAGAAAACGTTGACTATCAGTCCGCAGCAATGACAGAACCCTTATCTTGTGCTCACCACGTCGTAGCCAAAACAAAGATTCATGATGGGGATGTCGTTGTTGTTACAGGTCCCGGCCCAATTGGCTTACTAACGGCACAAGTTGCCAAGAGTAAAGGTGCAACCGTTGTGATTACCGGCTTGACCAACGATAAGGTTCGTTTAGATAAAGCAAAGGAAATTGGCATTGATTATACGGTTAATATTCAGGAAGAGGATGTAAAGGAAGTCGTCAATCAATTAACAAATGGTTACGGGGCAGATCTTGTCTTTGAATGTTCCGGTGCGGTACCCGCTGTGAAAATGGGACTTGATCTGTTGCGGAAAAAGGGTCAGTATGGCCAAATTGGCATCTTTTCATCAGCTGAAATTCCTGTGGATTTTGAGAACATCATTCAAAAGGAAATACGCGTTGTCGGCAGCAGAAGTCAGAATCCACATGATTGGGAACCATCGCTTGCTTTAATGAATGATGGAAGTGTAAATGTCAAGGCACTGGTAACACATGAATTTGATATTACGCAGTGGGAAGAAGCTTATCTGGCAATCAAAAGCGGGGAAGCGATTAAAGTTTTATTAACACCGGCAGATTAATATATTTGTTTGGGAAAATTGTTGCGTTTAGTTGTAGTGCAAATTTCGGGATTACGTGGCTGATGGCATTTGACAGTTGAATAAAGCTGCTGCTATTGCAGATGCAAGGACCTGGTAGATTGGCGTTACACCAGTGATGCACTAGCTATTATTTCTGGGCAAATGTCAACAACCGTTACAAGAATAGCCTCAATCGTCGGGTCATTACTTTTCAAATATCGGAGAAATGAGGGGGAAGAAAATGGTTGATGCACTTCTTGATTTTATGCTGGGATCTGTTGGCAGAGCTATCGGCGATTTCTATTTTGAACACCAGATGATTTTTAATAGTATTGTTATCGGTTTTGCTTTTGTTGGCATGTTTGGCAGGAAAAAACGAGGCGAAGAGAAAAAATCAGTCAACTAGGAAGGGTGGTAAAGATGAGAGCCCTTAAGCTATATGGAAAACAGGATATACGTTTTGAGGATGCAGAAAAGCCAGTCATAAAAAATAAAAATGATGTCATCGTTCAAGTCAAAGCCGTGGGAATTTGTGGATCGGATATATCCAGATTTAATAAATTGGGGCCTTATGCTGAAGGTACGATATTTGGTCATGAATTTGCAGGTGTTGTAACTGAAATCGGCCAGGAAGTTGAAAAAATAAGCATAGGAGATCGGGTGGCCGGCTGCCCCGCTTTTAATTGTGGGAAATGTGATAGTTGCCGACAAGGTGAGCCAGCACGTTGTGAGAAGCTCCATGTGATGGGCGCCTATCAACCTGGGGCATATGCGGAATATGCCTGCTTGCCGGCGGAAAATATTGTATCCATTCCAGATCATGTAGATTTTGACACTGCAGCAATGATTGAACCATCATCTGTTGTTGTTCATGGGTTTTACCGAACCAAACTGCAGCCCGGTTCAACCGTGGCGATTATCGGATGCGGTAATATTGGGCTATTAGCGGTTCAGTGGGCAAAAATCTTCGGTGCAAAAACGGTATATGCAATTGATATTGATGATGAAAAACTGGCCATTGCCAAGGAAGTTGGAGCAGATGTGGTTATTAATTCAAGAAAAAAGGCTGCTCATGAGCAGCTTCATGCATTAAATGAAGGTCAGGGTGTGGATGTAGCCTTCGAATCTGCTGGATCCCCGATCACATCTGCACAGGTCTTCGCCTTACCAAAAAAAGGTGGCCAGGTTGTCTTCCTAGGGATCCCTTATGCTGATATTCATATAGATCGTTTTTATTTTGAAAAAATCGTCCGCAATGAATTAACCGTTTCTGGGTCATGGAATGCCATCTCCGCACCATTCCCCGGCAAAGAGTGGAGCACTTCTTTGCATTATATGGGTACTGGCCAAGTGAACGTCAAACCAATCATTTCCCATCGATTACAATTGCGGCAAGGCCCAGAAACTTTTGAAAGAATTATTAACCGCAAGGAAACTTTCGGTAAAGTATTGTTTTATCCAGAATTGGGATAGGGTTTTGATGTTCTGGTTTGAATCGGTATATGTTGAATTTTATACCCTTCATTTCCAACAAGTAAGAGCTATTGAAATAAGGATGGGATATGCACCTCATAGCAGAACAGACAAACTCATATCTTCTATTTAAATCAGCGGGATCATAATTATCTTGAATCTATAAAGGTGACCGGCCATATTGGCCAGGTCACCGTTTTATTTTTTATCCATATTATTAGCTAATGCTTTGAGGTAAAGATGAAGCGAGACGCATGGGATCAGTTCAATGGTCAACCCCTTCAGTACAATTTTGCACATTATCATGTGGTTCATTTGGTCTTATCAAGGTTGCTAAACAACAATATAATATAGACATAGGACATACTACCTAAGAACTATTGATTAGGGGGATAAAGTTGGATCAACGTAGTATGGCAGTATTAAATCAACTATTGAAACAGGATTCATATATCAATGTACAGCAGCTTGCTGAAGTGTTGAATGTGTCGCGACGCACGATTTATAGTGATCTTGAAAAAGTAAATAATTGGTTGGAAGAACATCATTTCACGCAGGTTAAGCAGGTAAGAGGTCAGGGGATGTATATAGATGAGCCAGCCAGAAAGGAAATTATGACGAATTATTCCTTCTTTGGAACAACGTACTATGAATTTTCCCCTTTGGAGAGAAAGGCTTGGGCTTATATTTATATTGCTGGGCATGATAAAGTTTATTTTTTAGAGGATTTTAAGAAACTTTTTCAGGTAAGTAGAAATACAATACTTGATGATATGAAGAAACTGAAGGAAGAAATAAAAACTAATCAGTTGCATATTCATTCTGAACGCAACACGGGGTATTCCATCATAGGAAATGAAAACGATGTCAGAAGGATGATGGTTCATTTCCTATCGTTAATAACACCAAAAGAAGGATGGTATGTTTTTTTATCTAATTTGCAGGGGGCGTCCATAAACAAAGACAACCGAGCATTGAGGCCTTATCTAACTTTTGACGTTGAATTACTGGGCTTGTTGCGTCAATTATTACATGATTATGAACAACATTTCAGGATTGAATTTACTGACGATGTTTTAAACAACATTGTTGTATGGTTTCATTTTTTTATCAAACGAATGAAAAAGCAATCATTTGTGAAAGTAGATTCAATCGAAAAACAAGTAATTAAAATGACAGATGAATACGAGGGAGTAAAATCCCTATGTAAACATGTATCACAAGACTTAGATATTACCATTCCTGATGATGAAATATATTACTTTGCTAAATATCTTCTAAGTGCCAAAGTGAATTATAATTTCAGCCCACAATTAGAAAGTGAAGAAATGAAAGCCTTGCTTCATGTGGTGGAGAGGATGGTGGCGGATTTCCAACTGTATGCTGCAATTGAATTTCGAGAACCCAAGCAGATGATCCAAAACCTGATGCTACATTTAAAGCCCGCATACTATCGAATTAAATATGGGATCGAAGTAGAAAATGCTTTGCGAGATTTGGTTATTCAAAATTATCCCGAAGTTTTTCACTTAACGAAAAAGACGGTACATTATTTTGAAGATTTAATTGGCCAGTCGATCAATGAAAATGAAGTTGCATTTATTGCAATGCATTTTGGCGGATGGCTTCGTAAAGAAGGTGTGATGCTTGAAAAATCCAGAAAAAGAATGCTCATCGTCTGCACAAATGGACTAGGTACATCGCGGCTATTGGAAAGCCAGCTTGAAGGGCTATTCTCAGATGTACAAACTACTGGTGTGGCCTCATTAAGGGAATATGAAAAATTAGATTTAAACGTTGATTTTGTTGTTTCGACCATACCGCTTCCAGAACGTGGTGTACCTGTTTTTGTCATCAACCCTGTACTAAATAATGAGGACAAAGAGCAATTGTTAAAAAAAGTAAATAGCTTGTTCGAACATTCATCAAAGAAACAGATACACTCGGTTGAAACGGTGATGGATATTGTCGGAAGATACGCCGTGATAGAAGATGATAAAGCATTATTGAGGGAACTGAGAAGATATTTTCATGCACCGATTAAAATGGAAAGTGAAGCGATGAAACCTAATTTATGTGAGCTGCTCCCAGCAGATCGAATTGTATTGAAAAAGCAGGTTGCAAGCTGGGAAAATGCAATAAAAGTTGCTGCTGCTCCATTGTTGAAACAAGGGTATATCAGAGAAAGCTATATATCAAAAATGATTGAGAATGTTATTAAAATTGGACCATATATTGTTATATCTGATTATTTTGCACTTCCCCACGCTAATTCAGATGATGGCGTCATTAAAACTGGAATGAGCATGCTCCATTTAGATATACCAGTCGATTTATTAGAAAAGACCGCAAAAATAATTGTGGTTTTAGCTTCACTGGATAATGAACA
The DNA here is from genome assembly GCF_042683165.1 of Tigheibacillus halophilus. NCBI lineage: Bacteria > Bacillati > Bacillota > Bacilli > Caryophanales > Bacillaceae > Tigheibacillus > Tigheibacillus halophilus. The sequence continues at coordinate 174,089 of NZ_JBHUIZ010000015.1, forward strand.
GCATTTAAAAGCATTATCACAACTAAGAAAGCTATTTTCTTCCAAAGAAGATAAGGACCATATTGTTAAAGCAACAAATAAAAATCAGATAGTCAAATTGATACGAACATATTCTACAGAGATGGATTAACAGCAAGGATAAGGTGAGTGAAATCGATGAAGTTTTTGGAAAAAGCCATTGTGAAAGTCGGTGCGGAAGTGGCAGATGCGGAAGGCGCGATTGAAGAAGCTGGTAATCTTTTAATCCAGGAGGGACTTATCGAAAGGTCTTACATGGAGGCGATGAAGGATTCATATAAGGAAAATGGTCCTTATTTTGTACTAGCTCCGAGCATTGCGATTCCGCATGCCAGACCTGAAGATGGTGTGAATGAGGCCTCAGTATCATTTGTACAGTTAAAGAAGCCTGTTATATTTGGGCATTCTTCAAATGATCCCGTACGTCTTGTGTTTGGTTTAGGTGCGTCATCAAGTGATGAACATCTAACGTTACTTCGAAAATTAACAGCACTTCTCAATGATTCAGCAAACGTAGAAAGATTAACAACAGCAACAAGTTATGAAGATATAAAAAACATATTAGAAATGGAGCGATAAGCGATGATGAAGGTATTAACAGTTTGTGGATTAGGACAAGGAACAAGTTTGATTTTGAAAATGAATGTGGAACAAGCTTTATCAGATAAAGGGATTAGTGCAGATGTTGAACATACTGATGTATCTACAGCTTCCAGTATGCAAGCAGATTATATCATCACCAGCAATGAACTTGCAGAAAGTCTGGCAGGTCATAGTGCAAAAGTTTTCATTGTAAATAATTACTTTGATATGGATGAGATTAACAAAGCAATTGACGAGAACATCGTAAGTTAAGTTGAAATTGGGGGGGAACACGAATGGATGCTATTTTTTGGATTGCCACAAATATTTTCGGGCAAGCAGCGATTCTACTTGGATTTATCGTCCTGCTAGGATTGCTGCTACAGAAAAAAAGTACTAGTCAAGTAATTAGCGGCACGTTTAAGGCTGTGATCGGATTTTTAATCATTGGTGCAGGTTCAGGCGTAATCACTGACGCGTTGACAGTTTTTGAACCACTATGGAAAGAAGTTTTCAATTTGTCGGCAGAGCCGCTTGGACATTTCATGGGGCAAGAAGCATTTAACGCAAAGTATGGTAGTGCGGTGACATTGGCAATGACACTGGGATTTGTCATTAACGTACTATTAGCTAGGTTTACTAGATTCAAATTTATTTATTTGACAGGCCATATGATGTTCTGGACAACAACCATTTTTGCAGGAATTGTTATCCAAACTGCTGGTGATGTTTCATTCGGTAAACTTGTCATCTTTTTAGCAGTGTTTATGGGATTATATTGGACGATTCAGCCAGCATTAACTCAACCGTTCATGCGGAAAATCATGGGGAATGACAATATTGCCCTGGGGCATACGTCAGCATCCGTTTCTTTATTAAGTGCTTTGGCAGGTAAATATTTAGGTAATAAAGAAAATGACTCTGAAAAAATCAAACTACCAAAAGGCTTGGAATTTCTAAGGGATTCTAACGTTATTACTGCACTGACAATGGGCTTACTATTTTTAGTCGGAGCGATCATTATTTCCTTTAAAGATACGCCTGGAGCAAAAGCATTAGTTGAAGCGGCTGGTGATCAAAACTTCATCGTGTACGCAATCATTCAGTCGTTTACGTTTGCTGCTGGTATTGCAGTTGTTTTACTTGGTGTACGCATGTTTATCGGAGAAATGGTTCCAGCATTTAAAGGTATTGCGACAAAAATTGTCCCTGGTGCAAAACCAGCACTAGATAGCCCGGTTGTATTCCCGTTTGCACCAAACGCTGTAATTTTGGGTTTCTTGGGATCATTTGTCGGGGCGTTAATCTGGTTGGTTGTTTTAGGAAATACAGTTAGTTATGTATTTGTTCCAACGATGATTGTGCTGTTCTTCCACTCAGCCACTGCAGGGGTATTCGGTAATGCGACTGGTGGTGTTAGAGGTGCAATAATGGGTGGTTTCATTACCTCAACTGTGGTTGCATGGGGACAATTTGTCATGGTGAAAATGCTTCTACCTGATACAGTTCCGGATACAGCAATGTGGGCTGCAGACTCAGATATGTTTATATTAGGACCAATCATCCGGTTCCTATCACAACTATTCTTTTAATATAGGAACGGAAATGGGGAAACAAATTCCCCGTTCTTTTCCATTTTATCTATCAATTTTACATCAGGAGTGATTAATATGAGTTTTATCAGAACGTTTCATGGCGATATAGATCCATCAAAATTAGGTTTCACTTATTCACACGAACACATTGTATGTCGACCACCATATTGGGTGAAACAAAAAAATGACGATTTGCTTCTAGATGATAAAGAAAAATCAAAGAAAGACGTTCTAGATTTCAAAAACCTTGGTGGACAAGCAATTGTTGATGCAACAGCGGTTGACTACGGCCGTGATGTGCAGGCAGTTAAAGAAATTGCAGAAGAAACAGGTGTCACCATTGTAGGTACAGCAGGATTCAACAAAAGTTTTTTATGGGACGCACCTATCCCCGAACATGTGAAAGAAATAGTTGGTTACTATGACACATATTATGAATGGATCCATGCAAAATCAATCAATGAGCTTGCTGATTTTGTCATTCGCGAAATTGAAGAGGGACTGGAAGGTACGAATATACCTGGGGGCCAAGTGAAATTTGGTACAGGTTATAACAGAATAACTCCTTTGGAGGAAAAAACGTTACGCGCTGTAGCAAGAGCACATCATGAAACGAAAGCTCCGATGCATTCTCATACAGAAGCTGGAACGATGGGACTTGAACAAATCGAACTACTAAAAAGTGAAGGAGTCAATTTAGAACATATTAGTTTCGGTCATATGGATCGTAACCCAGATCCATATTACCATGAAAAAATTGCTAAGACCGGCGCATTACTCTCCTTTGATGGTATCTCAAAAATTAAATATGCCCCAGAAAGTACGCGTATTCAGTGTATTTTTGAACTTGTCAATAAAGGTTACGAGAACCAAATTTTGATTAGTGGTGATACAGCAAGAAAATCCTATTATAAACACTATGACCATGGTTTAGGATTGGAAAACATCATTGGTAATTGGGTTCCTCGTTTCATAGATGAAGCAGATAAAAACGGTTTTGATGGAGAAAAATTAATAAATAAATTTTTCGTCCAAAATCCCGCTCGTTGCTTTGTTTTTAAGAAATGAGGTATAAAAGCGCTAAATGGTCGGTTGGCACAACTAACATGTAGATGAAGTGTAGGAAAGTTAGTCATCTTCATTTGCTAATGAGGATTTTTTAACAAACTTTAAAAAAATTGGGCGGTGAAGGCAAAATGGAATTCCAATACGAAAATTCCTTTGAAGTAAAGGAAAAAATCAATCAATCAAAAATTGCTATTTTACCGATTGGTGCAGTCGAGGCGCATGGGCCCCACCTACCGCTTGGAACGGATAATTTGCTTGCTGAACGATTGTCGGAAAAACTGGCAAAACATGTCAATGGTTTTGTACTGCCGACATTACCTTATGGCCAAGTATGGAGTCTGCGTAATTTTCCGGGAAGTATTAATATCAGTAATAACTCACTTATTGGTTTTCTCGTTGATATCGGTGAAAGTCTTTATAAGCAAGGGTTTAAAACATTTGCGATGGTCAATGGACACTTGGGGAATCAAACAGCATTAAAAGAAGCAGCGCGAGTATTGTATGAGTCATGTCCAAAAATGCGTGTGTTTTATTTCTTCTATCCAGGAATGAACAAAGCGGCAGCTGAAGTTCGGGAAAAAAGCTCAGCACATAATACTTACTTCCATGCTTGTGAAATAGAAACATCTTACATGTTGTATCTGGCTCCAGAACATGTTGATATCGATAAGGCACTTACGGACATACCGGATATACCGTTGCATGCTGATTCAACGCCCACACCGTGGGAAGAATTTACAAAAACCGCTGTACTGGGAGATGCCAGCCTTGCCACAGAAGAAAAAGGAAAATATATTATCGATATCGCATTAGAAAATATGGTTAAAATGATCGAAGAATTAAAGGAATAAGGTTATAAGGAAGGGATTTGAAATTGAATTTCAACCCCTTATCAGTTACTGATGAAAAATGCAGAGGGTGACTCACTATGAGAGAAAAACTTTATGGGAAGTTCTTATTTAATTTTTTGGCGAAAGATCGTAATAATACTGCTGCGGTGATGGAGGCTGGCTTTGGTTATGTCGTTCCGGGTATTGTATCCGATAAGTTTGATTCGATTAAAGCGGCTGCAGAGAAAGTAGTCGAATTAAAATCCGTAACGGACACGGTAAGTGTTGGCTTAGGCGGTGGTGGAAACACATCCAATTGGAAGAAAGTACTAGAGATTGCTGCTGCTTCCAATCCTGGTCACATTAATCAGCCATTTGAAACGGCAACATATGCGACGGGATATTTGGATGGAAATGATATCCCAAAACAATTGGTCAATGCACTTGTGCAGCCAACGGGTGAAGTAGGAAAAATAAAATTGGCTAATTCCGGTAAGGTTTTGCTTGTTGAAGATTTCGTTGAAATTGCTGTTAGTCTAGGATTAATGAGTATTAAGATGATGCCTGTTAAGGGAACTCAGCATTTAGAAGAACTAATCTATTTAACTAAAATAGCAGCTAACAAAGGAATTCGTGGTGTTGAACCTGCAGGTGGAATTGATGCAAGTAATATCAAGGATATCCTTATCGGCGTGAAAGATATCGACATTGCGTTTTTTATGCCACATATCTTTGGATCAACGATTGACAAGGATACAGGAGAAACCAACCCAGCTAAAGTACGTGAAATTCTTGCCAAAGTGGAGGGACTATGATGATTCACCAATACTTTAACAAAATTACTAATCTACTATCCATTGTTGAAAATGAAGAGCAGGAAGCAATGAGCCAAGCAGCTAAAAAAGTTGCTGATATAATCCAAAACGGTGGGGTTGTTCACTTATTTGGTTGTGGGCATTCGCATATTTTGACAGAAGAAGTCTATTATCGCGCAGGCGGATTAGTTCCAATACATCCTATTTTACATGAACCGTTAATGCTTCATGAAGGTGCTGTTCGTTCATCAGCTTTGGAGAGAAAAAATGATTATGCAAAAACTTTTATGGACGAACAGGATATCCGTGAAGGGGATGTCCTGTTCGTGATCTCAACATCTGGAAGGAACCCTGTTCCGGTGGATGTAGCCCATTTCGCAAAAACCAAAGGCGCTTTCGTTATCGGTATCACATCAATTGAATATTCATCAAGCCAGCCATCACGGCATACAAGTGGAAAGCATCTATTTGATGCAGTGGATGTAGTAATTAACAATCATGCTCCGGTTGGAGATGCACTAATGTCACATGAGAAAGTGAATGTAAACTTCTCACCTAGCTCTACTGTAGTTGGTTCGACGATTCTAAATGCAATTTTTGCTGAATCTATCAAACTGATGGCAGAGAACGAATTTGAACCGCCAGTTTTTCTAAGCGGAAATATTGAAGGTGCTGATGAGCATAATCAGGAGTTGATTGATGCGAACAGTAAGAGAATAAAACTATAGAGGTATATTAGGTACGCTGGATGATTTATGTTTACAGTTACCAAGACCTAAATTGAAAATTTACTGCGCGTAATTGGATTGCCAGTCCACCGGTTGCCTCTTATGATGTTGAATTACTTTCTTTCTGAAAGCAAACTTTTGAAGATGTTGAGGGTAGAAACTGGGTAGCACCAGCAGCAATAGTTCTTGGATGGCTATTAACACAATACATCTATCCAGTCGCTATGCTATTGCTCCAAACCTTTGCTGTTGCAGGAATTATCTTCTACATTGGCATGGAAATAAAAATGAAAGCAAAGAAAAAACTGATATGGCAGCATAGTACTTTGTCACAGGCGCCAACACTATTTAAAATTTTGTCGGTGCCTGTGATTTTTCAAATTTTGTCGTATGCTGTCAGATAAAAGGGGTGCTTGTTAAAAATCAAAGTGTAATTTTTCCGATAATGATTCCGAACACAACCATTAATATGCTGATGGCCCAAATATACTTGATACTTGAAGGAGTAATTAATTTTTACTCTTTCTTCATGACGTCTTGAAGCGCAAGCCGAAATTCATCCGTATGTAATTTTTTCCGCGCTTGCCCCAACTTTTTACAGCTTCAACAGTCGTATTTTCCTGCTCAGCAATATCCTTTAACGGCATGTCGTCAACAACGGCGAAATAAATCCATTTCCATTGATTCTGGGTTAACTGGGATTTTATATATTTCCAAAAATGGGTGTTTTCCAGAAGGGGGCTCATGATACCAGAGTAGAAATCTGTAGTGTAATCATTTCGGATAGTTTTATCAGTGGCGTGGGATGGAAGATAAGTTTTGCATGTGTGGGGTATATCTGCTTTTCTTGCGAATGAGATCGATAAGACAGCAGCGGATAATGAAATTGAAGTAGGTTGTCAGGGACCTTTGTCGGGATCATACTTTTCATAGGCATGCCACATAGCACATAAGCCTTCTTGAAAGAATCCCTGATGGGGGTCGTGGATGTTTAGCCGGTGAATCTGATAATATATCCGGCACTTGTTTGCTGGTAAATTTCTTTGAATGAATAGGGTGTTTTCATGGTATGCTCCTTTTGAAATATTGGGGAATGGGCGAGGATGGGAAATAGAGAGGGATAGGGGATGTTTAGAATTGCCTCTTTAGATAGATAAGTAAACTTTGGCGATGTAGCGGATATGGGAGAAAGTCTCGTGTTGGAAGCGCTGAAACGTACGCTGGATTACAATAAGTCGAGCTGGAGCTATAAAAAGATTCTTGCAAACTGGAAACGCAAAGGGATTATACAAGTGGAGCAGGCTCAAAAAGAGAGTTCTGTCAAAAACTTTTCCGCGCTCCTCGCAAAGCTGCCGGTGGAGGTAAACGCATTGTGCCAGATTGAAACGAGAGGCCGGATGCAACAGGGCAAATGGTCAGCAGCGAAACGCAAGAAAAAACTGCAAAACAGGTCGATGTTCAGAAGGAAAAAGAAGAGATGTTGAAGTTTGTTCGGAGTTTGGGAGGAAGAGGAAGGCTTAGTTGGATGCTTGTAGTTTCAATCAAGATATTAAACAAAAGCGAGTTACGCAAACGATTTTTGTCGGGCTTTTGCGTATATCGATGATAATGTAGCAGGCACCAGTCATTGTTGAGCGTATTGAATGCGCTTTCCATTTAATTATGGGATGATATCTTCAAGTTAGCTTTTTCCTTAGAAATGAAATTTCTTAGCTATTCATTGGAAAGTCAATTTGTATTATACAATTCTCAATTTATAGGAGCTTGTATTATGAAAACTTGCGAAGCATCAATACATGCAATTATTCTGGCAGCCGGAACGTCGCGTCGTATGGGGAAGCCAAAACAATTGCTCCCCTTTGGAGACAATAGCCTTCTTGAAACAGTCATTCGTCTTGTTAACAAATGGGATTTTTCAGAAGTACTTACTGTTATTGGTCGGGAAGCTGAGATTATTCAGAAAGAAATTATCGTCAATGACCCGTCTTTCCGATGGATTATTAATTCATCCTTTACGAATGGTCAAAGTGATTCTTTGAAAAAAGCGATGGAACAGATCGAGAGGACTCCATTAAATGCCATGATCTTTTTAGGTGATCTACCATTACTTAAGGAAGAAACAATTCAAAAGGTATTGAATGCAGGAAAAGAGAAATTGGTGCAAACAAGTAAACCTTTTGTTGTTCGGCCAAAGATGAAGGGTAAGGTTGGGCATCCAGTATTCTTTGGAAATGCTGAAAGTGAGTGGTTTCAACAGTTACATGGGGACCAGGGAGCAAAACCAATCATAAAAAAAATGAATGATTGTACTGAAGTTGAAGTTTCAGATGAGGGAATTTTGTTTGATATTGATACTCCCGAAGATTATCTGGAGGCTAAAAAATGGTCAGAGAACCGCTAAATCCATGAAGAGTAATTGCTTTTAAATAATACTCACCGTATAGAGATAAATGTTTATCTATTAAGATATATTGTTTCCCACCGCTTAAAGATGATTTCATACCCCATATTTACGGGACTCATTATTGTGCTGAACACACATGTATTCCGAAAGAGACATTTGGCATAATCCTATTCTTTAGATTCTTTCCCTAATTGGGCCTCCTATTTGAAAAGGTAGTTATCATTTCCATCGTATCGACCGGGTAAATATTGTTTATTTAGATGACAGGGTTTTCTTTTAAGATTATAATATAATTACTATTCTTTAAATTATCTGTAAATTAAAATGCCAGAAGATCATTTTTAACTAGGAGTGGTATTGGTGGATCTTGCCAGGATGTTTGACTATGCAGTGGAACGCAGCCCAAATGAAACTGCATTCATTGATGGGGAACGTCATTATTCCTATAAAGAAATAAAGAGCAGTGTGAATTTTGTTGCAGCTTCGCTATACCGATTAGGAATAAAAAAAGGTGACCGCATTGCTATTTTACTTAGAAATCGTATGGAGGCAATTGTATTATTTTGGGCCACCCAAAAACTAGGCGCTGTATTTTCACCGATAAATATTATGCAAACAAAAGAAATCATCCATTATTGTATCAATGATTTGGATGCCAAAATGATTGTATTTGAAAAAACGACTGAGTACCTAATTGAACGGGGAAAAATTGATTATCGCCCATTATTTATCACTATTGATGGGAAAAGTGATATTACGTATAGTGAATTGCTTCAAGGAAACGAATATGATTTTAATCATATTACCGTTCATGAAAATGATCTTTCTATTATTTTATATACCTCTGGAACCACAGGTATCCCGAAGGGGGTCCCACGAACACACCTGAATGAGTATTCTTCAACTTTAGCTTATGTCTTTCATTGTCGTTATGAATGGATGGACACTTCTCTTGGTGTTATTCCACTGCATCATACAATGGGAATACGTTCCTTGCTTAGCATGTTTTTACTAAATGGGACGACCATTCTTTTAAAAAATTTTGACCCGAATGAAGCCTGCCAATTAATCCAAGACCAAAAAGTAACTTGTGTTTATTTATTTCCAAGCATGTACCATGAGATAGTTTCATTAACTGATATCAAGAAATATGATTTTGAGCGGTTGCGTGTTATTTCATATGCAGGCGCGCCTATGACAAATAGGCTAATCCAGAAATGCCAAGAGGTTCTTAATCCAGCCCACTTTATCAATCAGTACGGGAGTACAGAAATATTTACCCATACTATATGTCAAGAAATTATTCATAAGCCTGGATGTGCAGGAAAGCCAGGAATTCATCAAAAAATTAAAGTAATTGAAGCGGATGCCAGCCGTTCAAAATCGGAAGAAGATGTTGTTCCAAATGGTGTGATCGGAGAGGTTATTGTCAGTATGGATTCTCCTGAGGCGTTTAGGGGCTACTGGAATAAACCAGAAGTTACTAAAAAAAGTGTAAAAAATGGTTGGTACTACACTGGGGATTTAGGTTATAAAGATGAGACCGGTGATATTTATGTCATAGGGCGAATAGATGAGATGATCTTGCATGCGGGTGAGAATATTTTTCCATTGGAAGTAGAGAACATCTTATTGGAACATCCCAAGGTAAAAGAGGCAATGATTAGAGGGGAAGATGATGAACGATGGGGACAAATTGTTGTCGCCTATATTGTCTCAAAAGATGAATTGCTAACTGCAGGTGAACTGGATATTTTTTGTAAATCCCACTCCATGCTATCTAATTTTAAGCGGCCAAGAAAGTATATTTTTAAATCTTCCTTACCGGAAACAACGTCTGGAAAACCATCATATAAACAAGTACCTTCAAAATAAAAAATTTCAAATTTATGCTAATTCCTTAGCAAAAATTTGAAAGGAGGAATGGTTTTGCCGGATATTTTAATCGTGGATGATGAATTTGAAAGCAGAATGGCTGTGACGGATTATCTTTCGACAAGCAGTATTGGGTTTTATTCAGTACATGAAGCCATTACAATTGAAAAAGGAGAGCTATTATTAAAAAAAATAAAGCCAAGCATATTGTTTTTAGATGTTTCCCTGCCAAACGGAAATGGAATGGAATTAGGCCAAAAAGCGTTAGAGTGGAATCCCGATATCAGTGTTATTGTGGTGACGTATTTGAAGGAATTTGATTTAGTCCACTGTAGTATCAACCTTGGATTTGCAGGGTATTTATTAAAACCTTTCTCCAAAACCGATATCCATATGCTTGTAGAACGAATTCATATCCATAGTCTATCGACAGAGTCAAAGAAAGTATTTCGACAAGAAAATAACAAAAAACAAACCCCAGATCTTGCGAATCCAATACAGACTGCTTTACAGTTTATCCAAAACCGCTATATGGAACAAATCACTTTAGATGAGACAGCTCAAAAGGTGTATTTAAGTACTTCACATTTCAGTCGTTCTTTCAAGGAGGAAACGGGAGTAACGTTTGTTGATTATCTGATGACCTATCGAATCGATCAATCCAAAATGTTGTTAAAGACTACGACACTTCCAATGGAAGTGATTGCAAACCAAGTGGGATTTACCAGTGCGGCATATTTTTCCACAGCTTTTAAAAAGAAGGAAAGTTGTACCCCTTCCGAATATCGTTCATTATTCTTGGCGAAATAAGAAATGGATCTAATTATTGATTCGTTTCTTATTTTTTATTGCAAAAAAATGAAAGCAGAAAAAGTTGAATTTTGAAACTACATATTTATTTAAAATATTACAATCATAAATAGTTAGTCAGGAGAAGGAGTGAATACAGCCAAGGAAATGCGCAGGATTGGGGTGATGGAATGCTAATTAAACATATTGAAACTTGTATAAGAGAAAATAAAAAAGCTGTTCTTGCGACTGTCATTTCTAAAGAGGGTTCATCTTATCGGCAAATTGGTGCAAAAAGTATCATTCTGGAAGATGGTACGATACAGGGAGTCCTTAGTGGTGGATGTATTGAAGAAGATTTATCGGAACATGCGAAAGATGTCTTTCTTACCGGGAAGCCAAAGGAAATCTTATATGATTTAAGAAATGAAGAAGATGCCCCTTGGGGAATGGGTGTTGGTTGTAATGGTGCTGTAATGATCTGGTTGGGATTAATTGACCCTATTGAGAACTATCATGAAGCAAGTAAAATTTTGGAAGCGCTTAAAAATCAGTATGAGGGAACTGACTCGTTTCTTGTGGGTACAGTGCTTACTTCAAGTAATGAAAAAATCCTTCCATTAAATACCTTTCTTCCATTAGAAGATGAAGAATTCGAGAAAAATGGGGTTGTAGAGGACTTCCTTTATTTAGTTCAAGGGGAATTAGTGAATACAACACTTTTTATAGAAGAACTGAAGCCAACTCCGAATGTTGTTGTTTTTGGTGCTGGCCAAGATGCACAATCAGTAGTCGAGCAGATCAACCAATTACAGTGGAAAGTAACTGTTGTTGATCATAGGCCGGGGTATTTGAGTGAAGCTAACTTTCCGAATGCAGATCAACTTTACCTAGTTAGACGTGGTGAATTTCCAGCTGGAATCTCATTTAACCATAATACTTTTGCCGTGTTAATGACTCATCATTTTGAAAATGATTTAAATTATTTAAAAGGGTTAATACAAAAAAACATTTCATACATTGGCCTTTTAGGTCCAAAAAAGCGCTATATGTTGTTGAAAGAGCGATTGGAAATGGATGGACTATCCATCAAAGAGGCGGAGAACCATATTTATACGCCAATTGGATTGGACATTGGATCAGAGACCCCGGAGGAAATTGCTTTAAGTATCGCTGCAGAAATTTTGTCTCTCAGAAAACGGATAAGTAAACGCTGCTTGAAATCTAAGAAGATCAAGGTTTACAGCTAAAAAGAATGAAGGAGGAAGTAGATTGTCTTATGTAGGTAAATCTTTAAAAAGAATCGAAGATGAACGCTTGGTTTCAGGAGAAGGGACATACATCGACGATTTATCTCCTTTGCCGCATATCAAGCATTGTGCCATCCTTCGTAGCCCGCATCCACACGCCATCATTAAAAATATAGATGGAGAAGCAGCGCGGAAATTACCTGGAGTTATTGGTGTTGTCGATGGGAGACAGGTCAAACAACTGACCAGGCCGCTTCCGGTTGGGGTAAATGCGCCTCAAGAATATTTTCCGATTGCTGTTGAAAAGGTGCGCTATGTCGGTGAACCAGTAGCAGTTGTTGTTGCAGAGAACAGGTATATTGCTGAAGATGCAATGGAAAAGATAAAGGTTGAATACGAGCCGCTTGAACCAGTTGTCCATATATTGGACGCACTTTCTCAAGAGTCTGCACTGTTACACGAAAAGGTGGGAAGCAATATTCTAAACGAACGTAATTTTGACTATGGGGATGTCGATCAAGCGTTTGAAGATGCGGACCATATCATAAAAAGAAAATTTGAATTTCCGAAGGTAAGCGCAACTCCTGTTGAAAATTATGGGGTTATTGCGAACTATACAAGAAGTGAAAAAACCTACACGATTTGGGCAAACTTCCATGGTCCATTTACGCTTCATTCGGTTATGAAAGCCGCATTGAACGTATCAAGTAATCAACTTCGGATTATTACACCGAAAGATATTGGAGGAAGTTACGGGATTAAATCAGGTGTTTATCCATACATGGTACTCATAGCGGTTGTTTCCAGAATTGTCGGTGTCCCTGTGAAATGGAATGAAGATAGGCAAGAACATTTAATGGCAAGTTCCAGTGGCACGGACCGGGTTACGTGGATGGAGGCTGCAGTGAAAAATGACGGAAGAATTTTAGGCCTCAAGATGAAATATGCCGACAATATTGGAGCTTATATCCGTGCTCCAGAACCTGCATCGCTTTATCGCAACCATTCCAACATAACTGGAGCCTATCGAATCCGAAATGTCAGATTGCAGGCAATTGCCGTTACGACGAACAAATCACCGACAGGACTCATCAGGGGGTATGGTGGCCCACAGCATTATTTCCCATTGGAGCGAATTGTTAAGACCATCTCAGACAAGTTAAATATGGATGTTGTGGAAGTGGTGAAGAAAAATTTAATTCAAAAAGATGAGTTTCCATACGTAACTGCATCAGGCGGAATTTATGATAGTGGAGACTACCATAAAGCATTGCAATTAGCAGTGGATGCCGTTGACTATCAGGATTTCAGGAGGAAACAAAAAGAGTCCTGGGAGCGTGGAAAGTATTTGGGCATTGGCTTTGCTAGTATTGTAGAACCATCTGGTTCAAATATGGGATACGTCACTTTAGCCCTAACCCCGGAGGAAAGAGCGAAAGGACTGCCGAAGTCTGGCGCAGCTGAGGGTGCAAGTGTTTCCATTGATCCAATGGGGGGGATTACCGTTCGAATAAGCACTGTACCAACGGGACAGGGACATGAAACTGTCACAGCGCAAGTTGTTGCAGATACCCTTGGTGTTGAGCCAGGCATGGTAAAAGTGATCACAGAACTTGATACTGCGACAAGTCCTTGGACAGTTGCTTCGGGAAGTTACTCAAGCCGCTTTGCTCCAATCGGTTCAAGTGCTGTGTATTTGGCAACACATAAGATCCGATCAAAACTTTTAAAAATCGCAGCGAAACAATTGGGTACAACTACGGAAGAGTTAGAAATGAAAAATGGAAAAGTATATAAGCAATCAAATTCTGAAATTAGTATTTCTTTGAAACGTTTAATTGGTACAACACACTGGAATCCAGAGGCACTGCCAGAGGGGATGGAACCAGGACTTCATGAATCAGCTTTTTTCTCTTTGCCGACAGCCAAGGCGCCAACAGAATTGGATACCGTCAATGGTTCTGTAACCTATGGTTTTGTATTTGATGCTGTCAAGATTGAAGTTGATATTAACACTGGGGAAGTAAAAATACTAGACTACTTCACGGTTCATGATGCTGGTAAACTATTAAATCCAAAGATTGCAAACGGACAGATTCTAGGGGGACTTGCACATGGCTTAGGTGCTGCGCTCTATGAAAATCTAGTGTACGACAAAAACGGTCAATTACTAACTGGAAGTTTCATGGATTACCTTGTTCCAACTGCTACGGAAATACCGAATATCACAATTAAACATATTGAAACACCTAGTCCCTTGACACCACTTGGTGCAAAGGGGCTGGGGGAAGGAAATACAATGAGTGCACCGGCAGTTATTGCTAATGCAGTAACAGATGCATTAAAACCATTGGGAGTTACGATTGAAAAGTTACCCCTCTCACCGGATTACATTTGGAATGAAATTCACCAGAAAACAACAGTAGAAGTATAGGAGGATTATCAATGAATGGAAAAGGGAGTATTAAATTACAAGGAAATAAAGAAACGGTATTTACAAGTTTATTAGACCCTGACGTATTGAGGAATTGTATTATGGGTTGTAAAGAACTGATTCAGCAGGAAGAGAATGTATACAAAGTTGACCTGTCTGTCGGGGTAGCCGCTGTTAAAGGGAAATATGATGCAACCATGCGCTTGGCAGACGTCAGTGTACCTGAAAGCTACAAATTAATCGTCCATGGTGAAGGCGGACCAGGGTTTGTGGATGCGGAGGCTGAAATCCATCTGGTCGATGTAGATGACTCCAAGACGGAATTAACATATACGTACGAAGCGCAAGTTGGTGGCAAAGTAGCCGCTATCGGTCAACGGATGTTAGGCGGAGTGGCGAAATTAATTATTAATGACTTCTTTAAAAAGATAAAAAAAGAGTTGGAGAGAATGAATGCCTTGGAAGGAGAACTTCACTAATGAAACCAGCAGTCTTTTCCTATTTATGTCCATCGACGCTAGAAGAAACAATAGATATGTTAACAGAATATGGAGATGAAGGGAAGATCATTGCAGGTGGTCAAAGTTTTGTGCCCATTTTAAATATGCGTATGTCAGAACCAGAATATTTAATTGACATTCACCAACTGGAGGAATTACGAGGAATTCGTTTGGAAGGTGAATCTGTAAAAATTGGTGCACTGACAACGCAAAGGGAGTTAGAAAAAAATACGTTGATTATGGAATGTTTTCCGGTTCTAAAAGAAGCAGTCAGATTTATTGGCCACGTCCAAACCAGGAATCGTGGAACAGTTGGAGGCAGCTTGGCACATGCAGACCCGAGCGCAGAATTGCCATTATCCTTTCTGGCACTGAATGCTGAAATCATCGTACAAAGCACTAGCGATGAAAGAATAGCCGATATTAATGAATTTTTCCTAACGTATTTAACAACAGACATGATGCCAGACGAAATATTGACAGAGATTCAAGTACCACTGAACCAACCAAAAGGTTATGCATTTGAAGAATTTAGCAGAAGACATGGGGATTTTGCTTTAGTCTCAGTTGTTTGTCTCTTATCGACTGATGAAGCAGGGAAAATTGAAAGTGTGCGCTTGGCACTAGGGGGAATTGATGCGGTTCCAGTTTTGGCCGACGAAGCAATGGATTTTCTTGCTGGAAAAGAACCTGCAGAGAAAGTCCTGGAAGAAGCCGCGGAATTAGCAATTGAAAATGCCGATCCTGATGAGGATTTGCATGCGTCTGTAGATTATCGCTTGCATTTAGCAAAAACACTTACAAAGAAAGCCATACAGAAAGCATACAACCGCGCGAGAGGAGGAGAATAATGGGAGAGGTTGCACAGGTTCAAATGAGCAAAGTTTCCTTAACAGTTAACGGCAGAGTAATGGAAAAATATGTAGAACCTCGAAAGCTGTTAAGTGATTTTATTCGTGAAGATCTCGCACTTACAGGAACGCATGTGGGATGTGAACATGGGGTCTGCGGTTCATGTACAGTATTATTTAATGGATCGGCGATAAGAAGTTGTCTTATGTTTGCCGTACAAGCAAATGGTTCGGAAATCAAAACTGTTGAGGGTTTGGTCGAAAGCGGAGAGATGAGTACATTACAAGAAGCATTTATTGATTCGCACGGCTTACAATGTGGGTTCTGTACACCGGGTATTTTAATGTCGGCCTACGAGATGTTACAGAATGACACTAGACCGTCAAGAGAAGAAATTAAAGAGGTACTTTCTGGCCATCTGTGCCGTTGCACAGGATATGAAGGAATTATTAAAGCGATTGAAAAAGCATTTGATAGAAAAAAGTGAGGGGTGGATAGTGTGGACCTTGGCAGGATATTTGAATCATCAGTAAGTCGTTTTCCTGAAAATATTGCAATTGTGGACGAGGACAGAAGGTACACTTATCGAGAATTCGATAGTGAAATCAATAAACTGGCTGTCTCAATGCAAAAACTTGGCATTGAAAAAGGGGACCGTGTTGTCATCATTTTAAAAAATCGACTGGAAACGGTTGCATTTTATTGGGCAATCCAAAAGATTGGTGCAGTATTCACACCTATTAATTTTCGATTATCTTCAGAAGAAGTTTCATATTGTGTAGACAATGCAGAGGCAAAAGCGGTTGTTTATGAACCAACTAGTGAAGATGCGGCAGTCAATGGTAGTTTTACGGATAATCCTATACTTATCAGCGTCTTGGGTGCCCGGGGAGGTGACACTACGTACAAGAAAATGTTAAAACAGGAGAATGAAGACTATCATATACCAAATATTGACATTAATGATATATGTCTTATGTTATATACTTCAGGGACAACTGGGAAACCAAAAGGGGTTCCGCGTACCCATTTGAACGAGTATAGCGCAGCAACTGCACATATTATTCAAAATCGCTATAGTACGCATGAAAGTACAATAGGCGCAATGCCACTTTACCATACAATGGGTATGCGTTCCTTAGTATCGATGGGACTACTAAACGGGAAGTTGGTTATGACACCTGATTATAGCATTGAAAACACATTGGAAATTCTAGAAAGAGAACGCATTACTTGTGTCTATCTTATTCCAACTATTTTCCACGATCTTGTCCATAACAAGGATTTTAACAAGCGAAATTTACGGAACCTTAAAAAAATTGGATATGCTGGTGCTGCTATGACAACTGAACTAACAGAAAAATGCTTTGAAAAGTTCAAGCCAGAGGTATTTGTTAATCATTATGGAAGTACAGAAGTCTATACCTTTTCCATTTGTGATTATCTTGATAAAAAACCAGCGTGTGCCGGCAAGGCTGGTTTCCACCAGCAATTACGTTTGGTCACACCAGACCCACTGGGAAATGTAGGCCCGAATGATTTAGTTCCTACAGGTGAACCGGGAGAGATTATTGTAAATATAGATTCATTGGAGGCGTTTAAAGGCTACTGGAAAAGACCAGATGCCAATAAAAAAGCCATTCGCTTTGGGTGGTATTTCACAGGTGATATGGGAGTCCTTGATGAAGATGGGGATTTATATGTTGTTGGTCGGGTGGACGATATGATTATCTCGGGAGGAGAAAATATCCATCCCTTGGAAGTGGAGGATGTACTTTCAGCCCATCCGGATGTTCGTGAAGTGACAATTGTTGGCATTCCGGATAGTCGCTGGGGTCAAAAAGTGGTTGCTTACATTGTACCAGAAAATAAAGAACTAACTTCTGAAGAACTGGATAGTTATTGCAGTAATTCAAATAAGCTGGCTAATTTCAAACGCCCAAGGGAGTATCGTTTTGTGGATGAGATACCAAAAAGTCCAGTAGGAAAGATTTTAAGAAGAGTTTTAAAAGAAACTTATCAAGAGGATATAAAGGAGAGTGTATAACATGGTTAACAATATTACACAGGAATGGGATCATCTTACAGTAGATAAAAATTTAGAGGAGCAGACAGCCACAATTACATTGGACCGTCCTGAAAAAATGAATACACTTAGCTTTATTGCGCGTTCCCATCTATCTCAAATTTTCGATGATCTAAACAACGATAATGATGTAAGGGTTATCATTATAAAAGGGGCTGGGGAAAAGGCATTTACGTCTGGTGGAAACATTGCTCAGTTTATGGAAAGACATCCCGTAGAGCTCTCTGAACTGCATATAAATGTTGCTGCACCAGAACGGTCTCCAAAGCCAGTTATTGCGCAATTACAAGGATATACATTTGGGGTCGGGCTTGAAATTGCATTGGCATGTGACTTTCGTGTTGCAGCAGACAACACATTAATTGCTTTACCTGAAATTAATCTTGGAATGATTCCAGGTAGTGGAGGATCGCAACGTGTAACGAAAATTGCCGGTATTGGAAGAGCAAAAGAAATGATTATGCGTGGAAGAAAAATTCCAGCAGAAGAAGCACGACAATGGGGGTTACTAACAACAGTAACTGAACCAGAAAACTTGGAAAATGAAACGAATAAAATTGTAAAAGATCTACTATCCAAATCACCGATGACCCTTAAGGTTTTAAAACGTGTACTTAATTCAGCTCAAGATTCTACGCTTAGCACAGGAATGGAAATTGAAGGATTTGCGTATGGAATGCTTCGTTCGACAGATGATTTCAGTGAAGGTGTTCAAGCATTTGGAAACAAAGTGAAACCCGATTTTAAAGGGAAGTGAACAACGCAGACAAACAATTGAGAAAAAAGCTTGGAAAGGAAAATCTAGTTGCGTGGATTTTCCTTTCTTTTGAATAATTATTAATGGCGGTCCCCAGGCGACATGCACAAATAAAAGGAGGGATTATATGAATTCATTTAAACAAAACCTAAAGGATGTACCGAAGCATTTAAATGTGAAAACTGTTACTACAGGTGTTCTCGCAGCAATTTTTGGATGTACTGGCCCCGCATTAATTATTATTGGAGGAGCAAGGGACGCTGGGCTAACATCAGAACAAATGATTTCTTGGTTGTTCGCAGTTTATTTCTTTGGCAGTTTAATAGGAGTATATATGGCATTAAAGTATAAACAACCTATTGTAGGAGCCTATTCAATTCCTGGGGCAGTATTAGTTGCTGCAGGACTACAGACTTACACGTTAAACGAAATATCTGGCGCCTACTTAGCAGCCGGGATTATTGTATTAATTCTGGGTATTAGTGGATTGATCGGGAAGGTTATGAGTTGGATTCCAATTTCAATTGTGATGGCGATGATCGTTGGGGCCATGATTAAATTTGGTACTGAAATGATTGTTTCTATACAAGGAGCACCATTAATTGTAGGTGGGGCAATTGTTGCTTACTTAATATCATCTCGCTTTATCCCCAAATTGCCACCAATATTAATTGCATTTATAGTAGGGTGTGTTTTGGCTTCTTTTACCGGCCAATTCCAAATGGGAGGAATGGAAACTAATTTGGCTCTTCCGCAAATTTTAATGCCTGCTTTTAACATGGAAGCAATCATCTCTGTTGGTTTACCTCTTGCCTTGTTAGTTATTGGTGCAGAAAATGCGCAATCTATCGGTGTTTTATTGACAGAAGGCTATAAGCCACCGATTAATAGGATGACAATTATTAGTGGTATTGGTGGGATATTAACCTCTTTCTTTGGGGGACACAATGCGAATATCGCTGGCCCCATGACAGCTATTTGCGCATCGGAGGAGTCTGGGGAGAAAGAAGGAAGGTATGCTTCTGTTATTGTAAATGCCATTTTATTTGGCAGTTTCGGTCTTGTAGCTGGCGTTGCTGTTTCTTTCGTAGTTGCTTTACCAAGTGTACTCGTTGCAACTGTTGCAGGATTAGCGATGATTGGGGTGCTGGTCAGTTCTTTACAGACTGCTTTCAGGGAAAAAAAGTTTCAAATCGGGTCGTTTTTTGCATTAATTATCGCCATGTCTGGAATTAGTTTCTTTGGGGTAAGTGCTCCTTTTTGGGCGTTGATTGGCGGGGTGTTAGTTTCTTTGATTCTTGAAAGCAAAGACGTTAATGTTGGAAGAGTAGGTGTTGAAAGGGAACAAGGGGAGTTATCACAGACGGTTTGAATGACTTTTGCTAGATAAAATGAATATTTTTTAACTAAAATCGGAGAGGAGGTTTGCTATCCTTTTCAATTATCCAAATTCGGGTCTGACAAAATACTTGTCTACTCGTCTGATTGTCTCCTGTTTGAAAGGTGGAAGGCCTGCATATTGGTCAACCACCTTTTTGTTGGGATACCATTCTGGGATCCATTGAGTGGAATTCTGTAATTTAACGAGAGGATTCATGAAGAAATACTTTTCAACAATCTAACGGATTACGGCGATTCAACGGTGGCTTTTCAAAGGGTCTCAGCGCATATACTTTCGGCTCCTGAAGAACAAGCAGAAAAGCAAAATGCGATCTGCAAACAGGAAGGTATTTGTATTTGAAATGAGAGAGATTACCCTTGATGTTTATGCCACTGATTATGTAACAAAAGGCAAATGGCCCAGTGCCACTTTTTTCAATCCAGCGCGATTACCGATACAATAATAATTGGCACACCTAGTGGCGCACCAATTATTATTGTATGATCCGATATCCTGCTATTCTTCTGAAGTTTTATTTTTTATTTCTTAAAATATGGCTCATAAAGTTCAACATTGTCATTGCTGCTACTCGTGGTGTTGCATTAGTAGGGTCATATTGTGGCGCCACCTCAACAAGGTCAAAACAAATCACATTTCCCTTTTCAGCAATTCCTACTAATATATCATTAAGAAAATTGAACGAAAATCCTCCTGGAGAAGGAGAGCCAGTTCCGGTTGCCAATGATATATCGAAGCAGTCAATATCAATGGTGACATAATATTTATCAGCTTCAGGTATTTTGTCTATTACTTTTTCCACCCCAAGGTTGTACGCTTCTTTAGCAGAAATTAAATTGACCCCATATTCATAGGCTGCATCAAAGTCTTCTTTTCTACTGCTTCCTAAACCACGCAATCCAATTTGTGTAATATCCTTGATATGCTCCATTTCAGACATTCTACGCATCGGACTTCCATTACCCAAAGTTTGTCCTCCCGGAGCATCGGACCAATCTAAGTGAGCATCTAATTGTATTACTGAAACTGACTCTTCCGCGGCTAACCCCCGGGCTACAGGAATAGATATGGAATGATCGCCTCCCATAATTGCAGGGATAATTCCTTTTCTCCTGATATTTTTAACCGCCCACTCAATATTATTAAATGATCTTTCAATATCACCAGTTACTATGTCCGCATCGCCATAGTCTACGATTTTCCAGGGTGCCCCTAGCAGGGTCTCTTTATATTCAGGATCGTAAAAACCAGCATCTCCTCTGCTATAATGTGTAGATACTTCTCGAATTCGACGAGGACCGAACTTAGTTCCACTTAAGAAACCAACACCCGTATCATATGGCACGCCTAATACTGCAATATCTGCATCTAATTCATCTACAGTTGTACAAATAGGGTATTTAGCAAATGAACAAATACCCGTTATTGGAAGATTAACACTATTATCCATGTAAAACATTCTCCTTTACAATTTTATATACACATCATCACTGCTATAAGTTGTAATGCTGAAATCTAACAAATGGGTTAAATGATAGCTGTTATGCAATCAAATTGGCTATAAAAAGAAATACTGGTACTCCTACAATATCAGTTAAGACAGTGCCGGCTACAGGTATGATTAAAAAAGCTTTTTTGGAGTAAACACCATATTTCTGACATATTGCATCCATTACTACAAGACCATTTGGAGTTGCGCCAAGTCCATGTCCAATAAACCCCGCTGCTAATACTGCAGCATCATAATTTCTGCCCATTACCTTAAACATAATAAACATAGCTATAAGCACAGTTACTATCGTTTGAACGATGAGTATTACGGTTAATGGAAGAGCCAAATCATACAGTTCCCAAATTTTTAATTTCATCATTGCCATAACTAAAAACATATTTAGAGAAACTGTAGATATCAAGTCCATTGATTGATCTGAGAGCTTAACAATCTGCATTTTATCGTTAAAGGAGCGAAAAAATATCCCTAGAAATAGGCTAAAGATATGCCCTGGTATTGAAAAACCTGTAATACTCGTAATCCAATCAGCTGTAGGCATCCCTATAGCAAGAATAACAAAAATGATCGACCCTGCTATAAATACATTTTGACTGGTGATTTTGTCTTCCTTATTCTCCTTCAATTCCTGTGACAGTTCCTCTATAGACTCAGATTCCAACGTGGCTGCTTCCAATTTCACCCCATTTTTCTTAAGTAACCAATTTCCAACAGGTCCGCCAAGTAATGATCCCGCTATCAATCCATAAGTTGCTGCTGCCATCCCTACAGTCAGAGCACTGCTTTCTCCCAATGATTCTATAACAGGAGCCAATGACCCCGCCATACCGTGTCCACCTTGCATGGATGGATAACCAGCCATAAGCCCAATAAGCGGAGACGTACCTGTTAAAAAGGCCATTCCTGCACCAACACTATTTTGAACAATTACTAACAACCAACAAACCAACACATACAGTACAAGTAATTTCCCACCTTTTTTAAGAAGGTTCAATCCTGAAGTCAATCCTATGGTTACAAAAAAGATGTACATAAACAAATCATATAAAGTGTCGTCGAATTCAAAAACCATTAAATTCATTTCTTTTAGAACTAACATAAGTACTGCGAAACCAAAGCCGCCAATCACTGGAGCCAGAATAGAATATTTCCAAAAAAATTTATATTTGTTTCTAATCCAAGCTCCTATCATAAGCAACAAGGCACCTAAACCTGCGAAAGTAATAATATCCAATTGTAAAGTAATTATTATGTTATCCTCCTTCTAATTAAATTAAATTTAGGTGATAACGCTTTCTGATATGTTGCACTTGTAATAATAATCTATATATTTTATAATTTCAAATACGTATTTGTTATTAATTTATAACTTGAAGTTATAAAAATGGAGGCTGAAAATGAATATTCAAGAATTGAGGTGCTTTGAAGCTGTTTCAAGAAATAAAAAGTTTATTTTGGCTGCAGAAGAATTACATATATCTCAGCCTGCGTTAAGTAATACTATCAAACGTTTAGAAAAAAAAGTCGGATATAAATTATTGGAAAGAAGTACAAAAGAATTATCACTCACCGAGTTAGGACAAGTTTTCAATAATCATGTATGTCATTTATTAAGTCAATTTGACAACACTGTGGATGATTTGGAACAAATAAAGATTTCGGGAGGGGGAAAATTAAAAATAGGGATAATTGAGTCCTCTAGATATTTAATGCCTCAAATTATTAAACAGTTTAAGCAAGTTTATCCTGAAATCGGTATTCAAATTATGGAAATGAGTCCAGTAGCGATAGAGGAAGCCCTTAACAATTACGATATTCACTTGGGAATTACATCTGATATAAAATCCGACCACAAGCTTACGTATTCTTCTATTAAGCAAGAACAACTTTCTTTAGCTATTCCTATGAATCATAAATTTGCCAATTTAACCAGCATCAATATGATTGATCTTCAAGAAGAAACACTCATTCATAGCCTTTCTGGATTTGGAATAAGAAAAATAATAGTAGATGCTTGCAATACTGCGGGATTTAAACCACATATTTTATATGAAACTGAAAGTTTGGAGTTAGCAAGCAATTTAGTGGAAATTGGCATAGGAGTTTCCGTAATGCCTGACAGTTATTTAAAGTCAAATGCAAATAAGAGGATTAAAATAGTCAGTTTTAAAGATAATATTTATAAAAGATCCGTTTATATTGCATATCATTCCCAGCGGTATTTGCAGTCTTCTTTTCATGATCTTATTTTAATCATAAAAAAAATTACTCATAGTAAATAGGTAAGCGGCAAGTAAATCAATCTATACTGTTTCTATGTCGGCATTTATTATCAGCTATCAGTGATCTGAAGGTTACAATACCTGTTGAATGAAAAATGAGGTGGAGCTTACTATCAAATAATCACTCCATATTTTTAATAGGACTTTCATTGTCCCATGCTCAAAAGGTGAAGCTCCGTTATTGGCATCCACCTTTTTATTTAGCATTCCTTCCCAGTGGGTGTGCCTTAAGTAAAGTGATAATTTATTTGTAAAAGCTTAATTACTATAAAGCACGTTATATAAACGTTTGAGTGTTTTGGGAATAATATCTTCCTGCATACTGGAAAATCCAATAATAAGTTTGATTTTCCCCTTTTCCAAATGTTTATTCATTTTAATAGAGTATCGTTGTAACGTATATATTTCTAATTTTTCTTCCTTTGCTTTTTGTATTACCTCATCGTAACTTTTATTAGTATAAAAAGTTGCCAAGAAATGTAAGCCGGCGGGTATATCGTGTATATATACCTTTTCTTTAAATAAAGCTTGAAGGGCATTGATCATTCGTGTTCTATTATTATTGTAATACTTATTCATCTTTTTTATATGCTTTTGGTATTCACCACTATCGATGAAATGGTATAGCGTATATAGTTGTAATAAATTACACTCCTGTGTCCAATCAGAAAAAAAACGTTTATATTTTTCTAATAATTTGGGTGGCAGAACCATGTAACTTATCCGAAAACTAGGAAGAAGTGTTTTAGAAAAACTTCCTAAATAAATTACCTTATCATTATTACTTAAGCTATATAAAGATGGGGTGTAATCTGAGTTATAGATAAATTCACTATCATAATCATCTTCGACAATGTAATGATTCTCATCCTTATTAGTAACCCAATTTAATAATTGAATTCTTCTGGAAATAGGCATTATAGTGCCAGTAGGAAATTGATGGGAAGGTGTTATAAATAAAAAATTAGGGTCTGCTTTCTTTACTTCATCCATAATAACACCTTGGTTATCTAAGTGGATGGAAGTGATATTCATATTTAAATTATTAAGCAGCTTGTATATTCTAGGGTAACCGGGATTTTCGACAGCAACTTTTGTAACAGGAGGTTCCATAGCATGATAGATAATTGAGAAACCAATGTTTGGGTGCTTGATCCAAAAACAATTTGTTCAGGTTCACATTTAACCCCGCGAGTTAACGCAATTAGATTGGCGACTTTTTCTCGAACACTGTATGGCCCCTGGGAGTGAGGAATATCAGAAAGCTCGATATAATGTTCTCTGATCGCTTTTTGTTGGGCTTTCATCCACTGCTGAAAAGGAAATTTGAAACCGTTGGATTTTATGTGTGACAAGGAAAGCCAACCATCTTTAGGGGTTAAATCTTCTTTAAGATGCACAGGCAGTGTGCTTTTTTTAGTGTTTTTATCAAGCATAGTAATGTTTTCAACAAAATATCCCTTTTTTTCAATAGAATAAGTGTAACCTTCCGCAAATAGCTGATTGTAGGCGTTAGTAACGGAATTAACACTTACATTTAATTCTGATGCAAGTTGTCTTTTTGAGGGGAGCTGATCACCAAAGGAAAGTTTCTGTTCTAAAATAAGTTGTTTAATATGGTTATAAATTTGTTTATAAAGAAAACTGGATCCTTTATCTTTATTTAAATAAAGATTAAACATTTTATGTTCCTTTCTGCTTTATGCATTCATTAAAATATGTAGTGATACGGTCGCATTTCTTAAGGAATATAAAACAGAGGATACCAATCTGGTACCATCCAATTGTTGTTTTTGGTACTTTATATTATAGCACAGATGTGTATTATGTTATCTAAGCATTTCGAATGTAAGCGCTGTCTCTGGAGTTTAAGGAGGAGGAAGCTGTTTGGTGGTTGATATGAATAATATGATTGAACGATTCAATTTAATGGCTGAAGTGGGGAGCACGCCTCAAGGTGGAATTAGTCGTTTAGCCTTATCTGAGGAAGACAAGCAAGCTAGAGATTTATTAGTTTCATGGATGAAAGAACTGAATTTATTAGTTAGTATCGATGATGTTGGAAATGTTTATGGAAAAATGGAGGGGAAAAACCCACATGCAAGTCCGTTGGTATTAGGTTCCCATCTTGATATTCCATAGAAAATGCTGGAATATATGATGGCATACTAGGGATCTTAGTTCCTTTAGAAATAATAAGGGTATTTAAAGAAAAATCAATTATACCGGAAAGGCCCATTATTGTGGCTAATTTTACGAATGAAGAAGGCTTTCGCTTTAAACCATTAATGTCTGGCAGCGGAGTATTATCAGGTGATTTTGATATCGGGGATGTGTATAAAGATAAAGATAGTAAAGGTAAAAGTTTTAAGGAAGAGCTTGAGAAAATTGGTTATTTAGGTTCCGAGGAAAATCGTTTGGATAAAGCTCATGCTTTTATTGAACTGCATCAAGAACAGGGGCCAATTCTGGACTTAGAAAAAACGCCCATTGGAGTGGTAGCGGGGATTTTAGGGCTGACTTGGCTAACGGTTACACTCGAAGGAAGAACAGACAATTCAGGCCCTACTCCTATGTATGCAAGAAAAGACACTTTAGCATCAGCTGCAAAAATGATTGCATTTGCTGAAGGGTTTGCTTCAGAAATAAGCAAGAATGCCATTGTAACCATAGGTAAGATAATTAATGAGCCAAACGATATTAATGCTGTGCCAGGACTAACCCAATTTAGCCTGGATATAAGAGATATTGATATTGAGGCAAGAATCAAAGGGGTAGAAAAGTTAAAAGAGAAACTAAAAGAAATGGCTAAAGACTATAGAGTGAAAATAACGTTTGAATTAGAGTGGGAAATGGACGCAACGATATTTTCTTCTAATCTAAATAATATAGTAAGAGAAGCTATCGCGTATCATGATTATCCTAGTAGAGAAATTGTCAGCGGAGCAGGGCATATTTCTACCAATATGAATAATTTATGTCCAACAGCTATGGTTTTTGTCCCTAGCATTAATGGGGTAAGCCATAGCCCGGAAGAAAAAACAAATTGGGAAGACATAGAGAAAAGTGTACACATATTAACCTATATCATGAAAAAAATAGCAGAAATAAAGTGATTCATGTATTAGTTGACTGAAAATTAAAAATTAAAGGAAGAATATGCAATGGAAAATAACACCATTTCATCTGAACAATTAGCAATCATGTCTAGCCGTATTGCAGGTATAGCTAAGCATATGACATATGTGCTGCAAAGCAGTGCTCGCTCTAGCATCATGAGTGGCTCCCGTGATTTTTCAACTGCTGTTTGTGATGGTAAAGGAGACGTTATTTCCTTGCCTGATGGATTGCCAGTACATGTTACAAACATGAGTGTAACAACGAAATCTTTTATCCAATATCATGGTGAAAATTTTAAAGAAGGAGATGCATATTTAAATAATTCACCTTATCACGGTAACACGCATATGGCCGATTACACTATATGTATACCTGTTTTTTATGAAGAGGAATTAATGTTTTATTGTACCATTCGAGGACATCAAGCCGATGTTGGAAATAGTATTCCAACGACTTACAATTTCAAAGCAAGAAATATATATGAAGAAGGCGCTCCATGTTTTCCTTGCGTTAAAATTCAGGAAAACTTAGGGTTGGTAGAGGTGGAAACAGTAATAATGCTGCGTGATATTTAATTGTAATTACGTCTTGTGTGGTCAGTGAGCAAACGCTCACCCGGCTTTAGAATTTATATATGCATCGGTATAATGATCAAAAATAAAAGAATATTTTACAATGTTTAAAATGTAACCATTTACATTTTGGTTATAATATTTTATACTTGTACCTACTGGTTATGAACAGTTTAAGATTAACACTTAAAATATCTTTTTACTATATAGGAGGGATTGCTTATAACACCTTATCAAGAATTAAAACATATGTGGTAATGACAACATTACCACATATTTAACATAGATTAGAAGAATAATTTTGGATGAATTTGAAATGGGTTTAATGGAAAATTGATGGACTTTATCCTTTAGTTAAAAATGCAATAAAACTATTTTTATAAGCGGTGGGGTTCGAAGCGGTTTACAAAACAAGCGATCAATTTTAAAGGAGGGGTTCTGAAATTGAGTATAGAAAACTGCATTGTCCTTGCTACGATGGGTGTCTATCTTTTGTTTATGCTGTGGATCGGTCGAAGAACTTCTCATAGTGTCAGTGATTTGGATAGTTATATACTGGCAGGCCGAAATTTATCTTGGCCAATGTTAGCAATGACATATCTTGCGACGGTTGCTAGCACAGTGCAACTATTGGGGCAGCCAGGCCTAGCGTATGACAACGGTTTTTCTTTATATTTTTGGGAAAAAATTGTGGTTATCACGGTGATTGTTTTACTCGTTGTTCCCCTTGCACGACGATTAAGAAAATTGGAAGTATCAACGATTGCAGATATAGCTTTAGCAAGATTTCCTGATAGCAAAAGAATACATTATATCTTGACAATAACGCAGGTTATATGGGGAATCTTTGTTGCAGCACTTTCAGTTTTTGGTGGTTCATTATTAGTAACAACAGTAACGGGTATCCCGTTGCCAATATCGTTAGTGATTATTGTCGGGGTTACTTTAGGTTACACAATACTGGGAGGACTAAGTGCTGTTGTAGTTACCGATGCAGCTCAATGGGGCATCATTATTTTAGGTTCTGCTATATTTCTACCCCTTTTATATATAGTAGCGGAACCGTTTACAACATTTTTTTCACAGTATGTTGGAACAGATGGCTTTTCTTTGACTCAGTTAGGTTCAGCTTCCAACATAAAGCCTGGTTTTACCGACATATACACTTTACCAGTCGCACCGCTAACCGCTATTGCTTTTTTAATAACATCTGGGAGTTTACCAGCAGTAGATCCCAGTTATGCGCAAAGACTCTTATCTGCTAGGAGTGAGCGTGAGGGGCAAAAGGGGTTATTCGTTTTTGGCATAGTTTATTTATTACTTATGACTTTAATCTTAACAGTTGGAATGTATGGTGCTGGACTAAGACCGCACCTTGAAAATCCCGATCAAATTTTACTGATTATGGCACAGGATTATCTGCCACTATTTGGTAAAGCACTATTTTTAACTGCTGTTGCAGCTGCAGCAATGTCGACTGTCTCATCTTACTTAAATGTTACAGCTGGATTAATAGTTAAAAATCTCATTCTTGAGTTAGTTCCTGATCTTTCACAGAAAAAACAAATTTTTTGGGCACGTATTTGCACAGTGATTGTTGCTGTAATAACCTTATCGTTTGCACCTATCGCCAGTAATGGGCTTGCCGTGGCAGCGGTTGCCGCACAGGTAATATTAATTGCTGCAATGGGCCCACTTATCTATTTAATATTGTTTTGGCGCAGACTTACTGAAAGGGCAGCTTTTTGGGGGACCCTTATAACAACTGTCGTAACGTTTGTATTAATGATTGTTGTTGGAGGGCCTAATGCTGCTGTATTAGGACCAGGGTTATTTGGACTTCCAGTGCAATTTTGGGGATTCATTGTTGCTGGCATTACCTTCGGAGGTTTGAGTTTTACAGAAGCATATTCTACAGTGAATCTTGCTCCAAAATTTCAATCGTTATTTAGTACCAAATCACAGCGCGTACGGATATCCAAGAAACCAATAATGATTGTTTGTACCATGTGGTTTGTATTATTTATTCCATGGGGATATATGAAAATCACTGGAACACAATTTGCATTTCCAGTTTTAAGTGGTAAGTTTTCGTTTTTTTCGGATGTTTTATTATTGGCAGCTGCGGCCATTGTTTTTGTTGTTAGTATTTATCTGATCATTTATTTAATAAAGTTTTTACGCGGCAATAAATATGAAGACGTAGATAATCAGGTGAAAAAACAACACATCAATTAATATTGCTTTGGATACTTTTTGATGAAAATAAAGAACAAGGAAGAAGGGAATACAAATGATTAAATTTGGGATAATTGGAATGGGAACCCGAGGGCAAATATATGCAGACACAATTGCCCAAAGTGGTTCAGCTGTCGTCTCAGCAATTACTGATATAAACAAGGAAAGTCTGGAAAAAAATATAAAGAAATACAAAACAAATGGGTACACAAATTTTGAAAACATGTTTGAACAAGAAGAACTTGATGCAGTTATTGTTGCTACTCCGGATTTTCTTCATAAAAATCCAGTTGTCATTGCTGCCAAAAGGGGAATCCATATAATGGTTGAAAAACCATTTTCCACAGATATTGCAGAAGCTACTGAAATGGCAACGGCAATTAAACAAGGGGGAGTCAAGTGTTTAGTTGGATTTGAAAACAGATGGAACAGTCCTTTTGTTGCGGTTAAAGAGGCAGTAGATAACAAAGATCTGGGGGAGATAATTACATTAAATAGTCGATTAAATGATACTATTTATGTACCAACGAAGATGCTCAAATGGTCGACAAATTCATCCCCGGGTTGGTTTTTATTATCACATTCTATTGATCTTGCATGCTGGTTAAAAAATATGAAACCAACAAAAGTTTTTGCTGTAGGAACTCGTAAAAAGCTAGTATCAATGGGAATTGATACTTATGATTCAATACAAGCAACTATTACCTTTTCAGACGATACTCATGCTACATTCACCTCCAGCTGGATATTGCCTGAATCCATGCCATTATTATATGACTTTAAATATGAAATAATTGGGGAGGATGGTAGCTTGTATGTGGACTTACAAGATCAAATGGTAAAAAAAGCTGGATTACGTTATGATCATGTACACACGCTTGGTACACCAATTAATGGAAAACTCACATCGGCACCAAGTCAAATGTTATTATCATTTATCGATAATATCCGCTATGATACAGAACCTGTCGCTGGCCCGGAAGCCGGATTATTAAATACGAGAATAGTCAGTGCATTGCATAAATCCATAGAAGAAAAAGAGATTCAAGAAATATAAGAAATGAAATCGAATTTTTTCATTTTAGGAAGAGCATTTCTAATTATTAGGTGCTCTTCTTTTTTTTTGTGATCACGTATTTTATTATAACAATTCCCGCAAAGTTGTTTAGCTATGAAATGTGAGTAAAAATAAATGCATGAAAAAGTAGAAGAACATCATAAGATAGTTGACATAAGCAACTAATACAACTATACTAATCACAAATATCTGAAAAAGGGAATTATATGAAATGACTGAAATTAGGGAAATCAAACGTTTTAATAGGTTTTATCTACGTATGATAGGTCTATTTTCCATGTACACAGATCAGAGTGCGTATACAACCAATGAGGCTATGATTTTATTTGAAATCCATTCAAGGGAGGGGGAATGCACAGCTTCTATACTGTCTAATTATTTTTTGTTGGATAAAGGACATATAAGCAGACTGTTGAAGAAATTTGAGAAAAAAAATCTTCTAACAAAAATTATCTCTAAGAAAGATCGCCGTATTCAGTATTTAAAATTAACGCCAAAAGGGTTGCAGGATTTAAATAGACTTATGAAACAAGCAGACGAGATTGTAGCAGGTATGATTCAAGATGTTGAACAAAACGAGCTTCATGAAATGATACAGGCTATGAAAAGGATAGAGAGCATTTTAAATAAAACTAGGAAAAGAGGATAAATATATGAAAAAGTATGTGCTGATGCTTTTATCAATTAGCTTATTAATCGCAATATCTGCTTGTACTGAAGGAACTAGCAAACCGGACGGCTCCTCAACTGATGGATCCAAAAAAGATAGCCTCGTTATCGGTTTTGAATCAGATGCTGCGACTCTAATAGCTAATTCAGATGTGAACTATGTAACGGATACACAGATCCGCAATATTTATGATCCTTTAATCGAGAGAGACAAAGAGACAGGTGAGTTTACACCAGTCCTTGCTGAGAAGTGGGGAAATATAGATAAAACGACTTGGCGTATCAAATTGAAAAAAGGTATCAAATTTCAAAACGGGGCAGATTTTGATGCTAATTCGGTAAAGTTTAGCATTGACTATATTCTTGATAAGAAAAACAACTCGGCCTATCGCTCAAGATGGGCTGATGTAAAAGAGGTCAAGGTAATTTCACCGGACGAAGTTAAGATTATAACAATAAAGCCGTTTCCTAGTTTGATCCAGAGAATTGCTGAGGATTTATTAATTATGGATCCTGGATATGTAAAAGAAGTAGGAACAGAAAAGGCGGCAAAGGAACCGATTGGCACTGGTCCGTATAAATTTATGAAATGGTCGCGCGACAATTATCTTAAGCTTGAGGCTTTCAACGATTATTGGCAAGGAAAACCCAAAATTAAAAACTTAGAATTTCGTTACATACCTGAATTTAGTTCAAGATTGTCTGCTTTCTTAAGTGGAGAAATTGATATGTTCAAAAATATTCCTGTGGACTCTGTTGAAAAGGTAAAAAGTGGCGACAATGCAACAGTTGAAGAAATCGCTTCATCCAGGGTTAACTACTTGGCATTAAATACTTTCCATGACGGACCCTTGAAAGATGAAAAGATTCGCCAAGCGATCAATTATGCAGTAAATGTCGATGAACTTTTGGAATCTATTCTGAACGGACATGGTACAAAAATGACGGGGCCATTGTCAGAATTGAATGCTGAATACGTGAAAACAGATGACTATGGTTATGACCCGGATAAGGCATTAAAGCTTATTAAAGAAGCAGGATATGATCCAAAATCTCTTAAACTGACCCTTGATACGCCGAGTGGCCGTTATCCAATGGATTCTCAAGTTGCACAAGGTATAGCATCACAGCTAAAAGAAATCGGCATACAAGTTGATGTCAAAGTGAATGAATGGGGAGCACACTTAGAAAAGATCCAGAACCGAAAAATGGGAGATATGTTCATTCTGGGGTGGGGGCCAGCATTCGACGCACAGTCTACAATTGAAAATTTATTTACAAAAGTGGCCCCATATAGCAGTTTTTATGACAAAGGGATAGAGAAAAGTATTTATCAAACAAACCAATTATTTGATAAAGATAAAAGATTTGATGGTTATGCAAAAATTCAAAAGGAATTGGTACAAAAGGCTGCTTGGGTACCACTTTGGCAGCAAGCAGACTTATATGCGGTACGCAGTAATCTAAATTTTAAACCACGGGTTGATGAGAAGATGCAGGCTTTTGAGATGTCCTGGAAATAAGAAAAAAAGTTTTACAAAGCTGAATTGCGGAGGGGGCCTTTCATGTTTGATTTTATCATTAAAAGGTTCTTACAGGTAATTATCGTAGTTTTTTTGGCACTCACTGTAGTTTTTTTCCTGATAAGACTGTCAGGGGATCCTACGACTTTGTTTTTGCCGCCGGATGCACCAAAAGAGCAGATAGTGGAGTATCAAGAACTTTTAGGTTTTAATCGACCACTATATGTCCAGTATGGAGATTTTATAATCCACGCTGTCCAAGGAGATTTTGGTCAATCTCTTAGAAGTAAGGAAGATGCCTTGGGGATAGTAATTGAACGTTTGCCGGCAACTTTTCAGCTTGCGTTCACCGCGCTTGTGTTAGCTTTGATTGTAGCAATACCGCTGGGTGTTTTATCAGCATATAAAAGAAACACTGTATTCGACAAACTCGGTGTGGGATTAACAATTGTTGGACAGGCGATTCCTAGTTTCTGGCTGGGCTTAATATTAATTTATTTGTTTGCCGCCCAACTGAAGATGCTTCCTTCCGGTGGCGGGGGGACACCGTTGCACATGATTCTACCTACTATAACATTAGCAGCCTATAGTATCGCTAGGTTTACACGGTTCACCAGATCTGCGATGCTCGATGTTTTGAGAAAAGACTATATTCGTACTGCCAAATCATCGGGCGTTCCCACGACCAGGTTAATCATGCGATATGCATTAAAGAATTCGCTTATTCCGATTATCACATTAGTTGCATTGGATTTAGGTGTACTGTTAGGCGGTGCCGTGATAACAGAAGTGGTGTTTTCTTGGCCGGGAATTGGCAGGCTGCTTATGCAGTCTTTGATGAATCGGGATTTTCCAATTGTCCTTGCAGGTGTGTTTATTATTGCTACCATTTATGCAGTAATAAATTTTATTGCCGATGTGCTATACGCTTATGTTAACCCTCAAATCAGAGTGAAGTAGGTGAGAATATGTCTTCAGGTAATGCAGAAGAAGTTTTTAAACATCATTTGGTTAAAGAAAAAAAGCAATCGAGCATAGAAATTTTTTTTTCAAGATTAGTTAGAAGCTGGACCGGAATGCTGGGTCTTCTTATCATAATTGTTTTATTGATTATAAGTATTTTTGGGCAGTGGATGACCCCCTTTGATCCCCTGCATGCGGAGTTTAGCAATAAACTTTTACCCCCCATGACTGATGGTCATTTGTTGGGTACAGATCAACTGGGGAGAGATATTTTTTCCAGAATTATCGGAGGAGCAAAGGTATCCGTAATTATCGGGGTTTCAACAGTGTTTATAGCAGGATTGATTGGTACTGCCGTCGGGATTATTGCTGGGTTTTTTAGAGGTTGGATTGACGTTATTTTAATGCGTATTGTAGATGTTCAGCTTAGTTTCCCTTTTATCCTTTTGGTTTTGGTGATAAATGCGGTAATAGGAACAGGTTTGCGAAATATCGTTATTTCGCTAGCTATTGGAGGCTGGGTTATTTTCGCCCGTGTAATTAGAAGTGAGGTGCTGGCAATACGTGAGAAGGAATTTATCACAGCTTGTATTGCTACTGGTGTCACCAGACTGGAAATCCTTGTTAAACATATTGTTCCCAGTTTATTTACACCAATGATCATTTTAGGATCCTTGCAAATAGGAACTTATATTATTGCGGAAGCGTCTGTCAGTTTTCTGGGATTTGGTGTGCAGCCGCCGATACCGGCATGGGGAAATATGTTGAATGAAGGGAAAGATTATATCTTTAGCTCTTGGTGGCTAATCACTTTCCCGGGTTTGGCCATCATCATTACTACGCTTGGTGTTAATCTCTTTGGGGATTGGTTGCGGGATACCTTGGATCCGGAACTTAAAGGGGAATGAATGGGGAGGGGAGTTTATGAGTGATACGATCTTGGAAATCAAGGATTTAACTGTTCAATTTAAAAGCGGAAAAGAATATGTCCAACCCGTTCGAGGTATTAATTTTGAGTTGAAAAAGGGAGAAATACTGGGTGTAGTCGGTGAATCTGGGAGCGGCAAAAGCGTAACATCCCTGGCTATAATGGGATTGCTTCCGGATAAGACAAGTGAAATTGTGAATGGAGAAGTGTCATTTCGTGGTAAGGACCTAACAAAATTGAAGGAAAAGGAATACAGAAAGATCAGGGGCAATGATATTTCGATGATTTTCCAGGAACCTATGACCTCATTGAATCCTGTGTTTACGATTGGAGAACAGTTGAGCGAGCCACTAAGGCAACACAGGAAAATGTCAAAAAACGAAATTCAATCTAAGATTGTCTCTATGTTAAAGCAGGTTGGCATACCAAGAGCTGAGCAAATTATAAACGAATATCCGCATCAATTATCTGGAGGGATGAGACAACGTGTAATGATTTCACTCGCATTATTATGTCAGCCGAAGTTGATGATTGCTGATGAGCCTACCACTGCGCTTGATGTTACGATACAAGCACAAATACTGAGGTTGATGAAAGAGATTAAGAATAATCATGATATGAGTCTATTATTCATCACACATGATTTGGGAGTTGTTGCTGAAATGTGTGATCGTGTAGTTGTCATGTATGCCGGTGAAATCGTTGAATTGGCAGAGGTAAACGAGATGTTTGATAACCCTTTGCACCCTTACACAAAGGGACTGATTAATTCGTTACCATCGAAAAATACCCGCAAGAAAAGGCTTTATTCCATAGATGGTCAGGTTCCAAAACCTAATACAGTTAACAAAGGATGTATTTTTGCAAGCAGATGTCCCATGTCATTTGCCAAATGCTTTGAAAAGACCCCACCTTCATTCAAGAAAGGGGATCATATGAGTAAATGTTGGCTGCAAGAAACGGCTGAAGGGGGGAGGGTATAGTGGATTCCAATACATTGCTTGGAGTTAAGAATCTTAAGAAGCATTATGAAATTGCCCAGGGAATGTTTAAGCCAAATATCATCGTTCGCGCCGTGGATGACATCAGTTTTTCGGTAAACAGGGGTGAAACTTTTGCACTTGTGGGGGAATCCGGGTGTGGCAAATCGACAACTGGAAAAACAATTTTGAGGCTGACAGAACCGACAGCTGGTGAAATAACATTTAACGGTGAACACGTTGAGAAATTGCCCTATCGAAGACTCCGGGCATTGCGAAAGCGAATGCAGATGGTGTTTCAAGACCCGTATGCTTCTCTCGATCCCAAAAAAACAATCAAACAGATATTAATGGAACCATTACGTGTTCACAAACAATTTGCAGAAAAGGAACGATTGCAAAAAATAATCACTATGCTTGAAATTATCGGTATGTCGGAGGCCTATTTAAATCGTTACCCTCATGAGTTTTCGGGTGGACAGCGTCAAAGAATCGGTATAGCACGAGCTGTTATTTTACAACCAGACTTCATTATTGCAGATGAGCCAGTATCCGCATTGGATGTGTCCGTACAATCACAGGTAATTAATCTGATGTTGGATTTGCAAAAAGAGTTTGGTTTGACATACTTATTTATTTCACATGATTTAAGTGTGATTGAACATATGACAGATAGAGTCGCAGTTATGTATTTAGGAAAAATTGTAGAAGTTGCTAAAACAGAAGATTTATTCGAAGCACCAAAACACCCTTACACGAAAGCACTGATATCGGCTGTTCCAATCTCTCACCCTGCAGAGAAGAAGGATCGTATTGTGCTTACAGGAGATGTCCCGAGCCCGGTGGACCCACCAAAGGGGTGTGCCTTTCATACCAGGTGTCCGTATGCTTTGGAAATTTGCCGTAATAATGTCCCAGAGCAAACAATCTTTGACAATGGCCACACGGTAAATTGCCATTTATTTAATAATAAGGAGGAAGAAAATTATGCTACTATCCATTCCCATTGATGAATTGAAAGAGCGTCAAAGAAAGTTTTTTAACAGGCTGTCAGAAAGGAACTGCAATGCCTCTGTCATTTTTAGCACAACAGATATTTTTTATTTAACAGGATTTCATTTTCATTCCACAGAACGACCTATTGGGTTGTTAACTGACCCGGAGCAAAGGGTTCACCTATTCGTTCCTGCCCTGGAGCATGAGCATTCAGAAGAATATGGAACAGTAGATTTTGTGCATTCTTATCCAGAATATCCTGGCACTAAACATCCTATGGAATATTTGCAAGAGATACTGAAAAACTATCATTTTAACGATAAAAATATTGGTTATGATTCAATGGGGTATGGCTCGCCAATGGGGTATAGGGGGCCGTCAATCGACCAGCTAATAAATGCAAAGCAATTTATTTCGCTGCATGGTGTGATTGAAGAAATGCGATTTGTTAAATCATCAAATGAGGTTGAACTTATCAAAGAATCATGTCGCTGGGGTAATTTAGCACACAGGCTTTTACAAAAATATACTAAAGTTGGTTTAAGTGAAATAGAAATCACAAGTAAGGCTTCTTCCGAAGCGACAATGGCCATGATTGAAACCCTGGGTCCTGAGTATAAGCCACATGGTCAAACGGCATATGCACTTTTCAGGGGACAAGTTGGTCCAGAGTCTGCATTCCCACATGCAGTTACTCAAAATATTGTAATGTCAAAAGGTGATACATTAGTTACTGGTGCAGCGGCGGATGTATTTGGCTACCATAGCGAATTGGAGAGAACCATGTTCGTAGAAGAGGTTTCCAAAGAGCAGGAAAAATATTTTAATTATATGTATGAAGCACAGAAAGTTGCTTTTTCAGCGATTAAACCAGGAAAGACATACGCTTCTGTGGAAAAAGCGGTGCAGACATACTTTGAAATGGAAGGGATAACCGATTTAACCAGACACCATACAGGCCACAATATTGGTTTGCTCGGACACGAGGCCCCGTTTTTTGATTTAGGAGATAAAACTCTACTTGAACCCGGAATGGTTGTAACAGTTGAACCGGGGATATATGTAAAAGGAATCGGTGGATTTAGGCATTCTGATACAGTACTGGTTACCAGCGATGGAATTGAGATGCTAACATATTATCCTAGTGATTTAGAATCGCTTATTTGCTAGTGAGAAAACAATAAAGAAGCGATATGCCCTTGTTGGGGTATATCGTTTCTTTACTGTTTTCTTATTTAATAATGGAAAATTGAAAGGCGTTGTAGATAGATATGAACGTGTTTCCTCTTATCCACTCTATAACATATGGGGTGTTAGAAATCACGGTCTAAACTACTAACATCCTGACGCTGCCATACCGAGTCCAATTTTTGGCGAATTCCTTTAAGCTGCTCTTTCTAACGAACATGGACATACCAATCGCACAACATTTGCCATAAATACGGAAATGCCATGATAAGTGATTAGGAAAGTTACCCCCTTATCGATAAATTTGTATTTGCATGCACCGAACTTAGAGCTATTAATATTTGTTTTGCTAGTCCAATTAGTAACGATAGTGAAAATAATTGGTATTTTGCTATAATATAATAGGATAGAGGTGGGGAACATGCATTTTGATGAAAGAATTCGGAAGTTCGAATACAAATTCAATGATACTGATGATCAGGTTATTGAATACATTTTGGAACATAGGTCTGAAATTTCTAATATATCTATTCAAAATTTAGCGAATAAATTGTACACGGTTCCAAATACAATTATGCGATTATCAAAGAAGTTAGGCTACCGTGGTTTCTCTCATCTTAAGACTAGTTTAAAAGATGAGTTTGAAAGCAGAGATATCCAGAAAAAAAACAGTACCTATCACCATGTCCAGAAAACATTTGAACTCATTGACGAGGAACTGATGGTCACAGTAGCAAAGCTAATAAAAGAAGCTAAACATGTTCTCTTTTTTGCGGTAGGTGACAATGCTGATCTGTGCAATATTATTGTTAATAACCTTAGAGTGGCAAAAAAAGAATCTCACTTTTTCTTACACCGCCATGAAAATTTGCGTCAAATTCAAGGTATGGGGAAGAAAGACATATTATTTTTAATTAGTTTATCCGGAAAGACTCCGCAAGTTCTAGAAATGGCGAGAGAAGCCAAACGGCAAGGAGTCCAACTCGTATCATTGACTCATTTTGATCAGAATCCGCTTCAGCGATTTGCTTCAATTAATTTATATTGTTACTCGCCCAAAAAAGAGATGAACGGTTATAATGTAACAGATCATACTCCGATTATGATTGTATTGCAAACACTGTCTCAAACTTATTGGAGACATTTTTAAAAGAGTGAAAAAATACACAGAAATTTAGAAAAAACTATAAAATGTGTTTACAAATAAGAAGAATCCGTTCTTCTTATTTTATTTTGTTATTCTTGTATCAGACATTGAAAACACTTACATGGAGAAGGTGATCATTTATGGAACTGAAAAAATTAACCTCACCTAGTTTAATTAGTGTTGGTAATGATTTCAAATCAAAAGATGAAGTCATCCAGGCTCTGGTCAAGCAATTAAATAATGCTGGGAAACTATATTCAGAGGAAGAATTTCTTCAGGCAGTTTATGAACGGGAGAAACTAACTCCTACAGGTTTTGAAGGGGGACTAGCAATCCCACACGGGAAGTCTAGTGCAGTAAAAGAAGCGTCTTTTGCGGTAGCAACCATAAAAAGCCCATTGGAGAACTGGGGAAGTGTAAATCCAAATAATAAGGTTCAATTAGTTTTTCTTTTGGCAATCCCCGAGAAAGAAGGAGGGGATACTCACCTTAGTTTGTTGTCTGAATTGGTTACAAGGCTGACGGATAGCACATATAAAAAGAATCTTATCTGTGCAAGGGATAATATAGAATTATTTGAAAAATTGGATGTTGTTGAAAAAGAAAAAAACGTTCACTTGGCAAAAAAGAATTCGGATAAAATCATTTTGGCAGTTACTGCCTGCCCGGCTGGCATTGCCCATACGTATATGGCAGCGGAAGAATTAGCGAAGGCTGGTAATGAGCTAGGTGTAGATGTTTTTGTTGAAAAACAAGGTGCGAATGGTGTTGAGGATCGACATACAATTGAACATTTAAAATTAGCAGATGCTGTGATTTTTGCCAATGATGTGGCAATAAAAGACGAGGATCGTTTTGTACATCTACCTATAGTAAAAACTTCCGTTGCTTCACCAATAAGAAATGCGAAAGAAGTGGTAAAGGAAGCGATAAAAAAATCTGAATCTCAACCAAAGAAGGAATATAAATCAACGAATCAAGATAAATCCAGTCAAGGAGATGGCGGCAAGGCTAAAACTGGAACAGAAATAAAGAATTCGCTGCTGACAGGTATCTCCTACATGATACCAATTATCATTGCCGGCGGGATGACACTCGCAGCAGCAGTATTTATTTCCCAAGCTTTTGGACTACAGGGGCTTTATGATACGGAGGGGTCATGGCTTTGGCTATTAAGACAGCTTGGCGGTGGACTCCTTGGCCAGCTTATGGTTCCGGTTCTGGCTGCATATATGGCTTATTCTATTGCAGATAAACCAGCTTTAGGACCAGGCTTTGCAGCTGGCCTAGCTGCCAATTTAATTGGAAGCGGGTTTTTAGGTGGTATGATTGGTGGTTTGCTGGCTGGTTACTTCCTTAGATGGTTAAAAAAGACAGTAAAACCAACAGGGACATTTGCGGGGTTTGTAAGTTTTTGGGTATATCCAGTAGTTGGGACGCTTGTTGTTGGCTCGGTAATGCTGTTTATATTTGGTGAGCCTCTTGCTTGGATCAATGAAAGTTTGACAAATTGGCTGAATAACTTATCTGGCACTACCAATGCCCTTCTACTAGGAGCAATTATCGGTGGTATGGTTTCCTTCGACTTGGGGGGACCTGTGAACAAAGCAGCGTATGCTTTTTGTCTTGGTGCAATGGCGAATGGCAATTTTATTCCATATGCTACTTTTGCATCCGTGAAAATGGTTTCAGCTTTTTCTGTGACAGGGGCAATAATGTTCGGAAAGCAATATTTCAATAAACAAGAACAAGAGATTGGGAAGCAAACATGGATATTGGGGTTAGCTGGAATTACAGAAGGTGCTATACCATTTGCCGTTGGTGATCCGTTTCGGGTAATCCCATCTTTAATTGTGGGGTCTGCGGTTACTGGTGCAATTGTTGCGTTCTTAGGCGTAGGGCTGGATGTACCTGGTGCTGGTATCTTCTCATTGGCGTTGTTGGAAGGACAACCCATTTTACTAGCAGGAGTTATTTGGTTCGGGGCAGCAATCATCGGGGCGCTAATTTCTATGTTTTTATTAATTGTTACAAGAAAAGGAAAGCTGAGAAAACAAGGTATTCAAGCTAGATGAATGAAAAAATTGATCATTGTGTTACAGGAGTGTTTAAAATATGAAAAAAGTTCACATCGTACCACACATGCATTGGGATAGAGAGTGGTATTTTTCAACAGAAGAATCTCGAATTCTACTTGTAAATAACATGGAAGAAATTATAGATATGTTAGAAAACAACCCCGATTATCCATACTATGTTTTGGATGGACAAACATCTGTTTTAGAAGATTATTTTGCAGTTAAACCGGAGAATAAGAATCGTGTTAAAAACTTAGTTCAAAAAGGGAAGCTTATTATCGGGCCATGGTATACGCAAACTGATGAAATGGTTGTTGGTGGTGAATCAATTGTACGTAACTTACTGTATGGAATAAAAGATAGTGAGGAATTGGGCAATCCTATGAGGATTGGGTATCTACCTGATTCTTTTGGGCAATCTTCACAAATGCCACAAATCTTAAATGGCTTTGATATAAAGTATTCTATTTTTTGGCGAGGAACATCTGAACGTCATGGAACTGATAAAACGGAATTCTATTGGGAAAGCGGTGATGGTTCAAAAG
Source organism: Tigheibacillus halophilus (assembly GCF_042683165.1). Lineage (NCBI taxonomy): Bacteria > Bacillati > Bacillota > Bacilli > Caryophanales > Bacillaceae > Tigheibacillus > Tigheibacillus halophilus. The sequence goes on from NZ_JBHUIZ010000015.1 coordinate 215,888, forward strand.
TTCTTGTTCAATTATTTCCGCTTGGATATGCCATTGGAAAATACCTGCCAGAAGATGAAGAAGAACTTCAAAAAAGAATGAATAAATATTTCCGGGTGCTCGATCAGGGTGCAACGACTGACCACATCATTATCCCGAACGGTCATGACCAAATGCCAATACAGAAAAACATTTTCAGGATTATTGAAAAACTAAAAAGTTTATACCCAGGTCGTGAATTTTTTCTTAGTAAGTATGAAAATATATTTAAGGAATTAGAGAAGAATGAGTCGTTGCCGACCATTAAAGGTGAATTTTTAGATGGGAAATACATGCGAGTTCATAGAAGTATTTATTCCACCAGAATGGATATTAAAGCTAAGAATACAAGAGTAGAGAATAAAATAACTAATATTTTGGAGCCTTTGGCCTCAATAGCTTATCGATTGGGGTTTGAATATCATCATGGATTGATTGAGTTAATCTGGAAAGAGATTATGAAAAATCATGCACATGACAGTATAGGTTGTTGCTGTTCAGATAAAGTTCATCGAGAGATTATTAATAGATTATACCTTGCAGAAGAAAAGACAGACCAGTTGATTGCGTTCTATAAAAGAAAAATTACTGATTCTATTCAAACGGATAGGAATGAAGATCGTCTGACTGCGTTTAATTTGCTTCCTTATGATCGAAAGGAGGTAATTACAACAACTGTTGTTACCAAACTCCCTTCTTTCAAATTGGAGGACCATAATGGTAAAGAAATTGATTTTAAAGTTTTGGAAAAAGAGGAAATAGATCCTGGTCTTATTGATCGTCAGATTGTGCACTATGGAAACTATAAACCTTTTAATAAATTTAGTATTCAGTTGAAAGATACGGTTCCTGCGATGGGATATAAAACGTATTTTGTTATCGGCGCAGAAAGCAATGTGGATCATACGATTGAAGACAATAACTCTATTGAAACTGAACACTATCTTGTATCAGTGAATACAAATGGTACATTGAAGATAACTGATAAGCAAAATTGTAAAGTCTTTGATCAAGTACTTTTATTGGAAAATGGTGGTGATGATGGCGATGAGTACGACTATTCCCCGCTATCAAATGAAAAGATAATTTCCAATAACGATGCTCATGTGGAAGTAAAAAAAAGCCAGAATCAATTTACAGCGAAAATTGAGATCAAAGTTAAATTAGAGATACCCAGTAATTTGGAAAAAAGGAAAATAAATAAAAAGGATAGTTCTGTAGTTGTAACGTGGAATATAACTATCCCGAACCATCAGCCATTAATTAAAATAAAAGCAGCTATTGAAAATGATGCAAAGGATCATCGTTTACGTACGTGGATTCCCACAGGAATTGCTTCCAAATTCTCGGTTGCTGATAATCAATTTGGTCTCATTAAACGCCATGTCGTAGACCCGGCCATGCGTTATTGGGAAGAGGAAGGCTGGGAGGAACGTCCAGATTCGATCTATCCTATGCTTTCTTTTGTAGGGCTATTTGATGATGAGCATGGTATTAGTGTTTTGACAAACAGTACAAGAGAGTACGAAATTCTTGGTGATAACCATGATACTATCGCTGTAACTCTATTCCGCAGTGTTGGAATTCTGGGGAAAGAAAATTTAACACGCAGACCTGGAAGGCCTTCCGGAATTGGACTTGCGACTCCAGGTTCTCAAATGATAGGTAAACTGGAATTGGAGTTTGCCATAACGACGCATAAGGGATCTATTACAAAGTCAAAAGTTAGCCGTATCGCAAAAGAATATACAACTGAAATCCAGACGTATAATAAAATACCATACAATGCGATGAAGTTAAACCCTTCCGGAATTAACACGCCTGCGAGTTTTAGCCTTTTAAGAGAAATGAATAGTGATACTGTATTAAGTGTATTAAAGAAAGCAGAAAAAGAGGATGAGCTCGTCTTAAGGATATATAATCCAAGTGAGCAAGGGGTTGAATGCTCATTTGAACTTCAAGATTCCTTCCATAAAAGTTCTGAGGGGAATTTGAACGAAATGCCCATTTCATCGGTAAACGTAGAAGACAGCAAAATTGGAGTTTCCATGAAAAGAAATCAAGTTAAGACATTGCTAATTAAATAACCACGGGTGTCCCCTTCGGTATACACTGAGAGTATGTACTGGAGGGGATACATTGTTTTTGTAAGAGCGAGAATACTGTGCCCTTTATTTAACATCTCCCCAGCAATAAGTCCGCAATTTTGAGGACTTATTGCTATATTTTTGTCTTTTAAAGGCGTTCCACTCCTCGTAGAACAAGGTCGAGGCAGGGCTACTACGGTTATGGGCTATGAATGTACAATTTATTAATTGGCGCTGCAACAGACCATGGCTTTTACTGCTGATTATTTTCAATGCTGACTAATATCCTCTTTGGGAAATATTCAAAAATTTTGACTGGTGTAGCCAGCTCTTTGTGAATTTCTAACTCGTTTATAATACTCCCCTTACAGTAAGACAGATAAGTACATCGTATTGTAACGTAAAAAATATAACACTGAACCAGGCAAAAATTAACAATCAAAAGAACTTGCCAGTTATCCCGAATCAATCTACTGTATTAGGTGCAAACGAAACAGTGTGGTTGAAAGGAATTTAGATATGCTCGAAAAACAATTTATTTGGATTGGTGTGGCTTAACCAGGGGTAGCCATGAAGGCTGAAATGCTAATAAAGTGAAAGTTAGTGTCCTCCTCTTTGAGATTCGTTACTTCTTTTATCCCCGTAATGAACCCCTGCTTAATTCGTCTACTAGGGTGCCCTTTCTTAGCTTCTCAACCTTCAAATTGTTGTGCAATTTTTCGTAATGAAATACGAAGCCTTTTACATATCCTCAAATATAAAGTAAACGTTTACAATAATGAGCAGGGAGGCGGAAATACTTGTTGAACCTTCGCCAACGAAACATTGTCACTTATTTAATTGAAAAACAGCAATACGTCACCATTAAAGAGCTAGCCAGTTTTTTTGGAGTTAGCGCAAGAAGTATTCAATATGATTTGGAGAAGGTGACGGATTACGTTACAGAAGGAGGCGGTGAGCTAAACCGTGACAAAAAGAATGGCGTGCAATTAAGTGCATCTGATACCTTGAAGAAATCTTTCTGGCTTCAGTCGCTGAAGCCAGCTTATGACAAACATTACTCACCCCAAGAAAGACATGACCAAATTTTAAAATACTTATTCGAAAGTTTTAAGCCGATGAGTAAAAATCGTTTTTCTGAACTTTTATATGTATCCCGCAGGACAATTGTCGAGGATATGAAAGGGGTGGAAAAATGGTTGCGTGAAAGAAATTTAAACCTGGCCTATATACAAAACAAAGGATATATCATTGAAGGTTCCGAACAAAGCTTTAGACAGGCGTATGTTGAAGTAATATCCAGTCACCATAATCTTGAAAACCTCCCGGATAATCTGACTGTTTTAACAGACAAAGAATACTTGGAAATTGATGGTTCTGTTAAAAAAGTGCTAACGAAACTAAACCACCATTTGGTCCAGTCCTCAAAGGATGGTTTAATTTATCACATAGCCATCACGATTCACCGGCTAAGGAATGGTTATCAAATCAGCATGCCACCAAATGAACTGCTGAAGCTTGAAAAGGAAATGGAATTTCAAATTGCTAAAGAAATAAAACAAGAAATAGAAAGAAATTTTGATATTAGTCTTCCTATGGCGGAAATTGGTTATATTACGCTGCACCTATTAGGAGCAAAAAAGGCAACGGTTGAGGATACAACTGATTTTGCAGAATACTCGCTCCTTATAAGCACTATAAATCGTTTTATTGAAAAAGTTAGTCTTCAATTCGGTGTGGATTTAACGCACGACGAATTACTGAAAAAAAGTCTTCTTGTTCATCTCAGACCAGCAATATATCGAATGCAGTTTCACTTGCGTAATAAGAACCCGTTGAGAGAAGAAATTCATCAGCGTTATCCCGATATAGTTGCAGCAGTTAGCTTACATATTGGGGTGATAGAGCATGAATTTAAAGTCATGTTTAATGAAGACGAAAAAGCTTATATCGCACTTCATATTGGCTCGGCTATCGAAAGAAAAATGGAATATAGGGATCGGAAAATAAGGGCAGTGCTTGTTTGTGCCAGCGGTGTTGGAACTTCCCAGTTACTAAAAAGCCGAATTGAACGTTTTTATAGAGATATCGATGTTGTAACTGTTTGTTCCGTATATGAACTGCAGGATGAGAATCTGCGAAAAAATCAAATTGACTGGATTATTTCTACAGTTTCCATATCAGATATAAAGATTCCTGTCATCCTGGTTAGTCCATTTTTAGTAAAAGAAGATAGAAAGAAGATAGGAAGAAAACTGGAAATAGAAAGGGAAAAAGCAAATCAATCTGATCAAGCGGAATTAAACTTGAATGAATTATTGCCGGAAAAAAGGATCCTATGGGAAGTTGAGGAGAAAGATTGGGAAGAATCTATTAAAAAGGCAGTAAACTTGTTGGAAAGAGACAACATTGTAACCGATCACTACCTAACTGCTATATTGAACTTATTCAAGGAAAAAGGTCCTTACATGATAATTGGTAAAGGCCTGGCGATGCCGCATGCAGGTCCCAAAGATGGTGTGAACCAGCCAGGCATCAGTTTTATACAGTTGAAAAATCCAGTTTGCTTTCACCATCCAAAGTATGACCCTATTAGATATGTGGTTTGTTTGGCTACTACGGATGCAGAAATTCATTTGAACGCACTTCGGCAGTTGTCAGAATTGCTTATGAGTAAAACCAATATGAAGGAGATTGCAGCTGGCGGAAAAACAGAACTTATTAGATTGGTCAATAAGGTAAGTAAAATGTAGCGATGAAGGAGTGTAACGTTTGTTAAAAGAAATACTAACAGAAGAAATGATACAGATTCTTCCAAGTGTGGATACTTGGGAAGATGCCATAAAGCAAGGGTCAGAGCCGCTCGTAAGTCGGGAATTTATTAACGCACAATATGTTGCAAACATGATAGATAATGTTAAGGAATTAGGTCCGTATATAGTGATCGCTCCAGATGTTGCAATTGCACATGCCAGGCCGAAAGAAGATGTTTTCAAAGTTGGCTTGAGTCTGCTCAAGCTTGATCATGGTGTCCCCTTTTCCAAAGATGGACATTATGCGTCGTTGATATTTGTATTAGCAGCTGTGGATAACGAGCAGCATCTGCACTTATTATCAGAATTAGCAGCGGTTTTAAAAGATAGTGGGAAAGTAAACCAAATGAAACAGGCGAATTCTGTGAAACAAATTGAACAAGTAATTCAATAATGAGGAGGAAATAGAAATGAAAATGTTAGTTGTATGTGGCTCAGGTTTGGGAAGCAGTTTTATGATTGAAATGAACGTAAAAGATGTGCTGAAGGATCTGAGCGCGGAGGGGATTGAGGTTGAACATAGTGATTTAGGCTCGGCAACATCGGATATGGCAGATCTGTTTATTTGTGGTAAAGACCTCGCTGATGCCGCGTCTGGATTAGGTGAATTGGTTGTCCTGGATAATATTCTGGACGAGAATGAATTGAAAGAAAAAATTGGAGATAAATTAAAAGAAAAAGGCGTTCTTTAGGACGCAACTATACGGGTAAAAGGGAGGGAGTTCTTTGGAGAAACTATTATCTGTTTTGGTAGATATATTGAGTCAACCTGCTGCGCTGGTAGCTATTATTGCACTGGTCGGTTTAATCATGCAAAAGAAATCTGCAGCTGATATCACGAAAGGTACAACAAAGACGTTTCTTGGTTTTATCGTTTTAAGTGCTGGTGCTGGGGTAGTTTCCAATTCTTTGAAACCATTTGGAAAAATGTTTCAGGAAGCTTTCGGTGTACAGGGCGTTGTTCCTAACAACGAAGCTATTATTTCAATCGCTTTGGAAAAGTTCGGTACAACAGCCGCGTTGATTATGGTTTTTGGAATGGTAATCAATATTCTGATTGCACGTTTTACAAATTTAAAGTACATCTTTTTAACGGGACATCACACTTTTTATATGGCATGTTTCTTAGCCATATTACTAAGTGTTGCAAATATGAAGGGTGCTTACCTTATTGCGATCGGCTCTGTAGCATTGGGACTGTTCATGGCAATTTTCCCGGCAATGGCACAGCCTACTATGCGCAAAATTACAGGTAATGACAAGGTAGCGTTTGGTCATTTTGGTACATTGAGTTATATTGCAGCTGCCGGTATTGGATCCTTTTTTAAAAAGGGATCGAAATCGACCGAAGACATCAATTTTCCAAAAGGGTTAAGCTTTCTAAGAGACAGCTCAGTCAGTATTTCGCTTACAATGGTCATTATTTATGTTCTCGCAGCATTGTTTGCAGGTTCCTCGTTTATTGAGAAAAATCTAAGTGATGGTACAAACTATATTGTATTCTCTGTTATCCAGGGTGTTACCTTTGCTGCAGGTGTTTTCATCATCTTATCAGGTGTTCGGCTGATATTGGCTGAGATTGTACCTGCCTTTAAAGGGATTTCCGAGAAACTTGTTCCCAATTCCAAACCGGCGCTCGATTGCCCGATTGTGTTCCCTTACGCGCCGAATGCGGTTTTAATCGGGTTTTTCTCAAGTTTCATAGCTGGTGTAATTGGTATGTTCATTCTATTCTTGGCAGGCGGTATTGTTATTTTGCCAGGAGTTGTACCACATTTTTTCCTGGGAGCCACATCAGGTGTCTTTGGTAATGCCAGAGGGGGAATGAAAGGGGCGGTGTTTGGTTCGTTTGTAAACGGTTTAATCATCACATTTTTACCAGTTCTATTTATGCCTTTGCTTGGCGACTTGGGCAACGCCAGCACAACATTTTCCGATACAGACTTCTTGGCAGTTGGAATTATACTTGGAAATATTGCAAAATTCCTTGGACAGCCAGGTATCATTGCAACTATTATCATAGTCGCAGTAGTATCTATTATTTGTAAAGCAAAGATTGGTAAAAAAGTAGAGAGTACGGACGGTAAATAAACACAAGAACTATTTGTCCTACATGACGACTAGGAGGAATTTTGATGGCTAATTTAAATAAAACAATAACTGATGTCTCTATAGCGACAATGCGTACACTCACAATAGATAGTGTAGAAAGAGCACAACATGGTCATCCAGGAATGCCTCTGGGGGCAGCACCAATGGCATATACATTGTGGAAAAAATTCTTGAATATTAACCCAAAGAACCCAATGTGGTTTGACCGCGACAGGTTTGTGCTATCAGCCGGACACGGTTCGATGCTATTGTATAACCTGCTGCATTTATCTGGATTTGATCTTTCACTAGATGACTTAAAGGGTTTTCGTCAGCTGGACAGTAAAACGCCCGGGCACCCAGAATACGGTTATACACCTGGTGTCGAAGCAACTACTGGGCCGTTGGGACAGGGAATACCTGTTAGTGTCGGAATGGCTTTAGCTGAAAGGCATTTGGCTGACACCTATAATCGACCGGGCTATCCAATTGTGGGTCATTATACGTATACTATTTGTGGAGATGGAGATTTGATGGAAGGTGTCTCTAGTGAAGCAGCATCATTTGCCGGACACTTAGGACTGGGGAATTTGATTGTATTGTTTGATTCCAACGATACTTGTTTGGATGGAACGGTAAGTGATTCATTTTCAGAAGATGTCAGGCAGCGTTTTGAAGCTTATAACTGGCAATATTTGTACGTTGCAGACGGAAACGATGTAAATACCGTGGAAAGGGCGATTGCAACGGCCCGACATGAAAAAAATAAACCTACAATCATCGAAATTAAAACCGTGATTGGTTATGGAGCACCTTCTGTCCAAGGTACACACGACGCACACAGTGATCCGCTTGGAAAAGATGAAATAAAACGTACGAAAGCATTTTTACAATGGGATTATGAGGACGAATTTCATATCCCCGAAGAAGTATATGAAGACTTCAGCAGCATCCAAAAGAATGGAGCTGAAAAGGAAGCCGCTTGGAATGAGTTGTTTTCAGCTTATCAAAAGGAATATCCGGAACAAGCTAAGCAGTTAAAAATGCTAATGGATGGAAAATTACAGAACGGCTGGTCCAGCGGGCTTCCAGTATACACAGCAGGAGATAAACTAGCTACAAGGGTTGCAGCAAGTGAAACATTGAATGCGTTGTCAGTAAATGTGCCTAGTCTAGTAGGCGGGTCAGCTGATCTAAATTCTTCAACTAAAACCCATCTAAAAGCATTTGGGGACATGAAAAGCAAGGATTTCAGTGGAAGAAATATAAAATTCGGGGTTCGTGAATTTGCGATGGGTGCCATAGCCAATGGCCTCGCATTACATGGCCTTAGACCGTTTGTCAGTACATTCTTTGTTTTTTCTGATTATCTTCGTCCGGCCATCCGTCTGGCATCGTTGATGAAATTACCCGTAACATATGTATTTACACACGACAGTATTGCTGTCGGGCAGGATGGACCGACTCACGAGCCAGTTGAGCATTTGGCATCATTCCGTGCTATGCCTGGCATTTCAGTTATTCGCCCAGCTGATGCAAATGAAACCAGAGAAGCATGGGTAACGGCCCTGAAGCAACAGGACCGACCAACTATGCTTGTGCTTGGCAGACAGGGAATAACCACATTAGATGAGACTGCAAAACTTGCAGAATTTGGTGTCAGCAAAGGAGCGTATATCGTTTCTCCAGCAAGCCAAGAGCCAAGTGGTATCTTAATTGCAGCAGGATCAGAAGTTCAGCTGGCAGTTGATGCACAACGTAAACTAGCTGAGGAAAATATTCATGTAAATGTGGTTAGTATGCCTTCATGGGATCTTTTCGGGCAGCAATCGGATGAATATAAGGCATCTGTTCTACCACCACACCTCCAACGTCGTTTAACGATAGAAATGGGATCGAAAATGGGGTGGAGAGATTACGCAGGCTGCAAGGGGCAGGTGATGAGTGTTGATACTTTCGGCGTTTCCGGGCCGGGAGAACAGGTAATAGAGAAATACGGTTTTACCGTAGAAAATGTTGTCATTAAGTACAAAAATCTCTTAGACTAGACTAATAAACCAACTCTGCAGCTTTTCTTTAGGCCTTGCAGGGTTGGTTTTCATAGTTTCCTGTTTGTGGAGCAAGAATTTCAAAATATGAAAAATAGGATGTTCTTCTACCTTTTCAATGGCCTTGCTTCCTACTCCTTTACTACTTCAACAATGTATTTTCCCGCTCAGCGACAAGCCTTCAATACCCCTATTATCCAAACAATCACAAGATGAATTGCAATACATGGACTTTTCTATAAAGATATAATATATTGACAATACAAAAATGTATACTGTACAATGTATACATCATACAAATAAGTGAGGATAAAAATGAAAAAGATTGATTTGAAACCGATTGCAAAGAAGAAAACTACGAAAGAAATCGTGTATGAAAATTTGAAGCGGTCCATTCTGACAGGTTCGATAAATAAAAAAGAAATTTTAACGGAAACAATGTTGTCGGAAACCTTGGAAATTTCCAGAACGCCGATAAGGGAGGCGGTAGCTGATTTAATAAAGGAAGGTTTGCTGGTGCAAATTCCTAGAAAAGGATTCCATGTACGGGAAATTACGGAAAGTGAAAAAGAACAAATTATGTTTTTACGGTTATCCATTGAAACAGAAGGACTAAAAAAACTTGTTCCAAATATTACAAAAGAACAACTGCAGTCCCTTCGGAAAATTGTTTCAGAGCAAGAACAGGAGATGCTTCATAATGATCCTGTTACCTATATTGAATTGGACCAAATTTTCCATAGGCAAATTCTATCATTCGCAAATCAAAATTTATTAGAGCAAATATTGCAAGAAATGTATAATCTAACGCGATTGCTTGGCCATCATGCGCTAATGAAAGAAGGCAGGATGGCAGAGGTGATTCAAGAGCACAAGCAAATCCTGCATGCCTTAGAAAATAATGACAGCAGCAAGGCTGTTCAACTAATGGAAAGACATTTAGAGATCACAAAATCCAATGTGAATACTGAGAAAGACAATTCGTAGTAATTAACCGGCAAAATGAACAACAGGAGGGCTAATGATGAAAAAATCACAAACTAATCCTTTATATAATATGGAAATAGAAGGAGAAGAAGCAAAACTAAAAATCAATAAAGCATACTGTATCGGCTATTCCGGAAGGGATAAAGAAAAAACATGGATGCATATCAAAGAACTTACCGAAATCGGTGTGCCAGAACCAAATGAAGTTCCGTCGCTTTATCCAGTAGGTGTTCGAACGGTGACCCAGTTTGAATCGATAGAAGTGATAGGCGATCAAACAAGCGGGGAAGCTGAGATCGTTTTGATTTTTGGAGATTCTCTCCGTGAGGCTTATATAACGGTTGGAAGTGACCATACCGATCGGTCCCTGGAAACAGTGGACATTAATAAGTCCAAGCAAGTTTGTGATAAACCATTTGCCGCCAAGGCATGGAAAATCGACAGTATTCTGCAATATTGGGACCAACTCGTGCTTTCTTCGGAGATGATGGTAAACGGACAATGGTGTAAATACCAGGAAAACACGATATCCTCTATTATTTCCTTAGAAGAAATAAAAGATTTCCTTGAGAAGAAACAGGTTGCTTTAACAAATAGTATTGTGTTTTCAGGAACGGTGCCGCTGCTGGATGGCTTTAAGTATGGTGAGCGATTTAGGGCAGCTTTGTTCGACCCAATTACCAACGACACTATTTCAATAGAATATGAGGTCACTGATATAGCTGTTAAGGAGGAAGCATAATGAAATACTCGATTTATCAGATGGATATTTATCCAGGTAAACCGGAAAAAAACAGACAAAAAGTAAAGCAGTGGGCTGAAAGAGAAGTTGAAAAAAACAATCCGGACACAGTCGTATTACCGGAAATGTGGACTACCGCTTATACGCTCGATGACTTGGCGGAGTGCGCTGATTGCAACGGGGAGCCTACAAAAAGTTTTTTAAGCGACTTGGCTGCGAAATTAAATGTCAATATCATCGGTGGTTCTGTTGCAAATAAAGTGGTGGAGGACTACTACAATTCCTCCTTTGTATTCAACCGTACAGGAAAATTAGTTTATGAATACGATAAGGTTCATCTTGTACCAATGCTGAATGAACCGAAGTACCTAACGGGGGGACAACGAGTCCCGGAAGTATTTGAACTTGAAGGGGTCAAAATGGGATTAATCATTTGTTATGATTTGCGTTTTCCTGAGGTGATCCGGACACTGGCACTGGAAGGAGCACAAGTATTGCATATCGTAGCCGAATGGCCAGATGCTCGGACGAAACATTGGGTGAATCTCCAGATAGCAAGGGCCATTGAAAATCAAATGTATATTGTCTCATCGAACAGAATTGGAATGTATGATGGAACTCGTTTTTGCGGAAATTCCATGGTGATAGATCCATGGGGCGATGTTTTGAAGCAGGGTTCAGAGGAGATGGAAGAGACATTAACGATCCAGTTGGATTTGGAAAAAGTGAAACAAGTTAGAAATGATGTACCTATTTTCAAGAGCAGAGTTCCCCATTTATATAAAACTGGCCTCTAGGAGGGTACGAAATGAATAATCTGGCGAAAGAAAAAGTGTCCGTTGATCAGAAAAAACAACAACGAATTGCAGGTATATCAAGTGTGCTGGGGTCAACCATTGAATGGTATGATTTTTTCCTTTACGGAACTATGGCTGCTCTGGTATTCCCACATTTGTTTTTTACGAATAATGACCCTTATACTGCAACCCTACTGACCTTTACAACATATGCTATTGGTTATATTGCAAGGCCGCTGGGCGGGATATTATTCGGTCATTTAGGTGACAGGATAGGCAGAAAAGTTTCCTTGGTAGCCACATTAGTTATCATGGGAACCATGACTGTTCTTATTGGGTTATTACCGGGGTATGGACAGATAGGTTTGGCAGCACCAATCATACTAACCGTTATTCGATTTGTTCAAGGAATTGCGATTGGAGGGGAATGGCCAGGTTCTGTACTTATTTCGATGGAGTGGGGTACAAATAAAAATAGAGGATTTATGGCTACTTTACCACAAATTGGGGTTCCGCTGGGGTTAATATTGGGGACAGCAGTGACATCCCTTTTTATATCATTTTCAGGTGATAGTTTTCATACTTGGGGTTGGAGAGTACCGTTTATTCTAAGTGTTGTTTTGGTTGCTGTGGGATTAGTCATTCGTTTTAATCTATTGGAAACGCCCTCCTTCCAAAAGGCTTTGGATAAAAAAGAAATGCCAAAACTACCTTTTGTATCAGTGTTCAAAGAATATCCTAAACAAGTTGTCTCAGGCGTATTATCCAATGTAAGCAGCGATGTCGCTTTTGGTGTATTTGCTTTCTACACAACAACTTACGGAACTAGTTATCTGGGTCTGGGTGATTCTGTTTTTGTCAACGCTACACTGGTAGGTGCGATTGTGTCCATATGTGTTATATTTTTGACCGGGTATATCAGTGATAAAATAAGCCCGAAAAGAATACTCGGATTCGGAAATGTACTACTGTTATTATGGGCCATTCCTTATTTTTCCCTGCTAAATACCAAAAGTGTGGGATTGATTTTCCTGGCAATTATTATCGCCTTTATCATTCATGCTACGATGTGGGCGCCGCTGGCTCCGGTAATCGCTTCGAGTTTTCCGACTCACCTTAGGTTTAGCGGATCGGCAATAACCTTTATGCTAAGAAGTGTGATCGGGGGAGGACTTGCTCCATTGATTTCCACGTTTCTTTTAAAGGAGTTTGACAGCGGCTACGCGATCAGTGCATATATTATGCTGACAGCAGTCATCGCATTAATTTCACTTAAATTTGTTAACATAAAGTTTCAAAAGGAGTAGAGCCTAAAGGAATTTGTTCATTCATTGTTGCATAAAGATGTGCTAAGTTTGATGGGCATTGTAGTGTAGACAAGCACATTATTTCAGGTCCCAAGCTGGATGAAGTTGAGACCTGAAATAATGTGTTTTGTGTATGTGAATAAAAGAGTTATTTGCTGACCATTTAAATCATAGAAATCGATGCTGATGTGGAGAAGGGATAATATCATTGAGATATTAGTTTTTTTCAAATCGACAATTAATAACCCCTCAAATTGACATATTTAAATGGTTACAGGTACTGAAGGAACAGTTAATATGCATTTTAGCTTTGTAAGTTTTATAATGAAATGAAAGAATTAATAAAAAGTTATACATTACGAGGTGGTAAAAGTGTTGAAGGAAGATCTACTACACTTTCTAGATGAAAAAACACCTATATTTCAGGTTGGTAGTCCATCAGCGCAAATGACTGCCAAAAAAATAGCGGAGCATTTCAACGTTAAACGAAACACAGTCAGTCATTACCTTAATGAAATGGTAGCAGAAGAAAAAGTGATTAAAATTAATACACGGCCTGTATATTTTTTAAGCCGTTCAATGTTTGAAAAATATTTTTCTCCTGTTGACTCCTGTGTCTTTGACAGTTTCGAGTCTATAACAGAACTGGTTGATAAAGTGAACAGAGATACAGATATATTCGAGCGTTTAATTGGTGTAAATGGCAGTCTGGAAAAGGCAATCGAGCAGATGAGATCATCCATACTATATCCAGGCGGTGGCCTGCCGATTATTTTATGCGGACCGACAGGCGTAGGAAAAAGTTATACTGCTCATCTTATTCACCAATTTAGCATTGAAAAAGAGGTATTGCCAAAAGCAGCACCTTTTATTAGTTTTAACTGCGCACAATATGCAAACAATCCCGAACTTTTATCCAGTAACTTGTTTGGTTATGTGAAAGGAGCTTTTACAGGTGCTGAACGTACGACTGAAGGAATGCTGAAAGCAGCCGATGGCGGAGTATTGTTTTTGGATGAGGTCCATCGCCTAAATGAAGAAGGGCAAGAAAAACTTTTTACATTTCTTGATCAAGGTGTGTACCGGCGAATGGGAGAAACAGAAGGATGGCATCGCGCGGATGTTAGAATTATCTTCGCGACGACACTAAATTTACAAAAGAATTTTCTTAAAACATTTTTGCGTCGAATTCCTATACAAGTAAAAATCCCGGATCTTGAGGAGCGAGGTCCAAGGGAAAAAGCGCAATTTGTAAATATGTTTTTGATTGATGAGTCCAAAAAGGTTAATTTGCCAATACACATTACTGGACGAGCTTTCGATGCACTTACAGGACACCTTTATCCGGGAAACCTAGGCGACTTAAAAAATACTATAAAGACTTTAGTAGCAACTTCGTTTTCAAAAGATAGATATGCGAGTAAAATCAATATATCATTACATGATTTACCAGATGTCATATTAAGAGGTATTATTCAAACGAAGGATCATAAATTTAAGCAAAACAATGAAATAATCATTAACCCATCAGTAAATATGGAGCAGTTAGTGGAATCAAATTATTCAAGTAGCAATGAATTAAAAAAAACTTATGAAAAAATTTTAGGTCTGGTTCAAGATAGTTATCATCAGAAGATGGATAAGAGGCAGTTAGAACAAAGGATTTTCAATGAAATTCTTGGAATCTTTGACAGATTCATTTTTAATTCAAAAAAAAATACTAGTGCACTTATGGAAGTAATAACAGTAAATGTACAAGAAATTCTTGGTTATTTAGAAAACACAAATAACATAAAATTCAACGGGAATACTGTTTTTGCCATGGCTCATTTTTTATATTATAAAGGCAATTCGCCTTTCGCATGGACAAATGAACAAAAAAAATTGATAAATCAGATAGAGCATGATGTTGTCGAAAATTACCAGGCAGAAAATCAATTAGTGAAACAACTTGCTGAACTTTTAAATAATAAGCTGGATGTTAGCATGAGTACGATGGATGAATTACTATTGACATTTTACTTAGGAAGCCAATCTATTGCATGGAACAATGACAACTTCCCAAGAGCAATAATCGTTGCCCATGGGTACGCAACTGCGAGCAGTATTGCGAATGTAGCCAATCGTATGCTTCACAAAAATATTTTCGAGGCTTTCGATATGCCACTTGATACATCTATAGAGGATATTGCAAAAAACGTAAATCAGTATATTGAATACACAGATATAAAAAATGGGTTAGTTATTTTAGTGGATATGGGATCATTGAAGGAAATTTATTCTAAATTCACCAAGTACATGAAAGGACCAGTGGCTATAATTAATAATGTTTCAACGCAGATGGCTATATTCGTTGGGAATATGTTGGAAAGAGGAATGTATCTAGAACAAATTGTTGAGAAAATCAAGGGATCCAATCATACAGAATACAACATAATATATCCGGAAGACCATAAAGAAAAAGCCATCTTGACTTGTTGTTTTACAGGTATGGGAACTGCGATACAGCTTCAAAAATTATTGGAAAATAGTATTCCAAGCGAAATGGAGATAAAAGTCATTCCCTACGATTATCAGCAGCTAGAAGAATTCAGTTTTTCAGATACTTTATTTAAACTTTTTGATGTCCTGGCAATAGTAGGGACTGCAAATCCAGGTGTAAAAGAGATCGAATATATTTCTATTGAAGATTTGATTTCTGGTCATGGTGAAGAAAAAATACGCAAAGTCTTTCAAAAAGAATTAAGCAACCAGGAGATTGAAACTATAAACGATAATATCTTACGTAATTTCTCGCTTGATCGCGTAATTGAATCCGTTACCATACTTGATAAAGAAAAAATTCTTAAGCATGTTGAAGAATTCTTAAATAGATTAGAGTACCTCATGAATAAAAGACTTACGAATGATAAAAAGGTTGCTCTATACGTTCACACAAGTTGTCTTGTGGAGCGGTTAATCCGACAAGAACCGATAGAAAATTATCATCATATAGATGAATTTAAGAAGTGTCAAAAAAATATAATTGAAACTATAAAAGAAGCATTTAGTGTCATTGAAGCGGTTTATAGTGTCAAAATAAACCTTGCCGAAATTGGATATATATTTGATTATTTAATAGCAGAACCTCATGTAGAAGAACATTTCTAGACAAAAGAACACAATTCAGTTTAAGCGTGCCACTTATTTGGCACGCTTTTTGCATATGTAGTATTGAAAAAGAATTTAAAATGAGGGAGGCAAGCGGATTGAAGTTTCAGCAAGACGAAAAAACTTTTTATTTTCTAACAGAAGGAGAGTAACAATTTGAGGTATCTATTACTCGCATCCCATGGGAATCTTGCGGAAGGTATGTTGGATTCCTTGGAAATGATCACAGGTCATCATGATAATATTTTTGTCATCAGTGCTTATAAAAATGACGAAAGTGATTTTAAGTCACAATTGAAATCAGTTCTTGCCCAAATCAGTATAAGTGATGAGTTGATTATTATCACAGATATTTTTGGAGGCAGTGTTAATAATGAAAGCTTAAAAATAATGAACGATAAGAGAGTTCATTTAATTGCGGGGCTAAACTTGGCATTGGTTATTGAACTTGTTACAAGAATGAATAGCAATATATTCACTGATGAACTAATCGAATCATCATTAAAAAATGCTAAGGATACAATGATATATTGTAATCTGATTAGCCAAAAAAAGACAAAAGACGAGGATTTTTAAGAGAGGAAGAATAATTATGATAAAACTACTTCGCGTTGATCACCGTTTACTTCACGGACAAGTTGCTGTTTCCTGGTCAAAAAACCTGGATATCGATAGTCTATTGATAGCAAATGACGATGTACCAGTTAATGAATTAAGGAAAAGTATGATAAAAATGGCTAAGCCACAGGGGATCAAATTAGTCATTAAGAGTATTGAGGATTCTGTCAAAGCTATTAATAGTGGCGTAACTGATAAGTATAAGTTGTTTATTGTAGTGGAAAGCGTAGAAGACGCCTATCAATTAGCAATGGGGACAGAAGGTATTCATCAAATTAATTTAGGTAATTTAAAGAAAACGGAAGAAACAAAACAATTATCAAAGTTGGTTAATATAACTGATGAAGATGAAAGTATGTTAAAAGAATTAGTTGGCAAAGGGATAGAGGTCGAAGCAAGGGCGGTTCCGGGTGATAAGAAATTGAAAATCCAGGATGTGTTGAAATAATTAAAGGGGAGTTAGTCATATGACAGCATTGTTGTTATTTATTGCAGCATTAGCAATGGGTATTTTCGATTTATTAGTAGGAAGGAATATGTTCAATCGTCCAATTTTGACTGGCTGGGTTGTAGGGTTGATTTTAGGAGACATGACTCAAGGGATAATAATTGGTGCCACTCTCGAGTTGGCATTTATTGGATTGTTTGCAGTTGGAGCAGCTGTTCCTCCGGAAATACTGACAGGAGGTATGCTTGGAACAGCTTTCGCTATAGCGTCTGGGACGGGAACTTCAACAGCATTGTTGTTAGCGTTCCCAATAGCCTCCCTGGCACTTATTCTCAAGAACCTTTATATGATTTTGGTTGCCCCTGCTTTATTACATAAGGCAGACAGCTACGCTGAAAGAGGGTCATTACGTGGTGTCGAATTAATGCATTTAACTATTGGAACAGGTTTGTCACTTCTATTGGCCCTGATTGTAGGAGGTTCCTTTGCTATCGGTAGTAATACGGTGAAAAATCTATTAAATATGATTCCAGAATTTGTACAGAATGGCTTGCAAGTTGCAACACTAATTTTACCAGCTCTTGGATTTGCATTACTGGGAAGAATGTTGATCAATAAAAAGGTTGTTCCATACTTTTTTATTGGCTTTGCATTGGTAGCCTATTTGAAATTGCCAGTTATTGCAATTGCTGTGTTAGGTGCGATGGTGGCTCTAATCATGACTAATATCAGTGGTCCACGTCCAAATTTAGCTGGAACAGAGAATCAGGCAATAGAGGGGGAAGATGATGATGAAGACTTCTAAGGACAAAAAAGAGAAGCAGAGTCTATTGAATAAGATTTTTCTGCGGTCATTAACACTCGAATACTCTTTTAATTATGAACGTCAGCAAGCGTTAGGGTTTGCTTTTACGATGATCCCAGCCCTCAAAAAATTGTATAAACATGAAGAAGAAATGGCCAAAGCACTAAAGCGTCATCTGGAATTTTTTAACACCACCCCTTATATTTCGAACTTTATCTTCGGAATAACGGTGGCAATGGAAGAGGAAAATGCGCGTTCGAAGGACTTTGATACAAGTACAATCAATAGCGTTAAGGCAAGTTTGATGGGGTCACTTTCCGGAATTGGCGACTCCTTGTATTGGGGAACGATTAGATTGATTGCAACTGGTATAGGGACATCACTTGCCTTGAAAGGTAATTTTTTAGGGGTAATTCTCTTTTTCCTTATTTTCAACGTGCCGACGGTTATTCTTTCTTATACGTATCTACAAATAGGGTACCGTGTAGGAACTAGTTTTTTAAGTAAATTATCCTCCTCCGGCTTGATGGAAAAACTGACGTATGGAGCTTCTATCCTTGGTCTTCTGGTGATAGGCGGGATGAGCGCCACAATGATTAAAACTTATGTACCGTTAAAAATAGGAGTCGGGGATTCTGCAACGAAGGTTCAAAGCATTCTTGATCAGATTATGCCTGGCCTTATTCCATTAGGGATTTTTTGGGTAATCTATTGGCTGTTAGGAAAAGGATATAAAACAACTACGTTATTACTGGGAATTTTTGTCATAGGAATTCTGTTCACATGGGTTGGAGTCTTTGGCGTTGAACCAACAAAATAAAAAATAGAGGAGAGAAATTTTAATGAACACGATGATGGATTACATTAATGAACAGGAACTAGTATTGAAATCTATTCTTTCCAACCGGGAAATAAACTTAGGCAACTGGCAAAAAGTAATTAAGAATAAAAAGATAAAAAGAATTTTATTTTTAGCTACTGGTTCTTCATTTAATTCTGTTCTTTCAGCAAAATTATATATAGAAGAGATTGCAAATGTTCATATTGATATTGAGGAACCCTACAATTTCAACGAATATGGTAAGGTTCCAAATGACGTGGATATGATTGTTGCGGTGTCACAAAGAGGTACAAGCACATCTACAATAAATGCTGTTAAGAAGGCGAAGTACAGCGATAAACCTGTTATCGTATTGACTTCCATTATGGACAGCCCCATTACAAAACTGGTAGACAATTCATTAGACATGGGGTGCGGCATTGAAACAGTAGGATATTCCACAAAAGGTGTTTCGGCTACAATCTTGTCTTTAATGATTATGGGAATCGACTTGGCAGTTGAATCAGGTCATGTTTCAAGAGATATTGCAAACAGAGAGATGGAAAAATTAGAGGAGATTGTAAATAAAATACCAGACATTATTCTTAAAACCAAAGCTTTTTATCAGAACCACAAGATGCAATTTGATGGGGCGAGTCGCATATCTCCGTTAGGTTACGGGCCGAATGTCGGTACTGTACGTGAAGCAGAAACAAAATTTACAGAAACAGTTCGAGTTCCTACGCAAGGATTGGAAATTGAAGCATACATGCACGGTCCAATATTTGAGCTTCATAAAAATTATATGGTGATTTTTACAGAAATAGAGAATTCGGGACCATATGATCGTTCTAGAAAACTAAATGATTTTGTAAGCCAACATTGCCATAATGTATATACAATTACCAATGGGTCCTCCAATAACGAGGATATTTTAGGACTCCATATAGATGTAGATGAGTTAATGTCACCACTGGCATTAGTGGTTCCATACCAAGTATTGTCATATCTTATCTGTGAAGGCAATGGCGTTGATTTGTCCATACCAGTTTATTCAGATTTCAAAGAAGTAATGGGCAGTAAAGTTACTTGGTAATATATATGTTAGGGGGCTAGCCATGATCTCATGCATTATTTGGGACCTGGGGGAGACTATCACCACACCACCGCCGGGAGGTACGGATTATAAACCATTAGATCAATATAACAATATAGAATTAAGACCTAACGTGGTCAAAACGCTGAAAAAGATAGAGAGTTTAGGGTTAAAAAATGTGATTTTGAGTAATACTGCAAGCAGTGATAGTGCAACAGTAATAAGGATGTTAGATCGATTAGGAGTTCTTGAAATGTTTGAGTATGTATACGCTACTCAGTCAGAATTGGATCCTGACATTCCGCAAAAACCTGATGAAATTGTATTCAATAAAGTATTGCAAAAAATAGGTGTTAAGCCAAAGGACTGTATCATGGTAGGTAATACTTGGGATACAGATATAGTAGGGGCGAATCGTGCAGGTATGCACGCTGTTTGGTTACAAAATCCACTAGTGTCTGTCAGAAAAAACTGTGAGGTAACAGTAAACACGCCCCCGTGGATTTTGCCCGTTTGGGATGTCGATTCAGTACCAAAAGCTATAGAGCTTATTATTGAATCGAAAAATCATTTTGCAGACTAAATTGAAGTGAGCTGGCCAGAATGTACTGGCCAGCTCACTTTCTGCATTTTTTCGACTGTAGGGAGGTGAAAACTAATACAAGTGAAGCGGTTTCAAGACATTCAGATGGAAACGTCACAAGGCCATTTAAGATAAGGAGTTTCATTTCCTTAACGAACTTACCCAAAATCTGTCATGAACGTTTTATAAAAAATAACTATATATTATATAGTACAAAACAATAATTTGAACTATTTAAAAATATTGACAGATCAATCAGCCAATGTTTAAATTATAATACCTTTTTGCGAGGGTCTTCACCAATGGAACGATTTGTAAAAATACATCCCGCTGGACTCTCGTAATTAGAAATTGGAGGTGGAAATTTGATTTGTAAGAAGAAAATCTTATACCTTAATAAGTTGCAATGATTATCCTACATGTTTGGTCTGACCATAGAGGATTGCCATTTAATGTATTATGTCCTTAAGACTGCTAAGGTGGCCGATGTAGGATTGGGAACTGTTCCGTGGAATGGTATTAAGTTTTCACATATTTGATCAGCAGAAAATGACAAAAAATAGGATGAAATTGCTTTATAATATTTGAATTTTTGGACGCCATAATGATTCAGAAATATTATCAATAACATAATATGGTACCTTTCACAAACTAGACCACTGCTTCATTTTACATTGGTTCGGACATCATGATGAAGGGATTGGTGTTACTTGACCTCCCCTTCCACTTTACTCACTTCATTTTTTCAAACATCACTTAAATTTACCTACTTTTCTATCAAGCAAAGCATTCTTTCCATATTTTTTTGAAAAAAACCAATATTAATACAGGAGGTTTTATTTTGGTACATGCTGATTTGTTAATTACAAATGCTAATGTTCTAACCTTGGATGAGAAAGGGCAACGTGCGGGTTCTGTTGCCGTAGAGAATGGACGAATTGTTGGAATATGGCCGGGGACAAGGCCGGAAAAGGATAATATTACAATTTCCTCTTCCACACAAGTCATTGATCTGAAAGGGGCCACACTAATCCCAGGATTTATTGATACACACAATCACTTACCCATGTATGCGCAAACAAAAGGTCAGGTAAATTGCAGTTCTCCCCTCAATCAAACGATTTCAGACATTAAGAAGAATATCAGCAAAAAATTAGAACAAACACCAGAAACAGAATGGATTCTAGGTTATGGATATGACGATACCCTTCTGGAAGAAAAAAGACATCCTACTCGTGAAGATTTGGATGCCATTGCGCCAAACCATCCAGTTTGTATAAAGCATATTAGTGCACACCTGGCAGTCGCTAACTCGAAAGCACTGCAGTTGGCAGGAGTCGACGATTACCAGCCAGATCCCGCAATTGGCTATTTCGGACGGGATGATTCGGGGAGAATTAATGGGGTCCTATACGAATTTGATGCAATAGAATCGGTCTATTCTAAAATTCCTGATAAGTCAGTGGACGAACAAACGGCACTATTAAAGGCAGCTATAAAGGATTATCTCGCTCAAGGGATTACGATGAACACGGACGCTGGTGTCGGCCTTGATAAAGGAATAAATGATTTGGAGTTCCATCTTAAAGCGATTGAAAAGCATGCAAATCCGCTGCGGATGCAACTCATGGTTATGCATGATCTCATGCGACCGAACGGACCGTTTGCAGAATACACTGCAAGTGAACTAAATGAGGAAATTCAAAACCGCACAAATGGAATGGCAAGCCTTGATAGTGCAAAAATGTTTCAGGATGGATCTATTCAAGGATTGACGGGTGCTTTAAGGAAACCATATGAATGCGATGCTACGTTACACGGGGATTTATGTCATGATCAAGAGGCATTTAATGAAGAAATATATGACTTGCATAAAAGAGGGTTTCGAATTGCTATACATGGAAATGGGGACCGTGCAATTGGTTCCATATTAGATGCATTTGAATATGCCTTAAAACGATCACCACGCAAAGATCATCGCCATCGCATTGAGCATGTACAAACCGCAACTTTAGAGGATTTAGATCGGATGGAGAGACTTGGTGTAGCGGGATCATTTTTTATCAATCATGTTTATTTCTGGGGTGAACGGCATGAAAAGGTCTTTTTAGGACATGAACGTGCAAAAAGAATCAGCCCATTGGCAGATGCTATCGAGCGCAATTTATTGTTTACTTTACATTCGGATTGTCCTGTTACCCCTATTTCCCCTTTGTTTTCTGTGTGGGCGGCGGTTAACCGTTTGACGAGAGAAGGAAACGTGTTAGGGGCTGATCAGCGAATTGATGTCGAAACCGCGTTACGTTCTATGACTATATATGGGGCAAAATTGAATTTTGATAAACAGCATACAGGAAGCATAGAAATAGGTAAAAAAGCTGATTTTGCTGTTCTTCAGAAGGACCCTACCAAGATAAACCAAATTGAAATTAAGGATATTCCTGTTTTGATGACTATTATAGACGGAAATGTTGTGTATGAAAAAGGGGTTTTGGTATCTCATTAAACATAATTATCGATTGGGAAGGTTGGGATATAATGTTATCACGACAGTTCGCAAGTTTGTTGATAGGACTTGTCATACCCTTCGCCGGTGTTTTAGGAGGCATCTTTTTCACTAGCAAAATGGATACGACTATATTAGGTTTCCCAATCCTTTATTTTTGGGTGTTTCTTTGGTTTCCACTAACAACAGTGTGTCTTTGTATTTCATGGCACTTTTTTGACCGCAAAGTTTATGAGGACGGTATTGAAGAAGGAGGGGGGGAATAATGACAACCGTTGTGTTTGTAGGAGTTATTCTTTTAACCCTCATCATTGCTGTCCTTTCCCGCAGTGGAAAAGATGCAACGAATGTTGAAGACTACCTGGTAGGTGGCAGATCATTTAGTGGGATAATCCTTTTTTTCCTGGCTGTTGGTGAGGTTTATAGTATTGGTACAATGATAGGATTTCCAGGTGGTATTTATGCTATGGGTCCAAGTTATGGTATTTGGTTCTTAGCTTATATTCTGCTTGCCTATCCTGTAGGATATTATATTGCACCATTAATATGGCGAGCTGGTAAAAAGTATGGTGCTATGACCTTACCAGATATTTTTAAGGGACACTACTCCCATAGAGGGTTAGAACTGACCGTCACCCTTGCCTTTTTGATTTTCCTTATTCCATGGGCACAGCTGCAATTTCAGGGTCTCATTGTAGCACTTAGTGCCTTAGGATTTAATCTTTCCCCTCTAATTGCTGTGTTAATTTCCGGGGCTCTGGCTTATACTTATATTTCCTTTTCAGGTGTAAAAGCTCCAGCGCTTATTTCTATTATTAAAGATATTTTAATGTTTGGCGCTATCGTTGTGGTTGGTATTATCGTCATTGTAAAAGTTGGAAGTGTTTCGGATCTATTTGCGCTTGTGAAAGAAAAGGGCGCTCCTGTAACCATTGGAAGTACGAATGAAATTGTTTATACAGTCACTACTTCTTTTGTGCAAGCGATTGCTTTTAACTTTGCACTTATCGTTGCCGCGGTCATGACTGCTAAATCAGAAGTAACAGTGAAGAAAACCCAGCGGTTTATGCCTTTGTATATGCTCATGTATCCTTTCTTAGTGGTGACTGCTTATTATGCTTTAGTAGCAATTCCAGATTTAGACCAGCCCAATAATGCGTTTATCGCTTCTGCGCTCGCCCTTTTGCCGCCATGGGTAGTTGGCTTGGTTGCTGCTGGTGCAGCGTTATCTGGTATCCTGGTGCTAGCTGTTATTGGCTTAAGTCTCGGTGGGGTGGTTACCAGAAATTTAGTACACAAAATACCGGAAAAATCTCAGCGGAAATGGGTACAAATCTTTGTGTTATTTTATCTGGTCATTTCAATGTTCATAACGGTCTATGTTCCGCAGTTAATGCTAAACATTATTGAAATGGCATATTATGGATTTGCCCAATTTGTGCCGGGATTATTAGCAGTCTTTTTCTTCCGGAAAATTACACCAGCCGGAATTATTTCAGGAATCATTGCTGGTACAGCAACTGCTGTTGTGATGCATTTTAATGATATCAACTTATTCAGTATTAATATCGGTTTAGTTTCTCTTGCCGTCAATTTTATTGTGATGTATGCGGTAAGTATGTTATTTAAGAACGCTAACCAGTCGGTTATTCCGACCGCAATAAGACGTGAGAAGAAGGAAAAGGTGGTGTAAACTACAAGCTGTCTTGCGCCTGCTACAAAAGTTTTGAAATAGATTTTTAATCTGTTTACTTTAAGGGAGCTTCTTATTAGGAGGGCTCCTTTTTTTGTTCCTGCTCTATACAGCAATTACTATGCGTGGCTTTGCCTTGATCACAAAGTGTGAGACTCGACTATGATTTTTTGTCTGCACTTAATGATATCTGGGTAAGCGGCCATTGCTTGAAATGTTTCGACAAATATTTAATACTGTTTACCTCTTATCTAATTCCTCAAAGCTTTGACCAGATGAAATGCCCCATTTCGACGCAAATCGGCATAATCAGCGGAAAGCTGGAAAGAAAAACATCCAAAATAGGCCATAAAACGGCTTAAATAACCACTAACTTTCCCAATACACGAGTTTATTCATATGTAGTACCATTAAATTGTAGGAAATTATTAAAAATTGCGAAGATAAAGGAGATGATTGAATAAGGGTTTTCCATCATTTGCGTTTTTTTGATTGAATAGTGACGGTAAGGCGAAATTGTATTCTCTATGCCGCATTTCCAACTGCGGGGATACTCCTAAACTACCAAAAAACATTACTGGGAGGTTGATCTCTATTGAACTTATTTAAAAAGGGAATGGTGGTTTTCACTGCAGTGCCACTTTTGATGTCCTCTTCGATGGCCTTTGCGCAGGACAACGGGCAGGAACAATCGAATAACATATCGGACCAGTATCGTACAAGCATCGATGCATATCGCATCAACATGAATGAAAACAAGGAAAGCCAAGAAAGTGACAGTATAGCAGATCTACAAAAAGTAATCAAACAGTTGGCTGAAGCTGGTGAAATTGATGAGGATGGTGCCGCAAATGCACTGCTGCTCCATTTAAACGCGGTTAACCGGTACGCAAAGCTAGGCCAGGTAAAAAAAGTTGTCAAGCATATGAAGGGTTTTGAAGTGTTGTTGAAAGAGCAGTTAAAGAAAAAAGTCATTTCCCAAAAGGCTTACAACAATCTTTATGAAAACAGCACAGTAATTATTGATAAATATGCCGTAACACAGCCTGTTTTCTCGTACGAGAATGCCATTCGTGAAAAGGTTTATGTCGAAACGAATATGGACAGCGATATGGATGGAAAGCCGGATAAGGTGGCAGTGGATATCATTCGTCCACGTGAAACCGGTAACCAGATAAAAGTGCCGGTCATCATGGATGCAAGTCCATATTACGAAAGTCTTGGCAGAGGGAATGAAAGTGAACTGAAGGAATGGGATAAGGATGGAAAGCCGATTAAATTTCCTCTCTACTATGACAACTATTTTGTGCCAAGAGGGTATGCAGTGGTGTTGGCCGACATGATAGGTACGAGTCAATCAGATGGGTGTCCGACAACTGGCGGAATCGAAGATATTAATAGTATCAAAGCGGTTGTAGATTGGCTTAACGGACGTGCCAAGGCAAAAACATCCGATGGAAAAGAAGTAATCGCCGATTGGACGAATGGAAAAGTCGGCATGATCGGAAAGTCATACGATGGCACACTTGCAAATGGTGTAGCGGCAACGGGTGTCGAGGGCTTGGAAACAATTGTGCCGATTTCCGCAATCAGCAGCTGGTATGACTATTATCGGTACAGCGGCATCCCTTATTACCGGGGAGGGCCGGCTGGTCTGGCAAATACTGTTGTCAGTTCCAAAAGCAGAAACATCTGCAAACCGGTTCGCGATCGTTTGACTGCAGAATCAGACGATAACACCGGCAATTACAATCATTTTTGGGATAAACGCAATTATTACAAAGACGCAAGCAAGGTGAAGGCAAGTGTATTCGCCATACATGGGCTAAATGACTACAACGTAAAAACGAACCATTTTTCACAGTGGTGGGATGAACTGGAAGAAAATGATGTGCCAAAAAAGCTGTGGCTTTCCAGAACAGGACATGTCGATCCATTTGATTTTCGCAGAGAGGAATGGGTGGACACGCTTCATTTATGGTTTGACTACTGGCTGCAGGATATCGATAACAGCGTGATGGATCAGCCAAGCGTTGATGTTCAAAGAAACGACCTGAATTGGGAGACGCATGACAGCTGGCCAGATAAGAAGACAGAATATGTCGACATGCATTTCAATCCATCCTCTGATGGTGACTCAGCAGGTCCGGGGGTTTTAACTGCGGATCCCGTCGAAGGAAAGCATACACAAAGTTTTACAGACGACCCCAAACAAAGTGAAAAGCAAATGGTAGAAAATGAGATGGATAAAAAAGACCATCGGCTGGTATTTCTGACCCCAAAACTGGAGAAGTCAGTCAGAATCAGCGGGACACCGAAAATTAATTTAAAAGCCAATGTCGATAAGCCTGACACAAACTTTACCGCCTTGCTTGTTGACTATGGAACTGGCGCTCATGTTGCTGAGGATGTCAAAACGCTTGATATGAAAGATTGCTGGGGCGATAGCAGTGCAAATGACAGCGCTTGTTATAGGCGCACAGAAATGGTCACTAGTACAGATCCATATGAAATAGTCACGCGCAGCTGGATGAGTGCAAAAAATTGGAAATCCATGACCGAGAGCAACCCTTTGACGCCAAATAAAAATTATTGGTTCCGCTGGGATGTTCTGTCGGAAGACTATGTGTTTGAAAAAGGACATCGGATCGGCGTCGTTATTGCAGCAAGTGACAGCAGCTGGACAATACCGGCACAAACCCAGGCAACCATTGAAACCATCCTTGGAGATAGCAATATGGTACTGCCTGTTGTAGGGGGTAAAAATTCACTCGATTTTAAAGACTAGCGTCCATGATCGAACAAGAAAAATATTTTAATCGTGTAACACGGTTAACTGTTGCGCACTCCTAGAAAAACACTTTATCCGTTGGGAAAGGGGGTGAGCATCGTTTAAACGGAAAAGAAACGTGATGATAAGAAGGTGCATTTGCCGGGGTTAAAACAATCTGTTTTTAAAAAGGAGGAAGGTTAATTTGAAAGTACGGAACAAAATCGCCTCATTTTCAACTGGTATCCTGCTTGTAATGTCCTCATCCATCGTTTATGCCGAGGAGCCGGGGAAAGATAAACTGCCCGCACCGGTAGATCCCCAATCATGGGTTGTTCCGGAGGATATGACATGGAATGACTATAAACAGGTCCCTGGGATCGACTGGGCTACTGCGGATATTAAACCGAAGACGGAACTGAAAGGGGCATTGATTTTAGTCGATTTTCCTGATCGGGATTTTATATTGAGCGAACCAAAGGGATCTGATCCGGCGGGTAATCCGCAAATCGACCCCATTCCCCGAGAAGACCTGGCAGATTTTTGGCAGAACTATCTGAATGTACCCAGTGAGATGAACAACCATCAAACAATCGATGGTTTTTGGAAAGAGAATTCTTACGGGAATTGGGGTGTAACCCTTGATGCTTATGGTCCTTACCGCCTGGATAAAAACGAATTTCAATACGGACTTAGTGATGGCATGAACGCAGGCTTCCTGCCCAAAGAATATGAAGGCGGAAACCTGTTTAGCGACTCCGTTTCCATTGCAAAGGATGACTTAAACGCATCTGGCACAGATTATGACTTTGCATTTGTCGTCCATGCCGGCTACGATGAATCAACTGTATGGCAGGAGCTCGGCGAAATGAAATTTGCGGATCAGAACGCTGTGACTGATGCATTTGGCCCGCCGGATTTACCTGGTTTTGAGGACATGCCGAATTGGGCCAAGACACGCTACGTGCCATGGACATCTTGGCTTGCAGCAAAGAGTATCTGGTCTGCGGCATCCAGTGCAAAAATCAATGATAAAACGATTCGTGTTTCTATTCAGGGAGAAAGCGATGGCATGTCCACCTTTGCCCATGAATTTGGCCATCTGCGCGGACTTGGGGATAACTATAATAATGCTGCCCTCGACCCTCGCAGTTATTCAGGGTACTGGGAAACGATGAGTCGCGGCGCATTCAATGGTCCCGGCGGAACCCATACCCGCTGGATGATTCCGGCCACGCTTGGTTCTTCTCTGGCGGCACCGCATACGCTGCGTAATAAGATGAAACAAGGATTTCTGGCTGATGATGAGGTGCTGAAATTAAACCGTGATGAACTGAAGGAGACTGGACCAGTATTTGCGGATGTGACGGCACGTCAGGTACCGATTGGCAGTGAATTCGGGCGAACCGGGATCCATGGTATTAACATCAGCATGGATGATTTAACACCGAAGGATTATCTTGGCGACGACTGGCGAAATGATATGCTGGGTGGTCAAGGCTACAATAACTACACCCTGGAGGTGATAGATCGAATAGGTGCGGACTCCTTTGCAACCGATTCCGGTGTATTGATTTCCAAAACAAAAAATGCGGAGAGTGCCCCGAATGTGTGGGTGGTTGATTCGCATCCGGAAGATATTAATTTGGCAGATTTCACAAAACCGGACGGTACAACGGCAATGGTTACTAAAGGTGATCCGAGACAGCTGGCCGATGCATTGTTCCATGCAGGTAACGGAGAGCGTCTTGTCAGTGGAGATTTGAAGGATATCAATGAAGCAGATATTGTCAGTGAATACGAAGACCCATACAATCGCCTCCATTTTTATATTTTGGGAAAACATAAAGATAAAGATGGCGTGCTGAAATACCGGACTGCAGTACGACATACGGATGGTGCGGGTGCGTACAAGCGGGGAATATCTGCCGAAACAGGTGCTGTAGAACCAGCAATCCCCGGAAAAGTGGCGGTCTATCATTTTAAAGTAACAAATACTGGAGAAGCAGCGGATCTTGTCCGGATCAAAGCAAAAACAGATGACGATTGGGAGCTTCAGCTCGACCATAATGTAATTGAAGCAGAAGCAGGAAAAACTGTCGATGTGCCAGTATACGTCGATGTCCCGGCAGGTAAGAAGGCCCCGGCGACGCTTAGTTTTACAGCTTCTTCGGAGACTGATGCTGATCAAACTGCCACGGAAGAAAACATGTTGCTGAACAATATCAGTGCGGCTGATATGGCTGCCCTTGTTGAAAGCTTTGATCATGACAAAGCATTTAAGAATGGCGCAGCACATGCATTAAAAATGCATCTGGATTCTGTAGCTCATTATGAAAAACAAAAGCAAACAGATAAAGTTATCAAACATATGGAAGGGTTTAAAAAGCTATTGGAAAATCAAAAAGACAACATGACAAAAAAGGCGTATGACAACTTAAAAGCTGAAGCGGACGCGTTGATTAAGATTTGGAAATAATTTTTTGAGATTAATAGTTCAAGGTAATCCATCTGTGCTGGAGCACATCTGGCACAGGTGGAGCGGATAACAGAAAGTGCCAAAGGGAGGGGTATCATGAAAAAACATAGTGTCAAGCTTTTGTCCATTGTGCTCGGGTTGTTTCTGCTATTTGGAATCAGCGGTCCATTTGCCCAAGCTCTAGGCAGCGATGATAATACAGGATATGAACCGGAAAATCCCGGTGTGAAGCCAGAGCAGATGGCTACAGGTGATCAAGGTATGGTAGTGTCTGCGCATCCGCTGGCATCGAAAGTCGGTGCAGATGTATTGGACCGAGGCGGAAATGCTGTTGACGCCGCAGTGGCAATGCAATTTGCGTTGAATGTTGCAGAACCAATGATGTCAGGCATCGGCGGTGGCGGGTTCATGATGGTGTACGATGCGGAGGAAAAAGATGTATCTATCATCGACAGCAGAGAACGCGCGCCAAGTGGGGCCACACCAGATATGTTCATGGATAAGACAAATACTGTACAAGAACCAGGAAAATTTTTGTTAAGTGCAATCGAGAGCAACCATGACGGTCAGGGGCAATTTCATGTTGCAGATGTAAAGGTGGACGACCTTGACCAACCTGGTAATCACACTTTTTCCTACGATTTTAAAGGAGAAAATGGAGAACCCTGGGATGCGAAAAAATTCGATCTGTTTGAACGCGGGACAACCTTACGAATTGATGAGCATGGCGGGCAAATCAAATTTGGCCCGACTGTGAATGGAAATAAAACATCTTTTGCCCGCTCGACTGCAGAAATGGAAAAACTGAAAAACAGCGAGCTGTATATGAGGTTTCGCACTGATGACCCGGGTAACGACCGCCGGTTGAGGATATGGCTTCGCGCAGACGGCTATCGTTCCGGTAGTACATTTGCCAAAAACGGGTATGGCGTTGAGATTGATTCCCATACGCACGAAGTGAAATTGATCCAATCGAAAGACTCCCAAAGTTCATATTTGAAAACGCTTCAATATGATACATCTACTGATTGGCAATCATTAAAATTCCGTGTCGAGGACGATAACCTTAAGGTGAAGCTATGGAAGGATGGAACCGAAGAGCCTGACGCTTGGAATATCGAAACAGAAACAGGAAGTGTCATTCCTTTTTCCGAACGTGTACAAATGGGGCAGGCAGTTGGTGTTCCGGGCACACTTAAAGGATTGGAAACTGCACTTGGCAAGTGGGGCACACTTTCGTTGAACGACCTTATTCAGCCGGCAGTCAAAATGGCTGATCAAGGTGTGAAGGTTAATTGGGTATTGGCGGACGCCATTGAAAGTAATTCAGAGAAACTCTCGCGCAGTGCCGCCAAAGACGTCTTTCTGCCTGAGGGCAAACCTTTAAAAGAGGGTGACCTTCTTGTCCAAAAAGACCTGGCCGATACATTCAGATTGATTGGAGAGAAAGGTAGCGATGCCTACTATGACGGTGAAATCGGATCAGCCCTTGCGCAAGTTGTTCAAGAATTTGGCGGAAGCATGACAGCGGCCGATTTGAAAAAATTTGATGTGACCGAAGATGAACCTTTATGGGGCAGTTACCAAGGTTACGATATTGCATCTATGCCGCCACCCAGTTCTGGGGGGCTTACTGTACTGCAGTTGTTGCAGATGTTTGAAGAGCTTGATCTTACACAATACAACGTCCGTTCATCGGAAAAATATCATTACATGGCCGAAGCGATGCATCTTGCTTATGCGGATCGGGCGGCATATATGGGGGATCCGGAATATGTCGATGTACCGATGAAAGGTTTGCTGGACCCCAACTATATTAAACAACGTGCGGCGTCCATCGATCCAGATAAGGCCAATCCGGATGCCGGCCCAGGTAACCCTTGGGATTATCAAGATGGCAAGCCTGCAAAAGTAGTCGAACAGGATGATCATAAGGTCGATGGGGAAACCACCCATTTTTCCGTTGCGGACAAATGGGGAAATATGGTCTCTTACACCACGACAAATGAGCAATTGTTCGGGACAGGCATCATGGTTCCGGGTTATGGCATCATACTGAACAATGAACTGACCGATTTTGACGCTATTCCGGGCGGATCCAATGAGGTTCAGCCGAATAAGCGTCCGTTGAGCAGTATGTCACCATCGATGGTCTTTAAAGACGATAAGCCGTATATGACCGTTGGCTCGCCGGGGGGAACGACTATTATTTCTTCTGTCGCCCAAACCATTTTAAATACCATCGGCTATGGGATGGAACTAAAAGATGGGATTGAAGAACCCCGTATCTACAGCAATCAATATCCGGAAATTCGCTGGGAACACGGTGTCCCGGACGATGTGCGGCGACAAATGAAACTGATGGGTCATGAATGGGAGGCCGAACCAAAGGAAATCGGCAATGTAAACAGCATCATGATCGATCAGGAGCTTGGTTTATATCATGGTGCGGCGGATTCTACAAGGGAAGGAATGGCTATCGGGATCGAGGAGCTGAGTGTCACTTACATGAAAACGTTTGTTGAACGCCTGCAAAGCGAAGGAGAAATTTCCGATGATGCAGCCAATAAGCTGAATATGCACTTAACAGCCATCGAACATTTCGTGCATCAAGAATCGACAACAAAAGCGATTAAGCATATGGAAAGCTTCAAACTGCTTCTGGCACACCACCAAAAAGATAATCAATCGATTTCCAAGAGAGCGTACAACCTTTTAAGGGAAGACGCTGACCAGATGATAGAAAAATGGCAGGAGTAGAACGTTGTGTGGTCTGCAATTTTTTTAAAAGGATCCATACTCTCAGAACGATCAAAAAAGAACCCTCCAGGGGAAGACAAATTAAAGGATATGAGTCCCAAGTCCGTGACGGATAAGGTATTCGATGACGTTTTAGAGAATGGCGGTCTTGAGGTGGACGAGTCGCAAGATATGGTTGTCGAATTTGAATTTGTTGACAGCGGCGAAGACCAGAACCAATTCCAAGGAGACAGCCTGAAACTCGAATGGACCTTTTATGCAAAACAAATGTCAGGCAAAGAACTTTAAGGGAAATATCGAAAGAAGCGGGTTTCTGTTTCTTCAAAAGCACATCAAAACGTGTTTGGGGGATGGAATAATGAATAGGAGAGGTGAACAGCATGAAGAAATGGCTATCAGTTTTGATATCGGTTTTATTCATAGCAGTGCTTGCCGCTTGTTCCACCAGCAGCACCAGCGGTAGCGGCAAAGTAATTGTGAAAACTGGTGCAGGGGATATTACGGAAGAAGATTTATACAAGGAATTAAAAAAATCTGATCAAGGAAAACAAATGCTCCAACAATTGGCTTATATGAAAATATTAAAGAAGAAGTATAAGGTCACAGATAAAGAGCTAAATCAAAGACTGGAGGAACTAAAGAAGCAAGCTGGCGGTGAGCAGGAATTTGCCATGTTTATGCAGCAGCAGGGCATAAATGATGAAAACGAAATGAAGGATCAGCTCGAACAATCCCTATATCTTTTGAAGGCAACGACGGATGGGGTGAAAGTTTCCGAGGATCAAATAAAAGATTACTATAAAAAAAATAAAGAGGCATTCACTAAGGTTAAAACGAGCCACATTCTTGTGAAAAAAGAGTCGACGGCTAAAGAGATAGAAAAGCAGCTGAAAACTGCTGCTGATTTTTCAGCATTGGCAAAAAAGAAATCCGATGATAAGGCTTCAGCAAAAGAAGGCGGCAATCTTGGCTACCTGTCCCAAAAAAGCCAGGAAATCGATCCAACATTTCTTTTAGCAGCTATGAAATTAAATAAAGGGGAAGTTAGCAAACCGATCAAAACACAATTTGGATATCATATCATCAAGGCAACGGATAAAAAGGTGGAACCTATTGCAAAAAGCGAAAAATCAAATTAAGCAAACCCTGCTCCAGCAACAAGCGAAACCGGCAGAGGAAGTGTTAAATAAGCTTAATAAAAAAATTGAAGTCAAGGACAAGGCGTTTAAAGAGGTATTTAAAGTGGATGAGCAATCTGAGGGAAACAATAATCAATAGAGATGGATGCTGATGATGTCGTTCCTATTTCCCACATGATCATATAAAGAGGTATTTCCCAGCAAAACGGTTTTTCGGGTCTTAAGGTGCTTTTTAGCTGTGCTCGTTAAAAATGGATTTGGTCTGGTTGTAGTCAAACCAATCATGACGGCATTACAGAAAGCAGATGCGGCTTAACCGTTATAAAGCCGGGACGGCATTTTTGGAGGGAAAGAGAGCGCAATAAGCGATTTTAATCAACGCTTATTGCTTTTTTTTTTGGAGAACTTGGGTTTTTGCCAATCTTTAAGTCTGATGTTATCTCCTAGTCATGGAGGTGTGAATCAAAATAAATCTCGTTCATTAACCAATACATTCATTGAACTTTCCATTTCTGGGAAAGTCGGTGATAAAACGACAATATTCGTGGATAGAAACATATCGAATGTTGTCGTAACAATGTAATTTTTCCCAATACAAAATATTTTTGACTGTGATAAGCTTATTTTAATAGAAAAACTAGAAATGCATAGAAAAATATGAAATATAGAGGTTGACTTAAGGTCTTTCGGTTTTTTAGTCAGCAAATGTAGAATATGGCGGCTGATTTAATTCAACTAAATACAGTTAACTGCTGTTCCAAAATTCGCTGGCATTTTGATAGATAGGTTTTAGATAGGATTAGCAGAAAAACTATCCGTTTGTATCGGCTTATAAAAA
The DNA here is from genome assembly GCF_042683165.1 of Tigheibacillus halophilus. Classification (NCBI taxonomy): domain Bacteria; kingdom Bacillati; phylum Bacillota; class Bacilli; order Caryophanales; family Bacillaceae; genus Tigheibacillus; species Tigheibacillus halophilus. The sequence goes on from NZ_JBHUIZ010000015.1 coordinate 250,483, forward strand.
AAACTTATAGGCCGTTCAAAAATAAAAACCTTTAAAAGGAGGAGCAGAACAGTATGGGGTTGAAAAAACAGCTTGGCGCAGGTGTGGTTGCGGCAGCACTTGGTTTAGCATTGGTGGGAGGGGGGACGTATGCTTATTTTAGTGACAGTGAGGAAGCGCATGGAACCTTTGCAGCTGGAACATTAGACTTAGCGGCTCAGCCATCGACTATCATTGATATTGACAATATGAAGCCGGGAGACTCGGTGGAACATGACTTTGAACTTCAGAATAAGGGCACGCTCGATATCAAAAGTGTCACGTTGAAGACAGATTATAATGTTGCTGATGCAAAAGGGGATAACAGAGAGGATTTTGGCAAATATATCGAGGTAGAATTTCTGTATAATGCCGATCAGCTCAATCAAGTCGTTTACAAAACAACACTGGATAAGTTGAAAAGTATGAGTCCTGCGGCTATAAAGGAGAAGGTGTTCGATGAACTGATGGAAGATGGCCTCAAAGCAGGTGAAGAAGACGATATGCTTGTGAAATTCAACTTCCTTGACAGTGGGGAAAACCAAAACCAGTTTCAAGGGGACAGGCTCGAACTGAACTGGACATTCAACGCCGAGCAAGGTAAAGATGAAGATTTATAGCATTACGATGGATTTGATTTACCATCATTTGAAAGCGTTTACTCATCAGTTGTATCTATCCACAAAAGTATAACAAGAAAACACGGTAAGTCAGCTTTTCAAAAAACTGAAGGAGGAGATTATGGTGAAAGGTCTTTTACAACGAAAGTTCCTGCATGTAGTGGTGATTCTGACCATGGTTTTGGCTATAGGTCCGATGTCAGCAATGGCGGAACAAAGTAAAGACCATAAAGCTGATGCAACAGTGCAACAGGCAAAAGCAGCCCAGAATGTGCCAAAAACAGGGTTTGAAAAGCGAGATGGTGATGGGTGGACAACTACCGAAGAGGAATCCCAATTCCTGAAAGAGGTAGCCTCAAAATCTGATCGTGTCACTTATTCCGTTGTGGGGACATCCAATGAGCATCGCCCTTTGAACCTGGTGAAGGTTGGATTTCCAAAGGCGCCATCTGATGCTGATATTGCAGCCGGACACAATATTCTAATCATGGGGACTCCGCATGGTAATGAACCATCGGGGCATGAGGCATCTCTAATGTTGTTACGGGATCTGGCATTCACCGATGATCCGGATCTACTAGAAACGCTTAAAGATGCGACCATACTGTTCATTCCCGAGCCTAATCCGGATGGCCGGGAAGCCAATACGCGGGGAAATGCGGATGGCATCGATAACAACCGTGATCATTTAAAGCTTGAAACGCCTGAAATCCAGGCCGTGGAAAGTGTCATCAATAAATTCCAGCCGGATATTGTCGTCGATGCACATGAGCGCCCAAGTGCCAAAGGTAATCCTGATTTAGAAGTATTGTGGGCCCGTAACTTCAATGTTGATAAACCGCTGTATGAAATCAGCAAGGAAATGGTCCAGGACTACGTGCGTCCGGATGTGGAAAATGCGGGTTTTACAACAGGACTGTATGGCAACCCACCAGGTTCGGGAAGTGGTTCGGAACAGATCTTGCGTAATATGTCCGGTTTGCGTCACAGTATTGGGCTGTTGACTGAAGCTCCTGGCCAGCAAGAACCAAAAAGAAGAGTCGAAATGCAAAGAGCAGCCATGGATTCCGTGTTAAATTTCTATCATGAGCGGTTCGATGAGGTTACGGGAATTACGGAACAGTCGAAGGTAAATAAGGAGGAAGATGGAGCAAATCAAAAACCTTTTTATCTTTCGGGCACACGTGATTGGGATCAAACGGAGTATCCGCCGACCATACTTGATCCAGCCCCTAAAGGCTATTTGATCACTGATTCACAAGCTGAGGATATTAACCGGCACATTCATTTATTCTCTTTGAAGACAGAAAAGGTTGGAAACAATGGGATATACGTTTCCATGAAGCAGCCGATGATGACTATTGTTCCGCTTCTTATGGATCATGGGGCTGACTTCAACGAGGTTGACGGGATTCCAATATATGATACGGATAACCCTGGTACTGCTGGTAATGCAAAATCACTTGCCGATTTTTATCAGGAGCAGGGTGAATTTAAAAATGACCAAGCGGCTGCGAAAGTTATTGCTCATTTGACTGTCATACATCATGCGGAACAACTTGGTCAAAGTAATAAGGTTGTAAAGCACTTGAAGGGATTTAAAGTACTGGTTGGTCAGCAAGAACAAAATGAAAATATTTCGGATAGGGCAGCTCATATGCTGAACAATTATGCTGATTATCTGCTTGAAAAATGGCAATAGATTTCAAATCGGACTCATGAAAACGCGTTTATTATGATGAGTCACAAAAGGAAAGCCAATTTGTCACAAATGGGGAGGAATTGAAAATGGGTTTAAAGAAAAAAATCGGGATGGGGCTTGCAACTGCAACATTAGGCGCTTCATTAATTGCCGGAGGCTCATTTGCATATTTTAGTGATCAGGCAGAATCACAAAGTACTTTTACTGCGGGGACATTGGACCTGTCTATGAATCCTGAAGTAATCGTTGATCTGGATGGACTGAAACCGGGTGATCGTATTGTTCGCGATTTCGAGTTAAGCAATAGTGGAAATTTGGATATTGCAAAAATCAATCTTGGTACCAGCTACAATGTGACTGATGTGGCGGGCGATAATGATGAGGATCTTGGAAAGTATATCAGGGTGAATTTCCTGTGGAATTGGGATAAGGAAAAAGAACCGATTTTTGAGACCACATTGGATCAATTGAGAGATATGTCACCGGATGTTGTAGAGAAGAATTTGCAGCCTTTAATAAAAGGCGGGCTGGAACCAGGTGAGACGAATGACCTCTGGGTGGAATTCGAATTCGTCGATAATGGCGAAGATCAAAATAATTTCCAGGGTGACGGCCTTAAACTGAAATGGCAATTCAACGCCACTCAAGGAGATGGAACGGCGTACGACGGCACGAATTAATGCCAAATAGCCATGAAAGGGTGAGATGATGAAGGTCAAATTAAAGGTAAATAGAAAAGTCTATTCTTCCATTCTCGCTTTATCAATAGGATTCGGCGGGGTTGTCTTTAGCAGCGATACCGTACATGCTGCTGGTAAAACCAAAATCCAGTTTGATAAAGCATACCACACTCCTTCTTACATTATTGAAAATTGGGAGGCGCCTAAAGGATTGAGCAAGCACGAAATGGTGCAGGCTTATATGCACGAGAAATTAGGTGAATCCAAAGGATCTTTTAAAATAGTAGCACAGGAAGCAGATGAAAAAACGGGATCGTACCATTTTAAGCTTCGGCAGCAATATAAAGGAATCCCGGTATTCGGAGCCGATCAAACATTGGCATTGAATGAAAATAATGAGATTACCTCTTATTTTGGGACGGTAGTTCCGCACCTGGATAACAAAAAAATCAATACGGACGCCGTTGTTTCAAAAGAACAAGTAATGGACAGGGCAAAACAAGCCATTGAACAGAAAATCGGCAAAGTAAAAGAATATGATGGGGAGGTGGAAGCTAAACCATATATATATGAATATGATGGCGAATTTTACCACACCTATCTTGTAACTGCTTCAACTACGGAGCCGGAAATTGGATTTTGGCATTACTTTATTGATCCGGCAAATGGCAAAGTGATAGATCATTTCAACGCTGCAGAACAGGTTACTGCTTTTGGAACAGGGGTGTATGGAACAAAGCAAAAGTTTGAAGCCACAAAAATAGACAGTAATTATGCGCTTCAAGATACAACGCGGGGCCAGGGAGTAATGACATTTGATGCCAGCAATGATATGGCGCTTGTCACCAGTCCGAGCAAAATGTTCCGTGATGGAGCATCCATCGATGCGCATGCCAATGCGCAGAAGACTTATGATTACTATAAAAAGACATTCGATCGAAACTCTGTCGATGATAATGGCCAGTCATTGTTATCCCGTGTACATGTTGGCGTCGATTGGAACAATGCTTCATGGAATGGGGTATATATGTCTTACGGTGATGGAGATGGAAAACGATTCAATAATTTAGCTGGCGGGCTGGATGTCGCTGCTCATGAGATGTCACATGGAATGGTGCAGCATACAGCCAATTTAATTTATCGTGGCGAACCTGGTGCGTTAAATGAATCTTATGCAGATATATTCGGTACCATGGTTGAACGCGAAAACTGGTTGATGGGAGAAGATATTATGGCGGATGGTACGCCTGCATTGCGTTCTTTAGAGGATCCGCCATCCCTGATCGATCAAAATTATTCGAAAGAACCATATCCTGATCACTATAGCAAGCTATATACCGGCAGTCTTGATAACGGCGGCGTGCATGTCAACAGCAGCATCAATAATAAAGCAGCCTATCTGGTTTCCGAAGGCGGTGACCATTATGGTGTACACATCGATGGCGTTGGAAGAGAAGCGACGGAACAAATCTATTACCGTGCCATCAGCAACTATATGACATCAAACGCTGACTTTAGCATGATGAGACAAGCTGCTATCCAAGCTGCAATCGATTTGTACGGTGAAAAATCTGCACAGGAAAAAGCGGTAGAGCAGGCATATAATGCTGTAGGCGTCCATTAAGGAATTGGGAGAAAATCTGGCTATCTATCTTATTGTTGGATAGCCAGATTAGATTTTCGTTGGCGGTAGGTTCTGCTAGTTTTGCCCAGTGCAGGGGCTGCCCGGAGCCAAAGTGGGCTGTTTGCCCATCAAAGTTGTTTGCAATGCGATGAATAATATTTTAATTGATATTTGCAGAGGGGTGTCATTGGACGCCGTTCCTTTCTTGGATAATCTCTCTAGGTGGTGGTTTCTTGCAAAATAATCGAAAAAAATCCTACAGAACAAAACATCGTAAGCTTATAGTTGCTTGGAAGATTTTTGCTATTTGTTACACCTTTCTTTTTACGGCATCTTACTTATCATCTAATACTTCAGCCTATTTCAACACTCAAACAGTAGCTTCATCAACGATTGCTGCAGGGGTTTGGGATAAGGAAGTGGAAAAAGCGTCGCTGTCTTTCAAAAACGCCAGCAATCAAAATAGTAAGACCTGTCCAGGTATGATTCACGTCAGTCTGGAAAATACCGGAGATAAGAATATGCAGAAAGCAGGCACATACACCATATATTACGCTGAGAAAGATGATCCCAAAAACGGCAAGGAACTGAAAAAGGCGCCTATACGTGTGTTGACTCCAGGAGATACGATGGAGCTGGACTACGAAGCAACCAAACCAGGTACATACATTTTCAAGGCAGCTCAATCCGATGAGGATAGTATCTGGAGCAAGCAGTTTAAGCTGACCTGTAGCAATGAGACGAATGAAAAGGCGGGGAAAGCAGGATCATCCAAACCTGAATCTGGCGAAAATAAGAAAGACAAACAGCATGCACAAAAAAGCAGTGACAAGTCTTATCAGGCTAAGAAAGAAAACAATGAAACTGTAAAAACGAAAGCAGATAAGACTGATGCACCTGATGATAGCCAAACAAGTAGTAACGAAAATACAGAATCCAAGTCTGATAACAGGAATGAAAGTACGGAAATTCATTCAAAACAAAAGAAACATGAATCTTTGGAGAAACAAAAAACCACAAATGCAAAGAAGGGAGATTATGATGAAGAAGAGAAAAGCGGTAAGATGGATAAATAACACTGTTTCCCTATTTCTTGCTGCGTTGCTAATCCTTGTTGCAAGTATTGTCATTATTTCTAAAGCAAGCGGTGGCGAACCACAAGCATTTGGCTATCAGATTAAAACAGTTTTATCCGGATCAATGGAACCAGACATCAAGACAGGTTCTATCATTGCTGTCAAACCTGGCGGGGATATGACCCGTTTCAAGAAAAACGATGTAATTACATTTACAAGTGATGAAAATATCTTGATTACACACCGCATCGTAAAAGTCATGCCCAGTGGCAACAATGTTCGCTATCAGACAAAAGGGGACAATAATGATGGACCGGATATGAACCCAGTAATGTCCCAAAATGTTGTAGCTGAATATACAGGATTCACTGTCCCTTATGTGGGATATGCACTGCATTTCCTGCAATCCAAAAATGGTGCCTGGCTCATGCTGATACCAGGATTTTTATTGATGATCTATTCAGGAGTGACAGTTTGGAGGGCGTTATCGGAAGTGGAAAAAGAAGCACCAAACAAGGGTACTGAAAACGCAGGGTAACGTACATTTGAGGGGTTTAGCATGGAAGGTATGAGAGATACAAGAACCGTAGTTTACGCTGGCGGCGGGAAACTTTAGCTAAAAGCATTTAATAAAAACCTAAGGCAGGAAACCAGTTTCCTGCCTTTTAAACATTGTTTTTAAAAAACAGTTGAAATTCTAAAAATCTAATCATATACTTAACAAAAGAAAGCGGTTTCCTGTTTTGAGGCCCTTCATTTTTTATCGATTATGGAAACCGGTTTCCTAATAAGTCAAACAAACAACGGAGGTGGTACGTTTTATTTGAAACAATCGCAAAGAGGACGAATTACTTTTTCCAACAGTAAAAGCACAGGGGGGATTCAAATGAAAAAAGGCAAGTTTTTATTAATTAGCGGATTGGTAATGGTACTTATTTTCATGCTGGCGGCATGCAGCAAAGATTCAAATGCTGATGGCAAGAACGAGGAAGTCACACTTAAATTCTGGGTATTCGGTGCAACAAACTACGATGAATTGGCTAAGGAATATGAAAAAGAAAACCCGGGAGTCAAAGTGAAAGTGAAGACTTCAGAAAACGATGATCACCATAATGGTCTGTTCACAGCTTTATCAGCGGGACACGGTGCCCCGGATCTTGCAATGATTGAAATTGACCAGCTTGACCGATTTAAAGAAGCAAAGGATAGATTCGTAAACTTGTATGATGTGGGTGCAGATAAAGTCAAAGATAAATACCTGGACTGGAAATGGGAGATTGGCGAAAGCGAAGATGGTGATTTCTTATACGGACTGCCAACGGATATCGGTCCGAAAGCAATGTTCTTCCGTACTGACTTGTTCGAAAAAGCTGGGTTGCCAACAGACCCTGATAAGGTGCAAGAGATGATCCAGTCAAAAGATGATTTAATCCAAGCAGGGGAGAAAATCAAAGAAAAAACTGGCAAACCATTGGTAGATAGTATGGAAATGGCTTATCGTGCGGTAATCGATGGTGCGACAGAAAGCTTTTATGATGAAAAAGGAAATCTTTTAGTTGAAAATGATGGAAACGCTGTTAAAAAAGCTTACGATTTGGCCGTGGAATTCAATGATCACGGACTGGTTGGAGACTATGATATGTGGACACCGGAATGGGGAAATGCAGTGAACAATGGCGATTTCGCGATTGAAATGGGTGCTGCCTGGCTGAAAGGCTGGATGAAAGATAATGCGCCGGATGCTTCGGAAAAATTCCGCGTTGCGACACTGCCAAAGGAATTGGCTGGCAACTGGGGCGGGTCTTATATTGCGATCCCTAAGGAAACAAAACATGAGAAAGAAGCTTACAAGTTTGCGAAATGGCTGACATCTCCTGATAATCAGCTGAAGTCTTTCAAAAGCGATGCAGGATTGTTCCCATCTTCACCGGAAGTTTTTGATATGGAGGATTTCAAGAATATAGAAGATGAGTTCTTTGGCGGGCAAAAAACATCACAGTATTTTGCTGATGCAGCAAAGGATATCAATTTTGTATATAAAGGCAGCAAGTACAAGCCCACACAGGATGAAGTTCTCAATGCGCTGAAAAATGTCCGTGAAGGTGCTGATCCTGATAAAGAATGGAAAGAAGCTGTAAAACGTATGAAAAAATTACAAGATAGATAAAAAAGCTTTCACCCTTATGGATGTTTGCTGAATGGCTGTTTTTATTGATAAAAGGAGTCTGCGTCAGGATATGCTGCATTGATATGGCAGTCAGCTGCCATATCGATGTCTTTTTCAAGGGAAGGGGGAAAGACATGGCTTTTAAACGGAAACACCGTTCAGAGGAAACAAAAGATAAAATCAGCGCTTACCTGTATATTTCGCCTTTCTTTATTATTTTCGCCATTATCGGGCTGTATCCAGCTATATTCAGTATTTACCTGGCTTTTCAAAAGTGGAATGGGTTCAGTGAAATGGAATATGTCGGCCTGCATAATTTCAGTGTGGTTCTGCATGATCCTTTATTTTGGAAGTCTCTGTACAATACGGTCATCATGGGCATCCTGGGGACAGCGCCGCAACTTATTGTTGGAATTATACTGGCGTTTATCCTCAATCAGGCATTTCTAAAATTCAAGAATGCCTTCAGGGCGATGATTTTTTTGCCATATATTACCTCTATGGTAGCAGTCGCACTGGTATTCGGTGTGTTTTTCAGCAGCAATGACACCGCGCTGGCAAATTATACTTTGGATGTATTCGGGTTGGATCCAGTATCTTGGAAAACCAGCGAGTGGGGTGCTAAAATCGCTATTTCCATCATGGTGTTTTGGCGTTGGATTGGGTATAACACGATTATTTATCTGGCAGGTCTGCAAAGTATACCAAAAGATTTATATGAAGCAGCACGTATTGATGGCGCTAGTGTTTTTCAGCAATTACGCTATATTACGATTCCATTGTTAAAGCCGTTTGTCATGTTGACAGTGTTCTTTTCTACAGTAGGAGCGCTGCAGTTGTTCACGGAACCGACAGTATTCCTTGGTTCTGCTGCCTTCAGCAGGACTGAAGCGATGACGGTCGTGATGTATTTATACCGTGATGCATTTAGTTTACAGTCATTCGGAACTGGTTCGGCGACTGCTGTTATCTTGCTTGGGATTATCGTTATTGCTTCGGCAATTAATACGTACCTGTCATCAGGAATCCGCAAAAGGAAGAAGGGGATGAAGCTATGAAAAAAATGACGGTTGGAAGATTTTTCGTATATGTATGCTTAATCATAGCTTCCTTCTTATCCATCTTTCCTTTTTACTGGATGTTTGTAATGGCCACCAGGCCAAGTGCGGCGTACAACGCCATACCCCCTACAATGACACCCGGCCATCAATTGGTGGAGAATTTCCAGAAGGTGCTGGATAAAATTCCATTTTACGGTGCCATGCTTAACACACTGATCGTTTGTTTGGTTGTCACTGCAGTTGTGCTCTTGATCAGTTCCTTGGCGGGATTTGCCTTTGCTAAATTCAAATTCCCGGGAAAGAATATTTTTTTCATTTCCATCTTGTTGACGATGGTTATTCCACCGCAGCTTGGACTGATTCCACAGTATTTCCTTATATCCAAGTTTGGATTGCTGGATACCTTATTAGGTGCGATGGTTATTTTCTTTCTGAATCCGCTGGGGATCTTCTTGATGCGCCAGTACATTTCCCAGTCTGTACCTGATGAGCTGGTAGAAGCAGCCAAGTTAGATGGTTGCTCCAATTTCCGTATTTTTTACCGGATTGTGCTGCCGATAATTTTACCTGCGTTTGCGACATTGGGAATTATCGTATTTACAGCAACATGGGGAGAGTTTTTATGGCAATTCACTGTTCTTAGGGACCCGGATATGTATACAATACAGGTAGCCTTATCTTCCATGAATACGACGAGCAATGTTGATTTTGGAATGCTGATGTCTGGTGTTTTCTGGGCGACCATACCGCTTGTCATTGTGTTCCTGATGTTCAATAAACTGTTCATTTCCAGTATTACGGAAGGATCAGTGAAGTAGGGCGCGAGATTATACAGACTTGAGGTTGAAAGATGAAACTGACAATAAAAGATATCGCGAAAATGGCTAATGTGTCCAGAGGAACCGTTTCAAAAGTGATCAATGGTTCAGGAAGTCTCAGCCAGCAAACAATAGATAAAGTGAATAAGATTATTGAAGAGACCGGTTATCAGCCGACATTTTCTGCCAAGTTGCTCGCAACAAAAAAGTCCAACCTGATCGGATTGATTTTTGCCGGGGATATCAATGCAGAGATGAACCACCCGGTATTCAACGATATTGTCAATTCGTTTAAAAATGTTGTCGGTAATCTTGGTTATGATATACTGCTTTTTTCGAATAAATCATTTAGCAATGGCGGACAGGATTATTTGAAGAGGTGTGTTCATTTCCAGCTTGATGGATGCCTGGTCATTGCGGGGGATGAAATTGAAGAAGCAACCAGGGAACTGGACCGCAGTAATATTCCATGTGTCGGGATCGACATTGAACTGACAGGCCCGAACTCCAGTTATGTCACGACAGATAACGAAAAAGTTTCCGAATCAGTCGTGACCCATCTGTATTTAAACAGCATCCGGGAAGTGGCTTTTATCGGCGGGCCGGAAAATTCGTTTGTTTCGGGAATACGCAAGGACAGCTTCTTGAAACATATGGCGTCATTCGGTATGCAGGTGGAAGAAGATTGGATCCAGCATGGAGATTATTTTGAAGAGAGCGGCTACCACGCTATGAAAAATATATTGCGTGCTAAACAGAAACCACAGGCAGTATATGCTGTTTCCGATATGATGGCGCTTGGTGCATTGCGGGCAATGAAAGAAGCAGAGGTGCGTGTGCCAGAAGATATGAAACTGATCGGCTGTGATGATATCGAAGCTTGTCGTTACAGTGATCCTACACTGGCGACGGTAAAGCAGGATAAAGAAAAAATGGGCAGGCTGGCAGCTGTGATGCTTCATGATCTAATTAATGAAACAGCACAGCCCCATGCGATGAAAGTTGATCCTGAGTTGATTGTGCGCGCATCGTGCGCTTTTGATACGGCACAGGTTGATAAAGAAGAAAAATGATGTGTACTGCAGCTGGTGATTTTGTGAAACAAAAAGACAACAAGACATGAGAGGGAATATGAGGTGCAGGCAATGAAAAACTTTTTGGCTGTTGATATCGGTGGAACGTATATCAAAACTGCTGTGATTGATGAAGCGGGATCCATCATGAAAATAAGCAAGATAAAAACGCCAAAATCACTGGCAGGACTAATGGATTTAATAGCGGATTTGAATCAGGTTCATCCGGGGACGCAGGGGATTGCTGTCAGCTGTCCTGGTGCCGTTTCTGAAAAAGGCGTTGTACATGGTACCAGCGCTTTGCCTTACCTTCACGGACCAAACATCAAACAAATGATGGCAGAGCACACTGGGCAGCAGATATTCATGGAAAACGATGCGAACTGTGCTGCCTATGCGGAGCTCTGGAAGGGCAAAGCAAAAACAAAGCATGATGTACTTGTCATCGTGATTGGCACCGGGATCGGCGGAGCCATCATTAAAAATGGAGAAGTGCATAAAGGCGCCAATCTGCACGGCGGTGAGTTTGGATATATGCTGATTCCGACTCATTCTGAAAACGGTTTCGATACATGGAGTGATACAGGGGCAACAGGCGCTTTGATCCGAAAGGTTGCATGGTTGAAGCAGCGGAAAGCCGATCAATTGACGGGAGAAGAAATTTTTAACCTAGCCACCGCAGGCGACCCGGTGTGCAAGCGTGAAGTTGCGGCATTTTATCGGTACCTAGCGCTTGGCATATACAATTTGCAATACATTTATGATCCAGAACTGATTTTAATTGGCGGTGGAATCAGTGCAAGGCCAGATTTAATTCAACAAATCAATACCAGCATCTCGGAAATCTTGCGGCGATTGCCGGGTTCAACAATCAAACCGGTTGTCGACACCTGTGAATTCCGTCAGCATGCAAACCTGCTTGGCGCAGTTTATGGATTGATGCAATTAGAGAAAGAGGCATTACATTAGTATAAAGGAGCTGAATGGGATGTATTACGAAAAAATGGACGCTTTTCCGAAGGGCTTCTTATGGGGTTCTGCTTCAGCCGCATATCAAATAGAGGGAGCCTGGAATGAAGACGGTAAAGGTGCATCCGTATGGGATCATTTCACGAAAATCCCTGGTAAGACATACAAAGGGACAAGCGGAGATGTCGCAGTAGATCATTATCATCGTTACAAGGAAGATGTGGCATTAATGAAGGAAATGGGATTGAAGGCATATCGGTTTTCCATTGCCTGGAGCCGGATTTTCCCTCATGGCAAAGGAGAAATGAATGAGAAGGGCCTGCAATTTTACGAAGCCCTGATTGACGAGCTCTTATATCATGAGATTGAACCAATTGTCACATTGTATCACTGGGACCTGCCCCAAGCTCTGCAGGATGCATATGGCGGGTGGGAATCACGACAAATCATCGATGATTTCAACCATTACTGTGTGACATTGTTTCATAGATTGAAAGGGAAAGTGAAGTACTGGGTCACTTTAAATGAGCAGAATGTATTTATCACACACGGGTATGAACAGGCGAAACATCCACCTGGTGTAACAGATCGCAAACGGATGTATGAAGCCAATCACATCGCCAACCTGGCGAATGCAAAAGCGATTGCATCCTTTCGGAAAATCATTCCCGAGGGCAAGATCGGTCCTAGTTTCGCTTATGGACCAGCATACCCTTATTCCAGTCATCCAATGGATGTGCTGGCTGCTGAAAATGCGGATGAATTCAATAATTATTGGTGGCTGGATGTGTATTGCCGCGGTGAGTACCCTGCTTCGGTATGGAAGTATCTGCAGGAACGTGGTCTTGAGCCTACCATGAAGGAAGGTGACGAAGCTGTGTTGAAAGCAGGTAGACCTGATTTCATGGGAGTGAATTTCTACCAAACAGCTACCTTTACTGCCAGCCCGCTTGATGAAAATTTTACTGGCGCGGTGAATGACAATCATGATGGCAAAAAAGGGAATTTTGTAGAAGGCGGTATACCTGGTGTATTCAAACGGAAGAGAAATGCGTCACTGGAAACAACTGACTGGGATTGGGAAATTGATCCTGTTGGATTAAGAATTGGATTAAGAAGAATGACAAGCCGTTATGGCTTGCCTGTGCTGGTGACGGAAAACGGGCTTGGTGCTTTTGATCATGTGGAGGAAAGTGGTGTGATCCATGACGATTATCGGATTGATTACCTCCGTAAGCACATTGTGCAATTGCAGGGAGCAATTACAGACGGTGTGGACTTGATGGGGTACTGCACCTGGTCCTTTACTGACTTACTCAGTTGGCTAAATGGCTATCAAAAGCGCTACGGATTCGTTTATATCAATCAGGATGAATCAGAAAATAAAGATATGAAACGGATGAAAAAGAAAAGCTTTGACTGGTATAAAACAGTGATTGAAACGAATGGTGAGGAATTGAATTAGGTGGGTTAGCAAGAATGATGACAGGCGGGAGATGGTGATACAGCACGCAATTTCCGTGGGCAGAAAAAGCCATATTTATATTACATTACCTGTACTTTGTCTATATAAAAAATTGCCATATTATTCTTGACATTGGTAAACAACGATGCTAACATTTCTGTAAACTGTTGAAGAGGGAGTAAAACTGTTAAAGGTCTCTTAGCGAATCCGGGATGGTGTAAGCCGGACAGAAACCGTAACAGTAAATGGGCCTCCGAGGGCGAAGCGAAAGAATTTTTTTAGTAGCTTAGACGCAGAGCCAGCGTTAAAAGGCTAAGGGTGTGTGACGCACTCTATGGAGATGGTATGTAGATACATATCAAACAAGGTGGTACCGCGAGTTAACACTTGTCCTTGAATTATTATTTAAGGATAAGTGTTTTTTTATTATTTCTGGGTCTTTGGAAAGGAGCATGTATCGTGGATGATAGCTTTACACTATATAATCTAAAAGTGCAGGTTGTGGGGACAGATAAACCAATGGTGTGCGGCCATAAAGAAGGTGACTATTTCTTAGTTACAGGTGAAGACATTGTTTTCCCTGAAAATAATTCATTCTCCCTGTATGCTTTAAGTGCTATTTTGCCTTTACTGCCTGCAAAGCAGCGGGTATTACAGGCTAATGACTGGATGTTGTCCGACAGTTTGATTGCCTGCCCCGATCCGAACTGTGGTGCAGTATTTAAAATAACCCGGATAGGAACGAAAGCATTCAGTCATGCCGAATGCACAATAGAACCTCTACATAAAGGAGATGGACAATAATGGCAGAACGATTTGAATTAGCAAAGGATTACACAATCAGCAGAGTGATCAATGGATGCTGGCAACTGTCAGAGGGGCATAGTTTAGAAAATAGTGTAGACAAAAATGATGTTATGAACGCTTTCCATATGCTTGTCGAAAAAGGATTTACAACCTTTGATTGTGCAGATATCTATACAGGGACTGAGGAATTTCTTGGTGAATTCCAGGAGCAGCTGAAGCACGGAAGCACGATTTCACCAAATGATATTCAGATCCATACCAAGTACGTCCCTGATATCGATATCCTGAGCAGTGTGGATTTTCAATATACCGAAAAGATAATTGACAGAAGCCTTAAGCGCCTGAATCGTGACGTATTGGATCTGGTACAGTTTCATTGGTGGGATTACGATGTGCCCGGCTGTATGGAAACTGCGGGTTACCTGCATGAACTAAAACAAAAAGGTAAAATACGCCATATCGGCGTTACAAACTTCGATACCGATCATTTGGCTGAAATCGTTGATGCTGGTATACCTGTCGTATCTTGCCAAACACAGTACTCTGTTTTTGACAGACGTCCAGAAAAAAAATTGTTGGATTATTGTAAAGATAAAGGTATTTCACTCCTATGTTATGGTACCTTATCGGGAGGATTGCTAGCAGAAAAATGGATTGGCAATGATGCATCTGTTCAACCAGCTACGCGTTCACACGTGAAATACCTTCAAGTAATTGAAGATACATTGGGATTTGATGGCTATCAAGATTTTCTGTTATTACTGGACAAAATTGCCAAAAAGCATTCCGTTAAGATCGCCCATATCGCTACAAAATATATTTTGAGCCAACCAAGTGTGGGAGCTAGCATTGTGGGTGTCAGAAATAGCAGCCATGTTGAATCAAATGAATGTATATTCTCTTTCGAACTTGATGATAAGGATATAGAGGAAATAGAACAGTTTTTGGATAGGTATCCTATATTGAATGGTGAACCTTTCGAATTAGAGCGTACCGTGGGAAACAAGTTCCGTAACATTATGAAGATGAATTTAAATGAAGCATAAATCCGTTTGAAGATGCCGCTATTGCGGGATATTTTAAAGATGAATCAGCAGTGAATTTTAAATTGGCAGGTGAAAGGGAGCTCTTGTATGAATGAAAAACTTGAATTGAGGGGTGGCTGGGGCGCCGCCTTCATCCCAGTCGTTATCTTCCTATTTTTCTGTGTATTGTATTTTATCGTTTTTAAAGCATTTGAAATGCATGCACTTGCAATGGGGGCATTTGTCGCACTTTTGGTGGGTTCTATGTTTACGAAAAAAGGATATTATGAACGTTTCTGGGATTTCGTCTATGAAGGCGCAAAAGAAGCTGTCCCGATCGGCATTCTGTTGTTCATTATTGGGATGTTCTCGGCGCTGATTAGAACTACTGATATTTCGGCAGGTTTTGTGTGGCTTGCCAGTTCACTGGGCGTAGGCGGCGGGTTTTTCACTGCGTTTACATTCTTGGCAGTTTGCGTTATTTCTACTGCTACAGGATCATCCATCGGCGTAATGTTTACCTGCTTCCCTATCTTCTATCCGGCTGGGGTGCTATTGGGCTGTGACCCTGCCATTCTTGCAGGCGCAATAGTCAGTGCGTCTATTTTTGGTGATAACCTGGCGCCCATTTCAGATACCACCATTATTTCAGCTGGTACACAGGAATATACAAAAAAACAAGGCTTCGCTGAAATTGGAGGCTGTGTTGCCAGCCGGCTGAAATATTCCCTGGTCGCGGGTATGATCTCGTTTGTTTTATTTTGGATTTTGGGAGGAGGCGGTACGGCAGGTACGGGCGCTTCGGATGTCCTCGCAAAGAATAGGAACCCAACCGCATTGGTCATGCTTGTACCGGTAACCGTCATGTTAATTACCGCGGTTAAAACTCGCAATATCTATAAAGCTATTACGATAGGTATTGTTTTGGGTACAATTACTGGTCTACTGTTTAACCTTTTAACTTTCCAAAATATAATTTCTGTTAAGGATGGGGCTCCCGCAGGATTTTTGACAGACGGTATCAGCAGTATGATGGCAACTGTTACATTGGTTATTTCAGTGTATGGCATAATGGGTGTACTTAATGGCGCCGGCGTGCTGGACAAAGTCACAAACGGTATTCTTCACAGTAAAATGGGAAGGACAGTCCGTGGTACGGAGATTGCTATGATGTTAGGTATCTCGTTTACTACTTTAATTTTTGGCGGCGTGACCAGTGCGTCAATGACGACATTTGGCAAAGTGCAGAATGAAATTGGCAAACGAGTTGGTTTGCACCCCTACCGTCGTTCCAATTTACTTGATGGATTTGCTAATTCGATTGTGCTTGTCATACCGTTTTTAAGTGTTTTTGTTTTCATCGGTGCTTTATTATCAGAAGGCTATGATTTTGTTGAACCACTGTCACTAACGCAAATCAGCAGCGGAATGATTTATTGCATGGTACTGTTCCTGGTCCTGTTGTTCTCTGTTATTACAGGTTGGGGCCGCCAATATGAAGGTGCAGAAGGGAAGGCGCTCAGCAATTCCCGATAAGATGCAAAAATGAAGTTGGTTGTCTTACAGTTGATAATTCATTGCATGAAACAAAGTTAAAATATAAACAAACTTCACTTTTAATTTCCTTTGTTATCATATTATCCGTATCTTTCCATTTGATTGAACACTTAGTCATCTTTGGGTAATATATAATTAATTATGACTAGGAGGAATTAAGGTGAATTTAAATGAGCATGCATACATTATTTTGAAGTATATATTAGATTTTTCGTTTGATGAAATTTTTATTACGGATGCTAAAGGGAATATCATTTATACGAGAAAATCGGAGGAAAAGTTATTCGGTATACCTCATGATAAAATATTAAATCAAAATGTTTTTGATTTAGAAAACGAAGGTATTTTCGTTCCTTCTATCATTGCCAAAGTTTTAAAAGCTGGAAAAGAAAAGACACTTGTCCAGGAAACAAGAAATAAAAGAAAGCTGATTATCTCTGGATATCCGATATCGGATGAAAACAATACATTAATTGGAGCAATTAGTTTTTCAAGAGATATTACAGAGGTTGAAACCCTAAAAAAAGAAAACGAGCACGTAGCGGCTGCAATTGAACGATATAGACAGGAAATAGTAGCATTAAAAAGTCAGCCATGGATGCAATTGCAAAGAAAAAACAGCAAAATGGACAAGGTACTGGAAGTTGCTTATAAAGTAGCCGATTTGGATGTTACTGTCCTGATTGATGGTGAGTCTGGAGTAGGTAAAAATTACTTGGCCAGAGAACTACATGAAATCTCCTCAAAAAGAGATATGCCTTTTATTGAGGTGAACTGTGGGGCTATTGCAGAAACCTTGATCGAATCTGAGTTGTTTGGTTATGAAGAAGGAGCATTTACGGGAGCGAAAAAAGGAGGTAAAAAAGGCTATTTCGAAGCTGCCAGTGAAGGAACTCTTTTTCTCGATGAAATTGGGGAACTACCGATGAATCTCCAAGTAAAGTTTTTATCCGTATTGCAAGATCAGTTTTTCATGAGGGTGGGAGGAAATAAAAAAATTGAAAAGCAATGTAGAATTATTTGTGCAACGAATCAAAACCTGGAAGATATGATTCATCAAAAGCGATTTAGAGAAGATTTGTATTATCGAATTAATGTAATGAAATTGACTGTGCCTCCCCTGAGAGAACGCAGGGAGGAATTGGCTTGCCTTGTTCATGAAATTACTGAAGAATTTAATGCAAAATACAATATGAAAAAATATTTTTTACCGGAGCTGGTTGCTTGGATCAAGAAACAAAAATGGCCAGGTAACATCCGGGAATTGAGAAATTTCATTGAAAAAGCGATGATTATTTCAGATACAGATGAAATTACACTTGGGATAGTCGGGATAATTAAAAATAAGGAATCAATCAATTTTCATGAGGATATGACACTTCATGAATATATCGAGGGCATGGAAAGAGAGTTTATTGTTCAAATGTACAATAAATACCCATCGAGCATTCAACTAGGGAAAAAACTTGGAATCAGTCAATCAACTGCAAATAGAAAGATTCAAAAATACATAGGCTGTAGTCAAAAATGACTAAAAACAACTGGTTTATGTATGAAAAAATGATAATTCTTTTCCCTGACAAATTTTATTATTTCCCGTCCTCCTGCCCTGTTAAATTTTCAAATTGACTGAGAAGTACCCGCGTGAAGCCAATTTATTAATTTAGATTAAGCAGTTTGGTAGTTGTTTTACCAGATTGCTTTTTAAATTTTTGCTCTTTTATAAATATGGCACGTTTTTTGCAAGTATAAGAGTGTACCATATAAGTCAGTTCAAAAAGGCTTTTATAGACCTAGTGAAGTTCCCTATATGGGAAGCAAGATATTGCATATTGATTAGAAGGAATGTGATATTGCAGATGGATTGTGTTATCCATTACGAAACACGAGCCATCGTTTACAAACTTAGCGTCATTATTAGTACAATTGCTTCCAAGTATAGAATCAGAGGCCATAGCAGGCAGCTCGCCATTTATTGTAAAACTCATTTTCTGGAAGGAAAAGGGGACCACCAGTGTATGCTCAAAAGTGGTTTGCCCTGTTAATATTTTTGGGCGTGTGTACCTTAAGCATTATTTATTTCTACCGGTGATTATTTCAGAACATGAACAAAGGTTTAGTCAATGGGAGTAAGTCAAGCATGGCGAGGAAAAATGTTGATGGATTTCCTTCCAAATGCGGGCAGGTTCCAATGGGCAATCTCAAAAATGAGTGCGCGTATAATGTTACCGCATGAAAATGGTGCTGCAATGTCCATAAGCACATCTTGTCTCCCCAGGATTGAAATGTATTTATGAATACAAAACCATAGAGGAGGAAAAGGATGGGAGAGTCTGGTCAAGGTACGAATAAATTTATAGTTGGTATTGTGCTCGCAGTTCTTACCTTTTGGTTGTTTGCGCAATCAATGACCAATATTATTCCGGTAATGCAAAAAGATTTGGGGGTTTCGCTCGGAACCCTAAATATTTCTACAAGTCTTACGGCACTATTTTCCGGTCTCTTTATCGTTGTTGCTGGGGGGATTTCTGATCGTTCCGGCAGGAAGAAACTAACCTATGTTGGCCTTTTGCTGAGCATTGTTGGAAGCCTGATGCTTATTGCCTCCAGTAGTGCAACGGTATTGATTACGGCACGCGCAATCCAAGGAATATCGGCTGCTTGTATTATGCCGGCGACCCTTTCACTTATCAGGTCTAATTTTGATGGGAAGGGCAGACAACGTGCACTCAGTTTTTGGTCCTTTGGATCATGGGGAGGTGGCGGCTTAACCGCGATTGTTGGCGGAGCCGTTGCTACTTACATGGGCTGGAGATGGATTTTTATCATATCTATTGCGATTACATTGTTATCCATGTTCCTGATCAAAGATATAAAAGAAAAGAAGATAGAAAACATAAGGAAGGAAAAATTTGATTTCCCTGGTTTCATTATATTTACGATTGCAATTCTGATAGTTAATATTATTGTGACGCAAGGACAGGATTTCGGCTGGGACAGCATGTTAACGATTACCTTAATTGCAGGAGCTATTGCAACAACAATCATATTTTTTATTGTTGAAAGAAAAAAGGAAAACCAATTTATTGACTTTTCAATTTTTAAAATAGGAGCGTATACGGGATCCGTTGTATCGAACTTTTTTCAAAACGGGATCTTCGCTACGGTTGTTGTTACAAATACTTATGGACAAATGGCAAGGGGATTTACATCTTTTCAGACAGGGCTGCTGACCTTGGGAAATGTTTTTGCCATATTGGTTATGATACGTGTCGGGGAAAAGATGCTCCAAAAAATGGGTGCAAAAAAGCCGATGCTTATGGGAATTGTCATCGCGACGATAGGAATGAGCATGACAGCAATGACATTTCTGCCCAATTTAGCCTATATTATTGTTGCATTTACTGGCTTTTTAACTGCCGGGGTTGGTATCGGGATGTATGCTACACCTTCTATTGATACGGCGATCGCAAATATTCCGCATGATAAAGTAGGAATTGCCTCAGGAATTTATAAAATGGCAAGTTCTTTAGGATATGGTTTTGGTCTTTCCATCACAACGGCAGTATTTGGTGTGCTGCTTGCGAGTAATATTCATCTCGCAGCTTCGATTGGAGTTTTGGTAAATATTGTTTTTGCTGTAATGGCACTTATCTTCATTGCAAAATTTGTCCATCGAAATGAAGGTTTGGAGGGAGAAAGTTATACAAAAACAAAAGAAGCGAGTAAAAGTTTAGCTGCAAGTCAGAATTAACGTTCTTACCGTGTAAGGGGGGATGCACCAAGCGGATAAGGTCACACTGAGCCAATAGTTACCTGAATGTTCATTCGATAAATAGGAGGAATAATAATGGTCAAACCTGAAGAAAAGCAAATTCTAAATTTACCTTTTACTGGAATTTCCACGTATGGAAAATACCCAATTTGTGCCGATCTTGATGAATTAGATGCTGATGTCGCTGTGATTGGAGTACCCAACGATATGGGAACACAGTGGAAATCCGGAGCAAGAATGGGACCACGTGGAATTAGAGAAGGGTCCACATTGTACAGTTTCGGACTGGATGGTGCCTATGATATTGAAAATGACGTCATGTATCTGGGACCGGATTGGAAAGTGGTAGATTGCGGTGATGTCGATATTGTTCACGGGGACCTGATGCAATCACATGAAAACACCGAAGCATCTATTCGAAAGATTGTTTCCAAGGGAGCCATGCCAGTTATCTTGGGTGGCGACCATTCGATTACGGCTGCAGTTGGCAAAGGATTAGAGGAATTAGGGCCATTTCATGTAATTCAAATTGATGCACACCTCGATTGGGCTGACCATCGTTCAGGGCAGCGATATGGACATGGCAGCTGTATTCGCCGCTTGTCAGAGATGGATCATGTGAAAGACATCTTTCAATTTGGTATCCGTGGCATTTCGAGTAGTTTGAAAGAGGATGTAGAGGCTGCCAGGGACTATGGATGCACAATCTTATCACCGCGTCAAATTAGAAAAAAGGGAATAGAAGAGGTGATTGCCCAAATCCCCAAAGGAGAAAAATATTATGTAACCATTGATATTGATGGTGTTGACCCTTCAATTGCTCCAGGAACGGGGACACCATCACCAGGCGGCTTTCTTTATGATGAAGTAAATGAATTATTAGAAGGGATAGCGGCAAGGGGCGAAGTTGTAGCTTTCGATATAGTAGAGGTTGCCCCGCCTTATGATCCAACAGGAATAACCGGACAAACCGCCGCTCGTATTTCGCTGGATTTACTAAGCTACACATTAAAACAAAAAGAACGAAAGAGTAAGAAGGAAAAGGAGTTTGCTTCTCAGCAATGATATAAATGGTTGTACTTACAAAGTGTGGCCGACAGGAATTTTTGGCTTTGTAAAGTTGTAGCTAGGAAATCCCCATCTGTTCAATCAGGTGGGGATTTTTGAAGTTTAAGTTGTAAAGATAAAATATTTATTCTATATGAATGAATTTCTTAATTACTAGTTCTCTCTGACTATAATTCTTAAGCTATGAAAAACGATTATATACTGATTCAGAATGTTGTTGCATTTAATTCGGTACACTAACTGAAAAATGAATCGTATATAGTAAATAAAAGTTGGATGTCAACGGACGCAATCCATTATTTACACAATATTAATGAAAAGTCAGTAAGACTGCAGTTTTATCATCCGAATGGCTGTTAGACTGTTCTTCTTTGAGAGACAATTTTTGAACGAAATTTTCCAGCCCATTGTTATGTATCTCCCAGTAAACTTCACGAAGGTCATCTTTGGCATCAAACAATCCATCTGACATGATCAACGCCTGCTTGAGGTCTTTCACAGGTAACATACCATGTTGGATGTAATACTTCACTTCATCCATACCATTTGCAACAGCGTATCCATTTGGCATATTAGCCATTTCCCGGTGATAGCTTATCTTGTTTCGTTCATTATTAAAATAGGTCTCCTTAGGTATTTCTTTACCATTGTCACGTGCTAGTTCTCTATTCATTCTCGCACGTACACTGATGTTTTTTACTGTATTTACTGTTAGTACATTAATTTCATCTTGGTTATTACAAATTAAAATCATAGTGTCTCCCAAGCTTGCATATTTCAGCATATTATCCGTGATTCTTACTACCGATACGCATGTTGACCACAAACTTGGTTTAACCGCTTGATCTACCCCATGACTTTCCATTGCCTGCTTCAACAATCGATTAGCTTGTAACACCTCGTGATGAAGGTGGGATGCTGCTTGCAATGATTCGAAGTAATTTTTAAAAATATTGGCAGCTAAATAAGCGCCATTGTGACCAGCTTCGTCTTTGAAATGATCGACTGGTGTTGCACCGTCCATTACCCCGTATATCCCAAGATGATCATTGATTACAAAACTGTCTTCGCATTCTCTCTTGCATGGACTTTTTTTCTGAACAAATTGTATTTCTTGGATACTTTCTTGCTGTGATGTGCGTATTGCCAATACTATTCACCTCCGTTGGAAGATTTCTCGTGCTTAATCTATTGATTTTGAAATTTTATTTTTCATCCGATCTATATTGTCTTTATCTGCTTCATACAAATGTTTGCAAATCTCTTCGATGATATATAACTGCGACATTTCTGTTATCAATGTACTTCCTTCTTGGGCGATCTCCTTACCTGCTGTATAAATGCTGGTATCAGCTATCTTAGTAATATCAGAGTTCGAATGGTTGGTAATAGCCACAGTCTTAGCCCCGTTTTGCTTTGCTACTTTCAGCCAATCGATTGTTGAGATTGTATCACCGGTAATACTGAAAGCCATGGCCAAGTCTTTCTCAGTAATTAAGTGTGAGGAGACTAACTGTGCGTGAGGGTCGGAAAAAACGAAGGACTTATAGCCTAGCCTCATGAAACGAATTTGGGCTCCTTGTGCAGCTAGTCCGGAAAATCCAATGCCAAACAAATATACAGATTGGCTGTTTATAATATTTTCCGTTACCAAGGTCAATGTATTTTCATCTATCAGACGATGTGTATCGTCAAGCATCTGGACAATATTTTGATAAGTACAACCGAATTCAGGTTCCGAATTGTTTTCATTTGGGTGGCGCAGCTGCTTTGCCATGCTGACCTTAAACTCTTGGTAGCCTGAAAAACCTAGCTTTTTAAAAAAACGAAATACGGTTGCTTCGCCGACCCCGCATTCTTTGGCAAACTCTCCTAAAGAAGTGAAAACAAGTTCCGACTGGTTACTAGAAATAAATTTTGCAACCTCCTTTTCACGTTTAGTTAGTGAAGGATAAATGCTTTTTATTTGAGTTAAAAAATCGGATACATTCAAAATTACACCTTCTGTCTATTCATATTGTTTCTGAATAATTTCCAAATCAATATTGATTTCAAACATACGGCTCCACGGACAGGAGATTTTTAGCTTTGAAAGAGCTATGTCCCGAAAACTGTTTAAAATATTGTTATTAAATACAGTTAATAACTGCTCCTTAATCTTACCTTCTACTACAGCATCTTTATTATTCAAATTGAAATAATTAGCATTCAACGTAGGCAACAGTTCTTTCGTTATTTTATTTCTTATTTTCGATTGATAAAAAACATCGTCAAACAAATGATAAATTAAATTCTTCTTTAATACTAGCGAGTTTCGGCTATCAAAACCATATGTTCCTGCGGCAATGGAGGATCCCAATGTATTACAATTTGTATTCCACCCCTTATATGAATGGATCTTGTCCAACAAATGATAGTCATCCAAATACTGGATAAGCTCCTGGTCACCTCCGTTTGCAAACGCACTATCTGCAATCACTACAGGTATGCTTGACTGAATGAAACGTTGAATTTTTTCTACAAAAAATTGAAGTTGTCGAAAACTGCTATAAGATATATCTTGATTTGGCTGATTGGCTGCTTCTTCCATCGTATGACCAGGTGTGTTAATGGCTAACGCGAAATCCGCATTCTCGGGAGTATGTGCCGAGTGACATCTCGCCGCTGAAAGATGTGCTTTGACACTCTCATTTATGGGGCGATCTTCATAAAGAGGGACAATGGATGGTCCCAATGTAGTACTATAAAAATAATAAACAGATAGTTTTCTATCCAATAACTGATTCAACATTCTTGCAAGTAATGTACAGCCTGCCTCATCTGCCCCTGGGTAAACCATGATTTTTTCTTGCAAACGTTTTGAAGCAATTTGATGATAGACTATTCTTTGATCTTGTGCAGTGTATCCGAAAACAGAGGAATCATCCTGGGGGATAGATAAAAAATCGATTATCCCGTCCTCTACCAATTGAAGTAATTGCAGATTTATATTCACATTGAAAGAGCGTCTGGATTCATAGTCATGTATATATGATTTCGGAATCTCTGCTTCTAACTCTGCAAGTTCTTTTTCTTCCTGCAATGTGACGTTTTCGGCACGTGTTTGCCTATCTTGTAAGTAAGCTCTTCGAAAAATTCTACTACCATAATCTGCATAATAGCTGGGTTCTTCATCTGCGGAATCATATTTGGGTGTCCGCATAATCAAGCTGGATACATAAATTGGTGTTTGTAGAGCTTTACCCCGGAGTTGTCGGATTTTTTTCAGCCTGTTTTTTCCGTTCTCCGCTGATAGATGGTGAAGTCTTGACGGAAGCAGGCCGCCATATATGAGCATTTCTGAAGAGAGCACCATGCCGTCAACATGCGGAGCGTTTGAATTGACATATTCCCATAGTTTCTTAATATCTGCTGATTCTTTTTTGTTCCCAAGAATTTCCCTGGGGGGTATCAGCAGCTCTACATCATTTCTTGTTTTAGCTAGATTGATTGGGTAGTTGTAGTTACATGGGCGCTCGTCTAATGGCACATACAATATCTTCATTACATTATCACCTCAAGATTTGTTTATTTTTTTATAAAAGCATTTATACAATCGCCAACAGTTGGATATAATTCATCCGCTTTATCCTTGGCACATACTGAAGCCTTAGGGACAGAGAATGCATAATCTGCAATTTCAAACATAGAAATATCGTTTGCCGAATCACCAATTGCACATACTGAAGTATCGAATTGCAGTTCTTGCAAGATTCTTGTAACTGCTGCTCCTTTTGACACCCCTTTGGCCAGGATTTCCAGTGTTCTTGAGCTGGTTTCAATGGTATCCACATGTTGCCCGAAATTTTTGTTTATGAATGGTACAAGGCGCCTGAAAATATCTTCAGAACCAAAAGTCATGATGACAGAAGGAAGGATTGTTTTACCGATCTTTTGCAAGTAGCATGGATCAACAATAGCACAATCGACAAATTCAACTGCACCCCCCAATCCCCTCGGAGAAGGGAAGTATCTTTGTTTTATATCAGAAACCTCCACCCGCAGCTTTTTTTTTCGAAGAAATTTTACGATTCTTGAAGCAGCATTTGGATCCATTTTCCTGTTCCAAATGACATCGTTAAATTGGTTCTTAATGACAGCTCCGTTTTGACTGACGCGATATTTCCCCTGAATTCCCAATTTTTCTTCTATATATACAATGTCATGATCCAAGCGACCGGTAGCAATAATGAAGATGCCTCCGATTTTATGAAAATGTTGTACCATTTTAATTGTATCAGGTGATACTTTTCCATTCGATTCCAATAAAGTGCCATCAAGATCACAGATAATTACTTTTTGCATGATAATATTTCAACTGCCTTTTCATTCTAATTTTTCCTTTACTGTACCTTCTTTTCTATCTCTGCCATTCTGTTTGTAGCCATTACAAATGGCAGATAAATGATTACAGAGATGACAATTAACAAAACTGCGAGCAAAGCAGCCCGCCAATCTCCCGCTGTTGCCAAAAATGCGGATAGAACGGGAGGGGTCGTCCAGGGGATGTAAGCAACTGTTTTTGAAACCAATCCAAGAGAGGTTGCTAGATAGGCGATATTTAAGTTAATGATTGGCACAAGGATCAAAGGTATTGCAAGAACAGGGTTCAAAATGACTGGCAGTCCAAACATCAATGGTTCGTTAATATTAAATAAACCTGGTACTGTAGCAAATTTGGTGACTTCGCGATAGTCACTTCTCTTAGAAGCTATAAATATAGCAATGATCAAACCAATCGTAAATCCTCCACCGCCGAGCATAGCAAAACTATCAATAAATGGTTTAGTCACGATGTTAGGTATTTCCTGACCAGCCTGAAGCGCATTAATATTTTCCTGAATAGCAGATAACAAGGAAGGGTCTTTGATTGGACCAAGCACAAATGTACCATGTATGCCGACAGACCATAGTAAATTCTGAAAGAACATAATGATGTTGATTCCAAATCTACTCTGGACTACCAAATCAAGCGGTGCCTGAATTGCTTTGGTTACTAATTCTTGTAACCCAAATCCAAACACGATATTTGTCAGAAACACCAATGCTGCAAATAGTGTTAGCGTAAGAAAAGCTGGAATCAGTGCACTGAATGATTTGCCAACTTCGGGAGGAACAGTGTCAGGGAGTTTAATTCGTAATTTTCTTTTCTTTTTCAGCCGCAAAAAAACTTCCGTACCTAACAATGCGGAAAGGATAGCAAATAATAGGCCGGTGGCTGATGTTTGATTTTGGCTGAAAACACCGGTAACTTTTACAGTTTCATCACTGCCAATGGGAACTATATTGGTTACAGTCGGTAACATTGTTATAAACACAGCCACGGCCATAACACCTGGAATGATGCCATCCTCATCATAACTTACTGCCAATTTATAGGAGATGGTAAATGTGATCAGAATAGATAAAATTCCAAGTGTACCATTATTGATTTGATCACCAATCTCTTTATATTTGCTCAAATCGACAATGTGTCCGAGTATTCCATTTTCCGGGTCTAAAATAACGTTGTTTATCAAGATGAAGAAAGAGGCAACAATGACTAATGGTATCACTGTAATGAATCCTTCTCGAATTGCCCCTAGATGACGTTGATTGGAAAACTTTGTTGCTACTGGCATTAACCATTGTGCAATTTTATTTGCGATATTGTTCATCTTACTTTCTCCCCTTTGCTTAAAGCATAGCTACTTTTGCCCTTCTATTGATTGGATGATATCTTGCAATACGTTGTCAGCACGCATCATACCGTAATCTTTCTGATTAATAATCTTCACAGGAAAACGATCTCCTGCTGCCTTGCTCAGTTCTTCTTTCATAAAAGCGACTTGTGGACCTAATAATAACAAATCGTAATCATGCTTTTTAACTCGTATTTTCCCTTCATTCATAGAGACCGCTTCAATGGTTAAATCAATTCCTTGTTCTGCTGCCGTCTTTGCCACTTTTTGAACCAACATACTGGTTGACATTCCAGCGCTGCATGTTACTAATACGTTATACATTTGTATACCTCCGACTTTTTATTTGTTCATGTTAGTATTACGCAAATCTATTATTTCCTCTGCCAAATCTCTCGCCAGCATTGCTGTCATAAGATGATCCTGGGCGTGGATAAAAAGGAGAGAACTTTCTACTTTTTCTCCACTAGCTTCGTTTTTTAGAATGTCTGATTGGATTTGATGCGCTTTAGTTAATTCCTTGTCTGCTTTTTGAAGCATGGATTGCGCCTGTTCGATTTGTTGACCGCGAGCAACTTTTAGCGCCTCCATCACCTGGCTGCGCGCGTTCCCACCATGAAGAATAATTTTGAATGCGGTTTCATTTATATCCATTGCCTGCCTCCTTTCATTGTGTTAATTATTAGAATAACAAAAACTCAATTTAATGTAAAATATATTTCAATTTTATTTTATTTTTGGAGTAAACGCTCCGTTTGTGGGAAGCAGTAATTTATGCAACAATTATTTTTACCTTTAAAAGAGTAATACATTGTTTTACATTAACAGCAGTATATAAATTCAAAGATCTGTATGGACGATACCAAAATATTTAATTTCACAGCTATGGGAATCTAGTGAATGATGAAAGAGAAAGTGATGCAGTCATAAATTCAGCAAAAGCATAAAGCAACAACTGCCCGAAACATCCCGAAAATGGTATTCTCACGCTTCTTTCTAAACTAATGAACTATTATTATATTAATTCCTGCAAATTTTAAAAATCTATTGACTAAAATATGTGATTATTTTATAATTACAACTAATTTATTACTTCATTGGAGAAATAAATTCAAAAACCATTAATTTTATCCGAACTTGGCATAGATTTTTTTGTTTTTTGTTCTTTTCTTAATAAATTACTAACACCATGTTATAAACGAGGGGATAAGTTGATTAAAAATCAAGATTTTTTAAAGAAAGAAAATCAAATTTTAGTTCTGAAGCTAATTATTGATAAGGGACCTATATCACGAGCGGAAATTGCCAAAAAAACAAAGATGAGCCCTACTTCTGCTTCCAGAATAGTTGCTGTACTGGTGCAGCACGAACTGATACGGGAGATAGAGGCAAAAACAGATACTGTTGGTAGAAAAGCGACATATTTTGTTCCAAATGAAAGCGCCGTTATTTCTGCAGGTATAGAAATTAATAAAGAGGTAGTTCGAATTGGTTTTTTAAATTTTGTCGGGGAACTGATTGCTATAAAAAGTTATCATTTTGTTCCGGAAGATCCTTCCGTGACAGCAGAATTTGTGAAGTGTAAGTTATTTGAAATGATGAAACACAAAAACATACACCGTGCCAGACTTGCTGGTATCTGTGTCGGATTGCCCGGACTTATTGACCATAAAAAAGGAAATGTGAAACTTTCGGCGCAATTTAACTGGAAAGATATCCCTTTCTTGGAGCTATTGCGTTCAAAAATAGACCTTCCTTTGTACATTGACAATGAACTGAAATTGCAAGCATTGGCTGAATATAACAGAGGTGGCAATTCTAAACAGGAGAACATGGTCGTGATCAGTTTTGGAAGCGGGGTGGGTTCGGCATTAATTAGCAAAGGCGAGATTTATCGAGGTGAGGATAATTTTGCAGGTGAAATTGGACACACAATAGTTGATCCCCTAGGCGCTTATTGCCCGTGCGGTAATTTTGGGTGTTTGCAGACTTATATTGCTGAACAGTTTTTGCTGGATGAGGCATCCAAAACTAAAAAATTGAACAGTATTGATGACTTGATATCTGTGGCTAAAGAAGGTGAAAAATGGGCAAGTAATATCCTTGATAAGGCAACAACATATGCTGCATTGACTGTTAACAACGTGATTTGTCTTAATAATCCAGATGTAGTTGTATTAACAGGCAGTTTAGTTGTAAACCATCCGGAAATCAGAGAAGAAGTGCTGAGAAAATGTAAGGATCAAATATGGTCTGCAGCAGCAGAAACATTTCGTTTGGATACAACGGAAATGGGGTCAGAAGGGGTTGTAGTTGGAGCTGCACTTAGTGTCCAACGAAAATACCTAAAAGAAATTAATTTGGACCATGAGGAATTTTCTGTATGACAAGCTAGTCATGCAGAAGAACGTATATACAGGCAATTCAAAAATTTAAAAGATGCGAGTGATACACATCAGGAAATCATTGCATAAATGACAGTGCGCAAGTTGTTTATTATTTGTAACTGATAAAATAAATATCGCGATTAAAGGTAAGTGGTTTAGAATTGGATCGACAGCTGCTAGCGGAAACTAGGGGGAAAATTAACCTACGACAATTCAGACATCATTTACTAGGTATTCGTTCCAAAAAAATTAAGAATGATGATGTCAAAATAATAAAACCCAAATTACATTGTGGATCTGATGTGTATATTTTAGGGAAAGGAAATGGATATGAAAGTACAAAAAAACCAACCAGAATTATGGGAATTCAGTGGCATGCCTGGAGAAATATCAGAACAAACAAGCGAACCAATAGCTGGGTGGAAAGATTTACAGTACGGTATGTTTATCCACTGGGGTCTTTTTTCCAAATTTGGGGGGGAGGTGGATGGCAATCCGGTTGAAAAAGGATATAGTGAACAAATTCAGATGTGGGCAAATTTATCTGAAACAGACTATTTACAAGCGGCTAAGGTATTCTATGGAGATGCATTCGACCCCGAGGCCATTTGCACACTTGCAAAAAACGCAGGCATGAGTTATATCGTCATCACCAGCAAACATCATGATGGGTTCTGCATGTTTGATACGGAAACAACTGATTATAATATTGTCAAACAAACGCCTTTTGGCAAGGATTCATTGAAGCTACTATCCGAGGAATGCAAAAGGCAAGGGTTGAAATTTGGTGTATATTTTTCACTAGTGGATTGGCATCAAGGGCATATTTTTGATGAAAATAATAATAATTCAATTCCTATAGAGATGGAACCGGTCATTGAACGCCAGTTACACGAATTAATGACAAACTACGGGGCAATTGTAGAGGTATGGTTTGATATGGGAAAGCCAACGCTAATTCAAAGCGAAAAATTTAAAAAGATTGTTATGGACCTTCAGCCAAATGCAGCAGTAAATTCTAGAATTTGGAACAATCTTGGAGATTTCCGAACGCTTGGTGATAATCAAATTCCGAAATATACTTTAGACAATCCTTGGCAAACACCGGCTTCTATCTACCACGAAACATGGGGTTACCGAAATTGGCAAGCTAGAGAAGATATGACTGGGAAGGTGAAAAATCTCATAAAAGGATTAACGAGTGTTCGAGCACGTGGAGGTAATTATTTATTGAATATTGGACCTAAGGGGGACGGTTCAATCGTTCTTTTTGAAAAAGTAGTTTTACAAGAAATTGGAAACTGGCTGAAACAGCATAAACAAGCGGTCTTGGATGCTTCACCAACTCGTTTTGGAGGACAATCATGGGGGGAAGTGACGGTATATCAGAATCAATTATTCTTGCATTTGTTCGATATCCCTTCCATTGGAAAAATAACTTTAAATGGATTGATAAGCAGCGTGCAAGATGTCTGTATAGATGGCACAAATAACCATTTGGAATGGACACATGAGAATGGTCTCCTTGAAGTGAATTGTAACCGCTTAACATCTGATGATATGGCTCCAACAGTTTTACGTGTTAGCTTAGCTGAAGAACTCAGAATCATTCCTGAACAAGCAGTAATGTGGGATGGAGAAAAGCCGCTTGCTGTTAGAAGCAACTGTTTTGATACAGGCTACGGGTTTTCGGATGAAGGTTGTTATACTTCGTTAAATCAGACTGTCATCCGTCAAACGATTTATTTTATTTCAAAAGTTGATCGAGAGATAACTTTCAACTTGCAGGGAGAAATTCAAGATCAAAAAGAAACATTTGTCATTACACTCAATGGGGAAGAACAGCTTTTTATTGGAGAACGCTTGCTCCAGAATGAAATTGGACCTTTTTCCATCAAAGCTAATGAACTCAATATATTTAGCGTTGCACTAGCTGAACCGTCATATAAAGAAAAAGATATACATATGGCTCTGGATGTTATTGAAATAAATAGTAGAAGTTAATGTAGAACAGTGAACTAAAATGCCTTAGCTACTGTCGGATCATAATGTTGTTGATGTCATTCAATTAATTAATGCTCGGGGGGTGAGTGGAAATATAAGCCTGATTTGGACAACATATTTCATTTACTAATGGTAAAGGAGGAATTATTAGGTTATCTAGGATGGAATGGTTGTTAACAGGACCAAATTGTCATGGATCGGAAAGTTAGTAATTTCATAGTTTGTATACTTAAGGAGGGTGCATGTGATGAAAAAAAAGAAGATATTTACAAATTTTAGCTTTTTATTGTTATTGATGATGCTCTTTTTATCCGCTTGTGCGACAGGGAATCCAGATTCAAGTAAAAACACAGATGATAACAAGAAAGGAGTAACGGTTTCATTTGATGAAAATATTCAAACGCTTGACCCTCATAACGGAAGTTCCGGAAATGATATAAGTGTTACGAATACAATGTATGAGTCAATGTATACACCGGATCAAGAAGGAGAATTGCAGCCTTTATTGGCCAATGATTATGAAAAAGATGAAGATGGGTTGAATTACACTTTCAAGCTTAGGGACGATGTGAAGTTTACTGATGGCACAGTCTTCAATGCGGAGGCTGTTAAAACAAATTTAGACCGTATTTTAGAATCAGAAGGATCACTTAATAGTTATAAAAGTCTAAGAGACGTTGATAAAGTTGATGTTGCTGACGACTATGAAATAAGTATCACTTTAAAAAACCCAAACAGTCAATTTTTGCAAAAAATAGGTAATTTACGGATGATCAGTCCAAAGGCATTGAAAGATGATGACTGGGACTTTGGTAAGAAATCAGCCGGGACAGGACAATACGTATTGAAAAAATGGAACCATGGTGAGTCAATTGTTGTGGAAAAGAACAAAGATTATTGGGAGAAAGGCCATCCAAAAGTCAACAAGATAACATTTAGACCTGTGCCAGAAGATGGATCACGAGTTGCCTCTTTGAAAACAGGGGAATCGGACCTTATTTATCCAGTACCGGTAAATAATGTTGATTCTTTAAAAAAGGAAGATAATCTAGATGTTGATGTTGAAGAATCGACATACGTAAATTACGCTACACTCAACACTAGTAAAAAGCCATTTGATGATAAAAAAGTAAGACAGGCTATGAATTATGCTATTAATCAAGATGAATATATTAAAGTAGTGAAAAATGGTTATGCAAAAAAATTGGATTCGATCCTCCCAACAACAAATGTGTTTTATTCGAAACAAACAACCTATGATTATGATCTTGAAAAAGCGAAACAATTAATGAAAGAAGCAGGATATGAAGACGGATTTTCAACTGAGATATGGGGAAGCGATTCTAGCAAGGATAAGTTAGGTATGCAATTTATACAACAGCAATTGAAGAAAATCAATATTGATGTGGATGTCAAACAGATGGAGCGAGGCACGTTATCGGATCAAATCAATAATCCTAAATCGGCAAAAGATTCAAAAGTACAGATGTGGTATGTAGGATGGTCTTCCACCATTGGTGATACAGATAATGCCATAAATCCATTGTTCAGCAGCACATCGTTCCCTCCTAATGGATCGAATACTGCGTATTACAGCAACAAGAAAGTAGATACTTTAATTGAAGGCGCGCTGCACGCAACAACAGAGAAGGAAGCAGGAGAAAAATACGATGAAATACAAAAAATTGTATTTGATGAAGCTCCTTGGTTGTTTATGGGGACAGACGAACAAGGAACAGCTAAAAATAAAAATTTGAAAGGTGCCTGGAGATCTGCTGACGGTAACCTTTATTTAAGAGATATGGAATGGAAGTAAAATTATCCCATGTATAACATCATGTGAGATACGCCGTATGAATAAACGGCGTATCTCACATGAATCAATGTAGAGGTTCAAAGGATAGGTATTTGAATAAAAGTGTCAAAAAATTAACGTCGTAAAGGAGGTTTGTCACTATGGCAAGTTACCTAATTAAAAGAATACTTGGCCTTATCCCGTTATTGATAGCTGTTTCATTTTTGATTTTTATGTTTATCCATCTTATACCGGGTGATCCAGCACGGTTGATGGCGGGAAAAGATGCCACAAATTCCGAGGTTGAAGCACTCCGCTCTCATCTTGGATTGGATAAGCCCTTGATAGAGCAATATCTTTTGTATCTGAAAGACACGGTCCAAGGGGATTTGGGTCATTCATTGCGATCGAATGCCCCAGTCACACAGTTATTTGGTGAACGATTTTTACCTTCTTTGGAACTATCGTTATTAAGCATTGGCTGGGCTTCTATTTTTGGTGTGTTACTGGGAATCGTTTCTGCTGTATTCAGAGGAAGATGGCCGGATTCTTTGGGAACTGTTACCGCTATATCTGGGATATCTGTTCCAAACTTTTGGCTTGGTTTGGTTATGATTCAATTGTTTGCAGTAAGCTTTCATATCTTTCCAGCTGGCGGAATAGAGACCTGGAAAGGATATATTTTACCTTCCATAGCACTTGGAGCCGGAATTATGGCGATGATTACAAGGTTTACACGTTCCTCGCTTGTGCAAACCCTCCAAGAAGATTTTATTAGGACTGCTAGATCGCGAGGATTGAGTGAGAAGGCAGTTATATTCGGGCATGCCCTTAAGAGATCTTTGGTCACGGTCCTTACAATAGCTGGTCTGCAATTCGGTTTCTTATTGGGCGGCTCCATTGTGGTAGAAACTGTTTTTTCTTTCCCCGGTATGGGCAGGCTGCTCATTGATTCCATTCAATTCAGGGATTACCCGGTTGTTCAGTCACTACTTCTAATCTTTTCCTTGGAATTTATTCTGGTGAATTTAATGGTGGATGTCTTATATGGTTTCTTAAATCCTAAAATAAGATACAACTGATTACCTTTACTTATATCTCTATCAAAACTCTATTTATCTATAGAAAGGACACTTCCAAATGGAAGGATCAGCGAATATTCAATTTGGATATGGGTGTGAAGAAATAGCAAATCAAATATCCAGGGGGTGGCTCAAATGTCAGATGCAACAATAAACAGCAGTCAGGCACAGCATGTTGAAAAAGCCAGAAATTCTAACTTTCGAGTATTATTTCGGGCATTTAAGAAAAGAAAAATAGCGTTATATTCTTTCTTTTTTCTATGTTTTTTGTTTCTTATTGCGATTTTAGGTCCCTGGATTGTCCCATATGATCCGCAAGAAGGGGATTACGCGAATTTGCTACAATCTCCTTCACTCAGTCATTTAGCAGGAACTGATGAATTTGGCAGGGATGTTTTAAGCCGTTTAATCGCAGGAGCAAGATTGTCATTGGGTGTTGGCGTATCAGCAGTGTTACTTGGCGCGTTGGCTGGAACTATTCTGGGACTGATCAGCGGTTTTTTTGGAAAATGGGTAGACAGAATTATTATGAGGGCGTGCGATATTTTATTTGCATTTCCTGATCTTATTCTGGCCATTGGTATGGTTGCGATTTTAGGCCCTGGTTTGAAAAATGTGGTGATAGCCATTGCTTTCTTTTCAACACCCTCTTTTGCCAGAATCGTACGTGGTGAAACTTTGGAAATTAAAGAGAGATTATTTATAGAAGCGGAAAGGTCTATTGGAGCAAGCAAAGGCAGAATTATTTATAAACATGTTTTTCCGCAAACAATTTCAACCATTATTGTCTACATTACAATGAATGTTGGTGGTGCAATTATATCGGCTGCCAGCTTGAGTTTCCTAGGTTTGGGTGGATCTCCTTCCTCACCTGAATGGGGGGCAATGTTAAGTGGCTCAAGAGATTATATCGGGCAAGCCTTTCATCTCATATTTTTCCCTGGATTCTGTGTGTTTCTAACGGTACTGGCTTTAAACTTATTCGGTGATGGATTAAGAGATGTGTTAGATCCAAAAACAAGAGATTGAAGGAAGGGTTTATTATGTCAGATTTGTTAGATGTTAAAAATCTAAAAACGGCGTTTATTTCAGATGATGAAGTGGTGCAAGTAGTTCGGGGTGTAAGTTTTGGTGTTAACAAAGGTGAGATTGTCGGGATTGTCGGGGAATCAGGCTGTGGGAAAAGTGTAACCTCTCTTTCTATCATGCGCCTTCTTCACAGTACATCCGGCAGAATCCAGGATGGGGAAGTATTGTTTCATCAAGAAAACTTACTTGATTTGTCGGAACAAAAAATGCGCAAAATTCGCGGAAAAAGTATTGCAATGATTTTTCAGGACCCGATGACCTCACTAAACCCTGTTTTAAAAATCGGTAAACAGCTGGTGCAAGGTATCATGCTCCATTTGAAATTATCTAAAGAAGAGGCAAAGCGGTATGCTATAAAAACACTGGAATCGGTTGGAATTCCCAGGGCACAAAACATTATGCATGAATACCCGCATCAATTATCAGGGGGGATGAATCAACGGGTAATGATTGCGATGGCGATGTCCTGTAATCCGGAGTTATTGATAGCTGATGAACCGACCACTGCTTTGGATGTGACCATTCAAGCGCAGATTTTAGAATTGATGAAGAAATTACGGGATGAAAAGAATACGACAATACTATTTATCACCCATGATTTGGGTGTTGTGTCCGAAATTTGCGATCGGGTGATTGTTATGTATGCCGGAGTAGTCGTAGAAGAAGGGAAAACGCAAGAAATTTTTAATCATCCCAAACATCCTTATACAAAGGGGTTGATCAAGTCAATGCCCAAAATTGGTGAGAAAAGAAAACGTTTAAATGCCATTCCGGGACAAGTGCCAAGTCCTTCGGGAATGCCTAAGGGATGCAAGTTTGCACCACGTTGTCCGCACGCTATGGATATATGCCATCGTCAGGAGCCCGTGCTTAAGATGGAGCCGAACTACAGAAAACATAGATGCTGGTTGTTTCAAGATCACAAGAAGGAGGATTCAAAGAAGGAGGGTTCCGAAGTTGACGCTTGATACAGTGTTAGATATACAGAATCTTAAAAAATACTTTTCTATCTCGAATGGTTTATTTGCAAAAAAAACGTTTGTGAAAGCTATTGATGATGTTTCTTTTTCCGTAAAAAAGGGTGAAACCTTAAGCCTGGTTGGTGAATCAGGATGTGGCAAATCCACTTTAGCCAAACTAGTCAATGGACTAATCCAGGCGGACAATGGAAAAATTATCTTTAAAGATAGGGATTTGACGCATGAAAGTGAAAGGGGATGGAGGCCATATAGACAACCGATGCAGATGATATTTCAGGATCCTTATGCTTCATTGAGCCCTAAAATGAAAGTGAAAGAAATTGTCGCCGAACCTTTAAAAATTCATCATCCTAATATGACAAAAATGGAAAGAGAAAAATTGGTACAAGAAACTCTGTACACGTGCGGTATTGGTTATCACCATCTGGATAAGCATCCGCATGAATTTAGCGGCGGCCAAAGACAAAGAATCGGAATTGCCAGAGCGTTGGTGTTGAGACCAGAATTGCTTGTTTTGGATGAGCCTGTTTCGGCACTGGATGTCTCGGTACAGGCCCAAATATTAAATTTATTAAAAGACCTACAAGAAGAATTTAACCTTACTTATCTATTCATATCACATGATCTAAGTGTTGTTGAACATATAAGCAATAACATTGCAGTCATGTATTTGGGAGACATTGTTGAGATTGCTGCGAAAAAAAATCTGTTTGAAGATCCCAAACACCCGTATACACAGGCTTTGCTTTCATCAGTTCCGAATATAGATCCAAAAGTGAAACGGGAGAGGATCATCCTTAGTGGTGAAATTCCGAATGCTGCGTCCCCCCCTGAGGGATGCAAATTTCATACCCGTTGTCCCTTGGCAATGGATATATGCAAAAAGGTAAGGCCCCATATGCAGACATTAGGAGATGGAGGGCAAGTTTCATGCCATTTATATTGAGTATTTTGTATATTTGCCTAATAAAGATGGAGAAATGAAACTCTTCTTTGGAACTTGATAATTATAAATGCAGTACAGGATAAAAAGGTCAGTTTTATGCTGAGGAGTGAATGACATGAGGACAAAGCAACCCAATATTATTTATATTCTTGCGGATGACATGGGCTATGGTGATTTGTCTTGTTTAAATGAAGCATCAAAAATTAATACTGTTAATTTAGACGGGGTAGCGAAAGAGGGAATGGCTTTTACAGATGCCCATGCTTCATCTGCTGTATGTACCCCCTCACGATATAGCATCTTAACTGGCAGATATAACTGGAGGTCTTCCTTAAAACGAGGTGTGCTGGGAGGATATTCAGAGCCTTTAATAGAAGACGGGCGTCTGACAGTTGCATCTATGTTAAAAACAAAAGATTATCGGACAGCTTGTGTTGGCAAATGGCATTTGGGCTTAGATTGGCGAGCTAAAAGTCAGGATCCTACAGATGTGGATTACAGTAAACCTATCGCAGATGGTCCGCTGCAACATGGTTTTGACTACTTTTATGGTATCAGTGCTTCCTTGGATATGCCGCCTTATGTTTATATCGAAAACGACCAAGTAACCCAAATCCCTGCAAGTACAAGTAAAAGTCGAGAAGGAAAAGGCTGGTGGCGGGAAGGTCCCATTGCACCTGATTTTAAACATGAAGAAGTGCTTCCACGCCTAAATGACAAGGTGCTGGATACGATCGAACTGTGGAAGGATGATCCTTTCTTTCTTTATTATGCCCTCCCCGCCCCGCATACACCGATACTTCCTTTAGAACAGTACAGAGGCAAAACGGGGTTGAATGAATACGGGGATTTTGTTTATATGTGTGATGATTTGATTGGGGATATTATGAATAAGTTGATTGAACTAGGGCTGTATGAAAATACAATTCTGGTTTTCACTAGCGATAACGGCTGTTCTCCGGAAGCGGATTTTGGTGAACTATCTTATCTGGGGCATCATCCAAGTTACCATTTTCGTGGTCATAAGGCGGATATATATGAGGGCGGCCATCGCGTTCCACTATTGATCCGCTGGCCGGAATATATCAAACCGAATATGCTCACAGAAGAACCTGTGTGTTTGGTGGATCTAATGGCCACATTGGCTGACATAGTGGATTTTCAATTGCCGGATGATGCCGGTGAGGACAGCATCAGTAATTTGCCATTGTGGTCGGGACAAAAACTGGATCGATCATTAAGGGAAGCCACCGTTCATCATTCCATAGATGGTTCTTTTTCAATAAGGCAAGGAAAATGGAAACTGGAACTTTGTCCAGGTTCAGGTGGTTGGAGCTATCCCAAGCCTGGTGAAGAATCATCCTTCATGCCTCCGTTTCAATTATATGATCTTCATTCAGATATCGGGGAAAAGGTAAATGTTGCTTTAGATTATCCTGATAAGGTAGAACATCTGCGTGAACTATTAAGGGAGTATGTTTTGAATGGCCGGAGTACACCTGGCAAAAAACAGAAAAATACAGGGGCACCATACTGGGAAGAATTACACTGGATGCAGGAATAGACATTCATGTTTGCGTATTTATATTAATAGAATGGGAGAGGAACGTTTATGAAGGTATTAGTAGGTCATTTTAATTCGGAGTCGAATGAATTTTCATATCAAAATATGGGCTTTGATAATTTTGTTTTCAGATATGGGATCGACTCCATCGATGTCATGCAGGTACGGGACATTTTTGAAGAGAAAGAAATAGAACTTATACCGAGCATTTACGCTAATGGCCATCCTGGTGGGCTAGTGACAAAAGATGCATTTGATTTTATCCTGCATCGCATGCTTACAGCAGTAAAAGAGAATTTGGCAGAGATTGATGGTATTTATCTATACCTGCATGGCGCCAGTAAAGTAGTGGATTTGGAAGGTGGATCAGCTGAACATATGATACTTTCCGAAATTCGCAGAATAACAGGACCTTATCTTCCGATTGCAGTAACGATGGATCCACACGGCAATCTGTCTCAAAATCTGGCAGATAATGCAACCATTATTCGTACCTATCGACATTCCCCACATACGGATGCCGTGGAAACTCGCCGAATTGTTGCCGGGATGCTAGTTGATTTGCTGCAAAACAGAAGGAGCATCACACCCGTTTACCGTAAAGTTCCAATCATGATTGGCGGGGAGCGTGCTGTGTCCACGGACGAACCAATGGTTTCCATTAATAAGTATTTAGATGAGGTAGAATCAGATCCGCGTATATTGTCAGCTTCTTTCCATATCGGTTATTTGGAGCATGACGGAGATAAACTGGGATGCTCTGTTATTGTCGTGCCGGACAATGATACACATGCCGGCTATGCCAATGAGATGGCTGATAAAATCTATGACTTTGTGTTAGCCAGACGCTACCAATTTCATTATCATGGAATCGTTGATTTTCCCGAGAATGCTTTGAAGCGCGCCATCGAATATGATGGGAAGCCGGTATTTATAACGGATTCCGGTGATAACTGTGGTGCTGGCGGGGATGGATACAGCAACTTCATCTTACGGCAGCTAATGGAACTGAAAGATTATAATCAAAAGAACATCCTTGTAGCCGGAATCATTGATAAGCATAGCTATGCACATCTTTACGACAAAAAAGTAGGGGAACAAGTAGATTTCGACCTGGGTATGGGGTTGGATCATCTATGTGAACCGGTCCATATTAAAGGTTCCATTACGGCACGCGGTGTTGTAAACAGTAGGTTTGCAATCAATACGGATATGGTTGATGCGATTACGGTCAAAATAGACGATAAACCAATCAGTGTTGTGGTGGAAGGGGAATCTTTAAGCTACACAGATTTATCGCAATTCAGGGATTCCAATATCAATGTAGAAGATTATGATTTGTTCGTTGTAAAGCAGGGCTATATCTCACCAGATTTTAAGGAGATTTCTCCATTTTGTATTATGTCGTTGACGGAAGGGCCGACCAATCAGGAGTTGGAACAAACGCGTTCCTATAAACGCATCATGAGACCGATGTTTCCATACGATAAACTGGATTATCGCGTGGAAGAAAACTAAAAAGTATGTGAGAAGCTACACGGACTTTAAAGGTGAATACTGTCTGTATTATCAATTTCAAACAATTGAACTTCTGCTTTATAAAAGCCTGAGGCCTATTTTTATAGGTCTTGGGCTTTTTGGTGTGTTTTTTTGAACGCTGGGTTTAAAAAGAGAGAGAGTGGTATTGCTAAAAATATACGATTTATAATTAACTTATGCCCGAGAAATCAGTAAAATTGTTATTTTCCCCTTCATAAAAAAATTAAAGTTACACTTTACAATTTGTTTTTATGTGATATACTTACCTGTAACAAAATTAAACAAACATAAACAAAAGAAAAACAAAGATATTATTGGATAATAAGAGTATATCACTGAGGTTTTACTGGATTAACATTTTGAAAGCGTTTAAACAAAAGGAGAATGGCATATGAAAGAAGTTTTAGAAGAACTAACAAAATACGCTAAAAAACTTGTTGATAGTGGATTAGTTGTAGGCGCAGGTGGGAATTTGAGCGCACGTAGTGATGATTATATGTATATTTCACCAAGTGGTTTTGATTTAAAGGAAGTTACCGAACAAGAGTGGGTTAAAGTTGAGATTGCATCTGGAAAGGTACTGAGTGATTTAAAACCTTCTTCTGAATTAGAAATGCACTTGGAATGTTTTAGAAAAGATTCAACTATTAAAGCTGTGCTTCATGCCCATCCTACATATTCCGTTGCAGTATCATCCACTGGAAAGGAAATCCCTCCTATGTTCCCAGATTTTCCTGCAATGGTAAAAAAAGTATCATATATTGATTATGTCATTCCAACAACAAATTTGATTGCTGAGGCAGTAGGAGAGGTTATTGCAGACAGCCAGTCTGTTGTGATGCGGAATCATGGTGTTTTAACCGTCGGCACGACTGTGAAAGAAGCGTATTTTTACATGCAGCTAACGGAAGAAGCGGCAAAAGTATATGCAATTTCATCCGCAGTAGGGAATCCAAGAATCCTTACAGAAAAAGAATGTGATGATTTGCGGAACTTATCGGCTGAAACGTATCGTTCAAGTCTTCTGAAAAAATGATAGATCAATAGAATGCCCATAAACGAGGGGGAATATGTTGATGAAAAACGTTTTATCATTTGATTTTGGAGCATCAAGCGGGCGTGCAATATTAGGTAATTATGATGGATTTGCTCTCCATCTAAAGGAAATTTGCAGATTCGAAAATGAACCAATAATCGTCGATGGTACGCTTTATTGGGATATTGATGTACTTTTTGGCGTCGTAAAAAAAGTACTAAAAAACATCGGTAATAAAATGAAAATTGATAGTATAGGTATCGATACGTGGGGGGTGGATTTCGGCCTACTTGATAAGGATGGCAGGCTGCTGGATCACCCTGTACATTATCGTGATCAAAGAACGGAAGGGCTGCTTGAAGAAGTAGAGAAGTTAATCCCAAAGGAAAAGTTGTATGAATTAACGGGAAATCAAATCATCTTCTTTAACACGATTTATCAGTTAGCATATTTGAAGAAATATAAGGAAGATGAATTGAAGAATGCAAGGTCACTATTATTAATGCCTGACTTATTCAATTATTTGCTGACTGGCGAACAATACTCGGAAATGACGATTGCTTCAACTACTCAGCTATTTGATCCTTATAAAAAAGAGTGGCATGGAGACATCATCAAAATACTTGGTTTACCTATAGAAATTTTTAATGCAGTCGTAGATCCGGGAAAAGTGATTGGCACTATTTCCGAAGGGCTTGCAAAGGAATTGGGGATACCGCAAATTCCTGTTGTCGCAACCACATCACATGATACCGCAAGTGCTGTGGTAAGTGTGCCAGCATCTGAAAAAGATTTTTTATTTGTTTCTTGCGGAACATGGTCCTTGATTGGTACGGAATTGGAAGAACCAATCATCAATGCCAAATCTGCTTCTTATAACATCACAAATGAAAGCGGAATCAATGGCACCACACGCTTTTTGAAAAACGTTACCGGTTTATGGATGTTGGAGGAAACAAAGAAACAATTGGAAAAAGAAGGCAGAGTGTATTCATATGATGAAATAACCGAATTGGCTGAAAGGTCACAGCCGTTCAGCTGTTATGTCAACACGGATCACCCTGATTTCCAATTGCCGGGAAATATGCCTGCAAAAATAAAAGATTACGCAAAAATGACATACCAGCGAGTTCCCGAAACGGACGGAGAAATTTTTAGGGTCATATATGAAAGTTTGGCACTGAAATACCGTGATGTATTTGAAGAAATTATGGCGTGTACAGGGAAAAGATATTCGCAAGTGCATATCGTTGGCGGCGGTTCGCAGGCAGGTATTTTATGTCAAATGGTGGCTAACGCAAGCGAGATAGAAGTAGTGGCGGGTCCCGTCGAGGCGACAGTTATTGGCAACAGTATTGTTCAATTGCTTTCTCAAAATACAATTGCGAATTTAGCTGAGGCCAGAAAGGTTGTCAGACGGTCATTTGAGACAAAGACATATTACTCGGTTCAGCACGAGAAATGGGATGTTGCGTTCAGACATTTCAAAGACATACTGCGCGAAGATGTGAAGGGGGAAGTGTGAAATGCTGAAGAAAATACCACAATCATTGTCCCCTGATTTACTGAAGGTTTTGATGGAAATGGGGCATGGTGATGAAATTGTCATCGGAGACGGAAACTTCCCAGGGGCGTCGCACGCAAAACAACTTGTGCGCTGCGACGGCTTATAGGCCAAAATATTGCTGAAAAGTATACTGGAATTATTTCCTCTTGTTACTTACACAAAATATCCTGTTTCGCTGATGGAAGTTGTCAAGGGAGATAGTTTTAAACCAGAAATTTGGGGAACATATGAGAAAATTTTAAAAGAATCCAGGGAGGAAAATACAGCGATTGAATATTTAGATCGGGATAGTTTTTACGAAAAAAGTAAACGAGCATACGCCATTGTAATGACCAGTGAACAGTCACTGTATGCCAACATCATTTTGAAAAAGGGCGTTATTCAACAAACAATTTAAAGTAGGTAGGTCTTTGGGAGGTGAAGTGATTTAAGGGAATTGCCGAATAATGGTAATACTTCGTTGTATCTTAAAATGAAATAGGAGGGTATGTAAATGAGGAAATTAAGCCTATTAACAGCTGTTTTTCTTTTATCAATACTTATTATCTCAGGGTGTTCCAAAAATGCGGAAGGCAATAATTCTGGAAATGATAAAGTGGTATTGAATGTTATAGATCCATTTGGTACCGAACCACAGGATAGTCAACTTACTGATATCTTAAAACAATATGAAGATAGTCATCCAAATGTCACGATTAAGCGTCAATCAGTTCCAGCAGAAAATTTGATATCTAAAGTTATTCAACAAGCAAGTTCTGGATCAGCTCCTGATGTTATTTTTTCCGATGCTCAAATGACACCGAAGTTAGCATCTTCGGGTGCAATTACGCCATTGGATAAATATATGGACAAATTTCTCGGCGATGATGATCTTACTTCTGTCTATGAGAAAAGTATTACAGAAATAATGAAATATAACAATAAAATATATGGCGTACCAGTAGGAAATAATACTGAAGTGTATTTTTATAATAAGGATGTGTTTGAAAAAGATGGTATAACCCCGCCTAAGACTTGGGATGAGTTAAATAATGTTGTGGGAAAGCTAAAAGAAAATAACGAAT
The DNA here is from genome assembly GCF_042683165.1 of Tigheibacillus halophilus. NCBI lineage: Bacteria > Bacillati > Bacillota > Bacilli > Caryophanales > Bacillaceae > Tigheibacillus > Tigheibacillus halophilus. Next base: position 294,761 of record NZ_JBHUIZ010000015.1, read on the forward strand.
ACAGTTTTGGCTACTCAGCAATTGCCAGTGAATTTGCTTCTTGGTCTTTTCTGCCATACGCGTGGATGAAAGGGAAAGACTTAAAACATTTTAATACCTCAGAAACAATTGAAGCTTTAAATTTTTGGACGGATTTTGTCAAAGATGGGTATACCCCCAAATCTGTGCTTAATTGGACTGAAAATGATGTTGCTACACAATTTATAAATGGAAAATTTCCGATGTTTCAGGGTGGTTCTTGGATTATTCCAATTATGGAAAAAGAAGACATAAACTATGACATTATTCCACTACCAACTCCTGAAAAAGGCGGAGATTCAATGGGGCCTATCGGAGGGGAAGTGATGGTAATTGGTAAGAATTCTAAGAATGAGAAAGCAGCATGGGATTTCATCGCTTGGACTCAAGATGAAGAAGTTTTAAATCCAATTAATGAAACATTTGGTTATTTGCCGGCATATCTTCCTGCACAGGAGAAATATTTAAAAGAACATCCAAAATTTGAATCTGTTGCAGAAACATTGAAGCATGGAAAAAGCCGGACTGCAGTTGTTGGAATAGATTATCCTGAAATTTCCAAAGAGTTATGGAAAGGAATTCAAAATGTAATAACAGGTGAAAATACATCTGATGAGATTGTAAAACAAATTCAAGATAAAGTAGACAATTTATCAGATTAATAGATTCTGCTTAGGAAACAATTCAGTTTGGTTGACATGAGCAAAACGATTTTTACTTTTGCTCATGTCAACCCTCTAAAAGTACTTACATTTATTTTCACTTCTTAAGTATAATGAAAACTTTAAGTTAGCTAAGAAAAACTTGTTATTTTAAAGGTGGAAAAAATATATGGAGTCTGCGGATTTACAAAAAAAGAAAAAAAGTAATCTAAATGTTTTTAGAGGAAATAGTAGAAACCAAACTATTGTAAGATTTTTATTTGTTGTTCCTACCATCATTTATATCCTAATGTTTTTTGGTTTTCCACTCGCATATAACATCATTATTAGTTTTAAAGATTTTACTGCGGAATCTATGTTGAATGGTAATTCTGAGTTTGTAGGCTTTAAAAATTATATAAATGTATTCAAAGACACTTTAATGATAAAAGCCACTTTTAATACAATAATTTTTACGATTACTTCCATCGCATTACAATTTATTTTGGGAATGATGTTAGCATTGTTTTTTAATAAAACATTTCCTCTAAGTCAAACTTTAAGATCCATGCTGTTGTTACCATGGCTTTTACCTTTAGTTGTTTCGGCAACTTCATGGAAATGGATGATGGAACATGCATATGGAATTATCAATCATGTTTTACTTAATACGAATATAATCTCTGAGCCAATTGGATGGACAATTGATCCAAACCTCTCACTTTACTCAGTTATTATCGTAAACATATGGGTTGGAATACCCTTTAACTTAGTTCTTTTATACACGGGCCTGCAATCAATACCTGTGAGTATTTATGAAGCTGCTAAAATCGATGGGGCAGGTAAATGGGAAACTTTTCGATACATCACTTTACCAATGTTACGGCCTGTAATAAGTATAATTTTAATGCTTGGATTTATTTATACCATTAAACAATTCGATTTGTTTCAAGCATTAACCGGGGGAGGGCCAGGAAATTCCTCACAAGTATATTCTACTTGGCTGTACCAATTGTCATTTGGTGAATTGAAATTTGGATTAGGTGCTGCGGTTGGTAATGTGATGTTATTTCTAGCCTTAATATTTGCGTTCGCTTATATTTGGGCAATTAGAAAGGAAGAGTAAGTTATGAAAAAAAAGTTATCCAAATTTATTCTTTTTTTAATAGGCATAACCATCGTGGCGATCTTATTATTTCCAGTTTATTGGATTATTGTAACATCACTAAAAAGTAATAACGAAATATTTGGCAATCCCACTATTATACCGATGGAGCCTACAATTGAAGCATATAAAATAACCTTTATTGAACAATTGTCACATATAAAAACCAGTCTCATAATTTCGTTTGGTACAGTGATTTTTTCGTTAATTATTGCCTTGCCTACAGCTTACGCTTTAGCAAAATTCCGATTTAAATTTATTAATTTAATTTTGCTTCTAATATTAATCACTCAAATGGTACCGAATATTATGATGACAACACCTTTATATTTGATGTTTAGTAAAATCCATTTACTTAATACTCACATTGGTTTGATTTTGGCTGATTCAACTTATGCTGTTCCTTTTATAGTTCTGATTTTAAGGACTGTTTTTATGAATATTCCGAGTGAATTACTAGAGGCTTCCTATATAGATGGAGCGGGTGAATTGAAAACATTTATTAGAGTTGTTCTTCCTGTATCTTATTCTGGAATTATTACAGGAGCACTCTTCGCATTTCTTTTCTCATGGGGAGATTTTATTTATGCGCTAACTTTAACAACCGATGAATCAATTCGACCAATTACTCTTGGGATTTATAATTTTATTGGCCAATACACAGAAAACTGGAATCAGTTAATGGCAGCTTCAGTAATTGCAATTGCTCCAGTAACTATTTTATTAATTATGTTCCAGAAATATATTACAGCGGGATTAACAGAGGGTTCTACAAAAGGATAATAATATGGAGGATATTAATTTTTCGTTTATTAGTTTTATATAAAATCATTTAAAGTAGGTGTCAAGAATGTATGAAAATGTAAAGAAGTTAGAAGAAGCAATAAACAATGCAGTAGACGTGCAATCGGAAGAAATTTATAATTTTTTATCAAAATATGTAAGCTTTAAAACAATTAACCCGAAATTAACTAACCAAGTTGCAATATCTATTCAAGAGACAAGGGATTGTCATGAGTGGGTTAAAAAAAAGTTGAATGAATTTGGGTGCTTCGATGAAATTAGTATGCCAGCAGTAGACCAAAACTTACCGAATATTGTTGCAAAACGAAATGGAAGTAGAGAGGGAAAGGGTCTGTTTTTTAATGGGCATACAGATGTTGTGCCGGTATCTGAAAAACAGGAAAAAGAATGGCGAAAAATGAAACCATGGTCAGGGGAAATTGCTGAAAATAAAATTTGGGGTCGTGGTGCTTCTGACATGAAAGGTGGAAACACTGCTTTTATTTGGGCTATAAAAATACTACATGACCTTGGGATAAAATTAAAAGGTGACTGTATTGCCACATTAGTTGTAGGTGAAGAAACTGCAGATAAAAAGATTGGAATAGATGCTGTAATGCAATCAACAAAACTACCAAAAACGGGAATTATTGCCGAAGCTACAGATTTACAAATTTGTCCAGCTACAATGGGAGAATTTTATTTTTCAATAAAAATATTTGGTAAAAGTTGCAATTTAGCTTTAAGGCATAAGACTATTTATCCTTCAGTATATGGAGAGGATATTCCAGGGGTAAATGCAATAGATTTAATGAGGAAAATTCAAAATCGCCTAGTAGAATTGGAGCACCAATGGGGTTTGTATCGGAAGCATCCTTTAATGGAGCCTGGAAATATGTCTATTAGTATTACAAAAATTCAGGGAGGGGATACATATTCAGCAATTGCTGAAAATTGCGAGATGATAGGTGGTGTAATCTACGCACCAGATTTAAAGTATGAGGAGGTAAAAAATGAATTCTTGGAAGCAATAGATCAAGTTGTCAAAAGTGATTATTGGTTGAGAGAGAATCCGCCTGAAATCACAATTCCTTATTTTATACCAAATAAGCCGGCAAACAATTTATCGGTAAATCATCCATTAACCAAGGTTTTTGAGAGGGCAAGAAGAAATGTGATGGGTGGTGAACCAGCTTTTTCAACCCCTACATCAAATACGAATGATGGAAATTATATGGTTGAAAAGGGTTATGAAACTATAACGTTTGGTTTGAGAGAAAATAATAATCATGGTACAAATGAATTTATTTATTGCGAGGATTTGCTTAACATGATAAAGGTTTATGCCCTGGGAATCCTTGAGTGGTGTGAATGGGATAATTAAGTATACAACCAATTATAGTAGAAAGGAAGATTTTATTGAGTAACACGTATGGTTATCATAAGAAAATACTCCATATTGATTTAACAAAACAAGAAATTGAGGTAGAAGAACCTAATGATGTATTTTACCGCAAGTACATTGGCAGCGGGATTATGGCAGCGTATTATTTATTAAAAAATACGAAACCGAAAATGGATCCGTTTTCACCTAAAAATTTATTAATGTTCATGTCAAGTGTAGTTGCAGGATATGAAGCACCGGGTCTTGCTCAATTTGTTGTATCCGGGAAATCACCACTTACTGAGGGTATTGGAGAAGCTAGGTCAGAAGGAGCGTTTGGTATAGCTTTAAAAAAATCTGGATATGACGGGATTATCATATCAGGAAAAAGTGAAACTCCTTCCATTATCGTCATTGATGATGGAAAAGTATCCATTAAGGAAACTCCACATTTATGGGGAATGCATGTAGACGAAGTTACTGATGAATTAAAAAAGGAGTATTACGATGCTTCGGTTGCTACTATTGGTATAGCAGGAGAAAATTTAGTGAGATTTTCCAATATTGTATCTGAAAAGAATCATTCTGCATCCAGAGCCGGAATGGGTGCTTTAATGGGATCAAAAAATCTAAAAGCGCTAGTTTTAAGGGGGGGAAGCAGCCCTAAAGTAGCAGATTTTAAAAAATTAAGTAATCTATACAACTGGTTTGATGAAAAAATGAGATCTAATGAACTGGCTATGTGGCAGCATAATGCTCCTGGGTTTGGTGTTTGGATACATACACACGGAATTGATGCTTCTTTATGTGTTAATAATTACCAAACATCTAAATTTCCATCAACAAATAAATATGATACCAAAAATTTCATGAAATATTATAGAGGTGAAGCAAATATTCCAGGTTGTCCAATGAATATTATTAAAAAATTTTCAGTATCAGAAGAAAATGAAGATATAGGTGGTATTCATCAAGAAGCAGCAGGCGCACTTGGTCCTAATTTAGGCATAACTGATATTACAAAAATAATAAAAGCTAATGTATTGTGTAATAAATATGGATTAGACCCCAATTCCCTTGGCTATACTATTTCTTTTATTCAAGAGTGTGCGGCAAAAGGAATTTATAATAATGCAGAAAATATTAATTTAGATTTTAATGATAATCTAGATCTTTTAAGTTTAATTGAAATGATTTCTGAAAGAACAGGGGTGGGTGATCTGTTAGCAGAAGGAAGTGCGAGGGCAGCAAAAGAAATAGGTAATTCATCCTCTAAATATGCTTTAACAGTAAAAAATAATGAAATGGTGCCATTTGAACCAAGAAGTCAAACTAATCTGGCTTTAGGTTATGCAACATCTCCGACAGGTCCCAGATACGATATATGTGAACACGATTGGGATTATGACGTGAATTATGGCTGGGAACATACATTGGATTACAGTAGAACTGTAGGGATTTTGGAAAGAATTCCTATGGAGTATGTTGGGAGGAAAAAGGTAAGGAACTACAAAGCTTTAAATACGATTTGGTCAGCCGCAGATGGGTTAAGTATAAGCTTGTTTTCTACTGCACCCACGAGAGTATATAGTTTGGAAGATATGGCCAAATTAATCCGAATAGTAACTGGTTGGGAAACGTCATCTTACGAAGTGATGAGGATTGGAGAATTAAGAAATCAGATTTATAGATTTTATAATTATAGAGAAGGGTTTACTAGTAAAGATGATTATTTGCCAGAAAGATTTTTTAATTTAGAGATTGATTCAGGGCCACAAAAAGGAGTAAAAATAGACAAGACGGAATTTATAGATAGTATAAATTTCTATTATCAAATGATGGGCTGGGATGAAGAGGGAAGCCCATTACCTGCTACTTTATATGATTATGGGTTAGATTGGCTATTTGAATAGAAAAATATAGCTATATTGTCAGCTAAAACGTTTATATTCACAATGCAACGAATGATTACTGTGAAAGCGCTCTAGTAGAATGTGTCGACGCAGAATAAAAAACAATAACAGGAGTGGATTAATATGACAATGCCTAAGATTGGCATCAGACCAACAATCGATGGAAGAAGACTTGGAGTTAGAGAATCATTGGAAGAGCAGACAATGAATATGGCAAAGAATGTCTCACAATTAATTTATAACACATTAAAATATCCCGATGGTTCCCCTGTTGCATGTGTGATAGCCAACTCTACAATTGGCGGCGTGAAAGAGGCGACAGCGTGTAAAGAAAAGTTTCATCAAGAAAATGTCGGATTAACGATAACGGTTACACCTTGCTGGTGCTATGGCACGGAAACAATGGATTTAGATAATAAGGTGCCGCATGCAGTATGGGGGTTTAATGGTACCGAACGTCCTGGAGCTGTTTACCTTGCCGCTGTTCTAGCTGCTTATGCTCAAAAAGGCGTTCCGGCATTTGGGATTTATGGTGAACATGTACAGGAAGCTGACGATGAAAGGATTCCTGAAGATGTAGCCGAAAGATTGCTTCAATTTGCCAGATCCGGATTAACTGTAGCAATGATGAAAGGCAAGTCTTATTTGTCCATGGGAAATGTGTCCATGGGAATTGCAGGCTCCATTGTTAAAGACGATTTTTTCCAGGAATACCTTGGAATGCGGAATGAATATGTTGATATGACTGAATTTGTTCGACGTATGAATGAGGAAATATATGATAAAGAAGAATTTGAGATAGCAATGAACTGGACAAAAGAAAATGTGAAAGTAGGGTTTGATAATAATCCAGAAGATTTGAAGTTCACAGAAGAAGAGTATGAAAAGAACTGGGAAACAGCAGTTAAAATGGTTATGATCGGCCGTGATCTAATGGTTGGAAATGAAAAGTTGGCGGAACTTGGATATGAAGAGGAAGCACTTGGACATGATGCTATTCTTTCCGGGTTCCAGGGGCAACGCCAATGGACAGATCATTTTCCAAATGGGGATTACATGGAAACAATGCTAAATACTTCCTTTGACTGGAATGGTAAACGTGCACCGTATGTTATGGCAACGGAAAATGACAACAATAACGGGGTCTCCATGCTGTTTAACTACCTGCTGACGAATACACCCCAAATATTTGCTGACGTCCGCACTTATTGGAGTCCCGAAGCCGTTAAACGAGTCACTGGTTATGAACTTACTGGTAAAGCAGCAAACGGAATTATTCATTTGAAGAATTCCGGTGCTTCCGCCCTAGATGGAACGGGTCAGCAAATGAGGGATGGAAAACCAGTAATTAAACCATTTTGGGAAATAACAGATGGGGAAGTAGATGCAATGTTGAAAAATACTACATTCCATCCAGCCAACAAGCAATATTTTCGAGGAGGTGGTTTTTCAACACGCTACAAAACTAAAGGTGAAATGCCATTAACAATGACGCGTTTAAATATAGTAAAAGGGCTTGGGCCTGTCTTGCAAATAGCAGAAGGATATTCTGTTGAACTGCCAGAAAAAGTGCATGAAACAATCGACCAGAGAACCGATCCAACATGGCCAACAACATGGTTTGCACCAATCCTCACCGGTGAAGGGGCCTTCAAAAATGCGTACAATGTAATGGATTATTGGGGATCCAATCACGGTGCCATCTCCTATGGACATATCGGTGCGGATATTTTAACGCTGGCTTCGATGTTGAGAATCCCTGTAAACATGCATAATGTCGATGAGTCACGAGTTTTTCGTCCGCACGTTTGGTCTATGTTTGGCACACAGAATATCGAGTCTGCGGATTTTCGTGCATGTCATAATTTTGGCCCTTTATACAAATAACTTGTGAATAAAGGCTGTCGTTGTTTATCTGACGGCAGCCTTTTATTTTTCAAGTTACATCATAAGGAGATGATTTTGTGAAAGAGACCTTTGCAATAGGAGTTGATTATGGAACAGAATCTGGTAGGGCGGTGCTCGTTTCACTTCAAAATGGAATAGAAATCGCTGATCATGTTGTTCTGTACCCCCATGGCGTTATTGATGAATATTTACCGGACTCGAATATTCGTCTTGAACCTGGTTGGGCATTGCAACATCCGGCCGATTATGTCTATGTTTTGGAAATCGCCCTCCCTGAAATAATCAAAATCTCCGGCATAGATCCAAGTCAAATTATTGGTATTGGTGTCGACTTTACTTCTTGTACTATGCTTCCTGTTGATGAAAGAGGCGTACCCCTATGTTACCAGGCTGAGTTGAGGGAAAAACCCCATAGTTGGGTGAAACTTTGGAAGCATCATGCTGCACAATATAAAGCGACAAGATTGAATGAAGTAGCGGTAAAACGGGGAGAAGAATTTTTAAAACGATACGGGGGTAAGATTTCCTCAGAATGGATGCTCCCTAAAATATGGCAAACCTACGATGAAGCACCTGATATTTTTAATAAAGCAAATCGTTTTGTGGAGGCTGGAGACTGGATTGTCTTCCAGTTGACGAATAATTTGCTTAAAAACAGCTGTGCTGCAGGTTATAAATCAATCTGGCATAAACAGGAAGGTTATCCTGATAAAGAATTTTTCAAAGAACTTGATCCAGGGCTGGAAAACCTGATAGAAACAAAACTCTGGGGTGGAGTGTATCCTCTTGGGACAAAAGCAGGTGAGTTAACTGAACAAATGGCACAGCTTACAGGTTTGGAACCAGGTACGGCTGTGGCTGTTGGAATTATTGACGCTCATGCATCTGTACCGGCCATGGGAGTGGTCGAACCGGGCAAAATGGTTTTGGCAATGGGTACCTCCATTTGTCATATGCTGCTTGACAGCAAGGAAGTACATGTGGATGGCATCAGTGGTGTTGTCGAGGATGGCATTATTGAAGGCTTATACGGATATGAAGCAGGCCAGCCCGCTGCAGGCGACATTTTTGCATGGTATGTGGACCAAGCTGTCCCAACATATGTTCAGGAGGCAGCAAATGAAGCGGGTGTTTCTGTATATCATTGGCTGGAAATGAGGGCGTCTGAATTAAAGCCTGGGGAATCCGGCCTGCTAGCTTTGGATTGGTGGAATGGCAATCGGTCCACATTGGTAGATGCTGATTTGAGCGGACTTTTGCTGGGTGTCACGCTTCAAACAAAACCACAGGAAATCTATCGGGCACTTTTAGAGTCTACTGCGTTTGGAACAAGAAAAGTGATCGACACCTTTCAAAATAGTGGTGTGATGGTGGATGAATTATATGCATGTGGAGGACTTTCCAACAAGAATAAATTATTAATGCAAATTTATGCGGATGTAAACAACCGTATGATTAAAATTGCTGATTCAAACCATACACCGGCTATTGGTGCAGCAATGTTCGGTGCAGTGGCAGCCGGTAAAGCTAATGGAGGATTTGAAAATATCATAGATGCCGCAAAGAAAATGTCCCGGATAAAAAAAGAAGTAATAAAACCAGATCCCGCTAATGTTCAAGTTTATGAGAAATTATACAAAGAGTATAACAAGTTATACTACTATTTTGGCAGAGAAAATAAATTGATGAAAAATTTGCGGGAAATTCAATCATCACAAATATCGCAGTTGAACCAAAAGTAAACAATAATAATAATAACTATTCAAAAATAAACAAACATGTGATAAGATGAAACTATCTATTACATAGGAGGCTTATAAATGGTAAGAAACCTTTGGGATGATAATAATGGTAACTTTAGGACAGGATTGAAAGCGCTTGTACACCGCTCGAATTTATTAGGTCAGGATCGTTCAGTAGCCAATTGGGGTGGAGGCAATACTTCTGTAAAAACAACAGAAACGGACTTTAAAGGGAACGAAATTGAAGTTATGTGGGTGAAAGGCAGCGGATCCGATCTTGCAACAATGGAGGCTGAGAATTTTACGGGTTTAAAGCTTGATGATATTAAACCACTTTTCAAGAAAGAAAGTATGACTGATGAGGAAATGGTTAATTATTTGGAACACTGTATGATTGATTCAAGGCATCCTCGTTCTTCGATTGAGACCCTTTTGCATGCGTTTTTGCCTTTTAAACATATTGATCATACTCATCCTGATGCTATTATCAGTATCGCTTGTGCTGATAATGGGCAAGAAGTAGCTAAGCAAATATATGGTGACCGCTTTGTATGGGTCCCATATGTGAGGCCGGGATTTAAGCTTTCTAAAATGATTGCTGAAGGTGTACAAAAAAATCCAAATGCCGACCTTATGATTATGGAGAAGCACGGACTTGTGACTTGGGGGGGGACATCCAAGGAATGTTATAACAAAACAATTTCTATTATTCAAGAGGCTGAGGATTATATTGAAGCAAAAGCAAACGAAAAACCACTATTCGGGGGCAAAAAATACGAATCACTAAATAAAGATGAACGAGATACAGTTCTTGCACAAATTCTGCCGGTGATCCGCGGCCAGGTTAGTGAAAATAAAAAAATGATCGTAACTAACGATACCAGTGAAGCAATTTTGGAATTTGTAAATAGTCATGGTGCAAAGGAATTATCGCAAATCGGCGCCGCGTGTCCTGATCATCTTGTACATACTAAAAGGGTTCCATTATATGTGGACTGGGATCCAGCAAGTAAAGATGTGGATCGTTTAATACAGAATGTAAAAAACGGTATTTCTGCTTTCAAAGAAGAATATGTTGCTTATTTCGAACGTAATAAATCAGAAGGTGACAGCATTGTCGAGGCAGTCCCGCGGGTCTTGCTAATTCCTGGGGTCGGCATGGTTAATACAGGCAAAAGCTGGTCCGCAGCAAATGTGAGTGAATCATTATATCACCGTGCTGTTTCGGTGATGAGAGGTTCAACTATCATTGGAAACTTTGAATCTCTTGATGAAGCTGAATCATTTGCAATCGAATATTGGCCACTGGAGCTTTATAAGTTAAGCCTTGCCCCGCCAGAAGCAGAATTCTCCCGTCACATTGCATTTGTAACAGGAGGAGCAGGAGGAATTGGTGGTGCAACTTGTAAACGTTTATTATCTGAAGGCTCACATGTAGTCGTTGCTGATATCAATTTGGAGGGGGCACAAGAACTCGCTTCTGAAATCAATCGGCGTTATGGAGAAAATCGTGCATTGGCAGTTAAAATGGATGTGACAAAAGAAGAAGAGGTAAAAGCTGCTATCCAAAAAACGATTCTAAAATATGGAGGACTTGACATTGTTGTTAATAACGCCGGGCTTGCAAGTTCCAGCGCGTTTGAAGAAACCACAATAGAAAAATGGAACTTGAATATCAATGTACTGGTAACAGGGTACTTTCTGGTTGCACGGGAAGCATTCAAGTTAATGAAAAATCAGGAAATCGGTGGTAACATGGTGTTTGTCGGATCCAAAAACTCTATCTATGCAGGTAAAAATGTTGCTGCATATAGCACAGCTAAAGCCGCTGAAGTGCATCTTGCCAGAACCGTTGCTGCTGATGGTGGTGCTCATGGCATTAGAGTCAATTCTGTATTGCCTGATGCTGTCATACGAGGATCTAAAATCTGGGATTCGAACTGGAAAAAAGAACGTGCTTCTTCCTATGGTATTGAAGCGGAAGAATTAGAGGAGCACTATCGCAAACGGACGATATTGCATGTCAATATTTTGCCAGAAGACATTGCAGAGTCTATTGCATTTTTAGCTTCTTCAAAGTCAGCAAAAACAACTGGTTGTATGGTTACAGTTGACGGCGGTGTCGCCGCTGCTTTTACCAGATAAGTGTATCAATAGATCCTTTGTTTCGTGACAGAAGATCTATACTAAATTGAAACTGGAAAGAAGGTTGGGCAATGCTTGTTGCCGAAAGACAACAGAAAATTGTTGGCTTGGTAAATGAACGTAAAAGTATTCGAGTTACAGAACTTAGTCAAATCTTTGGAGTTACTGAAGAAACAGTCCGTAGGGATTTAGAAAAATTAGAAAAAGAAAATAAGTTGACACGCAGCCATGGGGGTGCCATAAGTACTGATCCCGCCGATTCAATGGAAATTCCTTATTTTCAAAGAGAAGTAATAAATATAAAGGAAAAAAAGGATATAGCTTTTGAAGCGGTTAGGCAGGTCAAGGAGGAAGATAAAATAATCCTGGATGCAAGTTCTACGGCCTGGTATATGGCAAAAGCATTACCGGACATTCCGATAACTGTGTTGACAAATTCGATAAGGGTTGCTACAGAATTAAGTACAAAAAACCAAATCACGGTGATATCTACGGGTGGATCTTTGCTGTCCAAGTCATTATCATTTGTTGGTCCACTTGCCGAAGCTTCATTAGATTCGTATCACGTTAATAAAGCATTTATTTCTTGCAAAGGAATTCATTTAAAAAATGGTATAAGTGATTCAAATGAACAACAAGCTCAAATAAAAAGAAAAATGATCGAATGCGCTGATACTGTTTACATTATGATTGATCACAGTAAATTTGGAGTGCAAGCTTTTTCTCATATAAATAATTTAGAGATAATAGATTACATTATAACAGATAGCCGGGTAGATGATGAAATTCTCCAACAAATTGAGGATAAATCTATTCATTTAGTCAGTATTTAAAGTGATTCCCTCGCACAGCACAAACCGAAAATAGAGAGTGGTAAATTGCGTTGGGAACATAAGAACGTTTGAGGGATAGAAAGACGGATACGATTCAAGGTTATGATTGCTTTCATTTTTTGAAAGCTTAGGAGATGGAATACGATAGCAATTAATCAAGATACAGATTAATAAGAGAAGAAAAAAGCATAGTTGTACTGCACCCTCAAAGCAAGAGTGAAAATCTGACCTGAGGGTGTTTATTTATACAAGAATGCAGTAAGCGGTGCAAGATAGCTTTGAACCTATTTCAAACATAGTTGTTTATCTATGAAGACATTCTCCCTACTGGAGAGAATGTCTTCAATGTATAATAGTTTAACAGAGTCACGAACAATCAATTTAACGTAATGATTATCTTCCCGTAACAAGCAATCCCAGCTGTGCCAGCAGTGCACTTCCAATATACGTTCCGGAAAAAACAAACACCGCAACAATGGCGACTTTCCAGGATGTTTTTCTTAAATCAGTCAGCCGGTTCGCTACCGAGATTCCGGCAAAAGTAAGGATTGGTGTTGTAATCGCCAGGAAATCGACTGCCTGGATGACATTAACAAAGAAGTCGGATAATAGGCAAAAAACGAGTGATGTGATGGATACCCATCCCAGAATTGGGAAGTCACGAATGGCTTTCACTTTTACTTTTTTAAACAGGTCCGAAACGAAAATACCAATCATGGAGAATACCCACAGGCTGGCAAGGCCATAAAATGTCTCGACTGTGATCGGTGTCGATTTAGGGTTTTTTAGTAATTTAAGCTCTTGCGTAAACAAGATCAGTCCAATACTCAGTAATAATACCAAGCCGTATTTTATATATTTTTTACTATCCAAAGTCATTGTTTTTGTCTCCCTGTCATCAATTTATACATGAATCGCTGTAATGGCACAGCTAGAAAGATCATCGTAAATGTCCCCAAGAAACTGGTTAGCAGCTGGCTTGCCGATGCATAGGCAAGAATCGTACTTTGTAAATCGGGCATAGAAGCCACCAGTGAGGCTGATGCGGCACTCATCATGCTTCCGGATCCGACCCCAGAGGCCATAGCGAGCGCCTCAACTCGGATGCCGGCAGCAAGTAGAACCGGTGCGAAAACACTAAAGAATACCGCTCCGAACAGTGTTCCGATAATATAAAGTGAGATTACGCCGCGACCCTCATCAGAATCAAGTGTGTATTTTTCCGAGATATAAGCCAGTTCACCTTCCCGGCCAATTCCAAGCGTAGCCCCGATTGCTTCCCGCCTTAGACCAATGAGGATAGCAACCGGCAATCCGAGAAGAACGGTACCGAGATTACCAAGCTCCTGGATGATAAAAACCCAGCCGATAGAAAGGATTTCGCGTATATGCGGAGCCACATCAGCACCATATCTGGCCATGAGCGGCAGCATGATAAACAGCAGGTATTTACTGGAAAAGTTGATATTCGATTCACTGTAGATTTTTTTCCAGAAGCCTTTTCGGAAAACTTTTAACCCCAATGCCATCGTAATTAGCACTGCAAATACGAGTGGCAGAATGCCGATGGAGATACTGCCAAGTTGTACAGACTGTACACCAATCATTTCAGCAGTAAAGATGATAACGAGTACGAAAATAAGTAAATACAAAAAGTTACGTTTCAATTTTTTTATCCTCCTGAATGGCCTGTCTAGTCGACGATTGAATGGATCAGCTCCATATAGTCTTGATAGGTACGCTTATATAATTTACTTCGGTCTATATTGCCGCTTAATTCATCCAGCACAACTGCCAGAAACCTTGGAAAAATTTCATAGATGAATGCAGGGTCGACATCAATGAAGTCGTCTCCGTGGATTGTCCCGGTAAATCCACTGTATCCAATCTGAATGCAAGGCATCATGTAGGACAGATCCCCGATATCGCCAGCCGCGCTGATAGGATCGTCATCAAGCAAGACATCAATACCTTCAGAACGTTTAAATGCTTCTTGTACGAAAGATGACAAATAGCGATCCTGGACGAACGGCAAGTATCCCATCTGTGTCTTCACGTCTACCTCGCCTCTAAGTGATATTGCGCTTCCTTTTGCAGCATCATCCAGCCTTTCTGCCACTTCTTTCAGGTACGCCACGTTTTTCGTACGCAAATCGGTCCCGACTGTGATTTGGTTTGGAATCACGTTTGTCGACATGTCTGATGCCATGACAATTGGATTGACACGTACCATTTCCGAATCCTTGAATTGCTGCCTCATTAGGCCGGTTGCAACGTTGAAAAGGGTGGACATATTGTATGCATTCGTTCCGGAAAAAGGATCGAATCCTGCATGTGTCGCTTTTCCTCTGAAAGCATATTTTTTATATAAAAATCCGGCCAAGTCACTATTCACATTCACCGTACGCTTGTCGAATTCTCCGCCAATGGCATGGACACAAAGTGCCGCGTCCATATCATCAAAAACGCCCAGTTTCATGGCTTCCGGTTTACCGCCATAATGGGAAATCTTATCTTGTGCGATCAACTCATCTCTATAATCCAGGTCAAGGTACTCCTCTGCAGGAACAAAAACAAATGATAATGTATAATCCAGATTTTTATATGCTTCGGTTTTCACCAAATATGTATAAAGTGCCAGTGCAATTCCTACCTGGGTGTAATGTCCGCAGTTATGTGCCGCCCCTGAATTTTTATCCGCATACATATGTGTCGGTGCGTATACCGCATCGAGTTCAGCGATAAAACCGATATGTAAATCTTTTTTCTCTTCGCCAAGCGTCGTTTTGAACCCAGTCAGGCTGAACTCATCCATTTTTATGGCTGGATTAACTGTTTTCAAATAATCCATGATCGTTTGCTTCGTACGTTTTTCTTTATATCCAAGCTCGGGATGATAATAAATGTCTTCCGCAATTTGTTTGATTTCCTCATACTGTTGTTGAAATTGCATCATGATTCCTCCTATTTTTTGTTTGCCATGTTTCTCATAAGCGCGCAAATCATTTAATGTAATATGGAATGTTTCGAATAATATAGCGCTTGTTTATTTTCGTAGCAATGGATTACTCATTCTATAAGAGTACGATTAGATAAAATCAATTGTCAAATGTTTTAAAAAGTTGTGGAATGGTTTTTGGTGTGTTGTGAGAATCAACATGTTTAAAAGACAAACTTACACTTGAAATAGTTAGACTCTTCGGTTTATAATGAAAAGAACAAAAGAGTGAACGACCACTCTCTTAGAGGGGAGGCGAAGTCTAACATTAAGAAATGAAAAGATGCTGACAGAAGGGGTGAAGAAGATGGATCGAACAGTTTCGATGGATGATATACCTTTGAATAAGTTTCATATTAAAGTAGCAATCTATACAACCGGGGGGAAGTTTTGTGATGGGTATATTTTAGGGGTGATTGCAATTGCTCTTTCATTGCTTGGCCCACAACTTGAACTGAGCGCTTTTTGGTACGGCCTTATTGGAAGCTCAGCTTTAATCGGTCTCTTTTTGGGAAGTTTCTTTTTCGGTTGGTTAACAGATAAAATTGGCAGAAAACCTATCTACATGGCGACGATAGCATTGTTTGTATTAATTTCAGTATTGCAATATTTTGTGTCTACGCAAGAACAACTTTTCATATTACGGCTTTTGTTGGGGTTTACGATTAGCGCTGAATATGCGACTGGAGCTACTTTATTGTCGGAATTAATCCCTAGGAAAAATCGTGGAACGATTTTGGCTTGTCTAAACGCAATGTGGACAGTAGGCTTTGTTGTATCCGTGGTAGCAGGCTATACGATGCTCCATTTTGGCGGGGATGAGATTTGGCGTTGGATTTTGGTATCTAGTGCGGTACCTGCCTTCATATTACTGATTTTACGGTTAGGCTCTGCTGAGTCGCCAAGATGGCTAATGAGTAAAGGTAAAGTTGAAAAAGCTAAGAAGGTTGTTGACAAACATTTTGGTAGGCATGTTAGAGTTGATGATTTGGTGATAGAAGAGCGTAAAAAAACGGAAATAAAAGAGATTTTCAATAAAAAATACAGGACTCGTACAGCATTTGCAGGATTATTTTGGTGTTTACATGTACTGCCTTATTTTGGAATGATGACATTTTTGCCGGTCGTGTTCGATAGTCTGAAAATAGAAGATGAATTCCTAAGCACGTTGATTTCTAACTTATTCCAGTTAGCAGGTGCGGTTGCCGGAGTGGTGATTATGGATAAAATTTCGCGAAGAAATTTCGTGATTTATTCCTTTTTGATTTTGGCAGTTTCTCTTGGGTTACTGGTCCTTATTCCGAATCCAACATCGGCAGTTATCATAGCATGTTTTTCTATTTATGTCTTTATAGCTTCTGGATCAGGAAATCTACAAACCGTTTACCCCAGCGAAATGTTTCCAACGCATGTTCGCTCAACTGCAGTTGGTTTTGCAACAATGATTAGCAGAATAGGAGCGGCTTTGGGAACATTTTTATTGCCTATCAGTTTGGATGCTTTAGGGATCCAAATCACAATGGGGATACTAACAGGAATTTTACTTCTGGCTTTATTTATATCCATTAAATGGGCACCAGAAACAAGGAATGTGTCGCTTGAAAAAGCTGCAAATGTGAATGCTTCATAAGGAGATATGGAAAAGGGAGGAATTGAAATGTCAAATACAAGTGTTGGGGTTGTAGGTGTTGGATCCATTGGTAGTATGGTGTTATGGCAGTTGGCGAAAAAGGGGTATGATGTCACTGGTTTTGAGCAATTTGGTCTTGCACACGATCGATCGGCTGCAGGTGGGGAATCTCGTATGTTTCGTACTGCGTATATGGAAGGCCCGGAATATGTACCGCTGCTGAAAAAATCAAAGTTGCTTTGGAAAGAATTGGAGGACGAAACGGGTTTTGATTTATTGACATTAAATGGTGGACTGATGATTGGCCCGAAAAGCACCACAAGGATAGATAATGTTATCCAAAGTATTAAAGATTTTGATATAGATGCGGAAATATTGGACGCTCAACAGGGGAAAATTCGGTATCCACAGCATCAGCTTAATCCGGAAGATGTGATGATTCTGGATAAAGAGGCGGGGTACATTCGTCCAGAGTTAGCAGTGTTTGCAGCTGCTGAGCGCGCTGTTGCTCTTGGTGCCCACTTATACCTCCATACAATGGTGGATGGTATCGAGGAGGTAAGTGATAAAGTAAGGGTTACTGCGAATGGCAAAACATTTGAATTTGATCAAGTTATTGTGACTGCAGGCCCTTGGACAACAAAAATTTTTCCTGAACTTCAGGAAAATCTTAAACCTAGAAAAATTGTCATGACTTGGTATCCTACTCATCATTTAGCGAACTATAAACCAGATGTTTTTCCAGTATTTGCAAGGACAACAGATGAAATTCAGTTTTTTGGCATACCTACGTTAGAAGGGTCAATGATAAAGATAGGAAGTGTTGATACGTTTGGCGAGGTGGATCCTGATACCATTCACCGGGATGTTCATCTTTCGAAGTTAGCCAAAATAAATGATGCGGTGAAAAATTACTTTCCAGAATTAAAATCTGACCCAACTAGAATCAGTGTCCATATGGACGGATACACAACTGATGAACATGCAGTTGTTGGTGCTGTTCCAGGTTTGAAAAATACATTTATCATGGGTGGGTATTCAGGTCACGGATTTAAACTTGCACCAGTGATGGGACAAATAGGTTCAGAACTTATTGACAAAGGCGGGGCTTCTTTTGATATCTCCCATTTGAATCCAGGGCGTTTTATGGGGATGAATAAGACTATTTAGCCATCAATAGAAATAATCAAGCTTGTCGAGGACCGGTTATGATCCCGACAAGTTTTTTGTTTTGTGAGGTTTTACCGTTGATGCATGAATATTTCGATGGCGTCCAAAATAAAGTTAATCTTTTTTTTACTGGTTAGTGCTTCATTTTCTTTAATTCTCAGGAATGAGCGAAACCTTTTTTCGTGATAATCGGAGACTAGGGAGTATAGGAATAATATAAAATAGTTATCTAGTAAAAATGCGAGCACGTTATCGTCAATATGTTGTGGAATTTCATTTCGCTGTTTCGCTTCTGAGACCATGCTAATCACATATGACCCCGATTTCATAAAGTCATCGTGCATTTTTTGCGAAAACAACTCCATATTATTGGAGCCTAAATTAGCATAGATTCGAATATAGTTGGGATACTTTTTATGCAGTGTTTCAATTTGTTCCAAATACATTCGGACGGTAGTTTTGAAAGAGTGATTTAGTTGTGTATGTCTTTCATATAGCTGCTGAACCAGAATGTCTTGGCATTTTTTTAATATTACGAAGTATAATTCTTCTTTATTTCTAAAGTACTTGTACAATGCACCATTTGAAATATCTGCCCTTTGGCAAATCTCTTTTATACTTGCACCAAAATAACCTTTCTCAGCAAAACTTTCTGTTGCTGCATCCAAAATATGTACTTGCTTTTTTTGAGGTAATTTTGCAAAGGCATTCAACTTATGTCACCTCCCGCTATTAAATATATCATAGAAGAGGTTAGGGCCATAGTTAAAATTTTTATTGAGCAACGGTTTTTTAGGGTGGAGTGATGCATGGATAGATTTCCATTTTTATTTGATCTTAGCTAATTCTTTTTTGATTGCTTTTATTGTAAAAGACTTGAGACTTTGTTGCTTGTATTATTTCTGGAAGCACATTATGAAATGAAAATTCTATATTCTATTATCTTTTTAATTATTATTGAAATTATATTTCATATGATGTAAACTGTATCAAACAAAATTATTAGATCTTTCAATTTTATGATGAAATAACAAGTTTAGTACTTGGAAGGGAGGAATCGTTGTACATAACCATCGTGTTTTATATTTATTCGATCTATTTTTGAAAGCGCATACAATGGTGGTATACGGATTCAATTGTGCGACATGTACAGCAGCCGCTGCCAACTTTTTAGAAAACTACCATTCTCAAAAACTATAGACCAAAAATACTTATAAGTTTTTGGTCTGTTAACTTATCATCAAAATTATAGGGGCTGATTAATGTGGACGACCATGATCTCGCCAAAAAAATATTGGTTGAACTAGGTGGAAAAGAAAATATAGCTCATTTTACAAACTGCGTAACAAGATTGCGCGTCACAGTTAAAAACCGCACTGAGATGGACATTGACAATATCAAGCAACTGGATGGTGTCTTAAGTGTTATTGACCGTGATTCAATTCAAATCGTTCTGGGAGTGGGAAAGGTAACTAAGGTTGCAAAAGAATTTGAAACAATAACAGGAATTCATGCTGATTCTTTTGAAACAGATCAACAAGATGAATTTAATCTGGCCAAAGACACGCATAAATCCTATAAAGAAAAACAAACAACTAAAATTCAGCAGATTTTACAACATATTGGTAATATATTTATTCCATTGATTCCAGGCTTTGCTTCATCGGGGCTAATACTGGGTATCGCTAACATTTTATCCAGTTTGGCAGATGCAGGTTGGATCAGCCAAGCGGTCGTGAACTCGAATTGGTTTGAGCTGTTTCATATGATTGGTGGACTGTTATATGGATCATTGGCCGTATTTGTTGGTATTAATACTTCGCGTGAATTTAAAGGAACGCCGGTTCTTGGTGGGATTGCAGGACTTTTATTATACGCACCAGAACTGAGTGATATAGGCAGTTTGAATTTGATTGGTTTACATCTAAGCCTGCAATCCTCATTGGGCGGCTTGCTAGGTGTCATTATAGCTTCTTATTTATTTGCAAAAATAGAAAAGCAAGTGAGAAAAATAATACCTGACATATTCGATTTGCTGCTGACGCCTTTGATAACACTCGCACTAGGTTCTATTGTAACAATCGTCGTGATACAGCCTATAGCAGGGATACTGATGGATGGAGTAACATGGGTTTTGGTAGATGTAATGTTAAAAACAGCAGGAGCTTTAGGTGGGTTCGTATTATCCAGCACATATCTGCCAGTAGTAACGCTAGGAGTTCATCATGGATTAATTCCTGTCCATCTCGACTTAATCGAGAAAACTGGTCAAACAAGTTTATTGCCGATTTTATCCATGGCTGGAGCAGGCCAAGTAGGGGCTGCATTTGCCATATATTTTAAAACAAAAGATAAACGTATGCGTAAAACAGTGGCTTCTGCATTGCCTATCGGGATTTTGGGGATAGGTGAGCCGCTTATTTATGGAGTAATGCTTCCACTGGGTCGCCCCTTTATCACTGCCTGTTTAGGAGCCGGGTTTGGTGGAGCTTTCTTAACTATATTTGATGTTGGTGCCATCTCCTATGGCCCATCTGGTATATCGGAAATTCCTTTAATTGGGGGTAATAAACATTTCCTCTATATCCTGGGATTGCTCATTGCTTATACCGCTGGAGGGATTTTAACTTACTTTTTTGGGTTTAAACCAGAAATGGTAGATAAACTGTACAATACAGAGAAAAAATCAGCAAGTAATGGGTTAAACAAATCAGATCATAAAAGCATGACTACTGTCACTAGTCCTTTAACTGGTGCATTAATTCCATTAAAAGATGTAAAAGATAACGTGTTTGCTGCGGAGTCAATAGGGAAAGGTATTGCGATCATACCGACCAGCAGCTATGTATATGCACCGGTGAACGGAGAGGTCACTACCGTTTTCCCCACGAAACACGCATTGGGTATTATAGCTGATTCCGGCGTGGAAATCATGATTCATATTGGACTCGATACAGTGAATTTAAAGGGAGAATATTTTGATGTGAAAGTGAGAGAAGGCGATAAAGTGAAACAAGGCCAGCTTATAGCTGAATTTGATCCGGAAAAGATAGCCGATAGAGGTTATGATTTAACCTCACCCATAATCATTACGAATTCTGCTCAATACGCATCGATATCCACTGTCGCTACCGAAAATATCAGTAAAAATGATCTTTTACTGACTGTACAATGAATTGTGCATCGTTTTACCTAAAAAAGTTTTTATCAAGATATACATTGCAGATAGAGAGAGGGAGCAAAATTGGCAAAAAGTATAGTGAAAAGAATGGAAAAAATAAAGAAAACAAGTCTTCATAAAAAAGAATCCGAAGACGCATATATTATCAATAAGGAGCTTGATATTTATGGCGTGTTGGATGGAGCAACCCCCATGGACAATTTTAAAGATGAAAACGGACATAATGGAGCCTATTTAGCTGCCAATTTGTTTAAAGATTATTTTGAATCACTTCAAAGGCCTGCCTTTATCCATGAAGAGGTAATCCGTGCGAATAATCTGCTTAAGTCAAAAATGAAACATTATCAAATAGACCTTTCAAAAAAAGACCGTCTTTGGTGTACATGCGTTTCCGTAATCCAAATAATCGATGACTTGCTAGTATACGCTAGCTTGGGAGACACAATGATCATTGCTTGCGATGACCAAGGCCAATATAACGTTTTGACAATAAATACGGTTAAAAATATTAACTGCAGAGCAGATTTTAATAGGAAAATCAATCGCTATAAGGGAGAAAACATACCAGATGAAACGTTTTTTACCAATAAACAAAATAAAATAAGATATAATCGCTTCATGGCAAATAAACCGAATGGTTATTCTGTAGCAAATGGCATGGAGGAGGTTAAAAACACAATTCAATATGGTATGCTTGACACGAAAAATTTGAAATATGTATTAATCATGTCGGACGGTCTGTTTGATTTAGAAGAAGATATTAAAACGTTATTTCATGAAGTGATAAATAAAGGTTTGGCAGCTTACGTAGAGCAATTAACTGCATGGGAACAAGAACAGGGATTATCATCTGATGACAAGACTGCCGTTTTGCTTCATTTTTAAGAAAAGTATTTTTGTAAATGTATGACACAGAACCTTCGCGTATTTAATATAGTAATAAAAAGATTAGGGCAGGGGACAAACGTGGAAGAAAATATCATTTTACTAATCAAATCAAAACTAAATGACCTTTCAAAAGCAGAAAAAAAGATTGGTGAATATATTCTCAAGCACTCACACTCTGCTGAGACGGTAAATTATAATACAGCCGAACTAGCAAAAAAAGCAGACGTCAGTTCTGCAACAGTTGTCCGTTTCTGCCGTTCAATTGGATTGTCGGGTTTTTCTCAATTAAAAGTCCGTCTTTATGCAGATGCGTCAGGTGTGAATGAAGATCTGTATACCGATATCACTCCAGATGAGGATGCAGGATTGATTGCAGAAAAATTGGCTTTACGATTCAATCAATCTATTAATCAAACAGTGAAACACTTAGACACAAACAGAATAGAAGAGGTTGCAAAGATCGTGAAGGAATGCACAACCATTTATGTTTATGGACTTGGCGCTTCACACATTGTTGCAGAAGATTTCACGCAGAAGTTTACCAGAATAGGAAAGTCTGTGGTTAATACAGTCGATCACCATCTGATGGCCTCTGCTATGATTAATGCTAGTGGACCGTGTATGTTTGTTGCGATATCCAATTCTGGAGAAACCAAGGAAGTGCTAAAACTGGCTCAAATTGCTAAACAAAAAAAGTATCCTACGATTGGGATTACGCAATATAGTAGTAATGTGCTGGCTAAAATGGTGAACTATCCGCTCATCCACCATGGGGGAGAAGCGGTTATGTTGAGAAGTGCAGCGACAACGTCACTGATGGCACAATTATTTACGATTGATGTGCTGTACTATGCATATGTAAATAAAAACGCTGATGAAATCCTTGATATGTTAAAAGAGTCGAAACGGAATGTACAGGCACTTTTTCGGAAAGAAATTTAAGCTTGTAGTATGTGTACATGCAATTGAAGGATAAATTCTAATAGTTTTTCAGTTATATCAAAAATTTCCCGGTGTCATTCACTGGATTCACAAACAAGGTGATTTTATGGATCGAAGGAAATTATCTATTTTAAAGCGCTTAAGAGGCTTGGATATATCGATTAGTGGAAACCAGTTGGCAAAAGAACTGAATGTCTCTTCAAGGACAATACGCAATGATATAAAAACAATAAATCTTTTCCTCGAATACGATGAAGTAAATGCCTGCATTAAAGCTACTCGTGGGAAGGGTTATCGATTATACACGGAAGATGCTTCGGCTGTAGAAAAATTTATAAAAAAGCATCGGACTGATGGAATCGTTGAACAGTCAGAGAGGCAAAGATGGCTTGTAGAATATCTTTTTTATTCCAATAAATTTTTAAAAATAGAGGACGCATTGGTGCATCTTTTTACTAGTCGTTCCACGCTATCTCATGATATCAAGCAGTTGAAAAACATCCTGGATAAATGGCATGTCACACTCGAATCAAAGCCGAACTATGGTCTATATTTGCAAGGTGAGGAATTTTATTTACGTTCTTTGATATTGAACGAATTTCCTAGACTGGCATCTTCAGATGATGAAAAAGAGCTTCAGCAAACGATTACGAGACTCGCCAAACAGTTTCATTTCACATTACATATTGGCGCCGCGAAAGAAATAAGCCATTATATTTATATTGCTTCTAATAGAGAAAAGCGTGGCTATCATCTAAAACAGGTTCCCTATGATACAGGTCAGTTATGTAATGAAAGGGAATACCAACCTAGTGCGAAACTTAGAAAGTTATTGATCAAGCGCGGGCTTAAACTATCATCGACTGATGTATTATTCATCACATTGCTGTTTGTGAAATTTCGTGTCACGAGTGTGCAAAATAACATACTTACTGAAAAGGAAGCGAATCTATTTTCTTTTATTGCAGATTTAACAAATCATTTACTTTCTTATTTATCGCTATATGCAACAGATGAATGGAAACAAAATTTCACGCAACATATGCTTCCATCACTGAAACGCGCCCGATATGGACTTATCCCCCAAAATGAATTACTGGAGGAAATCAAAAAACAATATCCAGAATCATTCGATTTGGCATTGCGAGCTATGATATATTTGGGGGAGGAATTAGGGGTAACATTTTCAGAGGAAGAAGCTGGATTCTTAACTTTGCATTTTCAACAATTACCCCAGTCCTCACCATCAGAAAAGATATCAGTCGTCATCGCCTGCAGATCGGGAATAGGGTCCGCACAGATTTTAAAGAAGAAAGTGGACCAGTTATTTGGTGACAAACTAAACATTATCGGTGTCTTCGATGCTGCGCATATGCAAGAACATGTAATTGAACCTCCATGCCAATTGGTGCTCTCGACAATTCCATTGACGGTGAAGAAGAACTGTCCCGTGATGACGGTTAATCCACTCTTGCCATTGAAAGATCAGGAAAAGCTGCAAACATTTATAAAAAATCATCAAACGTCGATTCTGAAATCCTCTCTGTACTTCCCAAAAATGACACTGACAACGGATCAAACAGTTATTCGCTTTTTGGCAGATGCGATCATACAACAGGGATATGCGCCACAGAAATTATTGCGGCTTACTTATGAAAGAGAGGAAGTTTCCGGTACATCATTTGGGAGCGCGGTCGCATTCCCTCACCCTATTACACCGTGCGGATACGAAAATGTGATGGCAGTTGCTTCACTAAAAAAACCGATTCCTTGGGGACATGCTGCTGAAAAAGTACAAATTGTTTTTCTGTTATCACTTAGACATGATAACGATCAGAATCTGTCATATTTATATGATAGAGTCATGCAGATGATGGAAAATCCCGTCTTGCAAAAGCAGTTATTAGAACAACACACCTTTGAAGGATTTCATTCCTTCTGGGATGAAGTTCATTTCTGATGGAAAATTTCCGTTGAATAGCGGAAGTTTTTTTGTATCGAACTTATGAAAGCGCTATTTTATAATGTTTTTAGAAAAGGAGGCAATAGCAATGGTACAGGTTATACTCAGCTGTTCATCTGGTATGTCAAGTAGTTTACTTGCAAAACGTACGCAGGAAGCTGCAGTTGAAACCTCACAGATTATAACAATCACTGCGATGGATATAGCTTTAGTGGAACGCCACCTTGATGAAGCAGATCTCGTATTGCTTGGTCCTCATCTGAAATATAAATTGGAAGAACTTCAACTGAAATGTCAGCAGACACAAATGGATCTTGTTTCAAAAGAAATATATCAATCATTCAATGGCAGGGAGCTTTTGAAACAGATTCAGGGTTACCAATTCATTGGAATGAAAGGTAATGAATCAGTCGAAGAAAATAAAGAAAAAAGCGAGGATGAAAAAAAATGGACGAGTCAGTTGCCTTTCAAATCATTCTTTACGCCGGAAACGCTCGAAGTAATGCGATGGAAGCGTTAAACCTGGCACGTAGTAATGATTTTGAAATGGCTAAACAAAAAATAGTGGAAAGTGGTCAGGAACTTTTGAAAGCGCACCACTTCCAAACAGATTTAATTCAATCTGAAGCGAAAGGAAAGCTTGAGGGCAAGATTTCCATTTTGCTTATTCATGCGCAGGATCATTTGATGAATGCTATGACAGTTAAAGAAATGGCTGAAGAGATCATTGCTTTAAGAAAGGATATTTCAAAATAGGGAGAGATTAGGATGAAAAAAATTATGTTATGCTGCGCAGCTGGTATGTCTACGAGCCTTCTCGTGACAAAAATGGAACAAAGTGCAAAGGACCAACAAATTGAGGCAGAAATTTGGGCTGTGCCAGTAGAGGAAGCGAAAGATAAGGCGATTGAGGCGGATGTCATTTTACTTGGACCGCAAATCCGTTATATGGTGAATCAAGTGAAAAAGGTGGCAAGCGAGCATGGTATTCAGGCAGAGGTTATTAATGCAATGGATTATGGCATGATCAATGGTGAAGCTGTATTAAAACAGGCCTTGAAACTAATTAGATAAGAGGGGGGAGTCGTCGTCTCAGGCGGCGATGTAAACAATGAATAAAATCATGAATTTCCTTGAGCAGCATATTACACCTTTTGCTGCAAGAATTGGTAATCAAAGACACTTGATTTCTGTACGAGACGGTATCATCTTAGCAATGCCTTTAATTATTGTCGGCTCTTTGTTTTTGATTATTGGGAACTTACCAATCCCTGGTTATACAGATTTTATGGCTAATATTTTCGGTTCACATTGGCAGGAGAAGCTAGCTTATCCGGTCGGCGCGACGTTTGACATACTAGGTCTCGTTATCAGTTTTGGAATAGCATACAGGCTGGCGGAAAGATATAAAGTCGAACCATTATCCGCTGGTGTGATCTCACTTGCCGCTTTTATTTTGACAACCCCACATCAGACGTTATTTACAACTGATGCGGGCAAATCGATTTTGGTAGGAGATGTATTGCCGACCAGCTTACTTGGAAGCCAAGGGATATTTATTGCAATGATTTTTGCATTGATATCCACCGAAATATATCGGATTATTATTCAAAAAAATATCACGATTAAAATGCCATCTTCCGTACCGCCTGCGGTCTCCAAATCATTTTCTGCTCTGATTCCGGCGTTTGCCGTAATCGTACTAGTTTGGATCATTCGTTTGCTGGTAGAAATGACACCTTGGAATGATATTCCGAATATGATTTCCACATGGATTGGCATGCCGCTGAAACATCTTGGCGGCAGTCTCGCAGGTACGCTTGTCATTGTATTCTGTATGTCGCTATTCTGGATGATTGGTCTGCATGGAGATAATATCGTTGGGGCTGTCATGAGTTCAATTTGGTTGGCATTAATGGACGAGAACCGATTAGCTTATCAGGCTGGTGAACCGTTACCCCATGTTGTCACCCAGCAATTCATTGATAACTTTCTAAACTTGGGCGGAACGGGAGCTACATTGGCACTGGTACTGCTAATGGTTTTCATGGCACGAAGCAAGCAAATGAAACAGTTAGGTAAGCTATCCATTGGCGGTAGTGTATTCAACATCAGTGAGCCAGTCGTTTTTGGTACACCTGTCGTATTGAATCCGTTTTTCATGTTGCCATTTATTTTGGTCCCACTTGTTTTAACAATCATTAATTACGTGACCATGTCAATTGGGCTTGTGGCTGCGCCAAGCGGTGTTGCGGTCCCTTGGACTATGCCGATTATCATCAGCGGATTTCTGGCCACTGGTCATATATCCGGCTCTGTGATACAAATCGTTGATTTAATTGCTGCATTGCTTATTTACTATCCGTTTTTCCGCATGTGGGATAAGCAGCGCCTTAGGGAAGAAAAGAAAAATGAAAATAAAGATTCTGTATCAGAAATAGTTTGAATTCAGTTTATTGTGGGCATGTATGTTTTTTCCCATAGGAAGGACATGTAGCATACGACAATTCGTTTAGTTAAAGGAGAGGTTCTACATGCTTAAAATTGTAACAATAGGTGGGGGTTCAAGTTATACACCTGAATTGATTGAAGGATTCATTAAACGGTATGATACACTTCCAGTGACAGACATTTGGCTTGTCGATATTGAAGATGGAAAGGAAAAACTGGAGATTGTTGGTGCGTTGGCGAAACGCATGGTAGAAAAATCTGGTCTTCCTATCCATATTCATTTGACATTGGACCGTCGTGAAGCTCTAAAAGACGCTAATTTTGTGACTACACAGATTCGTGTGGGTATGTTGGATGCTAGGGTAAAGGATGAACGTATTCCGTTACAGCACGGTGTCATCGGGCAAGAGACAAATGGTCCTGGTGGATTATTCAAGGCGTTGCGGACTATCCCGGTCATACTGGATATCTGCAAAGACATGGAAGAACTTTGCCCGGAGGCATGGCTGATCAATTTCAGTAATCCCGCTGGCATTGTTACGGAAGCAGTGTTACGGCACGGCACGATAAAAAAAGTGGTAGGACTTTGTAATTTACCAATCCATACTAAAATCAATATTGCTAAAATGCTTGGCGTCGAACGTAATCGCGTACAGGTCTCATTCGCCGGCCTGAATCATATGGTTTTTGGACTAGAAATATATTTGGATGGTCAAAAGATTACGAAGAAAGTCATTGACATGATTACTGGTGATGAAAAGGGCGGAATTGATATGAACAATGTTCCGGATTTGCATTGGGATCCATCGTTTCTCCGAGCATTGGGTGTGTTGCCTTGTTCATACCACCGCTATTATTACCAAACGCAAAAAATATTGGATGAGGAACTGGAAGCCTTTGAAAACCATGGTGTGCGTGCTGAAGTGGTTAAAAAATTGGAAGCTGATCTTTTTGAGCTCTATAAAAAACCTGATTTAGATATCAAACCCCCTCAATTGGAAAAAAGGGGTGGGGCTTATTATAGCGATGCGGCTTGCAGCCTGATTGATTCTATTTATAACGATCGTGGTGATATCCAAACTGTTAATACGCGAAATAATGGCGCTATTAAAGGTCTTCCAGATGAATCCGCCATAGAAGCTAATTGTGTGATAACGAAGGAGGGGGCGATACCGTTGGCAGTCGGTGATTTACCAGTGGCTGTCAATGGTTTGGTTCAGCAAATCAAGTCTTTTGAAAGAGTCACTGTCGAAGCAGCGGTAACTGGTGACTATGACAAAGCATTGCTAGCCATGACAATCAATCCTTTGGTTCCTTCTGATACAGTTGCAAAGGAAATTTTGGATGAATTGCTTGAGGCACATAAGGAATACCTGCCGCAATTTAAACATAGCAACTGAATGTAACACTGCACATAAGACACTTCCAATGAGTTGAACAGGCAGGTAATCTTTTCGCGGTCTCGCAGGGGATTTGGAAAGTGAATGTTTGTGATAAGCCGGTGTCCAGGTGCTGGCTTCTGGCTTCAAAAATACTAGACAAGGCCCGTAATAAGGCTATGCCTTTGTTTGGCTAAGATAATTGGATCTCTTTTGTAATTTACAAAAGAGGTCCAATTGGAATTAGCTTTTATATAGTTTAGTAATTTAGCATCTACATCTTTAAATCTCGTTGACCGTATATGGTCAATCAACCCGCCTGACTGTTGTATAAAAAGCCTCCGTACATCATTAGTTCCTTCTATAAATGCGGATGGATTCCAGGACCATAAGGAATACCTGTATAGTAAAATACCAATAGTAAGATGATCCAAGTGAGCAGGAAAGCAATCGAATATGGCAGCATCAGTGAAATATATGTCCCGATACTTGCTTTCTTATCGTACTTTTGCATGAACGAAAGAACGATAATCATATATGGATAAAGCGGTGTGATTACGTTTGTTGAAGAATCAGCAATGCGATACGCTGCCTGGCTGAATGCCGGGTGGTATCCAAGTTGCATAAACATTGGTACGAAAATGGGGGCTTCAATTGCCCATTTGGCTGATCCAGATGTAATTAAAAAATTCAACAGTGCTGAGAAAAGGACATACGCTAAAATCAGCCCTATTCCAGTAAAATGAATACTTGTGAGGAACTCTGCACCATGTACTGCTACCCATGTCCCAAGATTGGACCAGCTAAAGTATGCAGTAAACTGCGCGATTGCGAAAACGAGCACAATATAACTGGACATATCCTTGATGGATTCACCCATATACTTGCTGATATCCTTGCTGGATCTGATTTTCCCTGCGGTAAGACCGAAAGTGATCCCAACAACAAGGAAAAAGAAAAATATAATCGGTACAATGCCGCTAAGAAAAGGCGAAGGGACGATTTTGCCATCCTCACTTCGAAGTGGGCTATTTGGAAGAAAAATGGTGATCGCAATAATAGCAATGAAAATGCCCCCAGCAATGAGCGCGTTGATAAAGGCCTTCTTGGCATTCGGAAGCTCTTCTGCCTTATCCTCTTCAACTGCCTCTCCTTCATATTTTCCCAGTCTAGGTTCAACAAATTTTGTCGTGACAAGCCCTCCGACGACCGTCAATACCAATGTAGATACGATATTGAAGTACCAGTTGTCAGCCGGAGTGACCATAATCGTTTTATCTAAAATGGCTGCTGCCTCTGTTGAAAGCCCTGCCAGCAAGTTATCCATTCCAGAGATCATCAGGTTTGCTGTAAAACCTGCGCCTGCACCGGCAAACCCTGCTGCCAGTCCGGCAAGCGGATGGCGGCCGACTTTATAAAACACTAATGCAGTTAACGGCGGGATCAACACATTGGCAGCATCGGATGCCAGGTTTCCCATGATACCGACAAACACGACTGTATACGTCAGCAGAAATGGTGGTGATTTTAAAATGGTTTTTCTTATTGCATAATCCAGAAAGCCGACCTTGTCCGTGAGGCCAATGCCAAGCATCATAACCAGCACAATCCCCAGCGGTGCAAACCCTGTGAAATTGTCTATCATGGAATTCAAAATAAACTGAAGCCCTTCCCCGGAAATCAGGCTTTTGACTTCCAACGTCTTGCCTGTTCCTGGATGGACAACACTGGCATGAAACAAGTTGAATACCCAGGAAACGATGATCATCATCACGGCAAGTCCAATAAACAATAGGAAAGGGTCAGGCAGTTTATTTCCAACCCTCTCGACAACATCCAGAAATCTTTGGAAAAACCCCTTTTTTTCTTTCATTGTTTTTCTTTCACCTCTTTGCTAATGGAGTGACAGTTTTCACCTTTGGTAATTCCTTCTTCTTTGTATGGAAAGTATAGATGTAATCCTACTAAAAGCGCTGTTTTATTTCAGTGCAGCTCAGGTGAGTGTGACCTAGTAATAAATTGTCTTTTCCCTTGCTGTTAGCAGTACACTCCCTACTTTAATCCATCAATGTAATTCCCCAATATTACTAGAATATTTTAAAAAAGTCTATCATTTTTGCCTGAAATGCAATGAGAGTCCAGATTCTACAAAACTATCAGATTTTTAGTATAATAATGGTATATTGCCTCTTTATATTTTCTTGAAGTCAAAAATTACTTAGGGGGAGAATAAAATGAATGCCAAACAAACAGTTTATGTCAGTGGTTTCACTGATGGTATTCTTGATCCGAACAAAGAGATGGAATACGTTGTAAAGGATGGCGGAAATATTATTGCCAATACGACACCGGGTTGTTGGGGACCGATGATTACACCTGCTTTAAAAGGAGGACATGAGGTTACCAAGCCTGTCTATGTAGAAGGTGCGGAAATTGGGGATGCCATAGCCATTCACATTCAATCTATTGAAGTTACTTCCATTGTTACCGCATCTGGAAATGATGCACCTGTCGAAGGACGGTTTAATGGCGATCCATTTGTAGCAGCCAAGTGTCCTAAATGTGGAACTGTTAACCCTGAAACTGTGATAAAGGGCATTGGTGAAAAAGCTGTTCACTGCAAGAAATGTGATGCAGATATTACTCCCTTTGTTTTTACACATGCCTATTC
The DNA here is from genome assembly GCF_042683165.1 of Tigheibacillus halophilus. NCBI lineage: Bacteria > Bacillati > Bacillota > Bacilli > Caryophanales > Bacillaceae > Tigheibacillus > Tigheibacillus halophilus. The sequence continues at coordinate 326,566 of NZ_JBHUIZ010000015.1, forward strand.
CATTGCTTTTAATGACAAAAAATCTGTCGGTTTGACGTTAAACAAGTCTGCAGCGGAAAAGGCAGCAGCAAACGCGAAAGATTACATGTGTACCCCGGAAGAATCTATTCAGAATCCAATCGTCACTTTCGCACCTCATGATATGCCGGGCACTATGGTAAGGCTGCGGCCTTTTTTGGGACAATTGGGCACAACACCTGCCAGGGCACTACCGGATTCCCATAACGCCGGTGACTTTGGACAATTTCTCATTGATGCCCCACATGATTATGGCCTTACCAAAGAACAGTTGGAAGACAGGACAGATGGACATATGGATGTTAATAGAGTTAGGACGGGCGCGGTTTTAATATGTCCTGTAAAGGTAAAAGGCGGCGGTGTTTATTTAGGTGACATGCATGCGATGCAGGGAGATGGAGAGATTGCCGGACACACGACAGACGTTTCTGGGATTGTAAGTTTGAAAGTAAGTGTATTAAAAAACTTGTCCATAGAAGGGCCGATCCTGCTGCCTGTTTATGAAGATTTACCTTATTTGGCAAAACCTTTCACTAAAGAGGAGAAAAGGCAGGCCACGGAATTGGGTAAAGGGTGGGGGCTTTCTAAAATAGTAGAGATGTACCCAATCTCATTTATCGGTACTGGGGCGAATCTTAACGAAGCAACAACGAACGGAATGGAAAGGGCAGCACGGTTGTTTGAAATTACGGTGCCAGAAGTGATGAACCGTGCCACAATTAACGGCTCAATCGAAATTGGCCGGCATCCAGGTGTAGTTACAGTAACTTTTCTTGCTCCTGAAAGTTACTTAAGAGAGAAGGGATTATTGCATTCTGTCAAAGAACAATACGGTCACTTTTATTAATGGAGAAGCATGATAAAGAAAAATAAGTAAAACCCGTCATGCATGGCGGGTTTTATTAGTTTAATGCACCGTTCGCTATCATCCTAACGGCATTACCTGATCGCTATAAGGATGGGAAAAAGCCTATGAAAATGCCAACAGCGCCATGCATGCTTAATCCTATATCCAGTCATTCTTCACTTCACAGCTGTCGTGTCCATACTTTCCACAGGAACATCATCAGGCGGATCTGATTCATCCAGTTCTTTGGAGGGGTCGATCATCATGGTTACGATAATACCCACGAGCAATAGAACGACAGATGCGATAAATGGCACTTGCCAGCTGCCGGTCAAGTCAATTAAAAAACCAAAGAGAAGGGGAGAGACCATCCCAGCTACTCCAAATCCGGTGTTCATCATCCCGCTGGCCGTACCTGCATGATCTGGTGCGATATCCATGGGAATCGCCCATAGATTGGCGTTACATAATTCCAGGAAGAAGAAGGCAAGACTGAGCGTGATGGCGATTAACATAAGATTATGGACAAATAAAGCGGGTAAAAGGAAGATGAACGATCCCGCTAACCCTGTGATGAGAATGGATTTTCGGGCAAATTTCAAGTTGCCTGTTTTCTTGTATACTTTGTCAGAAAAACTGCCGCCCAACGTATCACCTATCACACCTGCAAACAAAATACCGGCGGTAAATAACGCTGATTTCTCAATATCTATTTTGTATGCGGTATATAAAAAGGATGGGAGCCATGTTAAATATACCCATAAGGACCATCCATAACAAAAATCGATGAGTGTTATGGGTAAAATTCGTTTACTCAATTTTTTCCAGGGGATGCTCTTTTTTTCTTTTTGTTCTTTGCTGTGTGAATAAGGTGGCAGTGTTGCTAATTCATCTTTGGTCATTTTAGGATGGTGTTTAGGATTGTCACGAAAATACCAGAGCCACACAAATACCCAAAAGATGCTGATCACACCCATGATGATAAAAGATGCGCGCCATCCCATTGCAACGATAATGACAGCAATCAATGGCGGGGTGATCGCATTACCTAATCGGGAAGAGGAATGGACAGCACCTTGGGCAAAGCCCCATTTTTCCTTGGGGAGCCATTTTGACATAGCTTTGGTAGCTGTTGGAAAAGCAGCTCCTTCACCCAACCCAAGACCTAAACGTGCAAGCATGATTGTAAAGATTCCTGAAACCATACCGGTAAAGGCCGTCGTGGCAGCAAGAAGAATCCCTGCAAAGGATAGCATTTTCCGCGGACCAAGTTTGTCGCTGGCCCATCCGCCTGCAATTTGCAAAAAGCAATAGGGATATGCAAAGGCAGATAAAATAAATCCCATCTGTGTCGAAGAAAAACTTAGATCAGACTGCATGAATGGTGCAGCGGTTGCGATGTTGACGCGATCTACATAGGCGATGAAGTATAAGCCGCATAACAGCAGCAGAATTTTATTACCTATCGTTACTTTTTTTCTTCTCATCTTATGCCCCCTAGGCTAAGAACAGTTTTTAAAGCGCTTACATTTTATTGGTAACATTCAACTACTTACTTGCCTAAAGGAGCTTATGAGCTCCTTTAGGTTATACGTTTTGTTTGGCCAAAAAATCTTTTAATTGTTCTCCAACCATACTTGGCCTTTTGGCGACATATGCACCTGCCGCTTGAAGCGCAGCAATTTTATCTTCTACAGTTCCTTTACCTCCTGTTATAATGGCACCTGCATGGCCCATCTTCCGTCCTTTGGGTGCAGTCCTTCCGCCAAGAAAAGAAACCAAAGGCTTGGTGAAAATTCCATTTTCCATTGCTTTGGCTACTTCCTCTTCCATCGTTCCGCCCAGTTCACCAATGATCACCACTGCATCCGTTTCAGGGTCGTTTTCGAATAATGGCAGTACTTCGACAAAACGTGTTAGTGGCACAGGATCTCCGCCAATCCCAATCAAGGAAGATGCACCAAAACCCGCTTTGACCAATTCAGCGGTTACTTCGTTTGTCAGTGACCCGCTCCTGGTCATAATCCCAATTCTTCCTGGTCTATACACACGGTCCAGCCAATAAGGGAAAAATCCCATCATTGCTTTTCCCATGGAAATAATACCGGACGTATTCCCGCCAATCACCAGTGCTCCTGCTGCTTTAGCGGCGCTCCTCATTTGCAATGTGTCATGTAACGGAATACCGTCACATAAAACAACAATCGTTTTGATGTCAGCATCCAATGCCTCCATGACGGCATCTTTTGCAAGACGGGGCGGAACGAAGAGTAAAGAAGCGTCCACTGGCATAGCGGCAGTTACCCGTTTTACCGTATCAAAGACCGGGACGCCCGCTGTTGATTGTCCGCCTTTGCCTGGTGTTACGCCAGCGACGACATTGGTGCCATAATCAATCATGTGTTTCGTCCAAAAACGTCCTTCTTTTCCTGTAATCCCTTGAACGACTATGCGTGTTTTTTCATTCAATATAATACTCATAGGACTGGGACACCTCCTGCTAGCTTGATTGCTTGTTTCACTGCTTCTTCCGTGTCGGAAAGCGGGTCAAGTCCAGCGTTTTTCAAAATATCATTTGCCGCTTCTTCCCCCGTTCCCCGTATCGCCGTAACAATGGGAAATTCTGGTTTATGTTCATTTATAGCGTCCACCAGTCCCTGCGCCATGACATCTGCTCTGGCAATCGTTCCAAACGTCACTACAAGCAAGACGCTTATTTTTTTCTGCATGATCAGCTCCATTGCTTTGACCGCTTTATGATAGTTCGGACCGCCAAATTCTAAGTAACTGGCAACACTCCCGCCATAATCGTTCACCAAATCGTACACGGTATTTGTCAATCCGGCCCCAGCGCACATTAAACCGATATCACCTGAAAACTGCAGGTATGGAATGCCTTCGATTGCAGCCGCGTACTGTACGTCATCCTCAAAATGTTCTCTTGTTATGGAAAAATTCGGATGTCGATAAAGGGCATTATCATCGAGACTGACCTTTCCATCGCCGGCTACAAATTTTCCGTCTGCCGTTACCATTAATGGATTTATTTCAACCAACTCGGCGTCATGCTTCAGATAAACTTGATATAGGTTGATCAGCAGTTTTGCACCCTGGCCGATCATTGCCTGATCAATCCCTAAGTCATATAAAAAAGCACGGGCCTGAAACGGCATCAATCCTTGATTGATATCGATATAACTTCTGATTATTTTTTCCGGCATGGTTTTCGCAACTTCTTCAATATCAATGCCTCCCTCGGCACTTCCCATCATCATGATGTTCCCGGTTACCGGATCTGCTGTAATGGAAACATAGAATTCTTTCGCAATGTTAATGGCCTCTTCCACTAACAGAGAAGGCATATTTTCTGCACGGGTGATGATTTCAGCTGTTTTTTTCTTTGCATCTTCTTTTTTCTCCGCAAGTTGTATGAGTCCCCTTTTCCCTCTGCCGCCATGTAATACCTGTGCTTTGATCACACACGGCAGGCCAACTTTCGTGACCGCATGATCAAGTTCTGCACTGTCTTTGATAAGGCATCGTTCTGGAACAGGTATCTGGAAGCTTTCGAATAATTCCTTGGCTTGGTATTCAAATAATTTCATGGTTTCATCTCCTTAGTGACGGCCATATTTTTTCCAGTACGATCCCCACAGTTCTTCCTCTGGGGGCACCACTTCCGGAATGAGTCTTGCAACCTTGGTAATATTTAGGAAGTGTTTGTAAGATAAATTATCACACGTATTATTTCCAGCCCATGTGCCGCCGCCCATGGAAAGCGTGAAATTCAATCCGTTATCAAAACTTCCACCATTGCCTGCAACCTGGACCTGGTTAATAAGCAGGCGACAGACATCCATTTCCAAGCCGATTTGTTCAATATGCTTCTCTGTTGATGTATGCAAACCGCAAGAATGACCGCGACCGTGATAGCTAAGGATTCCTTTTGTGATCTGAATAGCATCATTGAAATCTTTAGCTTTATAAATCGTTAAAACAACTGCCAGTTTTTCACCTGAGAATGGATACTGCTCACCGACGCCAGTTTCTTCCACCATGAAAAATGATGCTTTTTCAGCTTGGGGGTTCTGCAGGCTTGCCGCCTCGGCAATCACTGCCGGGTCCTTGGCGACCGTTTCCGGGTTGCGTTTTCCATTCATCCAAAGCGCATCTTGCAGCTGTTCTTTCTCGATTTGGTTGCAAAGATAGCCTCCTTGTTTTTGTAATGCGTGCATCATTTCGTCATAAACGGCTGCTTCAATCACAACGGAATTATCATTGGAACAGCTCGTTGCATTATCAAAAATTTTACTTAGAAAAATTTTTCGGGCTGCACTTTGTATATCAGCAGAGGCGTCCACTATGGAGACAACATTTCCTTCACTGACACAAATGTTGGGGGTACCGCTTGTCTGGCCAAGTCTGACGTTATTTCTGGAACCTGTAACAGTAAGAAAGTCCACCTGTTTCATCAGTTCGATTGTTTTGGCTTTATTGACTGGCGCGGGCAAAACTTGAACGAGGTCAAGCGGCGCACCAAGCTTTTCGAGTTCTTCATGAATGTATGTCAGAAGCAAATTACTGGTGGAGAGACCTTTGGGTGATGGTGCAATAATAATGGCGTTCCGGCCTTTTAAAGCCATCATCGCAATATTCGCCGGGGTGGCACCTGGATTGGTGGAAGGCACTACTGCCCCAACGACACCAACTGGTTTAGCAATTTCGGTGATTCCTGAAGCTTCATCATTGCGAATGACACCTACCGATTTTTCACCGGTCAGATCATGCAGCGTCCCCATGGTTTTCCGTCTTTTTTTCGTTACTTTGTCCGCATAGTTACCGAGACCGGTATCTTGCACAGCCATTTGCGCCAGTGCTTCTGCATTTCCGGGTTTGTAAATGGCCCATGCTACTGCTTGAACAAGTTCATCTACTTGTTCCTGGCTGTAATCATATATCTGATCCATCGCAGTTCGCGCTTTTTCAACCAATGTGCTAATAGTTGTTTCAACAGCTTCCTCATTCGTTTGCATACGTTCGCCGGTTTGCACGTTATTTTCCTCCTCTTAATCTGTCACTCACGTGGATTTAATTCGTAAAGGTCCTTTTATTCTATTTGGTCACCGTATAAGTAATATGTTTACCTCCTAACAATGTATTCGCTTTCATAAATGCAGCAGGATGCTAGCGCTAAATCATCACTTTGAACACAACCTAATTTAAGCATTAGGAAAAGTTATAGTCAATATATTTTAATAATTTATTATATTCTAATCTCTCATGCGACTTATTCAACTTAGGAATAAGTAACTTTTTACATAAAAATGAAAAACCCCCTTGATTCGGGAGGTTAAGTCAATTATGACGATTTTTGTTGATAATAATGATGAATAAATGAGAGAAAAGAACTGCTCGGTAATGATAGATTCTGCTCATCATAAACAGAATAAAATTTTCTTTTTAAATGCATTCCCTTAATGGATAATTTACGAAGGGTGTTCAAACGAAGCTCTTTTCGCACAGAAGCTTTAGAAATAATGGAAATACCCAGACCGGATTCCACGGCGGCTTTTATTGACTCCGTGTTCTCCAGTTCAAGTACGACATTTATTTTGTGAGGATCAAGATGGTTATTACGTAATTGTTCTTCAATAACCTGTCTCGTGCCTGATCCTTGTTCGCGGATTATCATTGGCATAGCTAAAAGCATTTCGGCGCTAATATATTCACTCACACAATCAAACTCTGGATAAATAAAATGTTGAGGTGCGATAATCACCAGTTCATCCTCTAAAAAAAGTTGTTGTGTAAATTTTCGATAACGAGAAGTTGATTGAATAAATGCAAGGTGGATTTGTTGGTTTTCCAGTTTCTCCATAATGTGTTCCGAGTTGCCTACCTTCATATCCAAATGGACATTCGGATATTGCTTTTGATATTTACCAAGTATATACGGCAATATATGTTCACCCAGAGTTAAGCTGGCACCGATGGTCAAATCACCATGGACTGTTTTGGAAAGTGATGCCAACTTATTTTTGGCGAAATTTATTTCTTTTAATATTTTTTCAGCGGATTCCAACAAAATCTTGCCTTGCGGTGTCAATTGAACTTTTTTAGTGGTCCTGTCGAAAAGTTTTGTGTCTAGTTCTTCTTCCAGTTGGCGAATTTGCTTGCTTACACTTGATTGCGACATATGTAGAACTTTCGAGGTGTTTGAAAAACTGTTATGCTTCGCCAGTATGTGAAATACTTTTAAATGATCTATATTCAATCCCACCACTCCAAGCCATGGAAGTTCCAATTTATGAATCGGTTGTATTTTATACTATCACAATAGTCTTGAAATTAGAAAGCTATTTGGCCTCTTGGTTTCATCTCTGAATAAAGTACTTGATGCCGTCTCCAAAGAAAATATCATTGACTTATGAATTTATTCTCAATTATGATTGTTTTATACTTCATTCAAAAGTCAAAAGATACTGACCTGCTGGATGATGCGAAACAGGCGACTGCAAAGATGAAATACGGCGGATCAGGTGAAATACGATTTTTATACTGATTACTTTGGATGTTGCCATGTATATCAGGGGTCACATTCTGGAAAGCCTCCTGTCCCTTTTGGGGTGGGGGCCTTCTTTTATAGGAAAAGAATGTAAAGCATCCTGCAACAAAAACGAGCTCAGTAAATTATCAGAAGGGGGTAAGGTGTACATGAAAAAGGATTTATCTGTTGGGATGTCGTTACTCCCCATTATTGTATTAATAGGAGCTGCCGCATTATCGATTTTTGTATGGGATGCAGGTATGCATATTCCGTTAATGATTGGTGTCGTTACAGCAGCAGTCGTTTCTTGTATAGCCGGCTGGAGTTGGGAAGAGGTCCAAAATATGATGGTGAAAGGGGTGGGGCGAGGCTTACCTGCTGTATTTATTTTACTTATTATCGGAATCATTATTGGCACCTGGATTGCGGGTGGGGTCATTCCGACTATGATTTACTACGGCCTTTCCATGATTGCCCCCGCCATGTTCGTTCCAATCGTCGCATTTGTAACTGGAATTATTTCCATTACGTTAGGAAGCTCGTTCACATCTATTGCAACAATTGGTATTGCCTTTATGGCAATAGGCCAAGGACTTGGTTTTTCTCCAGGTCTTGTAGCGGGAGCCGTCATTTCAGGTGCTTTTTTTGGTGACAAATTATCTCCGCTTTCTGATACAACAAATATCGCACCAGCAATGGCTGAGACAGATCTATTCAGTCATGTGAAGCATATGCTTTGGGACACGATCCCGGCATTCGTGATTTCCCTCATTTTATATTGGTTGGTCAGCAAGACCTCTTCAGCTAATGGAGGTTCAGATGCCAATGTCATTGAAGCAATGAAAACAGGACTGGATCACGTCTTTGTCATACATCCTTTGTTATTATTGATGCCTGTGTTTACCATTATATTAATGATCAAACGTGCTCCTGCGATCCCGGCTTTAATGGGGGTTAGCATGTTGGGTGGCTTACTGGCCATTTTGGTACAGGGGACGTCCGTTACATCTGTCATCCATGTGATGACAGACGGCTTCCACGTTGCGTCTGGTGTAAAAGAAGTGGATGCCTTATTAAATCGTGGGGGATTGATGTCCATGCTTGGGACAGTCGCTTTGCTAATGCTGGCGACGGCGCTTGGCGGTATTTTAGAGGAGACGGGGTCCTTTGAGGTGTTGACCAAAAAAATGATGTCCAAAGTTCATACGACCGGATCCTTGATCAGTGCTACCATCTTTTCCACCTTTATTGTGGCATTTGCCAGCGGCGCACAATTTTTGGCCATTATTTTACCGGCAAGAACCTTTGTAGGAAATTATAAAGAAATGGGAATTGATACGAAGAATTTGTCAAGATGTGTAGAGGCAGCGGGTACGGTAGGCATCAATTTGGTCCCATGGGGGGTACCTGCTATATTTGCTGCGGCAACCCTTGGTGTCAGTCCGGGTGAATTTATTCCGTATATCTTTTTTGCGTTTCTTGTTCCGTTGATGAACATCATATTTGGTTTTACGGGCTGGACGATTACAAAGAAGAATTATGACGATGAAACCAGTAACCAGGAGATAAAGGAAGTGTATTAACATGAGTGAGGTTATTTTACATGTATTGGGAACTGCCCAGGATGCGGGCCTGCCGCATCCGAATTGCTTTTGCAAAAACTGCAGCCGAGCGATGGTTGATCCTCAGTTCCGCAGAAGTGCTGCGTCATTGGCAGTTGTCTTACCTGATGAAAAGCAGTGGCATTTGATTGATGCGACTCCTGATTTGAAAGAGCAAATGGCAAGGTTGCAAATAAAATATGGCATGAAAGCGAAATTGATGGAGAGCATCTTTTTAACACATGCCCACCTTGGACATTATCCGGGACTTTTATTTCTTGGCAGAGAGGCTGTCGGCGCGAATGGCATGCCAGTGATGGCAGGAGGGAAGATGAAAAGATTATTGGAAGAACAAGCCCCGTGGAGCCAATTGACGCAACTTGGCAATATCGATGTACAGGAAATAGCGGACGAACAAGCTATTCGCATTTCTCCACATGTGACGGTGACACCTGTTGATGTACCACATCGCAATGAGTTCTCTGAGACCTTTGCTTTCTGGATTAAGGGGCCACATAAGCAGGTGTTTTATGTTCCGGACATTGATCGCTGGGATGATTGGGGTGAGGATGTTCGCAGCATTTGCAGGCAAGCAGATATTTGTTTGGTGGATGGGACGTTTTATTCAGTCAAAGATCTGTCGGATATCGGACGGGATTATCGAGAAATTCCTCATCCGCTGATGTTGGATACAATGGAGCGGCTGCAAGACTTTACCAATCAGACAGATATTTATTTTACACACCTGAATCATTCCAACCCGGCAATTGACCCGGATCAATCGATTCGCCGGGAAATGGAAGCAAAAGGATTCCACATTGCCGAAGAGGGGATGGAGATTATATTGTAAAGGGACTTTCGCTTACTAATTTTGTTAGTTTTAAAACTTTGTTCTCTTGTCCGCTTCTAGAGGTGATGCTATGATTGTTGTATATTATCGTCGAGGAATGCTTTTGAGGCGTAGAATGGATGATTTATTTCACCCCATTAAATAGTAACTGGACAGATAAGGGATCTTGACATAAAAACTGTAGGTTTAGATACTGCCGGAAAATGACAGGCTGATTTCTAATGAATCCACTAATTGAGGAAACTGACATTTTCTTCAGAAAAAGTTTGCAGGTGGCTTTGTGAGTATAGGGGGATAATTGTGTCGGAAAAAAAGAAATATGGTAAAGTTCTATATAAATCGATAGAAATTATGAACTATCTACGTGATATTGAAACACCTATCACTCTAACGGAGCTCTGTAAGGCACTTGATATGAATAAAGGGACGCTTTCCAAAACTTTAAATTCCATGCTGGAATTGGGCTTAGTTACTAGAGATGAGATGACTAATCGATTTACACTTGGAAGCCGATTAATTGGGTATGGAGCAGCAGCAGTCCGTCAATTCAAAATTGAAACAATCGCTGCGCCATTTATGGATAGTCTTCATTCGAAAATTGGAGAAACGTTACATTTGGGCATAGAAGAAAACAAACAAATAATGTATCTAAAAAAATATGAAGCAGTCGCGACAGTCAATTTACGTTCTCGTGTCGGACAGGCTGTCCCGTTATATGCTTCAGCAATGGGAAAAGCAACACTTGCTGCAAAGTCGGACAAAGCCATTCATGATTACTACCATTCCAGTGATATTATTCAGTTTACGAATAATACATTAACAAACTTTGATGATTTTATGGCTGATATTCAACATATTCGTGCAAGGGGATATGCAGTTGACTTTGAAGAATATGAATTGGGTGTTCAAAGTGTGGGGGTAGCTTTTACCAAACTAGGCAAAATATACGGAGCTATGAGTATTAGTATACCTAAATACAGATTAACAGAATCACTAAGTCAAAAAATATATCCTGCTATTATGGAGACAAAAGAAAAAATTGAAGAAAAACTATGATCAAATGAGGAGGCTGGCCCTAAAAGTTGTTGTTGCATAACAACTTTGTAGGGACGTCTCTTTTTTTATAAAGTTTTGAACATCATCACACTTCATGGTGTTGTAAACAGCTCTTTATAGAAAACCGAAGCGGAACCCACCACTTTTTTGCAGAAGGCAATGTAAGGGGTATGGGTTTTTTTAATGAATGCTATGTTTCTAAGATTATGCTCCTCTTAAAACGATAGAAAGAATGTTCCTCTTTCTTATGCTTAAGATGCCTCAAGTATTTATTTCAGAAAACGCTTGCAAAATAGTTTACATAGGAATATAATTAACACCAAATAAGAAACATTGTTTCCTATTTGGAAACAAGGTAATATCCTAAAACAAATTTTACATAGATTTTGTTGGTTTTATCAATTGCAAACACCTCTCCATATATAAGAAAAAACTGGGAAAAGGAGAATAGAGATGAAAATTACCGAAAACTATCTTTCTAACCGTTCGCTATTTGATGAAATGAAAATAAACGTTCCCAAATTCGATCAAAAGGTAGTTCGCAAGAATACAAAGATAAATCCAGAGTGGGTCCATTTTGGCGGCGGAAATTTTTACCGTTGTTTTCATGCAAAGGTCGCACAAGATTTAATCAATGCAGGTGAATGGAATACGGGCATTATCGTTGTGAAAACATCAGGGGAAAGTTCAATTCAGGATTTTTATCATCACCTTGATTATCGATCACTTACAGTAACCATGAAAGATGATGGCGGTTTTGATAAAGAGCTGATTGCTTCCACTGCAGAGGCTTTATATTTCCATCCATCAAATAGACATGATGCGCAGAGATTAGTAAACGTTTTCAAGGATGAAAGCCTTAAATTGGTTACTTTAACAATTACCGAGAAAGGATATGCCACAAAAGATTCAACTGGGAATTTACTTAAAGAAGTTGTGCAGGACATTCAATCTGGTCCTGACTTTGCCAAACTTCAAACCACAATAACGAAGCTGGCTTATCTTTTGGTAGAACGCTTTAATGCTGGTGCTTTTCCGCTTGCCGTTGTATCTACTGATAATTTTTCACATAATGGCGATCGATTAAAGGAAGCTGTACTAGAAATTGCATATGGATGGTTAAAACAGGGCTTTGTTACAAATCAATTCATTACTTATTTAGACAATGGAAATCGGGTGACCTTTCCATGTACGATGGTTGACCGTATTACACCACTTCCTAGCATCGATATTGCAAAAAAATTGGAAGAAGAAGGTATTGAAGACATGATGCCGTATACGATAGGAGAGCATGGAAAGGAGCTATCGGCTTTTGTCAATACAGAAGAAATTCATTATCTTGTCATTGAAGATGATTTTCCGAATGGCCGTCCAGCTTTTGAAAAAGCCGATGGCGTTTTGATGGGGAGTCGAGAGACTGTGAACAATGCTGATCTTATGAAGGTGTGTACCTGTTTGAATCCACTTCATACTACACTTGCTATTTTTGGATGTTTGTTGGGATTTGACCGTATTTACAAAGAAGTACAAGATGAAGACTTATTAAAATTAATCGAGCAGATCGGTTTTATAGAAGGACTTCCTGTCGTAAAGGATCCGGGAATCATCAATCCGCGCACCTTTATCAAAGAAGTTATCTATAAAAGATTGATGAACCCTAATATCCCTGACACACCCCAGCGTATTGCGTCAGATACGTCGCAAAAAGTGGGCATTCGTTTTGGTGAGACTTTAAAAGCTTACGTATCCGCTAAAGACAAGGGGGTGGAAAAACTGCATTTCATTCCCTTAACGATTGCCGCGTGGTGCCGATACTTAATGGCAATCAACGATAATGGAGAGCCGTTTTTGCCAAGTCCGGATCCACTTTATGAGGAACTGCATGCGTATGTTTCTACATTTACATTAGAAGAAAACGTGGATGTTCATTCAGTGCTTCACCCGATTTTAAGCAATAAAGAAATTTTTTCAGTGAATCTGGAGGAAATAGGATTGAGTGAAAAGATTGAGCGATATTTTGCACGGATGATCACTGGACCACACGCAGTGCGGCAAGTCCTTCGGGAGGAATTGGCCGCTCATGCAATGGAAGTGGATAAATAATAGTCAAATGAGGAGTTCAACAACAATGAAAATGACAATGCGCTATTATGGAAAAAAAGATGATTATGTAAGATTGGAGTATATCCGTCAAGTGCCAGGGATTACTGGGGCAGTTGGTGCGCTATATGATGTTCCAGTTGGTGATGTGTGGCCAATGCATAAAATTGAAGAAATGAAAAAAGAAGTTACAGAACACGGACTGGAGTTGGAAGTCATTGAGTCCGTAAATATTCATGAGGATATTAAATTAGGATTGCCTACTCGGGATAAATATATTGAAAACTATATAGAGACTATTCGTCGCTTAGCTAAAATTGGTGTGAAAGTGATCTGTTACAATTTTATGCCTGTATTTGATTGGATGAAAACAGAAATGGCCTACCCATTGGAGGATGGATCAACTACGATGGCCTTTTTTAAAGCTGGAGTTGAAAAATCTCCGGAAGAGCTTGCACAGGATGTTCTTTCAAAAAATAAGGGAACGGTGTTGCCTGGTTGGGAACCAGAGCGTTTAGCCCACGTTACGCAATTGATAAAACAATACCAGACAGTGGCAGAAAGTGACCTGCGTGAAAACTTAAAATATTTCTTAGAAAAAGTCATTCCAGTATGCGAAGAAGTAGATATAAAAATGGGGATTCACCCTGACGATCCGCCATACTCTATTTTCGGCCTGCCACGTATTGTAAAAAATCGTGACGATTTAGACTTTATCTGTAAAACAGTTGATTCTCCGTATAATGGCATTACATTTTGTACGGGGTCAATCGGCGAAGATCCTGATAATAATCTAGTAGATACTGTTGCAGAGTTTGCCAAGCGGGATCGGATTCCATTTGCACATATTCGTAATGTCAAGTTCATCCAAAATGGAAAGGATTGCTATGAATCCGCGCATTACACGCCGTACGGATCACATGATATGTTCCGTATTATGGAAGCGCTCTATGACAATGGATTTGATGGCTATATTCGCCCTGATCATGGACGAATGATTTGGGGGGAAACTGGGCGCCCGGGATATGGTCTATACGATCGTGCATTAGGTGCCATGTATTTAACTGGTATCTGGGAATCCTTAGAAAAACGAGGAAAATAACCTTCATTTGAAAGCGTTGTCCATCTGGATTTTTCCAAAAATAACAAAGAATGGGGAGATAAACCTTGTTATTAGAAACTGATTTTTTATTGCAAAGCCGATGGGGAAAAAAGTTGTTTCACAATCACGCAAAAAAGATGCCTATCATTGACTATCATTGCCATTTAGAACCAAAAGAAATTTACGAAAATGAAAACTATCGTAATTTAACGAGGATCTGGCTGTCCGACAACGGTATTGGTGATCATTATAAATGGCGATTATTGCGTGCCAATGGAACAGAAGAGAAGTTTATTACTGGGGATGGTGATGATTATACAAAGTTTTTAGCATTTGTTGAAACTATTGAAAGGGCAATTGGTAATCCCATCTATGAGTGGAGTCACCTTGAATTGAAACGTTATTTTGGCATTGACCTGCCAATTAATAAAAAGAACGCAAAGACCATTTGGGATACAGCGAATGCAATGCTTTCGAAAAAAGAGTTTCAACCGCGTCAGCTTATTCAAAAAATGAATGTGCATTTGGTGGCAACAACGGATGATCCAATCAGCAATCTTGACTACCATAAATTATTAAAAAATGAAGAAGATAAAAATGGATTCAAGGTCCTTCCTACGTTTCGTCCTGATAAGGTAATGGATATTATGAACACAGACTTTTTAACCTATATGGAACAATTGGGGGAAGTTTCCGGCCTTGTCATTGGAAGTTATGAAGATTTAGAAAGGGCTTTAAAACAACGTGTACAGTATTTCCATGAAATTGGCGGTCGTTTAAGTGATCATGGGTTAAATACTTTCTATTTCCAAAAAGCTACACATAAAGAAATTGAAAAAATCTTTAACAATAGATTAAGTAATCATCCCTTGACACAGGAAGATATAGTGAAATATCAATCTGCAATACAGATTTATTTGATGGAACTCTATGTGAAATATAGCTGGACCATGCAATTACACATGAACGTATTTCGTAATGGAAGTGAAAAAGGCCTGAAAGAAATTGGTGTCAATGCCGGATTTGACTCAATGGGGGATCAATCAACACTTGCTCGTGAAGCAGTCAAACTGTTCAGTGAGGCAGAATTACAAAATGTTATTCCCCAAACGATTCTTTATTCCTTAAATCCAAATGATTGGCTAACATTATCCACACTCATGGGTTCATTTCAGGGAGGGATGGCACAAAAAATTCATCTAGGATGTGCTTGGTGGTTTAATGATACGCGTGAGGGAGTGGAAAACCAGCTTACAACTTATGCTCAGCAAAGTTTGCTTGCCAATTTTGTGGGTATGTTGACGGACTCCCGAAGTTTCTTGAGTTATCCACGTCATGAATATTTTCGAAGAGTGTTATGCGATTTGATCGGCGAATGGGTAGAGCGGGGACAAATACCAGAGGATGAAGAATATCTTGGCCAGATTGTCGAGGATATTTGTTACAACAATGCATATGAGTATTTCGGATTCTTTGAATAGCTTTAACAATTAAGTTGTGTAAACCAGCTTATCAAGCTTGATGTGTCAATCTTGACTACTATTTTAAGAAAAGCAAAGCCGTTAAATCTACAAAAAAACAGAAAGAAGGGAATAGAAAATGTCTAGAGAAAACAATTGGGTTTATCGGAAAAAGCCTATTACTGTTGCTCGCGGAGTTGGATACGGTTTAACAGATTTAATGGGAGGCGGATGGAATAATATTGTTTCTGGTGTCATTTTTGCTTTTGTACTAAGTCAAGGGATCAGTCCTGCTTTTGCAGGGGCAATCACAGGTATTGGCCGGATTATTGATGCTATTTTTTCATTGTTCTTTGGTGCAATTACAGATGGTTTCTATAGGACAAAGCTTGGACAACGCTTCGGCCGCCGCCATTTCTTTATGTTATTAGGGGCAATTCTATTTGCAATATTGTTTCCCTTGTTTTGGGTACCATCTGATGATTGGCGATATTACTTAATCATTTATGTGGCAATTGAGTTGGTTATCGCGATGATATTGATCCCGTGGGAAACACTGCCAAACGAAATGACGGAAGATTATACCCTTCGAACAGTCTTATCTGGTTCAAGAATGTTTATATCCGCTACAGGAACATCACTTGTTTTTATAGTTTTAGCAGTATTGCAGCATTTGCAGAACCCTAATGCATACCTGATAACTGGAATTATTTGGACGGTTATATTTGTTGTATCCATATTTATTTCTTATAGAACCACTTGGGAAAAACCGTTGACAAAAGAATTTATTGAGGAATTAGAATCAAGGCCGAAACTAGGTTTAATAGAATTTATTAAAAAAACGATAAAAGATTACCTTTCTACTTTCAAAAACAAAGCCTTCCGCAAACATCTGGCAATATATCTTTTATCTTTTACTGGCAAAGACTTTTACTCAACTATGCTACCTACCTTTATTATTTGTTGTATATATGGTGTAAAGGCAGATTTTCCCTGGACGCTTCAAGCACTTTCTATTTTTGGTATTGTGGTGACACTGATTGCAGCTAAACTGATGATCACCCATGGTCCAAAATTTCTGTTTTCGCTCAGCTACATTACAATTATCCTCACAATGGTTGGGTACTTTGCGACATGGGCTTTACATATTCAAAACCCATTGTGGATATTGATTACCATTTCTGTATTTTATCAAGCGGGTCGTGCCATTTTGGAATTCACACCTTGGAACGTTTTTCCGTTTATTCCGGATGTCGATCGTATGATGACTCGTGAAAGCAGGGCTGGAATTTATGCATCTGTGATGACTTTTTTTAGAAAGTCAACAGGCGCTCTTGCTTCCTGGGTGGCCGGGCTCCTATTGGCGGGAATCGGGTTCAATTCCGAAACGATGACAAATGTATCTAATGTTCCGCATTCTGTTCAAACAGGAATAGCTTTGATCTTTTTTGTGGGACCAGTGGTACTTATTGTTTCGGCCCTATTCTTTTCTTGGACATTTAATCTGAATAAACATACGCACAATTTGCTTAAACAGGAATTAGACCGTTTAGAAGCAGGCGGGTTAAAGTCCGGGGTGAAAGAAGAAACGCGGAAGGCGGTAGAAGATTTAACGGGACAACCATACAACACCCTTTGGCCGGAAAGCCCAGGTACGAATAAAAAAATGACGAGTAATGAGTAATAGTGAAGTTTATGAAGAAGTAATCCTTTTGTTGGGAGCTTATGTTGTAACATGTATGACAAAATATCTTTCGAAGGAGAAATCAGACAACATGAAAAAACAAGAGATTTTGAATAAATTGGTGGAAAAACCTGTTGTCGCAGTAGTGCGTGGGGATTCAAAGAAGGATGCAATCAAAGGAGCAGAAGCTGTTATTGCTGGTGGAATAACAGGAATCGAGTTGACGTTTACTATTCCCAAAGCAGAACAAGTAATCGTTGAGCTTGCATCAAAATACGAGGATGTTCCAGGAATAGTCGTTGGCGCAGGAACAGTGTTGGATGCTGTGACAGCACGTATCGCCATTATGGCAGGGGCGCAATTTATTGTAAGTCCTACGTTTGATGCGGAAACAGCTAATATTTGCAATCTCTATCATATACCGTATATGCCAGGTTGTATGACCATTACAGAAATCATTACGGCAACAAAAGCGGGTGCAGATATTATTAAATTATTCCCGGGTAACGCATTTGGCTCCTCCATCGTAAAAGCCTTTAAAGCGCCACTGCCGCATCTGAATATTATGCCTACTGGTGGTGTAAGTTTAGAAAATATGGAAGAATGGTTTGAAGCCGGAGTAGTTGCTATTGGCGTTGGTGGCAACCTGATGGCCCCCGCTGCAAGAGGCGACTTTGCAGGTACTACAGAAATGGCAGAGAAATATATAGCGAGATATGAAGAAATAAAATCGAATAGGAATGGTCAGAGAAATGAGTAGCATCATTACACTTGGAGAAATAATGGCTCGTTTTTCAACAGATAAAGGTACCCCTCTATCTCAAGCGAATCAATTGCTTGTGCATTACGGGGGCAGTGAAGCGAACGTAGCAGTGAGTCTGGCTAACTTTGGTCATGATGTGTCCTTTGCGAGCTTCCTGCCCGAAAATCCACTTGGATTAGGGGCAAAGAGATATATAGAAAGCTTTGGTGTATCTACTCGTATGGTTACTTTTAGAGGGGAACGTTTAGGAACTTATTATCTAGAAACCGGCGCCGGAGTACGTAAGCCAAATGTTGTCTATGATCGTGCACACTCGAGCTTTTCCACAGCTAAAGAACTGCCTTGGAGTTTTGATGAGTTATTTGAAGGAAGAGATTTATTTCACATTACCGGTATTACAACTGCGCTATCGCAAAATTGGCTTTCTTTGGTTGTTACTCTCTTAGAAGAAGCAAAAAAAAGGAATGTTACAACGAGTTTTGATATCAATTACCGTACAAAACTCTGGTCACAAGAAGAATGTGGAAATGCTTTGAAAAAAATCTTGCCTTATATTGATATTTTGTCTGCAGGAATTTTAGATGCAAAATATCTAATGGGGATTGAATTACAAGAATACACCTTGGAAAATGTCTACGCCGAGATATTAAAAGGGTATCCGAATATAGAGGTCATTTATTCGACAAATCGCACAGTATACACATCTGAACATAATAGTTTGGTTGGAAACATATATCGAAAAGGAAGATTAACCACTTCAAAACTATTCGATATACCTAATATTATTGATCGCGTTGGTGGTGGTGATGCATTTACGGCTGGGGTGTTGCACAAATATGTAACTGCTCAGGATGAGGATGATATTGAACTCATCAATTTTGCAACTGCTGCAAGCGTTTTAAAGCATACAATAAGTGGGGATATGAGTTTGTTTTCCTTCCGTGAAGTAGAAGAATTCGTAAAACATACTTCAAATGAAATTTCACGATGAAGCAGGTAAAACAGTTCTTTATAAGCAGGCGCATGAATTATTCATGCGCCCCTTTCGTATTTGGACGGGGACAATGATAGCCCCCTCCTTGGTCATCCCTTTCACTATCGCCGCCTCGGCTTGTTAGGGGGAAGGACGGCATGCTGTTTCTCCATCTGAAAAACAGTGCATAGATTGATCATTTTTACAGGGATTAAAACTTATAACGTTTGCGTAAAGCCTTGGGGTTGTGAAAAGCTTTATTACACATTGTGCACAGGCACATGTGAAAATTGCCCCCTTGAGAACGGTAGGAACGTGAAATCTTGGAAACTTGCCTATGGTTTGGAAAAATTTCGCAAGGAAATAGTGAAAAAAACGTTTTGGCGTACCTTGGTTAAAGCATTTTCAATGATGCACAATAAATATGCAAAGCGCGGAACTTACTGCTACGATATACCCACCATATGTCCGAATAAAGGCTATATCGTAAATTGAGATGAAGAAAGGCTTCAAAAAGTCGTAAGCTTATCATTATTAGTGATATCCTAGACTAAAAGCTGTTGAAAAGGAGCTGATCATGTTGAAACGAATACCACTTAAAATGGTAAGAAAAAGTCTTTTGGATATACCTGAATATGTCTTGCCAGCAGGGTTTAGAATGAGGTTGTTTGAAATTGGGGATGAAAAAAATTGGGCTAGGGTGGAAACAAGCGTAGATGAGTTTAAAAATGAAAAAGCTGCTCTAGAGCACTTTCAACAGGAGTTTGGTTCTTACATCAATGATATGGTCAACCGGTGTATTTTTATTGAGAAAGAGGAAGGGGAAGTGCTAGGAACGGCAACAGCTTGGTATGGTGATCTAAATGGCGATGGGAAGACAGCTGGAAGAATCCACTGGGTGGGCATTTCTCCGCAATATCAAGGAAAAAAGCTTTCCAAGCCTTTACTCAGTGCGGCAATGAATATTTTATCAGATTATCATACGGAAGCTTATCTTACCTCGCAAACGACAAGCTATCAGGCTGTGAACATGTACTTAAACTTCGGATTTGAACCGTATATCAACGAAAAGAGTGATCATGAGGCCTGGACTTTGCTGGAAGGTGTATTAAACCGCAGGATAGTGGTGCAGTAAGTGAAATGGTTGCCAACAAGGAAATGGGATTCCTGTTGATTGACAGAATCCCATTTAACATAACCGTAAAAGAATATTTTTCTTTGTAACTGTCAGCTCTTCTGCACTTGAAATATTGGTATTACGGCAGTTGATGCTGGATGAACTGACATCCAAACGTAACTTCATCCCAATGCCTGATCACTATCCAACGTTTAGTTCAATCCTTCTAGCAGCTGCTCGTAAAATATTTCTTTTGTTGGAGCGTCGAATAGTTTTTCCATGATCCCGGTATCGCTTAGAATAGTTGCCAATTCAGAAATCAGCATAAGATGGGAATCTGAATCTGTTGCGGAAAAAGTAATAATCAACTTAATTGGATCAAAGTGTTTAGCCCCAAATGGAACTGGTGGGTTTAGTGTAGAAAAGCTTAAGCCGAGTTCATTCGCACCGAATTCTGGCCTTGTGTGTGCAAGGGCAATATGATTCCCTAATACAATATATGGTCCGTTTTCGTTCAAAACTTTAATCATGGAATCCACATATGTTGTTTCAATTGCCCCTTTTTCCAATAAACGCTCGGATGACTTGCGAATCGCCTCTTCCCAATTATCAGCTTTTATACCAATTTCTATATCATCTACGGTAACTAATTCTCTTAACATAATGTCTACTCCTTTATTGGTTAATTGAAAGTATCGATCAGATTGGAAACACTTACTTCTTTCAAAGAATCTGCTTTTTTGTAATATGGATCAAAATCACTGTACTGCGTAATTTTATTCGGAACAACAATAGTTTTTATGCCAGCTCTATTGGCTGCAATTAATCCGTTATTTGAATCTTCAATAACAACAGCTGACGCGTTATCTACTTTAAGTTCAGTGATTGCCTTTTGAAATAAGTCGGGAAAGGGTTTGATGCGCTCTACATCATCGGCTGTGATTAGACAGTCAAAATAATCTATTAATCCCAATCTTGTCAGGTGTTTTATCGGTTTTTGCTTTTTAGCAGATGTGGCTAAGGACAGCTTTAAACCATGATTTTTTATTTCCTTAATAAAATCTATTGTCCCTTCTTTGGCAGGTAGTTTGTCACTGCGGTCTAGAAATATTTCCATAGTATCTTCGAAAAACTTGTCATGATTAATGTAAATACCCTTTTCTTCTAATGCATGAAATAGGCTTTTATAATTCGAACCTACACAAAGCAGGAATTCTTCAATTTTCAAATCATATTCCTTTTCTCTTTTCAGCCACTGGGCATATACGTCATACCAAACTTCCTCAGTATCAATCACGACACCGTCAAAATCCATGATAACTGCTTTTAACATATTGTCTCTCCTTGCTGTGAACGATGTTTCAGGTGAGAAAGGTGGGATGCCCATTCCTCACCTTTTTCTAATCCTCTTTTTTGGCATTTTGCAAATCATTGATTAGCTCTTCATACTGTGGTGCGTTGAGATAATCTGTAATAGCAATATGATAAACATTTGACTGCTTTTCCTTTACTCTATCCATCAATGACTCATGCGTAATAATCATATCGCATTCTACAGGTAAATCACTTACAGATACGTGAAACACCTGTATATTTTCCATTTCCGCTTTATTTAGTTTCTTTTGTAAAATGGTCGCCCCCATTGCACTGGATCCTAAGCCAGCATCGCATGCATAGGCAATCTTTTCCACTTTTGAGAAATCAAAGGCGGTGGTATCCTGCTTTTCGCTTTCAAACATAGAAGAAATTCTGCTTTTCTTACCTTTTAATTGTTCCATTTGATCTGCTGCATTTTTTAGTTCATCATCTGTTGTTGACTTTTTCATAAATGGGATAGCCACTAAGAAAGTCACAATACATGATGCTAAAATTCCAGCATAAATAGGTAAGTGATCTCCGATAGCGGTCATCAGTGAAATTGAAATTATACTGCCGGGCGAAGCAATTCCTACCAAACCAACGTGAAATATTGAAAAAATGAATGTCCCCGTCATTCCGCCTAAAATGAGAGGTAAAATTAGCATTGGTCGCATGAGTACAAATGGAAAGTATATTTCGTGGATACCCCCAAATAGGTGGATCACACTTGCACCATATGCCGTTCCTTTTGTATTTCCTTTACCAAAAAACATGTAGGCTAACAGTATTCCTAGCCCTGGTCCTGGGTTGGACTCAAGCAAGAATAAAACAGATTTTCCTAAATCAGATACCTGTGTGATTCCAAGTGGCGTTAATACGCCTTGGCCGATCGCGTTGTTTAAAAATAATATTTTTGCCGGTTCAATGAATATGGCGGTTATTGGCAGAAGACTGTGCGCCATTAGGAAGTCGACACACGCTGCTAAAACCTTGGTTAATCCAACAATTACCGGGACAAGTGTTACGTGACCAATTACTGCCAGCACAGCACCTATAAACGCCGATGATAAGTTGTTGATTAGTAATTCAAATCCTGTTGGAATCTTTTTTTCTATTAGGCTATCAAATTTTTTCAGTATCCAGGCCGATAGTGGACCCATAATCATCGCACCGATAAACATGGTGATATCCGTTCCAATAATCAGCCCCATGGTGACCACCGCACCAATCACTGAACCTCTATAACCGTGCACCATTTTTCCACCAGCAATTGCAATCAATAATGGTAAAAGATATGTCAGCATTGGTGTGATAAAGCTTTGTAACATATCATTTCCCAATGCAACTGCTACAGCGGTTATAATTCCCCAAGCCATAAATGCTCCCAGATTTGGAAGCACCATGTTACTTAATTTACTCCCGAATGTTTGCGCTTTTGATTTAAATGACATTGTCCCAGCTCCTTTTACAGAGGATACTCTTTTTTAAAGTTCTACTTCTTTTCCCTCGTCGAGTGATCTTTCAATTGCATCAACTACTCGTAAAGAATCATAAGATTCTTTTGGTGTAATGATTGACTTTGTCCCATGGATAATATTATTAATAAACGCCATTAGCTCCTCTGATAAGTCACCGGAAACCTGTCCATTTGTATAATACCAGTGTCTTGAATCGGGATTTTGAATACGTTTATCAGTGATGAAACGAACTCCATTATCGCTGGAATCTATATACGCTACGCCTTTTGTACCGACAAGTTCCAATTTATCGTCAATACTAGTAGGGGAGTTTTCTGGTAACACCCAACAAGCTTCTAAACATGCAATTGCCCCGTTTTCATAGGTTACAAGAGCATAAATGACATCTTGCATGCCATGCTCTTTCAATAATACGCTCCGGGCTTTTGCAAATACTTTTACTGGCTGGCATCCCATATACCAATTAATGTAATCAACATCATGAATCATTACATGCATACTTAAATCAGAAGCACCGATATACCGTCTTGGACCGGTGATCGGGCTGTTTCTTCTGCAATATAAATGAATGATGTCGCCTAATTCTCCATCATCTATTGCTTGTTTAACCATATTAAATCGTGGATCAAATCGCAGTAAGAACCCGACAGTGAAAACTTTGTCATAATTTTCGGTGATGTCATACAGTGCTTTGCCATCTTCTAATGTTTTGGCGAGTGGTTTTTCTAATAAAATATGTTTGTCATGCTGCACCGCGATTTCGACTGCTTCTCTATGGATATTATCTGGAAGCACGATACTTACTGCGTCAATCTCAGGGTTTGCTAACATTCGTTTATAATCTTTGTAAACTTGGCATCTGAATTCTGTTTGTACTTCTTCGCGTCTCTTGTCATTGTATTCACAGACGGCGACTAATTCTACTAATGGCAGTTTTTGATAGATCTGTGCGTGGTATGTACCCATTTGTCCCATTCCGATTACGCCAACTTTAATACTCATGATCATCATCCTTTTTCTAGTTATTAAATGATATAAAAAACTTTTCCATTCATAGATTGCTCATATTACGGGATATAAATAGATTTGTTTAATTATCATGTTGAAGCGCTTTCAAATAGTACCTAATTTTAATTTATTTAGTTAGCTTTGATATCCTCCTTTTGCACTTATTGAAGTTATACTCCGGAAATAAAATTAAATTTAGGAGTTTTGTTACATTGATATATTATAGCACCTTTTTCAGATTAATCAATCGCGGAAAAATATTTTTTAGACCAACAAAAAAAGCATCAACGGAAAATGATTGTTGATACTGTTCAAGAAGTATATATTAATTTGAGAGATGGGGGCTATTAATCCATAGTTTTGCTCAGAATTGATTTGGCAGTAATTTGCTTTAATTCACTGGATTTTTCTTTATTTCTGAGTGCATAACCTGTGGTTAAAATATCAATCACTAGAAGCTGCGATACTTTTGCAGAAAGCGACCCGCCATCTACAACGGACTCCCCCATGGATGTGTTTAATGTGATATCAGCCTTTTGGGCAATTGGTGACAGAATAAAGTTTGTAATCACGATAATGGTAGCTTTATTATTTTTGGCAATTGTCGCAGATTCGTATATATCCTTTGTTCTTCCGGAGAGGCTTAACACAATCACCACATCTTCTTTGGTGAAGGTAGTGGCCTCCATAGCTTGAAAATGTGAATCAATAATCGCTTTTGCAGATCTTCCAACCCGCAAAAAACTTACCTGCGCTTCTTGCGCTGCTAATCCACTAGCGCCAATTCCAAAAATAAAGATTCTCTTTGATTGTTCGATTGCTGTAATTGCTCTATCCAAAACTTCCTTATCGATCAGTGAAATTGTACGATCAATCACTTGACCAAAATTATTTTGGATTCTATCGATATAGGAATCGATGGAAGGGGACTGCTCTGATAGGTCTTCCATAGCAATTTGTAATTTTAAATCTTGGAATCCTTCAAAACCAATTTTTTTACAAAAGCGGATAATAGTGGCGTCTCCCACCCCTATAATTTTGGTTACTTCTTGAATAGATTTGTAAATGATTTCTTTGCCGGCCTTTTTAATATAATCGGCTATCTTTTTTTCGGACTTCGTGAGATCTGAATAACATGATTCTATAATACTTAGGTACTTCAAGGTATCTACTCCTATCTGTTAAGAATGAAGTTGGCTTTATGTTTAATAGTTTATATTAACGAAGTAATATCTGCCACTTCTGTTGTGTATGGAACCTGTAAGGAACTATCTTAAACGGAATGTTTTCAGACTTATAAGCTTATTGAAGGAAAATGCTTTCTTCTAAATTCGCCAACTACAGTATCGCGTTTGCATAATATTTGTTGCGTATTAAATAGGCGGCTCGTATATTTGAATTTGATTACAACCAATTCAAGCAGCAATCGTTTATCGCAAAGTTACCTCCGTGTTCTATTATCTTTTCTCCAAACTGCCATGTGTTTTTACTTATGGAGTCATTCGTCAAAAAATTGGAAAGATATAGTATTACTTCCGATCTGCGAAAAATCTCGAGCGGTACGCAGACGGGGACATACCCTTATTTTTGGAAAACTGTCTCGAAAAGTGAGAAGCACTAATAAACCCGACAAGGTAGGCAATCTCTTCTATAGCGTTACTGCTTTTCCTCAGAAGTTCAGTGGATTTATTTAGTCGAGTCTGAACCAAGTATGTTTTCGGACTGATGTTCAAATGTTTTTTAAAGAGCCTGAACAAATAAGAACGTTCAATTTGAACTTTTTCCGCCAGAAATTCAACGGAGAAAGCAGGATTTTGATAATTGGCGTGAATCAATTTGACGGCATGTTGCACATATTTTTCAGCATCAGTTAATCGATGACGCAATTCCTCCTGATGCTGCTTGCTTAATAAATTTAGAATATGGAATGCCTCGCCGAGAGCGGCAAAATGCTGTCCGCTGTCCGAATAGTAATATACATTTGCGAATAGTTCATCCATTTTATCTTTATCATGGAAAGTGTATATGTAATTGGCAGTACCTGCTGAGGGAGCAGTAAGGAATCCGCACTGCTGGAAAAATTGCTGGGATAACGTTCCATTGAATCCAATCCATCTGTAGCTCCACGGATTACCAGCTAATGGATAATAATTATTTTTCGTATGAGGGGGAATGATAAACCCCTCTTTCTCTTTCAGGTGATGCACTTCATCCTCGATGAAAAAAAGGCCCTCTCCTTTCGTGATATAGTGTATTAGGTAATAATCGATCGGCTCATATTGATACGGTTCACGGGGCTGCACATCCTCATATCCGCACTCAAATATGTAAAATTCATCATTCCACTTTTCTTTCATTTGAAATGTGCCTATGGACTTAAACAATATAAACTCCTCCATGCAACATAATGTCAAATAGTAACAACGTATGGTTATGTTAGAAACATGTTTCTTTCTACTATAATGAAAGCGCACCCATTCATAATGAAGCGTGTAAACATTATACCAGAAATGACGAAATTCAAGTAATATCGTTGTTTACGGGAACTGAAAGGAGTTGTTTTGTAATGAATGAAAACAGAAGGAGAATCAGTTCTGTATCTTTCCTGCTGATGACTTTTACGGCAGTATTCGCATTTAATAACATCATAAATGCAACGGCAAGTATCGGACTTTCAGCGGTTCCGACTTTTTTATTCGCAACTGTATTTTATTTTTTTCCGTTTGCTTTGATGATAGGCGAATTTTC
Source organism: Tigheibacillus halophilus (assembly GCF_042683165.1). NCBI lineage: Bacteria > Bacillati > Bacillota > Bacilli > Caryophanales > Bacillaceae > Tigheibacillus > Tigheibacillus halophilus. Next base: position 353,277 of record NZ_JBHUIZ010000015.1, read on the forward strand.
CTCCGCCAATACAGATGCAGAGTCGGGTGTGTACAGTTGGATTAGAACGTCGTTAGGTGATAAATGGGCTTTTCTTGGTTCATGGTCGTATTTTTTTGTCAACTTGTTTTTCTTTGTGTCCTTATTGCCCCAGACGTTAATTTATGCTTCCTATACATTTGTTGGCCATAACGTTTTTAGCGGCGTCCATGGAACGATCACTATTTCTCTCCTATCTATTATCCTTTTTTGGTTAACCACATTCGTGTCGGTAAAAGGGGTGTCATGGATTTCTAAAGTTACAGATGTATCTGGAATCGCAAGAATATTGATGGGGGTAGGCTTCATTATACTTGCATTGGCAGTATACTTTTTGCTTAGGGAACCATCAGCGCAAGAATTTTCCGGCGAGTCAGTCCTACCTGGCGCGAACTGGAATTATTTAATGACGCTGGCCTGGATATTGCAAGCGGTAGGCGGTGCTGAAGCAGTGGGCGTTTATGTGAAAGACATTAAGGGCGGAAACAAGACCTTTGTTAAAACGCTCATTATCTCAGCGATATCCATTGGTGTGATTTACGCTTTAGGCGCTGCAGCAGTCGGCCTGGTTTTGCCTGCTGAACAGCTGCAAGGAAATTATTCCAATGCGTTATTCGATGCATTTGCTGTTTTAGGCAATCACTTTGGGATTAGCAGTGGCATTATGACGCGGATTGTCGGATTGATTATGCTTTTAAGTGCTGCGGGTTCTCTGGTGATTTGGACGGCGGCACCGGTGAAAATTTTATTCTCGGAAATCCCAAGCGGTATTTTTGGAAAATGGGTCTCGAGGACAAATGAAGAAGGAAACCCTACAAATGCCCTTATCCTGCAAGCTGTCGTGGTTACCGTACTGATGATTATCCCTGCACTGGGAATAGGATCTATTGATACGTTGTTGAAAACACTTATCAATATGACGGCGGCAACTTCATTGATACCTGTATTGTTTTTACTTGTATCATACATTGTACTGCGAACAAAGAAAGACCACTTGCCCAGGGGCTTTCAGATGGGCAGCAGAAAAACCGGAATTGGGGTTGGAGTGCTATTGCTGGTGTTTTTTACCTTCGCATTTTTTGTCTCCACCTTTCCATCACCAGCTGCATTATTGGCGTATTTCAAGACGGGGACATTTGCAGAAGGAACAGCAAATCCTTTATTCAGCCTTCTATATAATGTGTTAGGTATCGTGGTATTCGTTGGATTTGCCTATGCTTGCTATAAGAGGTATGAAAATAAACAATCAGGGGGAGTCAAACATGATCGAAAAGAAAAGATGGGAAAATAACCAGATTGATGGTATTGGCAGGTTGGAGCCGCGTGCGCATTTTGATAGTTACCCGACAAGGTCAGCAGCCATTGAAAGAGATGTATCCGCTTCTCATTTTCACTTGAGTCTGAACGGAATGTGGTCTTTTCTTTTCCTGGATGCCCCGGAATACAGCCCCGATGGCTTTTATGAAACAGCGTTTGACTGTTCGTCATGGGACAAAGTGGAAGTACCAGGCAATTGGCAGCTCCAGGGATACGGAAAAATGCATTATTCGGATCTATGGTATAACTTTCCAATTAATCCGCCATATGTACCTACCGAAAATCCGACAGGCATCTACCGTCGGACAATACAAATAGAAGAAATCAAAGCAGATTTCCAGTATATCCTCAACTTCCAAGGAGTGGATTCTGCATTTGAGCTGTTTATAAATGATGTGTTTGTTGGATACAGCAAAGGGGCCCGAATCCAGAGTGAATTCGATGTGTCAAACATACTTCGCGTCGGTTCCAATATCGTTACGGTCCGTGTATTTCAGTGGTCGGACGGCACCTATCTGGAGGATCAGGATATGTGGTGGCTAAGCGGCATTTTCCGTGATGTGACACTTTATGCCAGGCCGGTTATGGGGTTATATGATTTTACGGTGAAAACGTATTTCGACCAAAACTACCAACACGCAACATTACTTGTTCATCCTGTTTTGAAAGTGCGGGGACAAATGATTGCTTATGAACTGTTGGATTCGACGGGTAAATCGATTTTGAATCAAACACTTCCGGCGAAGCAGAGTCTTGTAGCAGAAGTGAATTCTCCAGAAAAATGGTCCGCAGAAGTGCCAAATTTGTATACACTGCTGATCACGGTGTATCAGGGGGATCATATTGTAGAAGTCATCAGGCAGTCTGTCGGGTTCCGGCAAATTGCGCTTGCAGGCAATACGTTTTTGGTAAACGGCAAGGCGATTAAACTGAAGGGTGTCAACAGACACGATTACAGCCCGGTTCACGGCAGGGTGACCACGAAAGCAAACGTAGAGGCTGATATCCAGCTGATGAAACAGCATAATATCAATGCGGTGAGAACTGCCCATTACCCGAACGCACCATACTTATATGATTTATGTGATGAATATGGGCTTTACGTGATTGATGAAACGGATCTGGAATGCCATGGTTTTGAATTGACGGGTGATTATAAATGGCTAGCTGACAATCCGGAGTGGGAAATGGCTTTTGTAAACAGATTGAAGCGCATGCTGCAGCGGGATAAAAATCATCCATCTATCTTGATGTGGTCCCTCGGAAATGAATCGGCATTCGGACAAAACTTCCGTAAAATGGCTGCGTATGCCAAGGCTGCTGATCCGACTCGTCTTGTGCATTATGAAGGAGATTTTGAAGCAGAAGTAAGTGATGTGTATTCTACCATGTATACATGGCTGGAGCGGGAAAATGGATTAACGATGGATCAAATTGTCGCAAATACACAAAAGCCTCATATATTATGCGAATATGGCCACGCCATGGGAAACGGACCAGGGAATCTGAAGGAGTATCAGGATATTTTTTATGCGCACGAACATATGCAGGGCGGTTTTATATGGGAATGGTTTGATCATGGCATTGAAACGAAAGCGCCGGATGGAACAACGTATTACAAATACGGCGGGGACTTCGGTGATGACCCGAATAACAGCAACTTCTGTATAGATGGGTTGCTAATGCCTGACCGGACGCCTTCCACGGCTTTAACGGAATTTAAAAAAGTCATTGAACCGGTTGAAATGACTGCAATAGATTTACAAGCAGGTATGTTCAGGTTAACCAATCGCCAGGATTTCTGTGGATTGGATGCATTTCAATTAATATGTCGTTATTACGAAGATGATCGGTTAATTGAGGAAAATGAAATGGATATCCCTGAAACAGCCGGCGGACAAGTATCTGAGCTGAAAATAACATACCCTGAAATTAGCCAAAAACAACCTGGAGCTCAGTATACGGTCCATTTTATTTATCAACTCAGGCAACAGGAAAAATGGGCAGATGCCGGATTCGAAGTGACACGCAGTGTATTTGTTTACCATAAGGAGGAGCGTATATCAGAACCAGCTATCAATCATCCTGCAAACCTTCAAGTGCAGGAAAAGGAAAGTTGTATACTGGTAACTGGAAAAGATTTCACAGTAGCTTTTGATAAAGTGAGGGGTAGACTTGACCAAATGATCCACCAGGGACAGGAGATCATTCAACAGGGCCCTCGACTGAATTTCTGGCGGGCGCCGATTGATAACGATATGTATATACTGGAAGATTATCGAAATAAATACTTCATGCACCTCGGTCATGAATCAGTTCGTGATGTGACATGGAAGGTGGAAGCGAGTGAATTTATATGGGAAGTCCACTCTTTCTTTGGTACGACAAACAGCTCCTGGTACTATGATATTACTAGCAGATACACTGTTTCATCTGATGGCAAAATACATGTTGAAATTGCCGGGATTGCTGCAGGCAGAAAGGAAAATGCGCCGCCAATGCTGCCGCGTATCGGTGTTGACATGAAGATTGATAAGCAATGGAATCAAGTATCTTGGCGCGGTCTCGGGCCGCATGAAAACTATGCGGATTCCTGCCAATCATCCTATCCGGGTGTTTTTACAAAATCGGTAGATGAATTGTTTGTCAACTACGTGGTGCCCCAAGAGAATGGCAACCATATGAAATGCGATTGGGTGAGCATGAACAATGCAACAGGCGATTCCCTGCTGTGCAGAGCGGATGAAGAAGTGGCATTCAGTGCCTCCTATTATGAAGACAGTGATGTAGAAAAGGCCGCTCATACGATAGATTTGGAAAAACGGAACTACATTGTTTGGCATATAGATAGACGGCAAAATGGCCTTGGAAGCAATTCCTGCGGACAAAATCAACTGGATCGCTATCGGTGTAAGTTCGAAGATTTCTCTCTAGGCTTTACCCTGTCCTTGGAAGATATTTCGAAAAAGTCTATTGTAGAGATTGCAAGGGAAAATGGTTGATTCAGGGAGGGGACTTTGATGGAAAAATGGAGACATAATGGAAGACTGTTTGTAATGCTATGTGTTTTGGTATCGGTTTTTATTATTTCAGGATGTGAAAGCAAGGAGCACAGTACAGGTAATCATGCAAACCGGAGCAGTGATGATAAAAATATGAAAGTGGCACGAACAAAGGTGGATCAGTTCGCAAACGTATTGGACTTATCAGCGAATCCGACGGAAGAAGTGAATGGTGTATATGACACGAACAAGTTCAATCATTTCTCGGATCTAGGTGCTTGGCACGGATACTATCAGCCCGCTAAAGATAATAAAAGATTACTTGGAGGTTTTGCCGGACCTTTGATTGTTGGTGAAGAATATCCGGTCAACCTTTCTGATTCCATTCATCGTATTCAAATGACAAATAAAGGAACAAACGAACGATATGACCTTAGTAAAAGTAAGTATATAGATTTTTCTTCGTATCCGGGCAGGTTAGAGCAAACGTATGCGTTAGATGATCTCACGCTCCATTTATCACTGATTTTTGTTAGTAATCGTACCGCTTTGATACAGACAGATATTGAAAATACCGGCGAAAAATCCCTGGAATTGGAGATTGCATGGAAAGGTTCCGTATTTGATAGCATTGTTGACGGGGAGGATAAAATCGATATCGGTACAAGTCTGGAAAAAGACGGAAACGCGATTCAGGTTCATTTCAGCAAGGTACGGAAGCAGTGGGAATATTTGGCCACTGATGAAGTAAAATATACTATTTTTCACGCTAAAAATATCGATACGAAAATAAACGGCCTGAATTATACTTCTTCGCTGAAGGATTCTATCAATATAGCCCCCGGTGAGAAATTTGACACTTTCTCGACAGAATCCTATACATTTACAAAAGATGAATTTTCAAAGGAAAAAGCAAGGTTATCTGATTATATCGCCGGCCACAAAAACTATTTTAAAGAAAACAAAAAGAGATGGCAAGAATATCTCGATAAGACGTTTGCTGGGAAAAAAGTAAAAGATTTTCCGGAATATCAAAATGCAGCAGTGAAATCGATTGAAACATTGATCAAGAATTGGCAAAGCCCTGCTGGTGCCATCAAGCATGACGGGATTGTCCCTTCAATGTCCTATAAATGGTTTATGGGCATGTGGGGCTGGGACTCATGGAAAGCAGATGTCGCATTAGCTGATTTTCATCCGGATCTGGCGAAAAACAATTTGCGTGCCTTGTTTGATTATCAGATTGACTCTGATGATGACGTCAGACCTCAGGATAAAGGGGCGATTATTGACGCTATTTTCTATAATCAGGATAGCTCGCGAGGTGGGGAAGGCGGCAATTGGAACGAACGGAATTCCAAGCCACCATTGTCGGCTTGGGCAGTCTGGGAAATTTACAAGGAAACAAATGATAAGAAGTTTTTAAAAGAGATGTATCCTAAATTGATGGATTACCATCGTTGGTGGTATGCAAACCGTGACCATGACAATAATGGTGTTGCTGAATATGGAAGCATGGTCAGTGATGCCAACTGGAAAACGGATGAATCGGGTAAAGTCATCAAGGATGGAAATAAAAATCCTAAACTTGATGAAGAGGCAGTGATTGAAGCGGCTGCCTGGGAAAGCGGCATGGATAATGCTACTCGCTTTGATAAAGAAGGCAGCGGTAAAAATGATGTTGGTGTAAAAGTCTTTGAAAACAAAAGGGATGGAGAAGTAGTCGGTTACTCCATTAATCAAGAGTCCGTCGACCTGAACTCCTATCTCTATGCGGAAAAGGGTTTTCTGAAACTGATGGCAGCTGAACTAGGAAAGAATGAAGACGAGAAGAAACTAACTGATGATGCAAGCAAGCTGAAGAAATATATTCAAGAAAACATGTATGACAAGAGAACTGGATACTTTTACGATTTACAAATCAATGATGATGGTTCTAAAACAAAATTGTTAGTGAACAGGGGAAAGGGCACGGAAGGTTGGCTCCCACTTTGGGCAAATGTCGCTACAGACAAGCAGGCAAAAAGTGTAAAGGATCATATGATGGACGAGGGTAAATTTAATACGTATTTGCCTTTTCCAACCGCATCAAAAGATAATGAAAAATTCAATCCGGACACCTATTGGCGCGGCCCGGTTTGGCTGGACCAAGCTTTGTTTGGTGTAGAAGCACTGCAAAATTATGGTTTTGACAGAGAAGCAACAGAAGCAACCAAAAAGCTATTTAACCATGCAGAAGGTTTAATGGGGAATGGTGCAATCCATGAGAATTACAACCCATTAAATGGCAAAGGACGCAGTACGAAAAATTTCAGCTGGTCGGCTGCATCTTATTACTTGTTGTATAAGAACAGTCTTCTGAGTAAGCGTCCGACAACACAACATGCATTTAGGGGAGAAGAGTGATTAAAATAAAGTTGGAGCAAAAGGTTCCATTAAGAAATTCTGATTGGATCGTATGGCAGGATGTCATTGCGATATTCTAGCCTAGAAAAGGTTCCGGTTATCTGTTGTTGATAATCGGAACTATTTTTAATGGTGGGTGCTTATGAACTATATAAAAGATCTATTTCAAGCCAGATGTCTGTACAGACCTTTTAATTACATTCCATTGGGGCGAAGGTAGTGATTTTTACCCTTCATATATAAAAAGGAGAGAAAATGGAAGTCTATGGAATTAATTACAATGCTTGGCCTTGCAAAGGATTCAAAGATTTTAAATAGGGGTGCGTATATTGGCCGGAGGTGAGAACCGGCCACTCATTCATCACTGCAGGGATGAATTTCGGAAAAAAATTGAAATAAACCTTCACATATGAAAGCTTAAAGTTTGTAACCTGATCTGCTTTTAAAGCGCTTTAATAAAATACTGCTCTCCACTCTCGTAATACCTTGAACAGAATATAATTCGTCATTAATGAATTCCTCTAATTTCTTGAAATCCTCTACCAAAACGTGCATATGTAATGTACTTGGCCCAGTCATTTGATAGATACTGGCCACATTTCGATTGTCCGCAAGATTTTGTGCCACCAGTTGAAGCTGTTTGGGCTCCACGTCCACTTCAAAAAAAGCGGAGACCTGCTTGCCGAATTTCTCGGAGTTTACCGTAATGGTGAATTTCTCGATGACTCCTTCAGCTTTTAAGGCTTGTATTCTTTCCTTCACCGCAACTCTTGAAATCCCGACTTTTTCGGCTAATTCCACATAAGAAATTCTGCCATCTTCAATCAATTCGTTAATTAGTTTTTTGTCAATTTTATCATACTTCATAGAGCAACTCCTCGAACAAATGATATATCTATTTTATCATGATTCAATATATATTTATCCATGTATTCTAACAATATAAAAGCAAAACTGGCTACTATGGCAAAAATACCATTATATTGGTTGAGTTTAAAGCATACCACTTAACAAATCGAAAGTAAAATTTAAAAATAATAAACAAATTGTAAACGTTTCACTTATATCACTTAATTTTTGTATTGACATCCTATTTTCCATTTTGTATTATATTTATAAACTTATAGTCTATATAGAAGTTTTAAATAATTTAAACATTACAGGAAGGAGGAGAAAAATGATAAGCCTGATTATCAGAAGGTTTTTTCAGTTGTTTTTACTATTATTTGGTATCTCTTTCATTGTGTTCATCAGTATGTTTATCGCTCCTGGAGATCCCGCTGCAATCGTAGCTGGTCCTACAGCATCCGCATCTGATTTGGAGGCAGTGCGGGCAAGTATGGGATTGGATAAACCGGTGTTAGTCCAGTATTTTGATTATCTTGCCGGTGTTTTTCATGGAGATTTTGGCTATTCATATCAAACGGGTCAGTCTGTTTCCGATGCTATCATAAGCAGATTTCCTAACACATTCAAATTGGGAATTGCAAGTATGATTGTGGCAATCGTTATTGGTGTAATCACTGGAATTCTTTCTGCTATTAAACACAATTCCTGGATTGATTTGTCAAGTACTACCGTTGCTTTACTAGGGGTGTCTATCCCGAACTTCTGGCTGGGGGCGATGCTCATCCTGGTATTCGGTGTAAATCTTCAGCTGCTGCCAGTAGGCGGGTTGAGTTATTCTGTTTTCAGCGCGGAGGGAATCAAGGAATTGATTTTACCAGCAATAACATTAGGCACAGCATCTGCTGCCTTAATTGCAAGAATGAGCCGTTCGTCAATGCTGGAAGTGATTAAATCCGACTACATTCGTACCGCAAGAGCGAAGGGAGTGAAGAGGCGTTCTGTCGTATGGGTGCATGCATTACGCAATGCAATGATTCCAGTAATAACGATTATAGGTATTGACTTTGGAGCGTTATTAGGTGGGACCGTCATTACTGAACAGGTGTTTGCCATAAATGGCATAGGCAGACTGATGATTGATGCAATAGCGGCCAGAGATTTTCCAATCATACAGGGGACTGTTTTACTCGTTGCTGCTATTTTTGTTGTCGTTAATCTTGTGGTGGATATTATCTACGCCCTGATTGATCCAAGAATAAGTTATGAATAGGAGGTGTAATGAATGGAAAATAGTGCGGCAGCCCAAATAGATACTCCTAATGAGAAAAAGGAAGAGAAAGTAATTGTTCAGACTGCCAAGCGGCTTATGAAAAATAAATTGGCCGTCATAGGGTTGGCAGTCGTTTTCTTACAAGTTACTTTCGCAATTTTCGCTCCGCTGCTTGTCAGTTATGGACCGAATACACAAAACCTTTCGGAGACTAATTTGGGGATAGGTTCTCCCCACCATTATCTTGGGACGGACAACTATGGAAGAGATATTTGGTCTCGAGTAGTTTATGGGGCAAGAATTTCTTTAATTGTCGGTTTATCAGCAGTTTCACTAGGGTTAATAGGCGGACTTACGTTGGGACTGCTAGGAGGTTATTATCGCAGAGTTGACGGAATAGTCATGAGAATTGTTGACTTGTTATTTGCGTTTCCAGGAATTTTATTAGCCATGCTGGTTATTGCCATTCTAGGGACTAGTTTGGTTAATGTCGTGATTGCGATCAGTATATGGTCCATTCCAGGCTGTGCCAGGATCGTTCGTGGAAGTGTTTTATCTATTAAAAGGCAAGAATACATCATGGCAATGAAATCGCTGGGGGCAAGCGACACCCGCATTCTTTTTAAACATATTTTACCTAACTGCACTGCACCAATTATTGTTTTTGCAACCATGCGAATGGCGACAGCGATCTTGTCCACTTCCGCTTTGAGTTTTTTGGGACTTGGTGCCCAACCGCCAACGCCTGAATGGGGGGCAATGATTGCAGCTGGACAGGATTTTATGTGGGAAGCGCCACATATGTCAATAGTCCCCGGGATCGCCATTATGCTGACAGTTTTTGCTTTCAATGTTGTGGGAGATGGATTAAGAGACGCACTTGATCCAAATATGGAAATCGATATGTAACCAAAAGGGGGAAATGAATCTATGAAAAAATCAATTTTTATATCGATGCTTTTATTGTTATCAATGTGTTTGTTAGCAGCATGTGGAGATAGCAACGCCAAGAAAAGTAATGGCAATGTTTCTCAAGAAATTACATATGCATCTACTTCTGATGCTGCCGGGCTTTCGCCTATCGACACAAATGATTCTGTTTCATCCAATGTCACCGCACAAGTGTATGAGACGTTGTTCATTCAAGACGCTGAAACAATGGAAGTAAAACCACTTTTAGCAGAAAGTTATGAAACCCCGGATGATAATACGTGGGAAATAAAACTGCGGAAGGGGATTAAGTTCCATGATGGGTCGCCATTTAATGCGGAAGCTGTCAAATATACTTTTGAACAGATGAAGGATCCTAAAAGAGCTGCACCAAGAGCTTCTTTATTGGCACCGATCAGTTCAATAGAAGTCAAGGATGATTATACAGTTATCTTAAAAACGAAAAAGCCATATGGGCCAATGTTGGCTGCATTAAGCCATACTAATGCTGCCATTGTCAGTCCCAAAGCAGACAAAGAAGGAGACATTAACAAAAAACCCGTTGGAACAGGTCCGTTTGTATTTGAAGAGTGGGTTGAAGGGGACCATATTACCCTAAAAAAGAATAAAGATTATTGGGGCGACCCCGCTAAATTAAAGAAGGTAACGTTCAAGGTAGTGCCTGAAACGTCGACTGCAATATCCATGCTGCAAACAAACAAGGTGCAATTTATTGACAATTTGCCTTCAGATCAGCTGTCGAGAATCGAATCATTAAAGAATGTAAAAGTATATAAAGGTAAGGGGACTAGAGTTTCCTATTTAGGTTTCAATGTGGAAAAGGAACCATTTAATGACCTTAAATTTAGACAAGCAGTCGCTTATGGGGTTGACCAAGAAGCATATGTAAATCAGCTTCATGGGCTTGGCATTTTAAATAAAAGTATCATTGGTCCTAAAATATTCGGATATGATGAGAAAGCGAAAGAGGAAGGCTACCCTTACGATCAAGAGAAAGCCAAGCAACTTATTGAAGAGAATGGCTATAAAGGTAAAAAAATCACCTTGTTAGCAGCAAACCGCGATAATTATATGAAAATGGCAGAAATTGTTCAATCCCAGCTAAATGACATTGGATTGAATGCGAAGATTGAATCAATGGAATGGGGTACATTTCTGGAAACAACAAGAAAAGGGAATTATGAAATGACTTTCTTGGGCTGGGCTAACAGTACGGCGGATGGCAGTGAATTGTTATACCCGAATTTACACTCAGACAATATTGATGCCTCAAATTACAGTCGGTATAACAATCCGGAATTTGATAAATTGGTCGATAAATCCCGTGAAAGTGTGGACCAGGATGAGCGGGCCAAGGAACTTCAAGAAGCGAATTTGATGGTCATGAAGGATGCTCCTTGGATTGTGATGGAACATGGGACGGTAACTGCAGCATATGACGAATCTGTAAAAGGATTGGTGGTCAGTCCAAACGGGCAATGGTACTTAAACAATGTTAGCAGAGAGTAGGGATAGCAATGGATAGTTTACTAGAAGTAGAAAATCTGGAAGTTCATTTTCGTACAAAAAAAGAAAGATTAAGAGCGGTGCGGGGAATTTCCTTCTCTCTCAAAAAAGGCGAAACTTTGTGTATTGTAGGAGAATCAGGTTGTGGAAAAAGTATTACCTCATTATCAGTAATCGGATTATTACCTTCGAATGGAGAAATTGCCGGCGGTTCTATCAAACTTGCAGGCAAGGAAATGCTAGGCAAGACAGAAAATGAGATGGAGAAAATCAGGGGAAATGACATTTCAATGATTTTTCAAGAACCCATGACAGCATTAAACCCGACATTCACGATTGGATTTCAATTAAGGGAGCCATTAATGATCCATAAAAGAATGTCTAAGAAAACAGCCATCAAAAAAAGTATTGAATTATTGGATAAAGTGGGCATACCAAATCCCGTAGAGAAATTGAAGCAGTTTCCACACGAACTTAGCGGCGGAATGCGCCAACGGGTGATGATTGCCATGGCTCTGGCCTGTGAACCATCTTTATTATTAGCCGATGAACCAACAACAGCTTTGGATGTTACCATACAGGCCCAAATTCTGGAATTGATCGATGATTTAAAAAGGCAAATGGGAATGGGCGTAGTATTTGTTACGCACGATATGGGCGTAGTTGCTGAAATTGCCGACCGGGTTATGGTGATGTATGCGGGAGAGGTAGTTGAAACAGGAGATGTGGATAGTATTTTTAATGCCCCGCAGCACCCCTACACAAAAGGGCTGCTAGGGGCAGTGCCTAATGTAGACGATGAAGAGCACCATTTAAATATAATCCCTGGTTCCATGCCGAATCTAAGCGACGAGATTTCCGGGTGCCGTTTTCACCCAAGATGCCCTTTCGCAATGGATATATGTCGTGGAAAAAATCCAACTACATTCGAGGTGTCCGGCAGTCATTACAGTAAATGCTGGCTTCAGGAGGTGAAAGAGGTTGACAAACTCCACACTACTTCTTGAAACAGATGAACTAAAGAAATATTACCCTATCAAAGGTGGCTTGTTTAAGAAGACAATAGGAAATGTCAAAGCAGTGCAAAATGTGAGCTTGAAAATTTATGAAGGTGAAACTCTTGGAGTCGTTGGGGAATCAGGATGTGGGAAATCCACGCTTGGAAGAACTATCCTCGGTCTGGAAAAGAGTACAGGCGGCTCCATCTCATTTCGCGGAGAAGTACTCAACGATTTATCAGAACGCAAGCTGAAAAAATTTAAAAAAGATATGCAAATGGTTTTTCAAGACCCATTTGCTTCCTTGAATCCCAGGCAACGAATTGGGCATGCACTGGAAGAAGTATTCGTTATTCATACTGACCTTGATAAGAATGAGAGAAAACAGCGTGTGCTGCAGCTTTTAAGGGAAGTAGGGTTAAAAGAAGAACATTATGGGAGGTATCCGCATGAGTTCAGCGGCGGACAGCGGCAAAGGATTGGCATTGCCAGGGCAATTGCTTTGAATCCCTCCCTGATAGTATGCGATGAAGCTGTTTCAGCCTTGGATGTTTCTGTTCAGGCACAGGTAATCAAACTGTTAAAAGATCTTCAGGAAAAATATAAGTTAACATATATGTTTATTTCGCATGATCTTGGAGTAGTTAAGCATATGTGTGACAGGGTTTTGGTCATGTATCTGGGAACGATGGTCGAATTGGGGAGTTCAAAACAAATATATCATAACCCGCAGCACCCCTATATGAAAGCCTTGTTGTCTGCTATTCCACGACCTGTTCCAGGAAGGAAAAAAATGCGGGTTAGGCTGCAAGGGGATATTCCGAGTGCTTCCAATTATCCTGCAGGCTGTCCTTTTCACACACGTTGTCCCATGGCCCAAGCCCATTGCAGGACGAAGGTTCCTGAATGGCGGGAAGTGGAAGAAGGTCATTTCGTAGCTTGCCATGAGATTTGAATAATAAGTATATATTAAATTGCTATCGTATTTTAATGACAAGATTTAATATCAAAAAATTATTGATCTGAAACTGACAGCAGCCAGCGGAAGAAAAATGTTTGTCTCCTATGCAGACATCCTGGTGAACGGCTGCTCCGATTTGTTTTACTGCGAGCCATGCAGACAAATGGCATGTTGGTTTTTAACTTTAGATCGGGAGTGTTGTCCATGTTTTCATTTAATCATCAAAGAAACCCATATCCGATAACGAGAAATGCTACTTTTGCCAAAAACGGGATGGTAGCTACTTCACAGCCGCTTGCCGCTCAGGCTGGCCTGGATATTTTAAAAAAAGGCGGCAATGCAATTGATGCAGCGATTGCAACTGCTGCATGTCTGACTGTAGTGGAGCCGACCTCAAATGGGATAGGGGGAGATGCATTTGCCATTGTATGGGTGAAAGACAAATTATATGGTTTGAACGGAAGCGGGAGATCACCCAAATCGATTTCACTTGAAACAATTCATAAAATGGGATACGAGGAAATCCCAAAGTTTGGCTGGATTCCGGTCACAGTTCCAGGAGCGCCAGGTTTATGGGCAGACCTATCGAAAAAGTTCGGTAATCTCCCTTTAACAGAGGTACTGCAGCCAGCAATTACATATGCCAGTGAAGGTTTTCCGTTATCGCCGACGCTGGGGAGATACTGGAATATTGCATTCAAAAAGTTCAGCGAATTAAACGGCGGGCCTGAATTTCAAGCATGGTTTGATACTTTCGCCCCGAAAGGAAGGGCTCCCCAAGTAGGAGAGATTTGGTCCTCTATGGATCATGCTGACACCTTGAGTGAGATAGCAAAGACAGATGCAGCGTCCTTTTATCATGGCAGTCTCGCACAAAAAATAGATGCATTTGCAAGACAAACTGGCGGATTTCTGCGTTCGGAGGACCTGGCGTCTCATGAGACAGAGTATGTTGAACCGCTAAACGTCCATTATCGTGGTTATGATGTATGGGAATTGCCGCCAAACAGCCAGGGAATTGTTGCCTTACAAGCATTAAATATTTTAAATGGCTTCGATTTCTCTGAAAGGGACCATGTAGATACATTGCATAAACAAATTGAAGCATTAAAAGCGGCTTTTGCCGATGGTTTTAATTATGTTACTGACGATGACTATATGAACATTGACCCGCGTGAGCTGATTAGTAAATCGTATGGAGAACTGCGCAGAAACCAAATCACCGATAGAGCCGCGAAGCCAGAGGCAGGAGAGCCTGCCATGAGTGGTACTGTCTACTTAGCTGCTGCTGATTCTGAAGGGAATATGGTTTCATTCATTCAAAGTAATTATATGGGGTTCGGCTCTGGATTGGTAGTACCTGGAACAGGTATTTCCTTACAAAATAGGGGCCACAACTTCTCTAATGACCCAAACCACGTAAATGCGCTGGAAGGTGGAAAACGTACGCTTCATACGATCATTCCTGGATTTATAACAAGAAAAGGTCAGGCAATTGGGCCATTTGGTGTAATGGGCGGATTTATGATGCCACAAGGCCATGTTCAGCTTCTTATGAACACGATCGATTTTGGCTTAAATCCGCAGGCAGCACTTGATGCACCGCGTTTTCAATGGTTAAGGGATAAAACCGTAGAGGTAGAACCTCGCTTTGCACACCATTTGGCTGTGGAACTGGCGGAAAGAGGGCACGATATACGTATTGCCTTGGAGCCGAATAGCTTCGGACGTGGACAAATGATTTGGCGTGACCCGGAGACAGGAGTAATGTGCGGAGGGACGGAGTCCAGAACGGACGGTTCAATTGCCTCTTGGTAAACAAAAGAAAATGTTTTTCATCAAAAGCATGTTTTAGGATGATTAAAAAGATAAATAGCCGTAATATTTCTGTACGGCTATTTGTTTTTTGAAGAGATAAGAAAGTATAAAATTTTAGGCTTTATTTTGTTCCTTGGCAGAAACAGCCATGTCCAGCTCCAGCGCCCAGCAACTAGTAAAGTCTTCGATGGGAAGAGTAATCACAGTCCCCGGAAGCTCTCCAGTTTGTACGTTGCTGAACATGTGCTGGCGCTTTTCTTAGGCTTTTTCGGTCTGCTATTTCAATTCTGACGTGGTAAAGGTAGTGGTTTAGCATGCATAAAGATTTATTTATCGCTTTTTTTCGAGCAGGGATGTTGGGATATGGGGGAGGGCTGTCAGCAATACCGCTGATGCATAAGGAAGTCGTTCAGAATTATAAATGGATGGATGATGATGAATTCGGTGATATTTTGGCTCTGGCTAATACATTGCCAGGTCCAATCAATACGAAACTTTCCGGATATATTGGCTGGAGAATCGCTGGTTTTTGGGGACTGATGACCAGTCTTATTGCAACTGTACTGCCCACTATAGTTCTCATGATTTTATTGCTGACAGCCCTTCATGCGTATAAGGATCGGCCGTGGGTACAAGGAATGGCAAAAGGAGTCATTCCGATCGCAGGGGTTATGATTGGCGTTTTAGCTTGGGATTTCCTTAAAAAATCCCAAAATTCCCTTGGTTGGCTTCGTACAATCGTATTTACCACGATTAGTATAATCGTTATTCCACTTTTGGGCGTTCATCCGGCCATCCTTGTTGCCTCACTTATATTGTACGCCTTCATTTTGCCAGGCAGAGAAAAAGAAATGAAGAAAGAGAAAAAGCGGGTGAGTGGCTGATGATCTTTTGGCAAATTTTTATGGCAAACTTTATGGCAAACCTGCTTGGATACGGTGGGGGCCCCGCGACTATTCCGCTGCTTGAACATGAAGTGGTTGCGCGTTATGGCTGGTTCACTACCTCCCAATATAGTGAAATGGTCGCCCTTGGAAATGGATTGCCGGGTCCAATCGCGACCAAATTGGCTGGTTATATAGGTTACGCACAAGGGGGAATACTGGGTTCAGTCATTGCAGTTTTTGCTTCTGTCGCTCCCTCGCTGATAATGCTTATTGCACTATTAGGATTATTATTTAAATATAAGAATTCTCCGCGTGTGAAAAAAATGACAAAAATCATCCGCCCAACGATAGCTGTTCTGCTTGGCGTGATGACGTACGAATTCTTTTTTGATTCCTATTCACAGGCCGGCTGGATTCATACAGTAATTCTCATTATTTGTGGATATATCTTATTGGAAAGAACAAAAACAGGTCCGGTTTGGGTTGTGTTAGGAGCCCTTGTTTACGGTGCAGTGTTCTTGGGAGGATAGGTGCAAGGTGCAGAAAAGGAATAGGAGCGGCGGTTGTGAGGCACGCACGTCGGAAAACGATAGATTTGCCGTTTGGATTTTATGAGCAGGAAACAGACGCCGTCCATTTCCTTTGAATTTTAAACTGTAACCTCTTCAAATCCATGTAGTAGCATGTTAAAATGAATTTCACGCATCTCCTTTTTGAGCTGGTTTGTTGGTCTAAATTCAGTCACAAACAAGGAGCTTGCGTGCTTTTTATTTTAGCAGCTTCGCTTATCTCTTCATAAATATTGTAGTACTGAAAAAAACAGCCGCCTTCGTATCAGCCAGTGAGCGCTGCTGATTTCAGAATTAACCCGATCTCTGAGAGTACGTATTTTGATTTATCATCAAAATCATCAAATCGTACAAAATAACTGAGGGTATAACCACCATTCTCTTTTCATGAAATACGAAAGAATATATTATGGAAAGTATATTTTTTGAAAGCAGGAAAGGCGAGAAATGAATGAAACAATTCCTATACACCATTGGTTTGACCGCAATTATTATTTCTATTATCATCATGGGCGCAAAGGGATTGGATCCCATAAAGGAAGAGTCGGCAGAAGTAAAGCCTGAAGTAAAAGCCGAAGATATAGCCAAACCCAAGGAAAAGAATTGGGTAGCTGCATGGACAGCGAGTCTTCAAGCACCCTTTGAAGACGGTGTTTCCTCTGAAGGATTTCAAGATCAGACGCTGCGTTTTATCGTTAAACCACATACTGATGGGAAAGAAATACGTATTCGTCTATCAAATATATTTGGTTCCCAATCACTTCAACTTGACGATGTGCATGTGGCCATTTCAAAAGATGGTGCTGAAAACGTATCTGGGACGGAGAAACAAGTTACCTTTGACGGAGACAAAAAAGTGACCATACCAAAGGGCAAACGATTCTTTAGCGACCCGATTGATATGGAGGTAAGCAGTAAAGATAAGCTTGCTGTGAGTATATATGTCAAAGAGCCAACTGGTCCGGCTTCATGGCACCCGCGTTCCGTACAAACAAGCTATATAGCAACGGGTAACCATGCCTCTGCAGCAAATGCTTCTCGTTTTGATGAAGGAGAAGAAGCATGGTTTTGGCTGGATGGGGTTGATGTGAAGCCTAAGTCCTCAGTAGACGGAGCGCTTGCAGTAGTTGGGAGTTCGATTGCGAACGGAAATCACTCTACATTGAACAAGGACCATCGCTGGCCGGACTATCTGGCAAAACGACTTAATGAAGAAGATTCAAAAGTCCATTTGTCAGTATTGAATGCAGGTATTACTGCCAATCAATTACTCAACAGTCCACCTGAGAAGGGGGAGAATGTGCTGGCAAGGCTTGATCGTGACGTTCTCAGCCAATCAGGAATAAAAGCTGTCATCTTGCATATCGGCCTCAATGATATACGACATCATCCTGGTTATCCTGCTGAAAAAATCATTGCGCGAATGCAGGAAGTGATTGATGTTGCACATAAAAAAGGGATTCAGATTTATGGCGCGACACTAACGCCTTACAAGGATTCCGATATGTATACAACAGAAGGAGAGCAGACCAGACAGAAGGTGAATGAATGGATACGTTCAAATGATGAATTTGATGGGATGATTGACTTTGATAAAGCATTGCGAGACCCCGATGAACCGGAACGGATTTTGCCTGAAAATGACTCAGGAGACCATTTACATCCGAACGATCAGGGATATGAGAAAATGGCCGAGGCGGTCGATCTGTTTTGATAAGCATATCACTAGGATAGCCAGGAGCTAAGGCCTCCTGGCTTTTTTCAATTCAAAAGATGATATAATTGTCTTATGAATCGGAATATTAAAGGTGGTATGTTTTTATGTTGCAGGATATTTCCCAGAATCTCGCTGAGAGCATTGGCGCCATTATAAATAAAGAAATCATTATAACGGATGAGCATGCAGTGATTATCGGGGCATCAGATGAAACGAGGATAGGAAGCTTGCACGAAGCCTCCATTCGAATTATGCAAACAGGAAAACCCAATAGGGATAATAATGATATCGCAAAACTATCCGGAACACGGGAAGGTTTTTGTTTGCCTGTGAAGCTGCAATCAAAGACTATTGGGTCAGTAGGAGTCACTGGCAAACGTGAAGAAGTAAAGTACTATTGTTATTTGATTAAAGAATATCTTGAAAATCTGCTATATCAGGAAATCTACTTAAAGTCTGTACAGATGCGTGACCAGCATATTACGGACCTGGTGATCGATATTGCCAGCTTCAATCAAACAATCATGGAAGAATCCATACTTTTATCCAGGGCAGAGGAAATGGGATATAATCTCACCTTGCCTCATTACGCTGTTATCGTGGCATGTGGTAATGCAAAGCAACATATTTCATCCAGAAACAAGCTGCCGGAAAAAACGTTGGACATATCGATGGAATTAAAAATACAAACTTTGCATATTAAACTTCAGTTCATTTTAGCGGATTATTTCAGTCATCCCAATACGATTATCGCATCGTTATCGGATAATAAATTTGTCATTTTCCATCCAGTAGAAGTACTTCAATATCAATTGCACCAGGATAGCCTGGCAGAACTGAAGGAAAAATGCAAAGGCGTCATGAATGAATTCTCTAAACTGGATATCACTACTTATATTGGGGTAGGTGGTGAAGGGAGTAATGCTGAAGGATTAAAACAGACCTACGAAGAAGCGAATAAGGCACTGAAGCTGGGCGATGAGTCCGCAGACAACATTTACTTTTATGATGATTTTCTGCTGGAAGATGCTATTGACAGGCTCCCCCCGGATTTTACGAAACGGTATGCCGAATCTCACCTATCCCGCCTGGCACAGCTTAATCATGCAGATGAATTGTACAGAACGATCATTGCATGGTGTGAATCTGGTTTTAACCGTAGTAAAGCCGCAGAAAAATTGTTTATCCATCAAAATACGCTTGATTATAGGATTAAAAAGATAGTTGACGTTTTAGATATGGATACACATGATTATAAAAAATTCATCCGCTTGTACGTGGCAATATTAATGAAGAAATAATTTCATTCATATTGCTTTTTTGTATGGTTCTCACAAATAGTTGATGATGAAAAACTGATTAATTGTATGGAGACTACATTGTTATAGGGTAATGCAAAAAGTATAATTGAAAGAGTAATCTAAACATTTAAATATATGTAAAGGAGCCAGTGATGAAAAATGTCCCAACAAGTGACCATAATAGGCGGTGGAATGATCGGCTTGGTTACCGCCTATTATTTAACAAAAGAAAACTATGAAGTAACCCTAATCGATAAAAGTGAATTTGGAATGGGATGTTCAAAAGGGAATCAGGGTTGGATTTGTCCAGCTATTCATGAGCCTGTTCCTACCCCGGGATTAATCAGTTCTTCTATTAAAATGATGTTAAAAAAGGACAGCCCCCTTTATATCAACCCTGGCAAAGTGATCCAATTGGCTCCATGGCTGTGGAGATTCATGCGTTATTGCAACAAGAAAGATTTTTTTAAAGGGGAAGAATCTTTGCTGACCTTAAGTCAATCTACATTGCAGCTTTTTGATGATTTGGAAAAAGAAGTCAATTTTGAGTTGCATAAAGAGGGATTTTTGTTTGTTTTTCTCCAACAAAAGTCTTTGAATGCCAAATTTGAACGGTTGCTTCGCGGTGCAAAAGCATATGGCCATGATCGGCCGATTGAACTGACCAAAGATGAGGTGTTAGAAAGAGAACCAGCATTGTCCGCTAACATCATTGGCGGCATTTACTTGAAAAATCAATATCATATCAGACCCGAGAGTCTGACGATGGGCCTAGTGGCATATTTAAAAAAGCACAATGTCAAACTGGTTTCTGGGACAGAAATCACAAAAATAGAACAACAAAAGGGGAAGATTACGGCTGTTTGCTCGGAAAAAGAAGTATTTCATTCAGATATATTCCTATTAGCAAATGGTGTACACAGCAATTTACTTGCGAAACAGTTAGGTTATGATTTTCCAATGACTGCGGGTAAAGGATACTCTATGACTTATAATCAACCGGCTTTCACATTTAAACAGCCGGTATATCTAGGGGATGACAGCGGAGGTATTACGCCATTTAGCGATGCCCTTAGAATCGGTGGGACAATGGAACTGTCCGGGCTCAATACAAGGCTGGATAAGAAAAGAATTCAAGGCATTCATCTTGCAGCAAAAAAATACTTTAAAGAAGAACTTACTGCAGGTTCGATAGATGAATGGGTGGGAATGAGACCAATGACGCCTGATGGCATGCCGATTGCTGGAAAAATACCTGGTATCTCAAACGGGTTCATTGCTACTGGTCACGGAATGGTTGGCATGGCAATGGGGCCTATCACGGGCAGGATCATTTCTGACATGATGGTAAAGGGCCGAACCCATGTTAATACACAGTCTATTAGTCCGGAAAGGTTTAAGAAATAAAGAAAGATATATGAAATGCTAGACACACCTAGTGAATGGGCGCCATACCGCCTTGTAAGGATTACAAGTTTGATGAAGGGAAGGAGTATGATATGAAGAGAAAACCAACTTTTTTGGAAGCGTTTTCCCCTTTTATAGTTTTAACCGTTGTTGTTGGCATCGGGTTTGCTTATTTAGAGATACCGATTCAACCTTTGCTGATTTTATCTGCAGCCTATGCAGCAATTATTGCAGTTCGAGTCGGTTTAAGTTGGAAGGATATGGAAGATGGTATCATTGAACGTTTAAAAACAGCGATGCCTGCAGTATTCATTTTGTTCGCAGTAGGAGTCATTATTGGGACTTGGGTTTTTTCAGGGACTGTACCGATGCTGATTTATTACGGGCTGAAGATTATTAACCCGACTTATTTTTTGATGACAGCTTTTGCAATCGTCGCCGTCGTTTCGGTTGCGACCGGGACAGCTTGGGGCTCAACGGCCACAGCAGGTGTAGCACTGATCACGATTGCATCCCAACTCAATATTCCGCTTGGAATTGCTGCGGGTGCTATCATTTCTGGAGGTGTTTTCGGAGATAAATTATCCCCTTTATCAGATACAACTAATCTTGCTCCTCTCGTGGTGGAAATAGATATCTATGATCATATCAAACATATGCTGTATACGACCATCCCGGCTTCCTTAGTGGGGGTCATGGTTTGGGGCATTGCCGGTGTGATGGTTGGCAGCGGTTCAAACCCGAATGAAGGCGGTGTAAAGGTCATGCTGGAGCAGCTCGACACGATCTATCATTGGAATGTGTTTATGCTCTTGCCGTTCATCATCGTTCTTTGGGGAGCTGTTCGCAAAAAGCCTACTGTTCCGATCATGCTATTTTCCTCTCTTGTAGCAGTGTTTGTCGGAGTGCTTTCAAATGGATTCAGTTTGGTAGATGGAATGATCTCCATGGCTAATGGTTTCGATATGTCGATGATTACCAGTCCACAATTCAATTCGGACAATATTGATAATGCGGTGTCCAGTTTGATTAATCGCGGGGGGATTTTCTCCATGACAACGATTGTCGTGACCATTTTCTGCGGATATGCATTTGCTGGAATAGTTGAAGTATCGGGATGTCTGGATGTGTTACTGGATAAGTTATTTGGCAAGGTGAAAACACCTGTACAATTGATTGGGGTGACAATCATTGCCAGTACAGTGATCGTGTTTACTTCCGGTGTTGCTTCCATTTCCATTATCATGGTAGGCGTATTATTAAAGGATGTATATAAGGATCTTGGATTGCAAGCCAAGAATCTATCGAGGACGCTGGAAGATGCGGGAACTATGCTATTGCCACTTGTTCCTTGGGGTGTTTCAGGTGTGTATTACCATGAAGTACTGGGTGTCAGTGTTGGAGCATACTGGTTGTGGTCTGTACCATGCTATTTGTGTATTGTATTCGCTATGATTTATGCGAAAACAGGTTTTGGCATAGCAAAAATGCAAGAAGAGAAGTAGGGGGGCCTCCTCGCTTTGGTGGTAAAAGAAGGGAATGAATCGGAAAGTCAAGATCCAAAAAAAGAATTCCCATGGATCATGGGAATTCCGTGTCTTCTATCCAATTTCCAGTGAAGGAATCTGCGAATTTATTGTCAAGCGTGACGACAATTAGAATCTTTTTGCGCCGACATAGTGGTTAGCCCAATAGTATTGCCATTGCTCAGGCGTGGTAATTTCAACACCTGTTTCTTCCGTTCCGGCATGGATCATCTGATGATTCCCGATATAAATCCCGCTGTGGGAAATGCCATCTTGACCTTCATAGGTTCCTGAGAAGAAAACAACATCTCCTGGTTCTGGGTTGGCAACTTCTACACCATCATTTGCCCACATTTCAGCGTGCGTCCGGCTTAGTTGAATGTCTTGTTCAGCAAACACTGCATTAATAAAGCCGCTGCTGTCCAAACCGACATTAGGGTCTGTTCCTCCCCATACATAAGGGGTGCCTATCATGCTTTCTGCAATAGAAATAGTGTCATTGCTATTCGTGCTGGAAGCACTAATGTTATGGGACATTACTTGTGGCTGACTTGATTCGGCAATTTTTATTTGATTACTATCGTCTTTGTTCGCTAATGTTTGAGCATTCAACGCGTTTAGTGTTGGTGTATCAACAACGCCGTCTGCATCCCATCCTTGATCATACTGGAAATCTATTATTTTTTTTTCTGTTTCCGGGCCATAAATACCATCTGGATTCACATCATAACCGAGATTTTGCAGTTTCTGCTGCAAATCTTTTACTTCCTGACTCTGCTCCCCTTGTGAAAGTACTGCTACACCAGTACCTGTACTTTCGTCTGAAGAAACATCTACATCCGGAGCTCCATGAGCAAAAACGCTTCCCGCCATAACCGGACTGATTGCGACTGAGGTCGCCAGTAATGCAGATACAGTATACTTTCTTACTGAATTCCTCTTACTCATTAAGTTGTCCTCCTTCTATGTAATCCGTAAAATGATCCTGACCAAACTGAACATTATGCTATGATTGGACATCATCTTACGTTGAAAATACATCTTAACATACAGACATTTCAATGAGACTGCCATTTCTTTACATTTCTATAAAAATACGAGAAGTAGTATGAAGTGAAGAGCACTAAAACGTATTCCAATCAATTACCTAAGCTATTTGCGGATAAGATTCTTTTAAGCAAAATTCTCATACCTTTCAAGGGATATATGATACAGTGCCTATATACAAGGGTATCAAGATATTTATAAAGGAGATTATGAACATGTCCAAAGAACATTGGGACAACAGTTTCTCTGATGCAGATTATGTTTATGGAGAAACTGCAAATGTCTTTATTCAAGATAAAAGCGAGCTTATTCCTAATAATGCAACGATTGGTTGCTTTGCGGAAGGAGAAGGCAGAAATGCCGTCTATCTGGCAAAACTTGGCTATCATGTAACAGCATTTGACCAATCTGCTGTTGGGTTGGAAAAAACAAAGGCGTTAGCAGCAAAAAATCAGGTGGATGTTCAGACTGCTCAGTTTGATTTGACCAGGGAAAAGGTGCCGAAAAATCAATTTGATGCAGCCATCATGGTGTTTGGCCATGTTTCCAGACAAGATCAGCCCTTTTTTATACGGAACATATTGGATGCAGTGAAGCCCGATGGATATGTCATCTTTGAAGTTTACTCTGAGGACCAGCTGGACTATGGAACAGGTGGGCCATCAGTAAAAGAGATGCTGTATGACCCAAAGGACATCCTTCAATGGATTGAAGATCACAAATGTCTTCATTTCTATTACGGAGAAGCATATCGGCAGGAAGGGAAAAAGCATAGCGGAGCCTGCCATCTGATTCAGGTTGTGATCAAGAAATAATTACGAAGCGAAGCAGCATAGGAGTGGCAACTGTACAACTGCTTCTATTTTGAGGTGATCTGGTGTTGCGTGTCCAATCCAAAGAAAATCCTTGGTACCATCCAATCCCCATCTTTTTACAGGTGGGGATTATTTGATATCGTGGAAAGTCCAAACAGTCATTTTTGATTGTTTACTTTTTGCAGTAGCAATACTGCAATGGTTTGTTATAGTAACCGCTGTATATAGCAACTATAATGATACTAATCACACCGTAGTATACTCGAATCGAGGTCATGATCATGAATGCAAGGCAAAAACAGCTGCTTATTTTGTTATTAAATGAATCCGATTACAAAAGTACATCCGATTTTGCTGCGCAGTTACAATGTTCGATACGGACCGCATACCATGATTTTCATGAAATTGAACAGTATCTGCAAACGTTCGGATTCCGCCTGGACAAGAAACAAGGATTAGGGATAAGACTGGCTATCGGCCGCAAGGAAAGGATGGATATTTTAAGTAAAGTAGATGGCCATGCTTCCCTCATGGACCGATATTCTATTAAAAATAGACAGAAATGGATTGCGCTAAAATTGCTTCATCAAGAGGGGTACATGTCCATGCAGCAATTTGCAGATGCGTGCTTTGTAAGTAAAACAGCGATTGCACATGATATTGATGAGATTGAACAATGGCTTGAAGCTGCCGGTATAAAGATGGAGCGGAACCACTATGGAATCATGATCCGTGGGAAAGAAGAAGATATAAGGAGTCTCATCTCGGAACTGGTTTCTACGCCAGTGGTCAAAGAGAAGCATGACAGGTTTCGCCAAACAAACCGCCGTCTCGACGAAACTTCATATAACCACCTGATTGAATGGTTTTCCCCGGAAATGGTCGGTCAAGTAGAGAAGGTGATTGAGCGACTGGAAAAACTGAACCGTATGACAATCAGTGACTTGTATTATATTAATGTGCTGACTCATATTCTGATATTAATCAAACGTACGCAGCAAGGTCATTATTCGAATATATCCGTTCAAACATCCGGAAAAAGGGCCAAACCAATTTTGAAGAGATGGACAGTGCAAATTGTCCAGTTGTTAAAAGATTATGCGGCTATAACGGTACCGGTAAATGAAGCAGGTTATATAGCATTTTATATTTTTCATTGTACCATGAGACAGCCAGATGACTTGTTATTAGACCATGAGAGGGAAACGGCACTGGACGGATCCATTCAGAAAATGATTGAAATGTTTTCCAGAATCCTGGCTATTGACATCCGATATGATAAGCAGCTTGAAAATGGCTTGAAACTCCACATTGAACCCATGCTGGAAAGGATGCAATATCATTTAAAGTTGAAAAATCCCATGCTGCCGCATATAAAATCACGTTATCATTCTATATTTGGCATGACGTGGCTAATTATGTCTTATTTAGAAAATCAGTTCCATATCCAGCTGAATGATGATGAAGTGGGATACATTACCATTCATTTCCTTGCGGCTTTGGAAAGACGCAACCGAAAGAAAGGAAAACGTGTTGTCATTGTTTGCTATGGTGGGGTGGGAACATCCCAGT
Organism: Tigheibacillus halophilus; assembly: GCF_042683165.1. Taxonomy (NCBI): domain Bacteria; kingdom Bacillati; phylum Bacillota; class Bacilli; order Caryophanales; family Bacillaceae; genus Tigheibacillus; species Tigheibacillus halophilus. Next base: position 379,214 of record NZ_JBHUIZ010000015.1, read on the forward strand.
TTCTCGCAAACCGCATTCAAAATACGATTCCTGAAATGGACATAATTGATGTGGTGCCCTCTTACAAATTGTCTCAAATTGACTTGGATACGTTTGATTTCGTCATTGCAACAGAATCGATTTCATTTAGCGGGAAACCAGTTGTGGAAGTTTCACCGATTTTGGATGAGCAGGACGTGAGGATCATCAATCAATATATCTTTGAGGACAACCATAGTGGTGGAAAGACACGAAAAACTGATGAACGTGAACCTTCGCGGGATAGTAGTCTTATATTTGGCCGGCTCATAGATACAGAGTCTATTTTTATAAGGCAAAAAGTACGTAACAAACAAGAAGCGATTCACTTTCTATGTGATGCGGCACACCGGCAAGGTTATGTAGACCACAAATTTAAAAAAACAGTTTTGAAAAGGGAAGCTCGATCCCCTACATCTGTCGGTAACGGTATCGCGATCCCGCATGGAGATGAGCTGCATATCAAATCGTCGCAAATTCTCATGTTTGCCAGTGAGCGGCCAATCGACTGGGGAACAGAAAATGTATCGTTGCTATTTTTAATAGCTATTAAAACATCAGATGGTAATCAATTTCAACAAGCTCTGCGCGAATTGTACGGAGTACTGAAGGATGATTTCCTGATAAAGCAATTGAAGCAGACAACAACATCCAGAGAAGCTTATCGCTTGCTGACAAGTTTTATCAACGAGAGGAGCCACTAATCATGGAAATAACCGAGCAACATATATTTTTTGATGTTTCTGCCCGCCATAAAAAACAAGCATTAAAAAAGATAGCCGCGTATGCCGAACAAATTCAAGTAGTAACTGATCAAAAAAAGTTTTTTAAGGGCTTGCGCAAACGAGAGGAAGAAGTGACCACCGGCTTTGGAAATGGGGTGGCAATCCCCCACGCCAAATTGAAAGAAGTAATCAAGCCATCTGTGATGATTATCAAATTTTCCGAGGAGGTGGAGTGGGATTCCCTGGATAATCAACCTGTCCGGCTGGCAATTGTACTTGCAGTTCCGGATACAGATGCAGCTACAGAGCATTTGAAGTTATTATCACAGATTTCCCGCCAGCTTATGCACGAGGAATTTCGGGAAGGCATCGTAAACAGTTCTTCCAAAGAAGAAATAATTAAATTGTTCGAATCTGTTTAACCCATAGTTTTAAACAAAGGGGAGAATTTATATGGAAAAAAAATTAGCGGCAGTAACGAATTGTCCTGCCGGTATTGCCCACACTTATATGTCTGCAGAAGCGCTGCAAAGAGAAGCCGAAAAACGCGGGGATACAATGAAGGTAGAGACGCAAGGTTCTGTGGGGGTGGAGAACGAACTGACATCAGAAAATATTGCACAGGCGGATTATATCATTATTGCAGCAGGGCGGGGAATGTCCGATGATGAATTGCGCCGGTTTAACGGCAAGAAAGTCCTGTTTGTCGATGTTTCTGATGTGTTGCGGGATGTATCGTCCACCATGGATCGTCTGGAGAGGGAAGCAAGAACATATTATGCCCAAGACGAAGGAAATGATGACCAGCCTACAGGGACAAGTGCTGCATCCCGCCATAAAAGAGGTGTTGCAGGTGTATTTCAACATTTGATGAATGGTGTATCGTTCATGATTCCTTTTGTAACAGCTGGGGGTATTTTGCTTGCCATATCTGCTGCACTTGTCGGAGGAGGCAAGACAGTAGAAGGATCTTTTGCCTATCTGCTGGAACAGGTTGGAGTGATCGGTTTTGATTTAATGATACCAATCCTGGCTGGTTACACTGCTTATTCCATAGCTGATAAACCTGCTCTAGCACCGGCAATGATAGGTGCATGGCTGGCTAACCAGGCAGATATTCTTGGTACGAAAGGTGGGGCCGGATTTTTAGGCGCGATATTGGTCGGACTGCTTGTAGGCTACTTTGTGAGATGGTTCAAGAAGTTTAAATTACCAAAATCACTGACTCCGTTGATGTCATTTTTAATTATTCCGACGGTTTCAACGTTATTGATTGCGGTTGTTGTATTTTATTTCATTGGTCCGGTCATAGCTGGAATCATGCTGGCGCTGACTACCTTTTTAAGTTCTATGTCATCATCCAGTCTGGCCATCATCTGTGCGATTATTGGTATGATGATAGCTTTCGATATGGGCGGTCCTATCAACAAGACTGCTTATCTATTTTCCTTAGGCATGGTTGCACAGGGAAATGCCTACTTTTTTGGGACAGTTGCTTTGATCACAGTTATTCCACCGGCTGCTTTGGGACTGGCGACAATGATCAGGCCAAATTTGTTTAAAAAAGAAGAAATTGCCAATGGAAAATCAGCTGGTATCGTCGGGCTCTTTGGTATTACAGAGCCAGCCATACCATATGCGGTGAATGATCCGGTTCCTGTCATTGGTGCCCAGCTTATTGCTGCTGGTATTACTGGCATGCTTGGTGCCATTTTTCATATTACGAGAATCGCCCCCGGCGCAGGTATTATAGATCCGATCATTGGTATCGCCAAACCGCCTTTTATCTTTTATTTCGTATTAATCATCGGTATTGCACTGAATACGGTATTGGTTATTTTGTTTAAACAAGCGTTTAAAAAACGCAGAGAAAAGAGGCTTAAGGCATGAACTATCATTTTGATGAAATAATAGAGCGCAGGGGTACATTGGCACGCAAATGGTCAAAGGAAAACCTGGTAAAAGAATTCCAAACGGATGATGTTCTGCCCATGTGGATAGCGGATATGGATATTGCATGTCCCCCGCCAGTTGTGGCGGCCATGAAAAAGGTGGCCAGTCAGCGAATATATGGATATACTTTTGTGCCTGATTCTTATTATCAAGCGGTTATCGATTGGAATGAGCGCCGCCATCATTGGCGTATCAGGAAAAATTGGATTACGCTGACGCATGGTACTGTGAGTACATTGCATTATATTGTCCAAGCATTTTGTCAACAAGGTGATAAAGTGATCACGCAGACACCGGGATATCAGCCATTTCAGCGGGCTGTAGAACACCATGAATGCGAGCTGTTGTGCAATCCGTTAATCTATCAGGACGGTTCCTATGAGCTGGATTTGGATGATTTGGAAGAAAAAGCGAAGGATCCGCGAGCTAAAATGCTGATTTTCTGTAATCCGCATAATCCAACAGGCCGTGTTTGGACTGCAGCAGAATTAAAAAGTGTGGCACAGATTTGCTTGAAGCACAATGTATTGCTTGTATCAGATGAGATACATAAAGATATCGGCCTATATGGCAATTCCCCCGTTTCATTAGCAAGCGTATCTGCAGACATTGCGGATCACTGTATTATCTGTGTTTCACCTAATAAGGCTTTTAACTTCGGCGGTTTAAAGTCTTCTTATACCGTCATTCCAAATGAAGCAATCCGTATCAGGCTGCAGGAACAGTTGGCTGTCAACTCTGTTACCTCTCCAAATGTATTTGCAGTACCTGCATTGATCGCTGCATATACAGAGTGTGATGAATGGCTTGACCAGTTAACGGCATACATTGAAAAAAACGTAGATACGGTCAGAACATTTTTGGCGGAGCGGCTGCCTGAATTCCGAATGGTCGAACCTGAATCTACCTATTTGATTTGGCTGGATGTTAGCAGACTGGGGATAACAAACAGCGAGTTAATGAATGTGCTTCTTTTCAAAGGGAAAGTCGCCTTTGAAGATGGCAATGATTTCATCTCGGATGGAGAAGGGTTCCTAAGGATAAATGTAGGCTGTCCTCATGCTACAGTTTTAGAGGCATTGAACCGTATGGCTGGATGTTTTACCACGTAAAAGAAGAGAGATGCAGGATGAACTGCACTTCCATGCGAGCATTTAACCTCGGGCATGGAAGTGCAGTTTTTTTGGATGCCGAATTGGAGCTTTTATACTCTTCCAAAATACGCGATTCAGATTTTAGCAAAAAGTGTCATAAAATCTGTTAAACTAGCAAACAAAGTATGCTATTAAAAATACAGTACGAATAAAAAAGACCATCTAGGTCTTTTTTAGTTGTTGAAAAAGTCAGGGTCGGCAGTGACATCAATGATTTTTCCGTTATGTATATCTGCCGCATAACGTCCATTCGTAGAAGAATGTCCCGTCACTAAGGTAGAATACCTAATAATAATGTAACCCTTTAACTCACCATCATATTCTAAGAAGTGATCTCCATCTTCTGTCCATTCGTCTTGATCACGCAAATAGTCTTTGACTAAAGCGATAGCCTTTTCTTGATCTTTCTTATTCGTGTCCGTTTGAATGTTTGTATCTTGCATATCGTTTTGCGTGACAGCGGGATCCTCACTTTTTGAAGCTTTATTTTTATCCCTTTCAATTTCTTCCTCGGAAATATTGGTGTTCGTCTCTTTATCAGATATATCACTATCATTGTGACTGTTACTCGTTGATGCATTGGGCTTTCTATGATTTGTCTTTTCTTGAGAATCATCCGCTGCAGTTTTTTCAGATCCTGTTGTCGGTTCTGATACGGAGTTGGAATCCTGGTTTGAAGGAGTCTTCGTTGTTTCCTCAGGTTCGTTCGTACAGGAAGCAAGCAATAAAATAAATATAAGCAGGATTATATTGCAATAAATGTGTGTTGTCATCTTCTTCATGAAATCATTCCTTTTATGCTGTCACAATATTTCACTTACTCATATTAAATCATTTTAAAGAAATTGTAAAATTTACCAAAGTAAAATGGGACTATGAAAAAACTGATAGGTCATAGCTGCTATAAATAGAATGAGAAAAACCATTTTGTATATTGTATCTTAGCTTTTGGTGCTAATAATAAAAAAGCATAGTTAAATAGGTTGGCATTGTGGTACTTCATGTTTATGATGATAAATAATAATAAATCTGCGGATTATGAAAGCCGAGGTGTCAAAAATTATTACAGTTCGTCACTTATTGAAAAAGATAGAACGCTACGGCGTGAAACTTATATCTGGAGAAGCAGGAATCGACAACCCTGTCGATTACATTAATATACAGGAATTTGCGCTGAAAAGTGAGCGTATAAAAGAAAACGGCATTCTTTTAACTACATTTAAATCATTACTTGAATCAAATGACATTATCAGCCACTTAAGATGGCTGAAAAAACAAAAAATCAATGCTATTGGAATTCACACTGTCTTTGTAAAACATGTACCGCAAAGAATCATTGATTTTTCTAATGAAAATGATTTTCCGATATTCCTGATTCCTGAAGAAGTGTCCTATCAGGAAATTATGCAGGATTATAATGAGTTGTTAATGATGGATGCTAATAATGAGCGCCTGAAGGCAGAACAAGTAAACATAAATATGTTAGAAGCAGTTGCGTTAGATAAGGATGCGCAGTTCATAGTGTCTGCTATGGGAAAGCAGTTGAAATTACCGGTGCTATATGTCAGTAAGTCGTTCGCTGTTGAATGTTTTAAGTACAATACTGATTTGGGAACTTCTCATCTCCAGCAGATTGCAGGGGAAGTAATGGAGCAGCTGGAAACTTTAAACGAAGATGTATTGCGGTATCAGTTTGGCAATCATACTTTTAAATTATTTCCTATTGTTGATAGCAAAAATTTTCATGGAATATTATTGATAGGTTTGGAAAAAGAATTTAATGTAACGGATTGGTCTATTATAAATTATGGAAAGACTGCTCTCTTGCTTGAAGCAGTGAAGAAGCGTTCTGTAGAAAAATATGTAAAAAATCGCGATATGAAAATCATAGAGTCAATGCTAAAAACACCCCGGCAAGAGAAAGCCAATTTTGAGGACTTATCCTCATACCTTAAAGATGCGAACTATCTGTATTTGATTGAATCAGATGACTTGATGACACTAAATAATATTTTTGATGAGTTTCATATTAATATAACTAAGTTAGAGCCTGCCTCATTATTGTGGATATATGAGAACCAAGTTATCTGTTTAATAGATGCCAAGATACCTACTAATATTTTGAATAAGATTTTTAACCAAAGGGATATATACTGCGGGGTTAGCGAAAAATCAAAAAATAACAGCATAAATAGTATTCAAGAGAAATACGAACAGGCCAGAATAGGCATTGAAATAGGAAGACAAAAAAGAAATTTAATTAATAGTTGGGATGAGCTGGGCTTTGATAAGTTTCTTTTTACGTTAAAAAAGAGTAACGTTCTGAAAAATTCTATTCAAGCGTTATTAGCCCCTTTAATAACCCATGATGAGACATTCGGATCCGTACTAATAAAAACGCTACATGTTTATTTAAATAACTACTTTAGCTTGAAAAAAAGTGCAGAGACGCTATTTGTCCATAAAAATACGATAAAATATAGGATTGCTAAAATCAAGACATTGTATCCTGGTGTGAATTTTGAAGACACAGAAACCTATTTACTATTTGAGATAGCTTTAAGATTATATGAAACGGAATATAAAAAGACATGGTAGAAACACAGACAACTAATATTCAGGACAAAAATTTACACGATTTTTGTCTTTCCAGACCAATGAAAAAAGTTCAGCAACATCATAAAATGAAGTAACAGGATGACAGATTATTCAGTTTATATTGTTGACACTAGAGCAATCTAGTTTGTTCCCCAGAGGAACATCATCAATAATCTACTTGAAAATAATTAATCAGAAATGACAACGCTGCCAACAAATGTCTGTATTCTGTTTTATAAAAACTTTACTGGAGGAGTTGCATAGGATGGACACAACAAAAAGGGTAGGCAAGTTGAGAGAAATAATGGACGATAAGAAAATTGATTTAGCTGTTATCATGCATTTTGAGAATCAATTTTATTTTTCTGGTTTAAAGGCGATTACTTATTCACGGCCAATTGTGTTAACAGTTGATTCGGATAAGCTAAGCTTAATCGTTCCCTCTCTGGAAGAAAATCATGCAAAAACGATGACAAAGGCCGATAAGTTATATGTTTATCATGAAACCTTCATGAGCAGCAGCAAGGGCGGGTCCCACATAGAACATTTAAAAACATTGATATCTTCCTATCCAACAGGCACAAGGGTAGGGGTTGAATTTTCTTCGCTGCCAATACAATTAGGAAATATGATGAGGGAAGCCGGGCTTGAACTGGTTAACTTGGATAACGATATTCAAAAGATGAGATATATCAAGGACGAGGAAGAGATTGAGTTAATTACTGAATCTGGAAGACTTGTAAGCTTGGCATTAAAAGAATCACTCGAGAATGCAAAGGCAGGGTTAACTGAAATGGAAGTGGACCAATTTGGAAACCAGGCGCTTTTTGCAGAAGTTGCACGCAAACATCCGAATGCTACGTTGGATTTCTTTGTAATGACCCCCTCAGGGATAGATAGAAGTATCTTGCCGCATGTTTTCTCGAATACGAGGAAATTTGATGAAAATGATATTTCTATTCATAGTCGTCAGGTTGGGCTGAATGGATACCGTGCCGAGTGTGAGAGAACTTTTTTCATTAGTGTGCCAACGGATAGACAAAAGGAATTGTTCAAAATAGCACACGAAGCACAGTTGGCTGCTTTGGATACCATTAAAGTCGGAATCACGGCAAAAGAAGTGAACGAGGTTGCCCGCCAAATATTTAAAAAACACGATGTAGAAGAATACAGTATTCACAGAACCGGTCACGGGATAGGAATTGGTCTGCATGAGGAGCCATCCTTAAGATATGATAACGATCTTATTTTGCAGGAGGGAATGGTTTACTGTGTCGAGCCGGGGTTATACGTTCCCGGTGTCGGGGGATTCCGTCATTCTGATACAGTCGTGCTCAGAAAGAATGGCTCACATCAAGTCACTGAATATGCAAAAGAATTGGATGAACTAACATTTTAATTCGTATATAACAATGTTTGGAATAAGGGGGGGGATGGATAGTGAATGTATATCTTGTCGGAGTTGTTATCTATTTATTTGTGATGGCACTAGTGGGTGTATATTTTGGGAAAAAATCGATTCATAATAATGAGGATTTTATGGCTGCAGGCCGATCGTTACCATTATGGGTAGTGAGTGGAACACTTCTGGCAACTTTTGTGGGGTCCGGGACAGTGGTCGGAGGAGCAAGTTTTATCTACCAGTACGGGCCCTTCGCTGCGGTTTTTAACTTATCGGGCGGGATAGTTGGTACAATCATACTGTATTTTCTCGCGGGAAAAATAAGAACTGGGGAAGCATATACTGTTCCGGAAATGATTGAAAAAAGATTTGGGACAACTGCTAGACTAATATCGTCCATTATTATTTTACTTGCCTTTATCGGTATAACTGCATATCAGTTCACTGGGGGAGCCTACGTATTACAAATTACAACTGGTTTGCCAATCGGAACAGGGTCGATTATTATAGGTCTTTTGGTAATCTTTTTAACAGTAAGCGGCGGGTTATTTTCAGTCGCTTATACAGATGCAATTAGTGCCATCTTAATCGTAGCCGGGTTTCTCTTGGGCTTGCCTTTTGTTCTGCACTCAGTCGATGGCTTCTCTGGACTGTCCATTTCTTTGCCTAGCGAAACAAAAACCTGGAATGGCGGCCTGAGTATCCCGCAGTTAATAGGGTTCTTTTTACCATTATTTTTACTTGTCTTAGGTGATCAAAACATGTATCAACGTTTTGGTGCTGCGAAAAACCCAACTGTTGCTAGAAGATCTACAATTGGATTTTTTATTGGGAGTTGTTTGGTAATCAGTTTGACGATAACGATTGCCACTTCCGCTATTGTGTTATTTCCAGATATTGCACCAGACACTGCAGTTTTGAATATGGCAATAAACGGTTTGCCCTTAGCAGTAGGATTGATTGTTTTGTGTTCAGCGGTAGCATTTATCATTACTACAGCAACCTCCTACCTGCTATCAGCCTCTGGAAATATTATTTATGATTTATTAAGAAGGTTTAGCAGTAAAGGTATCAGCGACACGAAGTTGTTAAAATATAACCGTATCACAGTGGTTGCGGTCGGAATATTGGCTTATATTCTGGGAATGTATTTTCCAACGGTATTAGAGCTGCAAATGTATTCATATACGATGTATGGGGCAGCGCTAACGCCAGCTATTTTAGCTACTGTTATGTGGAAAAAAGCTACCAAAGCTGGAATTATGAGCTCGATGATTGCTGGAGCAGCAGGTACCGTTTTATGGGAAGTAGTCTTAAATAAACCATTTGATTGGAATAGCGTTTTATTTGCCTTACCACTTTCAGTACTGGCTCTAATTGTTGTTAGTTTATTGACAAACAAAAAAAGCGCAATAGAAAGCAATGCAAATGTATCTTTTGTAAAAAATCAACTGAAATGAAAATATATGTGGAAAGTAAGGTTTGAAACCAGTAACGGAAATAACGTTTTCTTTTAACAAAACGGGCGGAAGGGCAGTTTACTTTGAGAGAGAAACGGTTTTTTCTCTTTTAGGTCAAGGGCTATCACTAAAGGTGGGTATTGTGTAAATACTCACCTTTAAAATTATAAAGGAGAGGACAATTTTTATGGAATATATCATGGATAATATTCAAATGCTATTTGGTGCCAATTTGGAAGTGAAAACCGAACATGGGGTCTGGGTTCAAAACGGGGAAATTTATAAAGTACTGCACAAACAAGATTATCCCAGTCATGTTGAACACATTGACGGAGAAGGAAACTACCTCATACCGGGATTAATAGATTTGCATGTTCATATGATGTGGGACGGTTCCAAAGATCCTGTGGCTACTTTACAAGAAGAGGGATATGAACAAATGTTATTTCGTGCAGTATCATACTGCCAAGACTATATTGAAGCTGGAATTACAACGATCCGGGACGTTGGCTCCGTAGATGATATTGCCCTTCATGTTGCCAAAGGTATAAAAAGAGGCCTTATCAACGGTCCAAATATAATTGCCAGTGGTAAGACATTAACTATGACAGGCGGTCATGATCCATTCTGGGCAAGGTTTGTGGATGGCCCGGATGAAGCATTAAAAGGAGTCAGAGAGCAGATTTTTAAAGGAGCAGAAGTTATTAAATTGAGTGCAACAGGTGGCGTGTACGGAAGGCATGAGGGAGAATCTGCTGGTAATTCGGAGTTAAGCATGGAGGAACAAAGAGTAATTTGTAATGAAGCACATAAATTTGGTCTGAAGGTTGCCTCACATGCCATTGGAAGAGAAGGAATCTTCAATTCTATACAGGCTGGGGTTGATACAATTGAGCATGGTCATTATTTAGACGAGGAACTTATTGCAATGATGGAAGAAAAAGGGACGGCATGGAATCCAACACTTTTTGTATATCAAACAATCGCATCACTAGAAGAAATACCAGCCTATGCAAAACAAAAGGCACTGGAAATTGTGGAGAGACACGAAAAAGCCTTCAAAAAATTTTTCGACCGCAACATAATAATTGGTGCGGGATCTGATGCTGGTTCACCATGCACCCCTCATACCGCATTACTTGATGAATTAACCACGATGTACACCTTTGTTCCAAAGATAAAAGAGATCTTAAAAACGGCAACAACTAATGCTGGTATCATTCTAGGAAGAAAAACTGGCCAGATTCAGGAAGGTTATGATGCTGATTTTGTTTTATTGAAAGATAACCCTTTGGAAGCGCTAAACAACTTACGTTCTGTCGCTCAAGTGTATATTGCCGGGCAGAAAGTCTATTCATGAGTAGAGAAAGTGGGCACTTCTACCTTATTGTTTGTGCTCTGAGTCAACTACTTTAACCCAAAAACAAGCTGCCTTTTTAAAAGGCAGCTTGTTTATCTGCTCTATTATCGTTCATTTTCTTCTTCATTTGCTTGCTCCTGAGCTTCACCGTATTTCTGCTTTAGCTCACCTTTGGCTTTATCTTTTTTGCCAGAAGCTTGTTTTTTCTTATCATCTGTCAATTTACCAAATTGGTCTTTGACTTCGCCTTTTACTTTGTCGAAGGCGCCTTTTGCTTGATTCTCTTTACCTTCAGTCATATTGCTTCCTCCTTTAGGTACGGTTAGAAAACTGTACCCTTGCCGGTGTTTTGCTAAACTTTTCTATTGCAGCAACAGTATTAAAAAATTGTCCGCCTTGCAAGCACCAGTTCCCGAGAATACGAGAAAGACCGTATGTCAGCCAAGCACTTCTATCTTATTCGTGTTTTTCTATCTGTGCAATTGCTTGTTCCACGCTAATGAACGAGGGGATGTTGCTTAAACCGTTGTAACCTTGGGAGCCGGACATGGCGATCTTGGGTGTAAACCCTGATATGGCCTAATTGATTGGCAATGATACAGGCTGGTTTGGGCAGGGGCAGTCTGGGGAAAAGCTGGTTATCTGACATGATAAAAAGGTGGAGGACAGATTGAAGAAAATAACCGTTGGTATTGTTCCTGCACCAGAACTTCCAACAACAATCGCCTATAAATTAAGCGGCAATTTGGAAGATGCCTTGAATGAACAAATTCCCGGTGAAATAAAATGGGTGGTAGAAGTAGAGACCAATCGTTTGCCGGGAGCCGCTGAAAAAATAAAGGATATTATGGATGAAGCACTGCATCTAAAACAGGAGAATAATTGGAATTACGTGATTTCTCTAACGGATATTCCTGCCTTTTATCGCAAATCTGTAGTCATTGCTGATGCAGACATAGAAGGTAATATTGCACAAGTGTCCCTGCCGGCTTTCGGACTGATACCTACTCCCAATAAAGTGAAGAAAACATTGCTTCAGATGGTGAAAGAGCTTTATTATCGGCATGGCCATAGCGGTAAAAAAGTAGCGTTCGTGAAAAAAAGCATTGGCATCAAAGAAAAGACGAATGATAAAAGGTTTTACGGAAAACTCATGGAGGCCTTCCGCTTTTCAACCATCAATAGATTGGAGTTCTCTGAAAAGTACGATGGCGTTTCCATCAGATTTGTTCTTGTTCCGAAATGGAACGGAATGGTGAAAGTGTTAGCTGGAATGACGATTTCCAACCGGCCGTGGGCTATCATGCCATCGTTTAAAAAAGTTGTAGGACTTGCATTCGCCACTGGGTCTTTCATGTTGGTTTTTACCACCCTTTGGCGAATGAGTGCTTTGTATGGTTTATTTCGCCTCATCGGACTTATGATACTTGCGACGACTGGCATGGTCATCTGGATTGTCTTTGCGCAAAATTTGTGGGAGAAGAAATCTAATTCATTTAGTTCAGCAAAACTTCGTTGGATGTATAATGCTTCTACGGTTTCCACGCTCAGTTTTGCTGTCATGTTGTTTTATATGGGTATGTTTTTTCTTTTTCTGGTAGCGGTTTTTGTATTTGTTCCGCCAGATATCTTCCAGGATACCATTAAGGAGGATGTAGGTCCCGTTGATTATTTGAAGCTAGCTTGGCTTGCAGCATCAGCTGCTACTGTGGCCGGGGCAATCGGAGCTGGACTGGAGAAAGCGGAGGTAGTCAGGACAAGCACATATGGCTACAGGCAGCGGCAGTATGTGCGTTCTAAAGCTTTTCAGGAAAAAGAAGAGGCGGAAGAGGAGGAGAAAGAAGGGGGAGAGCAGTAGTTTAGATGTATTTTCAGGAGGTCCTCATATTTCCAAATACGACTGTATATTTCAATGGATCAAGACGTCTTTGAGGGGGATTAGTCAGCAGCTTCTGCTATTAAAGCAAATCAAAAGGCCGGGCAGGTATTTATCCGCCCGGCCATGCTCTCCAATGAATCATGTCACTCAGCCCGTGCTGATTGATCAATTGTATCAGCAATATCGTTGTATTGGGTGACTTTTCTCGTGTCAGGCACGAAAATGCTCAACACGAGAGACAAGAATACAAAGGCTATCATAAAACCGCCAAATACCCATGGTGATGGGCCATAAGATTTTGCCATTGCTGTCCAAGCCATCGGTCCAAAACCAACAATAGCCGCCGCGATTTGATAAGAAAAGGATAATCCTGTGTAACGAACTTTTGCCGGAAATAGCTCAGAGAACAAGGTACCCTGTGTAGCGAATATGATTGCCCAAATGATACCAAGCATAACTGCTTGCATTAGATACAACCAAGTGGCACTGTTATCGATCAGCATAAAGTAAGGTACGGATAATAAGAACATGAGCACCAGACCAAAAATGTAAATCGATTTTCTACCTATGAAATCAGATAGATAGCCAACTATTGGAATGGTAATGATCATGGTGGCACAACCTACTGTAAGTGCAGTCAATGCAGTTTCTTTTGAGTAACCTAAATATACTGTGGCAAAAGTCAATATGAAGGACATGATGAACACATTGAAAAAGCCATCCCCTAGTTTTAGACCAATTGCATGGACCACGTTCTTCCAATGATTTTTTAGAGTATCAACGATGGGAAATTCAGCAAGCTGTCCGCTTTCTTTTTGTTCTTTAAATTCAGGTGTTTCTTCAATGCCGCCGCGAATCCAAAGGGCTAATACAATAAGCACAACACTGAATAGGAAAGGAATTCGCCATCCCCACGCTAAAAATTGTGCATCCGTTGTAAAGTAACTGATAAAGGTGAGGCTTAAAGATCCTAGAACGAGGCCAAACGGAACGCCCATTTGCGGTATGGAGCCGTAAAGTCCACGAAGTCCTTTTGGTGCATATTCTGTTGCTAATAATACTGCACCGCCCCATTCACCGCCAAGCGCAATCCCTTGAACGAGCCTTAAAACGACTAATATGAGAGGGGCTGCTAATCCAATGCTTTCATATGTAGGCAGTAAACCTATAAAGAAAGAACTGCCGCCCATCCCGATTAATGTCAGCATTAATGCTGTTTTTCTCCCAATCTTGTCGCCAAAATGACCGAATATGATACTGCCAATTGGCCTGGCGGCATAACCAACTCCAAATGTCGCAAATGAAAGGAGTATGCCGATAGAAGGATCGTGACTTGGAAAAAATAAGGTGGAAAATACTAAGCCTGTAGCAGTTCCGTACAAATAGAAATCATACCATTCAATGACAGAGCCTGACAGACTTGCTAAAAGGACGCGACTTTTTTTCAATGCATACACCCTTTCCGGATACAGTTTTAATCATCATAAATGAATGTTTTCCTTTAACTTATGTTTCTGGATTTTACCAACTGAGGTTCTAGGGAAATCATCTACAAACGTAATAGAATCAGGGATTTTAAATTTTGCCAGTCGCGCACGACAATGGGCTATTAACTCTTCTTCGGATAGCAGATAACCCTGTTTTACAATAACAAAAGCTTTGATAGCTTCATCACGTATCGCGTCTGGAACACCGACCACCGCGGTTTCATAAACATGAGGGTGCTCCATGATCGCATTTTCCACTTCAATCGCAGCCACATTTTCTCCGGAACGTTTCATCATATCTTTCTTTCTATCAACAAAATAGAAGAGATCATTTTCTGCGACCAATGCATTATCACCTGTATGGAGCCACCCGTTTTGAATAGTTTGATTTGTGGCCATTTCATTTTTAAAATAGCCTTTCATGATGGTACGCCCTGGAATACCTTTGACAAGAATTTGACCGGGCTGATTCTTCGGTACTTCATTGCCTGCTTCATCTATCACTTTCACGTCTGCACTTATAATGGGTTTTCCAATGCTGGTATTGTCTCTCAGCTCATCCAACGGGTTCATCAAAGGTGGAGCAACTGTTTCTGTCATGCCATATAGTTGCAGCAGCGGTACAGCATATCTCTGTTCAAATTCTGAGAGTTGATTTTGCGTTACTGATTGTGCAAAAATGATTAAACGCAACAGGTTCTCCTTGTCTGCTATATCGTAATTTTGAGCTAATATCATACGGATAGGTGCTGCGAACAAAGAGCCCACCGTAGCTTTTAGTCTCTTTGTTTGCTTCATATATTGCGATGCGCTAAATCGCTCTGTGATTGCTACGCTTCCGCCAACTGTCAATGCAGGCATGAAGAGGTAATATTGTCCGTTCCCATGAAATAGCGGCAATACAATTAGTGCCCTGTCCTCTGGTGAAAAGCGGACGGTTTTAGAGACGGCTTCCCCCGTATAAATATAATTCGTGTGGGTAATCATGCACCCCTTCGGTTTGGAGGTCGTTCCGGAAGTGTACATAATCGAAACCACATCATCCCCTCTTATTGACACATAGGGAGCGTGCTCTTCTACCGCTTGTTCAATTAGGTGGTCGACACTTATACTTTGAAGTTGGCTATTTGTACAACGTGTAATCAATGTATGCTGCAGATTTGGCAAATTACTTTTAATATCTTGAAACTTATCAAGATATTCCTCCTCTGTTATCAGTAATATAGATTCCGAATGTGCCATGAAATATTCCATTTCTGCAGCAGTGGACAAGACATTTGTTGGTACCATGATTGCTCCTATTTTAGCCAGCGCGAACCAGGAGACAATAAAATCAGCGCAATTGGGGAGATGCAATGTCACTTTGTCTCCCTTTTTAACACCGAAATGATAAAGAACATGACTAAGTTTATCGACCCGGTTCAAAAATCCATGATATGTGTACTTGACCACTTTTTTATGGTTATCTTCAAACAAAAGAAAAGGTTTATCGCCATACATTCTGCACTTTTCTTGAAGCAAATCAATAATCGTTCTGTTTGCCATAAGATCCATCAATTCGCCCCCTTTCGATTGTCCGACATAAGAGAATATGATCTGTTTTGTACCGCCATTCCTTATCAATGACAAACCCTGTTTTTACAATTATTTCCTTCCAATTAATCTGTGAAGGGTGGTGCCACATTTTTGTAAGGAATCAAATAAAATAATTGTGGCAGTAGTTAAATTTTTCTAATTGTATCACAACATTTTAACATTTCCAATAATAATTCTACTCTTCTTATTTGTGATTATGTTCATGAAATGGCCTATTGAGGAGGTAAGAAGATCTGCGGGATCAGAAGGGAAAAACAGCCAACTAAATGTTTTCTTATCCCATTTAGTTGGCTGTTAGCCACCCATATAATAAAAAATTTAAGCTTAAGCATAGTCACTTTGTATAACGATTCGCATAACTTGAGGCAACAAAAGCATTTGGTTTAATTTTCGGTTCGACGCCGGCAGCTTCCATCCGATGCACCATTTCTTGAACGAATTTTCGTGTTTTACTTTTCTTACCACTGCCAATATCGATATGTCCTTCCATGGTAAACGAGGCACCTTGATAAAGATGGGGAAGAACAACATTGATGAGCTGTGCTTTTTTATCCTCCGTAAATAAAGAAACAATTTCTTCGGATAAAGACGTTTCATAAGAAATTCGCTCATGTAAATGCAACATTTTTCGTGGAATGGCTACTTTTCGTATGCATGCCCATACGCCTTTACCTTTATTGCGAATGACAATTCCAGTGATGAATAGCGTTTGTTGCGGATGAACCTGTGAATCAGTACCAACCATCAGAGAATAGTTGCCTGCAGGGCGGCAACGCATAAACCGCAATATATGTGAAAAGACCTGTTGAAATGTCATATCGTTTTCCTGCAGATTTTGAAACTGGTAAGGGTGATTTTCTTTTTGCATATTTGCATATCCCACTTTCTGAGTCAGGGATCTGGTTCTAGGTCTATTTTATGATGGGCATTGACATATGGTGAAAATGATTGTGACTTAACGCTGATTTGACCCGAGTTACTTACGAAGGAGAAAACAAGCGTAAACATGTTTGCGAGTAAACATGATCAGCTGCTGCTTCATATTTTGGCTTATTATTTTATGGGGAACAGGAGATGAGGGGGGACGCCATGACCAGCAAACCGTGAAGGATATGTAAATGGTGTAAGAATGCTGACTTTCCTGCTTACACCATTTGGCCGAGCTTGTTCATTTAGCTCATACTTGAAGCCACTCTCTTGCTTTGTCGATTTCTTCCAAGGGATATTGCGCGACTTCCACCCCAGGGATAAGATTTGCAATGGTGGCATCAATTTTTGTAAAGGTGTTATCTGACACGATAGCGCCTTTTTTAATGCTTTTCATATAAGAAAATGTTTTCATGTCTTCTATTAGTGCTTTAGGGGTGACACCTTCTATGTTTTTAAAAATGAATAAGATGTTGAGCGGCTCCTCCTGCAGTGTTTTCGCCTGTAAAGCTTCTTTGAACTTTTGTAAATCCTCCTTGGTAGCTGTTCCTTGTGTGATAAACTCCAACAAAGCTCCCTTTTCTTGTCCTTTCACTTCCAACATATTTTTCATCCTTTCTTTTTCTTTCCTTGGTTACTGATTCCTCTCCAGACAATAGTTAAAACCTGCGGCCATCCGTTATGATGCTTCACGGGGAGGTAACAATAAAAGTATGGAAAAATCTCGAAGAAAAGATACATTGTATTGCATCTTTCATACAACTTTTTCTGTCTATTGAAAGGCAAAGTTTTTTCACATATTTTGACAAATTATGATATACTTCGTAAATATAACTATTAAGAATATTGGAGGAGTAATGGTGTCACTTCAAAAAGATTTCGATCAGATTAAGAATGATTTAGTAGGAATCAGTAACCAACTATATGAGAACCCGGAGCTTGGCGATGAAGAATATGAGTCTATGAAGCTGTTAGTCGACTATCTCCGTGCTCAGGATTTCAAAGTGGAAACGGGGATAGTCGACCGGGACACAGCTTTTAGAGCGGAATATTCCAGTGATAAACCAGGGCCAACGATTGCTTATTTAGCGGAGTATGATGCGCTGCCAGGAATCGGCCATGGGTGCGGACATAATTTGATAGCTACGATGGCAGTCGGAGCCGGTGTAGTTCTTCGAAAGCATGTACAAGAAATAGGCGGGAAGGTCGTCGTGCTTGGCACACCAGCAGAAGAAACAAACGGTGCCAAAGTACCGATGAGTGAGCAGGGAGTTTTTGATGATATTGACGTAGCTATGATGGTGCATCCGGCAGATGTTTCCTCAGAAAGCGGCCCTATGCTTGCGATGGATGCGATTCAATTCTCTTATACCGGTAAAGCCTCTCACG
This sequence comes from Tigheibacillus halophilus, assembly GCF_042683165.1. NCBI lineage: Bacteria > Bacillati > Bacillota > Bacilli > Caryophanales > Bacillaceae > Tigheibacillus > Tigheibacillus halophilus. The sequence goes on from NZ_JBHUIZ010000015.1 coordinate 397,162, forward strand.
CTGCTGCCTCCCCTGAAGAAGGCATCAATGCACTGGATGGTGTGATTCAACTATTTAATGGCATTAACGCCCTGCGTGAACACGTTCCATCGGATGTCAGAATGCACGGGATTATTACGAATGGCGGAGAAGCAGCGAATATTGTCCCGGAAAAAGCTGTCGCCCAATTTTATGTGCGTGCTGATAAGCGAGAAGTGTTGGACGATGTGGTTGCAAAGGTGAAAAATATTGCACATGGTGCTGCTTCCATGACGGGAGCGACAGTTGATATATCTAATTACGAATTGAGTTACGACAACATGATCACAAACCATGCATTATCTGATGCATTTACCCAAAATTTAAAAACATATAGCAAACATCCTGTTTCCCCTGCTGTCAAAGCAACAGGTTCTGCAGATATGGGTAATGTCAGCCAGGTTGTGCCAGCGATCCATCCCTATGTAGGATTAAATGAGCCTGGGCTCGTATTTCATACGAAAGCATTCGCTGATAAGACAATCACAAAAGATGGCGAGACGGCTATGGCAGATGCTGTGCTTGCACTGGCTCAAACAGGTTACGATGTAATAACGAAGAAAGATTTGCTGTCGGCTATCAAAAAGGAGTTTGAAAATCAGTAAGTCGACGTTTATCAAAACAGGTGATGCACCTCATCGCATGAAGCGGAAGCTTCTGCGGTGAGCTTGCCCGCGCTTGTAACATATTTTGAATCATAAAAAGTTACAGAAGGAGAGATTGCCTATGAGTCAAGTGGCGGTTGAGATGGAAAACAAACCGGAAAAACCGAGAAAAAAATTTCAATTCCCTCATGTTTTCGCGTTGTTATTTATATTAATTGTGCTTACAGCTGTACTGACTTATGTGATTCCGGCAGGAGAGTATGAACGAGAAGTAAATGGAGCAGGAGAAACAGTGGTAGTCGATGGAACCTACCATGAGGTGGCATCACATCCAACTGGTATTTTTGGAATCTTCAAATCAGTACATAAAGGAATGGTCGAAGGGGCTAGCATCATATTTTTTATTTTTATTGTAGGTGGCGCCTTTGGCATTTTGAATGCTACCAAGGCGATTGAAGCTGGGCTTGCCAGTGTTTCTGCTAAAATGGCTGGCAAGGAAATTTTTCTGATTCCTGTGGTGATGGTTTTATTTGCACTGGGCGGCGGCACATTCGGCATGTCCGAGGAAACAATCCCATTTATTTTGATCTTGGTGCCGCTAGCAATGAAAATGGGTTTCGATTCCCTAGTTGGCGCAGGGATGGTCATTATCGGTTCTTGTGCGGGCTTTACTGCAGCATTTTTGAATCCTTTCACCGTAGGAGTGGCCCAGGGAATTGCGGAATTACCACTTTTCTCCGGAATGGGGTTCAGGTTCATTGTATGGCTCATCTTTGTAGGTTTTAGTATTGCTTATGTCATGATATATGCTAATAAGGTAAAAAAGAATCCGGAAAAAAGTATGATGTACCATGCTGACCAGCAAAGAGACCTGGAAATGACTGCGCAACAGTCATCAACGATTGACATAAGGCAGCTAATCATTATTGGGCTGCTGATTTTGACAATCATCGGATTAGCGATCGGTGTGACTGTCTTTGACTGGTATATTACGGAAATAGCTGCATTATTTCTGATCATGGGGATTCTTGCCGGACTTGTGGCAAAATTCCGCATTAATGAAATTGCAGAGGCATTTGTTAAAGGCTGTGGTGAGCTGGTTGTTGGCGGTTTAGTTGTCGGGATGGCATATGGAATCCTGGTTGTACTAAAGGATAGTCATACGATCGATACGATTTTGTTTTCTGTTTCCAATTTAATCGGACAACTGCCAACCTCATTCTCTGCCATGGGGATGTATATCATGCAAAGTTTTTTGAATTATCTTGTACCATCAGGTAGTGGACAGGCTGCTTTAACCATGCCGATTATGACACCATTATCTGATTTGACAGGTGTCAGCAGACAAACCGCTGTATTTGCTTTTCAATTGGGAGATGGTATTTCGAATGCCATCACACCGACATCAGGTGTATTGATGGCCTCTTTGGCAATTGCCAAAATCCCTTGGATCAAGTGGCTCAAATGGACATGGCCTTTGATGTTGATTTCATACTTGGTCGGAGCGGTATTGGTGACCATTGCGCATTTGTTTGTTTGGTGAGTGGATTGCTTGTAAGAAGACTGTCCCTTTAATGCAATGATTGGATAGAATGTGTTTATCAAACAATAATTAAGACAATAAACAAAAGACGATTCCTGTGAATTTGGGGAGAGGCGTACAATAGAAATTAAAACATCATAGCAAGAGAAGACAGTATAAGAGTGAAGGAAATAAAGACTCTTTTACTGTCTTTTCCCATTTGAACTTCAAATGGAAACTCTCACTAAATTTTGAAAAAATACTTGAAAATATGCTCATAGTAATTTATAATCACATTAAAACGGTTTACTAAACCGGTTTAGGGAGAAGAACCAGTTGAAAAGAGTTACTATTTCAGATGTGGCGAAACATGCTGGTGTATCTAAAAGTACTGTTTCACAATTTTTAAACAAGCGATATGATTATATGGCTCTTGAAACAAAAGATAAAATTGAGAAGGCAATTGAAGAGCTGAAGTATCACCCCAATATGATGGCTAGAAGCTTGAAGGTGAAATCAACTAAGACGGTTGGTGTAATAGTCGCAAATATTTTACATGAGTTTACCACGCAAATTATACGAGCAATCGAAGATGTCTGCCAACAAGTAGATTTCCATATCATTGTTTGTAATGCCGATGATGATCCAATGAAGGAAGAAAAGTATATTACAATGCTTTATGGCAAACAGGTTGACGGGATAATTATCTTTCCTACAGGTGGAAATATTGAGTTATATAAAAGATTGCAAGATTATAATTTCCCAATTGTTTTTATGGATAGATTTATTCCCGAAATTGGAATTGATTCGGTTCTGCTTGATAATGAGATGGCGTCTGCAATGGCCATTGAAGAATTTGTGAATAGGGGTTATCAATCAGCAGGCATTATTACAACATCAGTCATAAAGAATGTGACGCCAAGACTGGAGCGGATAAGTGGTTATAAAAAAGCAATTGCGAAATATGACTTACCCCTTGTTCCCGGCTATATAAAAAGTGTAAAACGAGCGTGCATTCAACCGGAATTAGAAAAGATGTTTCATTTACCCAAACGTCCGGAAGCAATTCTAGCTGGTAATGACTTGTCTTTAATCGAGATTCTAAAATTTGCAAAAAGCAATAACCTTTCCATTCCAGGCGACATTGCCATAATTGGAGTTGATGATGTTTCATTTGCTGATTTATTTAACCCGCCATTAACGACCATTAAACAACCAACATTTGAAATGGGAAAAATGGCTGCAGAACTTTTGTTAGATAAGATTAACGGAGTGGGGAAGGATTCAAAAGAATATATTAATAGATTTCAGCCTGAGTTGATGAGAAGATCATCCTGTTAGACCAAAAGGCTGGTTTAACAGGGGATTTCTTATATAAAAATGAAAGCGTTATTAGGGGTGATAATGTGATTTAAGTTGTGTAACAGGGGTAACATTTGTATTTTACTAAATCGGTTTAGTAAATGGAGAGATGGTTATTTACGCAACTGTCTCAATTGAAATTTAGTGGATAAGAGAAAGGGGCAGTATATATGGACACAGTATATGATACCGCAATAATCAATGGTACGATCGTTTTGGAAAATCAGGTAATGGAGGGCACTATTGCTATACAGGACGGCAAGATTGCAGGGATCTTGAATAAAAATAATTCGGTTAAAAGCAAAAATCAAATAGATGCGTCTGGGAAGATAATTTTACCAGGGGTAATCGATCCTCATGTGCATTTATGGGAACCTGGTCCTCAAAAGTATCGGGAAGATTTCAATCATGGTTCTAAAACTGCAGCCTCTGGCGGCGTAACAACTTTAATCGAGATGCCCTTAAGTGTACCTCCAGTTATAGACAAAGAGTCATTTCATATTAAAAAGGAAATTGCAGACAGAAATTCTCTTATAGATTTTGCTTTGTGGGGAGGATTGATACCTAAGTCTGTAGACAATCTTCAAGAGATGCATGGATTAGGATGTGTTGGATATAAAGCCTTTATCTCCTATGCAAATAAGAATTATCCACACGCATCAGACGATGTTTTGCTAAAAGGTATGAAGAATGCAGCTGAATTCAATGGACTTATTGGAGTGCATGCTGAAAACGCAGATATTGTAGAAACGACAAGTAAGGAGATGGAGCAAGAAGGAAATATGGATCCTGAATCATACCCCGATGGCAGACCAGCTCTTGCGGAATTGGAAGCGATGGAAAGGGCAATCTTATTCGCGGAAAAAACGGGCTGCCGATTATACATTGTTCATATGACAGTAGCCGAGGGTGGAGAGATGGTTCGTCAAGCAAAAAGGAGAGGAATACAGGTCTCGAATGAAACTTGCCCCCACTACCTATTATTTGATAAATCAGTTCTGAAGGAAAAAGGCGTGTTTGCTAAATGTAATCCGCCAATCAGGTCATATGAAAACAAAGAGGCACTTTGGGATCAATTATTAAAGGGGAATATTGATTGTATTGGTTCAGACCATGGCCCCTACACAGACGAAGAAAAATTAGAATTTGGGAATAACATCTGGAAGGCACCCGCAGGTTTCTCTGGAATTGATGTATTGCTTCCCACTATGCTTAGTGAAGGAGTAAATAACAGGGGACTTGATTTAGTCACTTTAGCTAAATTAGTTTCAACAAATGCAGCAAAAACATTTGAATTATATCCAAAAAAAGGAACAATATCGGTTGGCTCTGATGCCGATTTGGTATTCGTCGATTTGAATAAAGAGTGGGTTTATAAAGGTGAAAATTCGTTTTCAAAAACGAAAAGTTCGCAGGGAATTTATGAGGGGTATCAGTTCAAAGGCAAGGTTATGGGAACCATGGTACGCGGACATGTAGTGTATGAAGATGACGAAATTAAGGGAGATTCCAGTTACGGTCAATATGTACCCAAACAATTATAAACTCTCCTGTTCCACTCTATTTGACTAATGATCAGAATGAATAGCTTCAGAGGGCACCTTAGATCTTGCATAAATTAAAAATCCGCATGGATTCTAAGGAGGGTGCAGTTTGGAGAATAAAACGAATACGGTGATTGGGGAGAAGCGGACCTTAGATCAGAGCCTGTATAACTCTGATCTAGCCCCGACTCCCGAAGAGAAAAGAAACTGGGGCTGGTGGAGTTATACGACTTTATGGATGGGGATCGTTACAAATTTAGTAGCCTGGGAAGTAGCGGCCAATCTAATAAGAATAGGTATGAATTTTTGGGAGGCTTTTGGATGTATAGGCGTCTCCTATGGTTTGGTTTTCATCGTTATATTGCTGAATGGTCATTCGGGGGCAAAATACGGAATACCATTTCCTGTTATTGCTAGATCCATTTTTGGGTACAAAGGCGCTCAAATCACAGTAGTCATGCGAACCATCTTATCGATTTTTTGGTTTGGAGTCATGATGTATATAGGCAGTAAGGCCGTTAATAGCATATTGAGCGTCTCATTTGGGTGGTGGGCTGGTTTAGAAAATACACATATTATCGGGATGGAGTTAAATATGTTCATTGCATATTTGATAACATGGCTGATGCATGCGTATTTAGCACTGCATGGCGTTGAAAAAATAAGGAGATTTGAATTATGGGCGGGGCCCATCATTCTGTTTTTGGGTATTGGACTTGTTATATGGGCCATTAAAGCAGCAAATGGGATCAAACCGCTCGTATCCATGTCATCCACCATACCAGATGGCGAATTTTGGGGTTCCTTTCTTATATCAATGACCGCTTTAATTGGCACGATGTCTGCCTTGATGTTAAATATACCAGATTTGACGCGTTTTTCACGAAGCCAAAAGGATCAAACTATCGGTCAAGCAATCGGGTTACCCATCATGTTTGGCATATTTTCTTTAATGGCTATCTTCGTAACGACTGGTACTGTTTATGCGTTTGGTTCTCCAATTACTGATCCGATTGAGCTATTAAAAAGATTTGACAATCCATTTATAGCTATTTTAGGCGCACTAGCAGTGTTAATTGCAACAACTTCCACTAGTGTAGCAACAAATCTGGTTTCTGCAGGTTTTGACTTAACAAATTTGTTTCCATCAAAATTAAACTACAAAAAATCTGGGTTAATTGCAATTGTAGTTGCAGTTGTTTCTGTACCTTGGTTATGGTTTGATGACGCGGAACTCATTGAGAAAATAATGGGTGGTGTAGCAGCTGCGTTAGGACCAGCGATTGGAATTATGATTGTAGATTATCACTTGATTAGAAAGCGCTATCTTCATGTAGAAGATTTATATGTGAAGTTTGGACAGTATGCTTACAGAAAAGGGTGGAATGTACAGGCGTTATTTGCAATGTGTATAGGGATAATAATTGCCATTATTGGGCTTTTCATACCTGCTTTAGAAAATCTGTATACCTATAATTGGTTTCTTGGAGTAGGGACTGGAGGGTTGATCTATCTTATATTGATGTGGAAAAAACGCAATAAAAAGATTGGAAGAAGCGTTGAGGAGACTAGGAATTTTTTAATAAAGTAGTTTGTATATTCTTTCATTATCAGGAAGGGGAATCAGATTAAAGATGAATGTTCTGGTTACGGGAAGTGCAGGTTTAGTAGGTTCGACTGTTATGGCGTTTTTACAAAACGAGGGACATACAGTGGTTGGTTTTGACCAAAAGAAGACAACGATTACTGAAAAATTTAATGTGGAAACTGGTGATCTATGCGATTTTCCAAGATTGGCGTCAATCATTGATAAGTATGGCATTAATGCAATCGTTCATTCGGGAGGAATTTCCCACCCCCATGCTGGCGAGGTTTCCCCTTATCAAACAGTAAGAACTAACATTTTAGGAACCTCTACCATTTTCGAGATTGCAAGATTATTCCATATAAAAAATATTGTCTATTTAAGTTCCGGAGCTGTCTACGGTAATAATTTTTCCGACAAAACTACTGTAAAAAGCGAGGTGAATCCAGAGAATACGTATGCAGTAACTAAATTAACGGGAGAGCAGTTAGGGGAGGTTTATAACAAAAAATATGGCATGAATATTATATCCCTTCGTCTTGCATTTGTTTATGGCCCCAACCGACTTATGCCAGATCCAATAAAATCTCTCTTGGAGAGGGCTGTAAGCGGTACTGATATCCACGACGAAACGGGAGCGGATCAACAATTGGAATTTATTTATGTAAGGGATGTTGCCCTCGCCGTATATAAGGCATTAAGCACTGAAAATAATTCTTCTAGCATCTTTAATATTGGAACTGGTGTGAATACAACTATTAGGGAAGTTGGCAGAATGATACAGGAGCTTTATCCGGATGTAAAGATTGAAGTAGGAGAAGGGGACCTGGGGTATGACTTTATCGGTGCATTTGATTGTCATGAAGCCGAAAAGGAACTAGGTTTTAGAGCCCTATATGATATTGAAAAAGGGATAAAAGATTACGCTTTGTTTTTAGAAAAAAATATAACTAAATAAGTATTTTGTAAATATGGGTTATTAAATAAAATTGGCAGGTGAAGAAGTATGGACAAGGCCTTATTTTCGGCGGCACCAATTGATTATTTCATTATCATTAGTTACTTCGTGTTTGTTATAGTTGTTGGATTGATTGTTCGTAAGCTTATTAAAACCAATAAAGATTTTTTTCTCGCTGGCAGATCTCTTCCTGCATGGATTACAGGGATTGCATACTTAGCTGCAAATTTAGGCGCATTAGAATTATTGGGTATGGCTGCAAGTGGAGCACAATACGGCATGGCAACGATGCATTATTACTGGATTGGTGCAATACCCGCTATGCTATTTGTGGGATTATATATGTATCCATTCTTCTATGCATCGAAGGCAAGGTCAATTCCAGAGTTTTTAAAATTTAGGTTTAATGAAGCCACGCGGGGCTTAAATGCCATTACCTTTTTTGTACTTACAATTCTCTTCTCTGGTATCAGTTTATATGCGATGGGGTTGATCTTTAGTGTGTTATTGGGCTGGTCCATGACGTTTAGCATCATTGTTGCGGCAGTAGTGGTCCTGCTATACGTATCCCTGGGTGGACTGACATCGTCCATTTACAATGAGGTCATTCAGTTTTTCCTTATTTGGATTGGTTTGTTGCCTATTGCCCTCATAGGAATGTATAAGTTTGGAGGATTCCAAGGTATCATGGACAATATGCCGGAATCCTTTACACACCTTTGGCAGAACCTTGGAAGTACTGCAGATAATCCAATGGGGATTAGCTGGTTTGGAGTTATTGTAGGGCTAAGTTTTGTTCTATCATTTGGTTATTGGATGACAGACTTTTTGGTCGCCCAAAGGGCGTTTGCAGCAAAGGATGTAAGAGCTGCACAAAATACACCGATTTATGCAACTTTTTTTAGAATAATTGTGCCAATAGTAGTAATTGTCCCAGGTTTCATTGCAATTCCGCTTTTCCCTGAAATTGGTCAAAATCCTGATATGCCATATAACCTTGCATTACCTCTTACGTTAGCAAAGTTATACCCTGAAGGTTTGTTCGGACTTGGGATCACCGCCCTCCTTGCTGCATTTATGAGTGGAATGGCTGGAAATATAACTGCTTTTACTACTGTGTGGACTTATGATATCTATCAAGCCTATATAAAAAAAGAAGCAAGTGATCAACATTATCTCCGAGTTGGGCGTTTAATGGTAGTTATTGGTACCATATTTGCAGTATTTGCAGCATTTATCGCGGCGCAGTTTCCAAACATTATGGATTATATACAAATGTTATTTTCCTTTTTCAACGCTCCGCTATTTGCAACCTTCTTTTTAGGAGTATTTTGGAAAAGAGCTACAGGTTGGGGAGCATTCTGGGGATTGCTTATCGGGGTTATTAGTTCGTTTCTTATGAAAATTTTTATCCCGAACGATTTTTATAGCACAATGGCAGAAGGCAATTTTTCAAGAGCACTTTGGGCCTGGATTGTGACCATGGCAATTACAATCCTTGTAAGTCTATTCACTAAACCAAAGCCCGATAGTGAGTTAAAAGGATTAGTGCGTAGTGTAAGCGAGAAAATTTCTTACAAAAACTTGCCGTGGTATAAACGCCCTGGTTATCTATCCATCATTTCTATCATTATTATGGTGATTATTAATATTTACTTCTGGTAAATCAAGCATTTTTGACCTGCTGGATAACTTACCAAAACCGGTCGCAAATGTAAAGACTAGTATAAATAGGGCAGCAAACAATAAAGAAAGGGTGAGCTTATGAAAAAGATAGTCTTTGACCTGAAGTTTCTTACTGGAATCATTTTTTGTTACTTGGGTTTAGTTCTTTTCGTATACGGACTATTCACAGACAAAAAAGCAGATTTTCCTTTTCCGATAAATGTGAATTTATGGTGGGGTATTGTTACATTTTTATTCGGTTTAGCTTTTTTTATCGTTGCATTCGTCACACATAAAAAAGCGGATACTGCCGAAGAAATAAAAAATGAGAAAAAGATAAAAGCAAACTAGTTTATTACAGTTTAATAATAGCAGATGTAGAGGAGATAAAATGGATATTATCACGCTTGGAGAGACAATGGTTTTATTTACTCCAAATAAGGCTGGGATGTTGCGATATATGGATCAATATTCCGCACAAATAGGAGGATCGGAATCTAATGTAGCTATCGGGCTGACCAGACTAGGACACAAAGTGGGCTGGATAAGCAGGTTAGGTAGTGATGAATTTGGATATAAAATTTTACAGTTCCTTCGTGGTGAAGGAGTAGATTTAAATGAAGTGAAATTCGATCATGAAAATCCTACAGGTATTTACTTTAAGGAAATGTTGAATAGCGAAGAGGTAAGGGTGCAGTATTTTAGAAAAAATTCCGCAGCTTCTTATATGAAGCCTGACGACCTTAACGAAGAATATATAGCTTCGGCAAAAATTTTGCACATTTCAGGAATAACACCAGTACTTAGTAAAGGGTGTTATGAAACAATCTTAAAAGCGATAGAAATTGCCAAAAATAATGGTTTAAAAGTGGTTTTTGATCCAAACCTACGAAAGACGCTGTGTTCTGAACAAAAGTCTAAAGATATTCTTTTAGAAATTAGCTCCTTGGCAGATATCGTTTTGCCAGGTAAAGGGGAAGGACAATTCTTAACAGGCGAAGCTAAACCTGAACGTATTGCGAATGCTTTACATGAGTATGGCTCTTCCGGTGTTGTTATTAAATTAGGTGAAGAGGGAGCATATTTTTCTTTTGAAGGAAATGATGGCTATGTTCCAGCACATCCTGTAAAGCAGGTGGTCGATCCCGTAGGTGCTGGCGATGGGTTTGCAACAGGTGTGTTATCAGGACTTTTAGATGGGTTGAATATCAAAAGCGCAGTGAGGCGCGGAACAGTAATTGGAAGTTTGGTTACTATGGTTCAAGGCGATATCGAGGGATTGCCTGACAGAAAGCGCTTAGAAGGTATTACAAATTATTTAAAACACGAGGATGTAGCCAGATAGGAGGGATATGTATGCAAGCTTTACAAGCAATAAAAGAGAATAAGTTGGTCGCAGTTATTCGGAATATGAAAGAAGATGACGCTATCCCAATTGGAGAAGCGTTATTAGAAGGTGGAGTTAAAATATTTGAGATTACTGCCGAATCACCAGATTTTTTAACCTCCATTAAACGTATTAAAAAGAACTTTGGAGAGGAGGTTACTGTTGGCGCGGGGACAATCCTGGATCCTGAAACTGCAAAATCCGCAATCCATGCAGGTTCTGAATTTATTTTTTCTCCGACGATCAATACAGAAACAATTAGATTAACTAAGCGTTATGGAGCTATTAGTATTCCTGGAGCAATGACCCCTACTGAAATTCTAACCGCTTATGAGCATGGGGCAGATTTAATAAAAGTATTCCCGGCAAATATTGTGGGGCCGGGATTTATAAAAGATGTTCATGGACCGCTGCCTCACATTCCGCTTATGCCGACAGGTGGGGTTGATTTGGGCAATATACAGGAATTTTTGAATCATGGAGCAATTGCGGTCGGTTTAGGGAGTTCGCTTGTCAATACGAAAGTCAATATTGATAAGGAAGAATTGAACCGTATCAGTGAAAGAGCAAAGCAGTTTGTAGAAAAGGCAAATTACCTGTAGTAAACAGGAATCTATTAGATCTCTGGGGGCAAAGTAGATTTGCAAACCTGATAATGTGATAGTGACAGAGATGAATATTAGCAAAGCAATTATTAAAAATCTTATACAAAGGGGATTAGATAGCAATGAATGCTTCATTAAAGCCAGCTAACATTTTTATAGAACCTTCTCAGAAGAGATTTAAAGATAACTTTCGGCGTTGGCAAGGGATTCCGTCCATAGAAGTAACAGACAGTGGAAGAATATTTATTAACTTTTACTCGGGTCAAGATGCAGAAGTCGGTGGGAATGTCATGGTTCTGTGTATGAGTGATGATAATGGGAAGACCTTCCAGTCAGCTGTTACGGTGGTAGAACATCCTGACCAAGAATGCCGCATTTATGACCCGAATTTATGGATGGACCCTTTTAAAAGATTGTGGATGACATGGACACAAACACGTGGATTTAACGATGGAAGAATGGGGGTATGGGTTGCGATTTGTGAAGATCCTGATGCCGAAAAGCTTAAATGGTCTGAACCGAGAAGAATTGCGAATGGAATAATGATGAACAAACCAATTGTCACCTCAAAACAAGAATGGCTATTCCCATGCGCTATATGGAGCAACACAAGCGGAAGTACGCCAAGTGAAGACCATGGCTTGCATAATGAACAATTTTCCAATGTATATGCTTCGACAGATCATGGCAAAACCTTTCATTTAAGAGGCCATGCAGAAGTGCCGAACAGGCAATTTGATGAACATATGATTGTAGAGAAAGAAGATGGCGCGTTGTGGATGCTTGTGAGAACATTTGATGGAATCGGGGAAAGTTTTTCACAGGATGGTGGCAGAACCTGGTCCCCTGGCAGAAAAAGCCATATAGACGGTCCCTGTTCCCGTTTTCATATTCGACGCTTAAAATCAGGAAGGCTGTTAATGATCAATCATCATAACTTTGAAGAAAGAATAGATGTGGACGATATTATGAATCAAGGTAACGTAAAAAAATGGAAAGGCAGAAGTCATTTGACTGCCTTGTTAAGTGAAGATGATGGCAAGACCTGGCCATACTCTTTATTACTTGATGAGAGAAATGAAGTCTCTTATCCAGATGCCACAGAGGCGTCTGACGGGTATCTTTACGTAACTTATGACAGAGAACGTGTAAAACAACGCGAAATTTTAATGGCACGTTTTACAGAAGAGGATATCCTTCAAGGAGAATGTACTTCTGAGAAATCAGTTTTTAAAAAGATTGTAAATAAAGCAACTGGACAGCCGGACATAGAGTGAATGGGTCTTTCTTGATCAATAAGCTTAATTTGTCAAACCCCTTAAATAACCTGCAGCGTAATAAAAAATACGCTGCAGGCTATTTTTAACAGAAAGAGCATGAACAGCTCAGTATTCTGATTTATAGGTTCCGTCTTGATAAACCTTGTAGATATCTACTGTACCTGTTCCGCCATTATTCTGCATTGATTTAGAGGTTAGTTTTATCTCATAGTATGACCCTTTGTTATCTTTTTTCTGGCCACCCATGTCACTAAAAACGATATCTTCGTTTGTGTCCATATTTAGTTGGTGTCTAAGATATATTTTGGCTGCAGTTCCATTTTCAATCATCTTTTCCTTGGCGTTTATACTCACTTTATGAGGATTCGTGTGGAAAACGGTATCCGTTTTGGACATTGCATGCGCACCTGCCGGTGATAATGCACCCATCCCCACTACAGAACCAGTCAGCAGTGTAGCCACAACCGCCCTCGTAAAAGATTTTTTGGAAACCATTATAATCTCCTTTCCTTTTTGTATTCCTCTTTATGAGGTGAGGTATTACTTATATACCCTGTGTTCTTGTCATAATAACTTTATATTCGTCAAAGTCTACATTTATATCTATTGAAAATGAATGCTCAGTATTCTGGAATTTATGTGCGCAGAATGGCAGAAGCTTAATGTATTCTGAACACGTAACATAGTCGGTCGAAACTGAATACGATACAATGACTTTATTCTATGATTGTTGGAGGTATCCCAGATGGCAATAAGCCCCCCGATGTTGCTACCCGGTGACACGATTGGTATCGTGACTTTGGGAAGCCCTCTTTCTGCCGATGAAATCAATGACAGGATTGACACAATAAAAGGTATGGGCTTTAAGGTAGTGGTTGGCCAGCATGCCTATGCCCAAAATGGCTTTCTTGCAGGTACGGCTCAAGAGCGTGCTTCAGATTTAATGGAAATGTTCGCAAATGATACTGTCAAAATGATCCTGCCGTCAAGAGGGGGCGTTGGAGTAGCTGGCATTCTTCCATATCTTGATTTAATGTTCATACAAAAACATCCGAAATTGATATCTGGATACAGTGATATTACAATACTGCTGAATGTGTTGGCACAATACGCAAACCTGATTACGCTTCATAGTCTTATGCTAATTGATTTCAATACGGGGACCCCAGCATATAATTTTGACCAATTTTTTGCAGCTACTTCTGTTATGACTGCGCAAAGGCAAATTCAAAATCCGCCCGGTATCCAACAAATAAGCAGGATTGCGGGAAATGTGACAGGACCAATGGTTGGTGGAAATCTTACATCGTTTGTTGATACACTTGGCACACCTTATGAAATCGATACAAAAGGTAAAATATTGCTGCTGGAAGATGTCCATGAAACAATGAATACAGTGTACAGATATATAATGGAGTTGCAGTTGGCTGGTAAACTGGACGACTGCATAGGTATTGTAATGGGCATGTGTACAGACTGCCTAAACTCCCATGGAGAGTCTTACGAAGACCTGATCAATAATTTTATCGTTCCATTGAATAAACCATTGATGACCAATGTAGCGACAGGGCATGGCACCTTTAAAGCTGCACTGCCAATTGGCGCGACAGTTAATTTGGATACAGTAAATAATGTATTGACTGTAATGGAAACCACCGTTAGTTAATAGGTCTGGTACATTTTCCACTTTCGTTTTGGTAAAAGGGGTTAATGATGATTTTTATTTTGTTTGCGCCAATCCGAAATTTGGTTTAATCTTTCTTTGATTTTTACTTCTGAACCTTGCGTTGTCGGAAAGTAATATTCGTGTCCCTCTAAAGCATCAGGCAAGGTCTGCATGTCCGTTAATTTTTCATTTGTGTCATGGGCATATTGATATCCTTTTCCATAATTCAACTCTTTCATCAGTTTTGTTGGTGCATTACGTAACTGTAGGGGAACGGGTTCATTCATAGATCCATGAGCATCTTTTTTAGCTCTTGAATAGGCCGCATAAGCTGCATTCGACTTTGGCGCCATTGCCAGATAAATGACGGCTTGTGTAAGATGCACATCGCATTCCGGCATGCCTAGAAATTGGCAGGATTGAAATACAGCAACTGCTATTTCGAGAGCTCTGTTATCTGCCAGACCAATATCTTCGCTTGCAAACCTGACTAGTCTTCTTGCAATATACAAGGGATCTTCTCCGGATTCCAGCATTCGGGACAACCAGTAAATCGACGCGTTCACATCACTATTTCGCATCGATTTATGCAATGCAGATATGATGTTATAATGTTCCTCTCCACTCTTGTCGTATAATAGTGATTTCCTTTGAATGATTTGGGTTAAATCTTCTTTACTAATTGAAATGGACTCATCCTGTTTTTTTCCATTTAATACCGCCATTTCTAGCGTATTTAAGGCAATTCTGCCATCACCATCAGAAAACGCAGCTATTGCTTCCAGCACCCCAGGCCCCAATTGAATATCTTGATCCCCTAGGCCTTTTGGGTCAGCAATTGCTTTTTGCAATAATTCAACGATGTCGTTATTTGATAAAGGATATAGCACAAAAACCTTACTGCGTGACAACAAAGCTGCATTTACTTCAAAGGATGGATTCTCAGTGGTTGCGCCGATAAGGATGATACTTCCATCCTCGACATAGGGTAAAAAGGCATCCTGCTGTGCCTTGTTGAACCGATGAATTTCATCAATAAATAGTATGTATTGATCACCTGATTCTCTGTTTTCCTCAGCCTCTTTCATCACCTTGCGAATATCCTTAATACCAGTCGAGACGGCACTAAAAGGAATGAATGTTGATTTTGTATGATTCGCAATGATTCTGGCCAGCGTCGTTTTCCCGACGCCTGGAGGGCCCCAGAAAATAATTGACGTGACTTGATCATTTTCAATCATTTCTCGTAGAACCTTTCCTTTGCCCAATAAGTGCTTCTGCCCAACAAAATCTTTTAAATATTGGGGACGAACCCTGTTAGCTAAAGGCCGGTGTTTATCATTTTCATTTTCAAATAAACTGCCTTGTTTCAAGGTGTTTCCTCCTAACCTGCTCTTTTTATGTTCGAATTTCAATGGGGGTTAAAGAAAAATATATTACAATCATATATTTCCACATGGAGCCAGCTACTAAACGGATATGGGCGTTAATGTTAACTTTTACTTGGTGGAGCGTAAGCACGGTCATCATAACGCTAAAAAAGGGTACAGCTTGCCACATTTAACCATGGGGATATGAAGGAAGGCAATTAGTATGTGAAACTTGAAAAAGTTCCTGGAGTTGCCAGCCCGCACTGCCTATTATGCTTTTTTTAAAGTTCGGAGATATATTAAAAGATATAGCGACTGCGGTGTATGAGTCGATTGGTGAATAAGATGTATTATTGATAAAAAATAAGGGGAAAGCCGGCACCTGTGCTTCCCTTCAGTTTCTTATCAGATTAGATACTAATCATCTGAAACAATTGAAATTTTTATAGAGACGATAATCCGCTAAAAACCGACTCGTTTTCAGAAGATTATTTGTGTACCTAAAAAAACAATCTATTCTCAGCTTATGCCAATCGTTGTATGTTTTTTTAATAATAGTCCCGCAGTACTTCAAATTTTAAAAACAATGATAAAAGGTGACATTTAAAGCTTCATGTAACAATAATCAGTATACAGTTGAATGATAGTTCTTAAAAAAATCGAAAAAAGCTTTAACGGGTGCGAACTGCATGGCACTATCCCTACTATAAATCCATGTTTTTCTTTCAACTTGTTTTCCATTGCTGTAGAGAAGGGGTTCGACAAATAGTTTCTTTTCGTTTTGTAAACATATGCCGGGAAGTATGGCATAACCTAGGCCTATCTTTACCATTTCCTTGCATGTTTCGAGGTTATCAACAGCCATTGTAATGTTGCTTCGGGCATTAAATGTCTCTGTCCACCAATTGTCAATGAGATCCTTTAGGGAAGAATCTGTTTTATAGTATATTCGATTAAGTACGGGAAGCTCGTCAATGTTTATTTTATAATTAGATGCAATAAGTAAAGGTTCTGTTTTTAATAACATCTTTCTTTCTATCCAGTGGTGTTTTCCTCGAGTGATGGCTATGTGCACGTCCGATGATTCTAATGAAGGTTCAATTTCCGAACTAAAGCCGGTAATAACGTTAACCTCTACGTCTGGATAACAATTTAAAAAATCCCTTAGCATTTTGGGCAGCATATATCTCCCAATAGTGGAGGATACCCCGAGTTTTAAGGTGCCTTTGACTTCTTTGTCCATTGATTGAATGGTTTCTTTTGTTCCTTGCAATTCACTCATCATTCTTTTTGCAAACTTTACAAGAAAATCTCCTTGAGGAGTGAAATACAATCCTTTACGGTTACGGATAAAAAGTTTACTCTTGAATTCTTCTTCCAGTTTGTTAATGCGGTAGGATAAGGCTGGTTGAGAAATAAACAAGCGCTCCGCGGTTTTGGTAATATTATGTTCTTCGTTTAAAGTGACCAGTAATAACCAATCTTTTTCATTCATTTTTACCCTCCAAATAAAATATTTTTATGATTCTTAATAAAAATTATATATTTGATTTATCTAAATGTATATTATAGTCTATTAATAAAATATCATTTGATTATTCAAAAATTAATTTTGGATGCGTTTACATTAAAGGAGGATGGAAATGAAAAAGGGAAAAAGTAGTACATTACTGGCGGCGATGTGTTTGTTTGTATTATCACTTATAATTTCGGGGTGTGGTAAAAATACTGCTTCCACGGAAGCCAGTTCCAATGGATATCCGAAGATGACAATCAAATTTGCTCATGTGGTTGCAGAAGATGATCCAAAAGGGCAAATGGCAGAAAAGTTTAAAGAAGTTGTAGAAGATAAAAGTGATGGAAATATCACTGTAAAAGTTTATCCTAATGGCCAGCTTTATGGGGATGATAATGAACTTCAGGCGCTGCAGTCAAATAATGTACAAATTATTGCACCGCAAACAACCAAACTGGCTGGTTTTGATGAATCAATGGAACTGTTTGACATTCCATTCTTATTCAAGGATGAGGATAATCTGTATGAGTTTGAGGATAGTGAAATTGGTAAGGATTTATTAAAAAAGTTAGAAGGCGATGGAATAAAGGGCTTAGCTTTTTGGCCTAATGGTTTCAAACACATTACAAACAGCGAACGTGAAATAAAAGAACCTAGTGATCTTAAGGGACTTAAAATTCGTACGCATGGTGGAGAGATATTGAATGATTCATATAAACAGTTTGGAGCAGCTTCTACTAAGATTGCATTTAATGATGTTTATCAGGCTTTACAGTTAGGAACAATAGATGGTCAAGAAAATAACCTTACGAATATTAAATCACAAAGTTATGACGAAGTGCAGGGCTATCTGTCACTTACCAATCATACAAGAACTGAATATGGATTGGTTGCAAATAAGGGTTGGTGGGACGATTTGAATGACCAGACCAAAAAGTTGTTAAGCGACGCTGTAGATGAGGCTACCAAAAAGGGAAGGGAATTGGCTAAAAAAGAATCAGAAGAAGCACTTAAAGAAATTGAAGCAGCGGGAAAAATGAAAGTACACAAAATGACTGAAGAGGAACATGATAAATTTGTTCAAATTTTACAACCAGTGATTGATAAATGGAGTAAGAAAATGGATCCAGAAATCATTGAAAATATTTTAGATATGCAAAAATAAGTGACGCAAAAGAGCTTCATGTTTGAGAGATATAAATGAGAGGCGATGTACTAAAGGTTATAGTAGAAATTAGTCATGTCGCTTCTCACTATTAACTCAGAGAAAGAAGGTCGATAAGATGAGAATAGCATGGAAAATATTTGGCTGGTTTGAGGATATATCAACTATATTATGCTTTGTAATGGGTATGGGCTTGATGCTATATGAAGTTATTATGCGTTATATTTTCAGCAACCCAACTACTTGGATAAATGAAATTTCCACAAGTCTTGTAGTATGGGGGGTTTTTTTAGGACTCTCCCTTGCGTTGCGGGATGAACATCACGTCAGCGCAGATATTTTATATGCAGTTTTACCTGTAAAATTGCGTAGATTACTGGATTACTTTGCGAACACAGTTGGAATTATATTCTGCGCTTTCTTTGTTTATTATTCCACTTCCTTGGTCTATAGTTTATTGAACTCAAGACAGATTTCAATTGAAACTGGACTTCCAATGTGGATTTTTGTAGCAATTTTACCGTTATCAGGTACTCTGTTCGGAATTCGTTTCATCGAGAGGATATGGATCACATATCGATCAGATTATAAAAGCGGCGGGAATAATAATGATTCTGTTGAGGTGGAAGAAAAATGTATATGACTATCTTATTTGGTTTATTTTTGTTGTTAATCATTTTAAGAGTTCCCATAGCGGTTGCTCTTGCCATTTCCACGATTATTGTATTTTTATTAACAGGCGATTTTGATTTATCGACGGTGCCTCAGACAATGTTCACAGCATTGGATTCTACTACATTGATTGCTATTCCCGGCTTTGTGTTTGCTGGAACGATTATGGCCAGAGGTGGAATAGCAAAATATTTAATTTCTGCCATGAAAGCCTGGGTCGGACATGTGTCCGGTGGGTTATCAGTTGTCACTGTGTTAGCTTGTGCTTTTTTTGCCGCTATTAGCGGATCAAGCCCGGCAACTGCTGCGGCTATCGGTTCCATTATGATTCCGTCCATGGTAGAGGCTGGGTACAATAAAAGATATGCTATGGGGTTGGTTGCGGCTTCGGGTTCTTTGGGAATTTTAATCCCTCCCAGTATTCCCTTAATTGTGTACGGGGTTGTATCCTCCCAATCTATTGGTCGTTTATTTATGGCAGGGTTAATCCCTGGAATCTTCCTTACAGCAATATTAATTTTTTATGCAATTATCTATGCAAGAGTGAAAGGATATGGCAGATTGGAAAAGGCAAGCTGGAAACACAGATGGATGACTCTCAGAAAAGCTGTATGGGGCGGGATTCTACCCATTTTGATATTGGGGTCTATCTATTCTGGAGCTGCAACACCAACAGAATCATCTATCATTGCCAGTGCGTATGCCATTGTAGTTTCACTATTTGTTTATAAAGAAACCTCCCTCAAACTATGGCACAAAATATTTAGGGAAACAATTGGCGTTACGGCAATGATTATGTTAATTATTGCATCCGCAATGCTCTTTTCACTTTATTTGACACAAGAACAGATTCCACAGCAGCTTGCTACGGCAATGTTATCAATGCCATCTTTAAATGTAGTGCTATTTTTTGTTTTAACTGCAGTGTTATTTCTTGTTTTAGGAACATTCTTGGAGTCATCTTCCATTATATTAATAACATTGCCTTTATTGATGCCAATCATGTTGTCTTTGGATGTGAATCCGATACATTTCGCTGTTGTAATGATCGTCAACATGGAAATTGCTCAAGTAACACCCCCGGTAGGCTTAAATTTATTCGTTATTAGCGGTATTACAAAAGAAAAGCTAGGTACAGTATTTTATGGGGCGGTACCATTTACAATTGTCATGGCGCTTTGCATGATAATCATTATGATCTGGCCTGGTTTGGCCTTGTGGCTGCCAGATACTTTATTCGGTAAAAGTTAAAGAGAGGTGATAGTATGGTTTACAGGATTGGAATAATGGAAGGTGACGGTATTGGTCCAGAAATAGTGGCCAGCACACTTAAAGTATTAATGGCGGCAGAACAACGGGTAGGTAAGAAAAGCTTTGAATTCGTTTCTCTTCCCATCGGGTTGAAAGCATATGAAATGTACGGTTCGACTTTTCCTGTGATTTCCGGATCAGAACTATATGCATGCGATGGTGCAATACTTGGACCAGTTTCAACACATCTCTATGATCCAAAAGAAAATATGCCAAATCCTAGTGCAATTATAAGAACCAAATATCGTTTGTATGCTAATATTCGCCCCATACGTTCTACACCAAGGAGTAAATTTAAAGGAGTAGACTTGGTAATTGTAAGAGAAGGAACAGAAGGGATGTATGCGGATCGCAATATGTTTAACGGTTCAGGTGAAATGATGCCTAATGAAGATACAGTTTTGTCATTTCGAAAAGTTTCGAGGGAAGCCTCCAGAAAAATTGCTGAAGTTGCACTTGAGATAGCTAATGATAGAGAAAAATATATAACTATCGTCCACAAGGCGAATGTTTTGAGAAATGGGTGCGGACTTTTTTTAGAAGAAGTACGAAATGTTGCTAAAAATTACAAGGATATTTTTGTAGATGATTATCATATAGATGCTTTTGCAATGTATTTGATTCAACACCCTGAAAAATATGATGTTATTGTAACAACTAATATGTTCGGAGATATATTATCTGATGAGGCCGCGGGACTTGTCGGAGGATTAGGTTTTGCTCCAGGTCTGAACATTGGTGAAGATTTTGCGATTGCACAGGCAGCTCACGGATCCGCTCCTTCCATAGCAGGAAAAAACATGGCAAACCCAATAGCGGAAATTCTCTCTGCCAGTCTAATGACCAATTGGCTGGCAAAAAAGAGTAGAGACGCCTCCCTAAACGAACTAGCCGCCACAGTTCACAAAGCTGTCTGGGCCACTATTGAGAAAAATATCATTCATCCATTCGATGTTGGAGGTTCATCCGCCACGACAGAAATATGTGAAACGATAGTTAATGAAATTATGGAAGGGAGAGCCATACAATCATGTTAATCAAAGTTCCTTGCACAGTGATGAGAGGCGGCACAAGTAAAGGATTGTTTTTCAAGAAAGATGATTTGCCTATAGATGGGTATCTTAGGGAGAAAGTTATTCTGAAGGCATTTGGAAGCCCTGATCCATACGAAAGACAAATTGATGGTTTAGGGGGAGCTACCTCCACCACAAGTAAACTTGCTATAGTTGAAAAGCGAGATGATGCAATAAATAGTGTTAATTATACTTTTGGCCAGGTTGATATAAAAACGTCTTTCATTGATATGAAAGGGAATTGCGGAAACTTGTCTTCAGCTGTAGGCCCGTTTGCAATTGATAATCGAATGGTTGATCAGATTGAAGAGCCGTATACAAAAATTAATATACACAATACCAATACGGGAAAAAATATCGTTACCTTTGTTCCCGTAAAAGATGGTCACACACAATACGAAGGGACATTTTACATATCGGGCATTTCAAATCCCGGCAGTAAAATTCGACTTGACTTTATAGAGCCGGGAGGGGCAGTCACAGGTGATTTGTTACCAACTGGTAAATCGAAAGATTTGCTGCAAACAAAATCAACTGGTGAAATTGAAGTTTCAATGGTTGATGCTGCGAATCCACTAGTTTTTGTTAAGGCTGATGATGTAGGATTGAATGGAACTGAATTGCCTGGAAATGTAGATAAAAACAAAAAATTATTAGATACATTACTAGAAATACGTGCTGCAGCTGCTGTGAAATTAAAACTGGCAAAAAACTTTAAAGAGGCAAATACTAAATCGCCAGCAGTCCCAAAATTGTGTTTTGTCAGTGAGGCTCAAGACTATCTTACTACAGAAAATAAGCGCATCAAAAAAGAAGATATAAATATTGTAGCTAGGATGCTGTCAATGGGCAAACTTCATCCAACCTTTGCAATAGGTGGCGGAATATGCCTAGCTATAGCTGCAAAAATAGAGGGGAGCGTTGTCAAAGATCAATTAGAGCAAATGTATATGGATGAGATTAAAATTGGGCATTGCGGCGGCATCATGGAAGTTGGCGCAGAGTTTGCTGATAAAAAAATCGCACTTCGTGGAACCGTATTTCGTACAGCACGTTGTTTGATGACTGGTTATACCTATGTTTCTGTATAAAAGTTCCATAAATATTTTTTATGAATAACGAATAAAAATAACTATTTTATTTATAAATAAATATTCCCTATACTTAAAATAAGAAAAATTTAAAATCAATTTAGTTGGGAGGAATATTTATGAGAAATTCCAAAAATGTATTTGATCTTGTGGTTATCGGTACAGGAAATGCAGCACTTTGTGCAGCAATCGCTGCAAAAGAGAATGGAGCTAACGTTTTGATGGTGGAAAAAGGAACAAAACATAAGCGTGGAGGAAATTCATTTTTTACAGATGGCGCTATCCGTTTTGCCTATAATGATATGACAGGTATCCAAAAGATATTGACAGATTTAAACAAGGAAGAAGTACAACATATTGTAATGCCTATTTATACAGAAGATGATTATTACGCAGATATCATGCGGGTAACCAAAAATAAAAGCGAACCAGAGTTAGCCAGGCAACTTGTATCCAATTCTTTTGAAACAATTCAATGGATGAAGGAGCAGGGCGTACAATTTGAACTTAATGAAAACCAATCTTTTGAAAAGGACGGAAAGCTTCAGTTTTGGGGAGGGTTGCCAATCAAAACACGCCGCAAAGGAATAGGACTCATTGAAACATTAATTGCAAGGGCAGAGGAAATGGGTGTGGAGATAATATACGAAACAAGAGCAGTAAAACTTAAAAAAGCGGAAGGGAAAATAAGCGGACTTATTGTTATTCAAAATGGGGCTAAAAAGATTATCCATGCAAAAACTGTTGTTTTGGCATGTGGTGGATTTGAAGCTGATAAGGAGAAGAGGAAGAAGTACTTAGGTAAAGAATGGGGAAATGCCTTAGTAAGAGGAAGTGAATATAACACTGGAGATGGTCTTGAAATGGCTTTAGAAATCGGTGCACAGCCATATGGTGATTGGGGGAGTTGTCACGCTCACACGACTGATTTTAATGCTCCAAAAGTTGGAGATTACAGTAAACCTGGAGATATTTATAAAAAGTCATCCTATCCACTTGGTATTATTGTAAACAAGCAAGGCAAAAGATTTGTAGATGAAGGGGCAGATTTTAGAAATTATACTTATGCAAAATATGGAAAAGAAACATTAAAGCAACAGGGGCAAAAAGCATTTCAGTTATTTGATCAGCAAGTGTACCCTATGTTAAGGAAAGAATATATGTTAGAAGAAGCTACTTGCATAAAGGCGAATTCTATTGAAGAACTGGCTGACGAGATGGAGATTGATAGAGTTAATCTTGTTTCAACAATAAATGAATATAATCTTGCTGTAAAAAATGGAGATTATAACCCAAGTATTAAGGATAAAAAAGGTACGAAAGGAATTACCCCGCCAAAGAGCAATTGGGCGTTACGTCTAGAAAAAAGTCCTTATTATGCATACCCGATTACTTGTGGCATTACTTTTACATTTGGCGGAATTCGTACAAACAAAAATGGAGAGGTATTAGATAGTGAAGGGTTACCAATTCCTGGATTATTTGCAGCGGGTGAAATGATTGGAGGTATTTTTTATCATAATTATCCAGGAGGTTCTGGTCTGATGTCAGGTGCCACATTCGGAAAATTAGCAGGTGAGTCCGCATCAAGTTATCTTTCTAATAAGTTGAAAGTAACGAAGTGATTCATTTATCCCGCGTATCATATCTTTTGGTAAATGCTAATTCATACAAAAAACCAAGTATTAAGAATAATGAATTCTTTGGATTGAAAGGTTAATCTGTTACAAAATAGCTGATACAAAATAGTGAACCAGGAGACAAGAATAATGATATAACAGCTTAGTTTTAATATGCGATCGTCAAAAAACAATCACGAATTACAATATGTGATTGTTTTTTGTTGTTCCTGATTTTTTGCATTAATGTATGACATGTTCGTTTTTTCAGTATGAAAAGAAACATAAAAAAAGCGCTTGCATAAATAAAAAAATTACTGTATATTATCATTATTAAATAATCCATTATCTAATAATGATAATATTTCGCTA
Source organism: Tigheibacillus halophilus (assembly GCF_042683165.1). Taxonomy (NCBI): domain Bacteria; kingdom Bacillati; phylum Bacillota; class Bacilli; order Caryophanales; family Bacillaceae; genus Tigheibacillus; species Tigheibacillus halophilus. Next base: position 421,548 of record NZ_JBHUIZ010000015.1, read on the forward strand.
AAAGAGGTGGAATTAGAGAACGTGAGTGCAATCAAGACATTGGAAATTTTAGAGCAATTTGACTTTGAAACAAGAACACTTTCCGTTCCGGAATTGGCTTCGATGTTACAACAACCTCAAAGCTCTGTGTACCGGCATTTAAGGCTATTGAAGGAAAAAGGGTATTTAATTGAAAATTCTCCAGGGTTGTATAGTTTGGGATATATTTTTTTAAAACTAGCTAAAATAGTGAAAATGGATATGGATCTTCCCTCTTTGTCTCAAAAAGCGATGAAGGAATTGACCAGAATAACTGGGGAGACATCGATTTTACTAGTGCATTCCCAATTCCAGGCTGTTTGCTTGGCAGCAGTTCCTTCCGGGCACCCTATTAAAGTATCATCTGAGCAGGGGAACATCGTTCCAATTTATGGTGGGGCCTCCTCCAAAGCTTTATTAGCTTATTTGGGGGAGGAGACAGTGAAGGAAATTTATAAAAAAGATATTGTCAAAAAACATACGGAACATACTATCTTGGATGTTAATGAGATGTTAGACCATTTGAAGGAAGTTCGGCAAAATGGCTACGCATATTCAGACAGTGAAATTGATGATGGTGTTGTATCTTATGGTATCCCAATATTTGAGAGTCCCGGAAAGATAGTTGCTTCATTAAGTATTGCTGGACCGAAAGAAAGAATGTTGAAAAAGGACAAGTCCGAAATCATTCAAGCGATTGAAACAGCGAAGAAAATGATAGAAAGCCAATTATAAAAAAAGGAGTAGACTATGATGACAGAAATCGACACGGTATTAAAGGGTAATATTGTTTTGAAAGACAAAGTGGTAAAAGGCGCAGTAAGCATATCTGAAGGTAAGATCATCCATATCCATGAAGATACAGAAGACATTCAATCAAATGAAATCAAGGATTACGGGGATGCCTACATTTTTCCAGGGTTGATAGATGTACATGTTCATTGCTTTAGTAACCCGAATGAAGGTTTTGTCACGACAAGTTCGTCTGCAGCTGCAGGGGGGATTACGACGTTCCTTGACATGCCTTATGATCTTCCAAATCCAATTAATAATTTGGAACAATTCAAAAGGAAAGTAAAGCAATTGGAACAGGAGGCAGTAGTGGATATTTGCTTGTGGGCGACCATTTCGAAAAGAGGCGGAACCGATCAGATTATTCCGCTGGCTGAAGAGGGGGCTATCGCTTTTAAAATGTCCACTTTTGAAACAGATGAATATCGCTTCCCAAGGATTCCAGATTCGGAGATATTAAAAGCCATGAAGCTGATCGAAAAAGCAGGGCTTAGAGCAGCATTTCATTCGGAAAATGATGAAATTATAGTGGATATGATTGACCAGTATAAAAAGCAAGGAAAAGTTTATCCGAAAGCACACAATGAAACACGACCACCAGTAACGGAAACCAGTGCTGTATTAAAACTGATGGAATTTGCATACTGGACGGACGTCAAGCTGCATATTGTCCACGTCAGTCATCCTAGAACAATAGATTTGATCAAGTTGTTTCAGAGACAAGGAGTTAAAGTGACTTGCGAAACGTGTTATCCTTATTTGCTAATGGATGTCGATGACTTGGAGAAATTTGGACCTGTGGCTAAAAATAACCCCCCATTACGTGAAAAAGAGGAAGTACAGGGTCTATGGAAACACCTCGAGGAAAAGCACATTGATTTGATTTCTTCAGACCATGCTCCTTGGGGAAAGGAGGAAAAGACAAGAGGGGATGATAATATATTTAATGCAGCTTCCGGATTGCCTGGTGTAGAAATCATGGCTCCTTTGATGTTTAACAGTACTGTGGCGAGCGGTAGGTTTTCCCCGAATGATTTTGCAAACATGATGTCGACAAATCCGGCAGAAGTGTTTTCTATTCCAGGAAAAGGGCAAATAGCTGTCGGTTTCGATGCAGATTTCACCATAATTGATCCAAAACAAGAAACGCAGGTAGATCAGACCACATTTAAATCGTATTCCAGACTGACTCCTTTTGATGGTCAAAAACTAAATGGTAAAGTAATTTCCACCATTGTACGTGGCAGGGAAGTTTTTGACGGAGAAAAGGTAACTGCTAGCCCCGGTTATGGTAAATTCGTAGCTGGTTCAGCAGCCAAAAGATAGAGGATGCTTGAAAGCAAATATTGCAAGGGTAAATGCTTTTGAACAGGTATTGTTGTTTATTCGTCAGGCATGTTTTCCATTGATACATGCCTGACTCTTCATCTATTCCTACTGTAAAGGATGTGTAAAAATGAAAGCGTATTACTTGTTGGCAGTCATACCTTTTATTGCCATATTAGGAGGAGCCGCATTTGTAAATAAAATAGAGCCATATGTACTTGGCCTGCCTTTTTTCCTCTTTTGGATCATTTTATGGTCTATTTTATGCTCTGTTATTATGTTTGTGATTTATCGCTTGGATCCGTTAAATAAGGGGGATGAAGAATGAATATCGCGTTACTGATTATCTCACTATTTCTCATACTGAGTATCGTACTGGGGCTCATGGCAAAACGTGGCAAAGATATGAGCATGGAGCAGTGGGCTATTGGCGGCAGGGGATTCGGCGGTCTGTTTGTGTTTCTGCTCTTAGCGGGAGAAACGTATTCAGTTTTTACGTTGCTGGGAACAAGCGGCTTGGCTTTTAATAATGGAGCGGCAGCTTTTTATTTGTTATCCTTCACAGCCTTGGGCACCATGACTTCTTATTGGATTTTACCGCCGATATGGAAATATGCAAAGCAGCATCATATCGTATCGCAATCCCAATTTTTTTCGAAGAAGTACAACAGTAAGAATCTTGGTGTATTTGTTGCAATAGTAGGCGTGGTTGCCCTTATACCATATATAACCATATTGTTTAAATCGATGGGATTGTTGGTAGAAGCTACATCATACGGTGCTATTTCATCAAGTGCTGCAGTATGGATCGGCATGGTATCCTTGCTGATCTATGTGATGGTCTCCGGCATCCATGGATCAGCATGGACCGCTGTTGCCAAAGATATTCTGATCTTTTTCGTCATTTTATTTCTGGGTATCTATTTGCCTATCCATTATCATGGCAGTTTCAGCGGGTTATTTCATGCAGTGCAAGAATTTAAACCACAGGCTTTGGTTCTCCCAGACAAAGGTCTGAGTGTATCATGGTTCGTTTCCACTGTTATGATCAGTTCCTTTGCTTACTTTATGTGGCCGCACAATGCACCAACCATTTACGCATCTAAAAATGCAAAGTCTTTCAGGTTCAACGCAGTAGTACTCCCGGTTTATGCACTGATGATTTTATTTGTTTATTTTGTTGGATTTTCGGCCATTGTGGAAATACCTGGTCTGAAAAACGGTGATCTAGCTTTACTGGAACTTTCCATGAAGACGTTTGATCCTTGGTTTGTCGGTATTATTGGGGCTACGGGTCTTTTAGCGACACTTGTTCCGGGTTCCATGATGCTGATGTCGACTGCTACAATGATTACAACAAATATCATTGAGCCCCTAATGACTGAAATTTCGGACAAGAGCAAAACATACTGGGCTAAGAGCTTTGTGATTTTAATTTCTGTTGTATGTGCATTTCTGTCTATGAGTGACAGTAATACGCTGGCAACCTTATATTTAACTTCATTCAGTTTGATCACCCAAATGGCACCGTCACTTTATCTAAGTTTAAGAAAGCAAAACAACATTAACAAGTATGGATCAGGTATAGGGATGTTTATAGGAGTAGGCATAGTTATTTATGTAACTTTCACTGATATGACAATGGCCGAGTTATTTCCGGCGCTTCCAAGTGAAATACAGGATTTGAACATCGGCATTATAGCGCTTGTGGCAAATGTAGTTGTCATGTACCTGGTGAGTTATTTTACAGATTATCTATCTAAAGCAAGGGAGAACAGTGTGCAAGCTAAAAAATCATCATGATCCCGGAAGTCTTATACGGAGGTGAAAAGATGGCAGCGTCTTTTTGTCAAAAAACATTATTGATTACAATCGGCCAAACACCACGAAACGATTTGATGGATGCTTTTGAATCAGCCAATTTAAACAACATTCAAATGCTAGGGGCCTTGGACGCATTATCTGAAGAAAAACTAGAGGCTCTCAAGCAGGCATCAAGCGGTAAGGCTGAGAAACTATTCGTCGTATTGAAAAATGGCACGGCCAATATTGCGCATCAGTTTATTGAAGAACAGATACGGAAGCTGGTTGAACAACATTATGATCAGGCTTCATTGATTGTAATTCTATGCATGAGTGATTTTGAGGCTGTCGAATTGCCAAAGGTAGTCAGCCCGATCCAATTAATGATGGAAAAAGCAAAGCAAATAAAATCAGGTGAGACCGTCCTTATTTGCGTACCTATTCAAGAGCAGTTAGAAACAGCAAAGAAGAAATGGAAAAATGTGAATGGCGATAAATATTTCGCCGTCGTTAATCCGAAAGAGGAACAAGTATCCGAACAAATGATGCAACAGTTGGCAGTATACCAGCCAAAACACCTCATCATGGATTGCTATGGGTACGACTATGAAATAGGGAAGGAAATTGAGAAGCGTTACCCATGTACAGTATATAATGGGCAAAGTTTGATCATAGATAAAATCTGCAATAACGATGTACTTTATTGAAAATGCATAGTACCTGTTTTATAGAAAAGGAGAAAGGAGAAAATAACATTGATCAATGGGGAAAGGTTATGGCGAAACATTCATGAGTTAGCGGCTATTTCAGAGGAGGATAAACCTTGGACAAGAAGATCCTTCACCGCAAAGTATAATGAAGGCAGAAAATGGTTGGTTAAACAAATGGAAGAAATCGGACTGGAAGTGCAAATTGACGAGGCGGCAAATGTGACCGGGAAAAGGAGTGGGACAAACCCTGAACTCCCTCCCATTGTCATCGGTTCACATACAGACACAGTTCCAGATGGGGGAAGATTTGACGGTATCGCTGGTGTGCTCGCTGGGTTAGAGGTATTAAGGACTTTGAAGGAACAAGATATACAACTGCCTTATACCATCCTCCTGACAGATTTTACAGCTGAGGAGCCATCAGAATATGGTTTATCCACTGTAGGAAGCCGTGCATGGGCGGGGAATCTGACAAGCGACATGCTGCAATATAAAAACGCTGAAGATAAAAGCTTATCAGAGGCTATTGCTTTTGCTGGAGGGGATCCAGAAAATATTGCAATGTGTAGAAAAGCAAAACAAGCAGTGGCGTTGTATCTGGAATTGCATATCGAGCAAGGACCGGTTTTATTACATCATCATGCACAACTGGGTGTTGTAACAGGAATAGTGGGGATTCAACGCTATAAAATAACTGTTGATGGCCAGCCAAACCATGCTGGCACCACGCCAATGAATATGAGGATGGACGCATTGACTGCTGCTTCTGAAATAGTGTTGGCTTTAGAGAAAGAAGCAAAGAAAAAATACGACAACCAGGTTGTGGGCACCATCGGGACAATCAATAACTACCCGAATGCTTCTAATGTTGTACCTGGAAAAGTAGAGATGGCAGTTGAAATCCGCAGCGTTTCTGATCCTGTCATCGATCAGCTCGGTTCCAACTTTAAAAAAGAGGTTGCATCCATTTCAGAAAAGAGAAAGATAACAATCGCTGTTGATGACATTTCCCGTTCTAAGCCGATTGTAGTAAAGGAAAAGGTTCGTGATTTATTGACAAAAGCATGTGAGGATGTTGCAGATAATATAGTAGCGTTACCAAGTGGGGCGGGACATGATGCTAATCAGATGTCGCTATTGGGGCCAGCCGGAATGCTATTTATTCCTTGCAAAGACGGAAGGAGCCATTGTCCAGAGGAATGGGCAGAAAAAGAAGACGTATGTTTAGGTGCGGAAGCTATGCTGAGAGCGGTATTACATTTTTGCGAAATGGAGGCAACATAATTTTACAATCGGAAATAAGTCTTTTAGAGGTACCTGAAAATCCAGAAAAAAGGTTTGATTGAGTATAGTGTTCGTTAAGATGTATTAAATGAAGATAAAAATAAAGCCGCAAATCATTCCGGACACCTCCTCCCAAATGATTTGCGGTTATTTGCTACTTGCGGCTCATGTAGGAGGATTGAACATTTCCCAATATATTTTTTCAAAAGATAACTATAGCTGATTATCAAAATGAATTGCAGAGCTGTCAGAACACATATGGAAAAATCTAAAGGGGACGAAAAACCCCCCGTGGTATCAGATTCAGAGTGAACTGATACCATGGGGGGGTTACCCTTCACCTTTACACTTCATCCAACTTTATGAATATCGATTTTTTGCCCTTTTTTACGTCGTTCCCTGAATTCAGCAGCTGCAGTGAAGAGCGCATCCGTAGACGAGTTGAGTGCTGTTTCACAAGAATCCTGCAAAACGCCAACGATGAATCCCACTCCAACAACCTTCATTGCCATGTCATCCGGAATACCAAAGAGGCTGCATGCCAAGGGGATCAATAATAAAGAACCACCAGCAACGCCAGATGCTCCGCAAGCACATACTGCCGCTACGACACTGAGGATGAAGGCGGTAGGAATGTCCACTGGAATATCCAGTGTATGCACCGCTGCCAGTGTCAAAACAGAAATCGTAACTGCTGCCCCAGCCATATTAATGGTTGCACCTAATGGGATGGAGACAGCATAAGTATCTTTATTCAATCCCAGTTTTTCACACAGGTTCATATTAACTGGGATGTTCGCCGCGGAACTGCGGGTGAAGAACGCCGTAATACCACTTTCCCTTAAACATCTGAATACTAGTGGATAAGGATTTTGCCGTGTGCATACGAATACGATGATTGGATTGACAACCAAAGCGACGAAAATCATACAGCCCAATAAAACAGCGAGTAATTTTCCGTAACCAAGCAACGTATCCAGCCCGCTTGTCGTAATAGATTCGATTACCAGTCCCATGATGCCGAATGGGGCAAGTTTGATGACCCATGTGACGATTTTGGTCACAGCATCCGAAACATTCGAGATCATTGTTTTAGTCGTATCTGGTGCACTTTTCAGCGCTAAACCAAGCACGATAGCCCAGGCTAATATACCGATATAGTTCGCATTGTATATGGCCGACACCGGATTATCCACGATGTTCGTCAGCAATGTTTTCAAAACTTCTGCAATACCGCCAGGGGCCGTTAAATCATCCGAGGCCGTGGCTAATGTCAAACTGACAGGAAACATGAAACTTGCAATCACTGCAACAAGACCAGCTAAAAATGTACCAAAAAGATAAAGGACAAGAATAGATTTCATATTTGTTTTGTGGCCACTTTTATGTTGGGCGATAGCTGCCATCACTAAGAAAAATACCAATACAGGAGCGACTGCTTTCAAAGCTCCTACAAATAAGGTGCCTAGTATGGTTAGAGTTTTTGCTACGCTTGGTACAGCCAGGGCTAAAATGATGCCGATTACCAAACCAATGCATATTTGCTTGACAAGGCTTAAACGATTCCACGCATGCCACACTTTTCTCATGAAGTTCCCCCTTACATGCAACATTCCAGCGCTCATGAGAAACGAACATTGGAATTTGAATGCCATTATTTTTTAACAATTTATTTTTATAAAGAATATTATAATTAATGGCGTTTGTCAATCGGAGCAGTGTTAGCATGCAAAGTAATATATGGTGTTCTGCTGAAAGCTTGTGAGGAATTGGTTTAGAGTGATTGCATTTGTCAGAATCCAGCAAAAAATAGTGCAGTATCAAAGTTTTAAAAATGCCTGTCCCTAATGATACATCAAGGGGACAGGCTTAAAAACCTTATACATGGGTTAATTATTTTAATCAATTTTTTTTACGGTTTCTCCCTCCACGAACAAGGGTTGATAATAGGTCTCGTTAGGCAGGTTCTTCTTTCCTTGTAATTTTTTAATGATCCAATCCGCCGCATCCCTTCCCATTTGTTCTTGTGGATGTGTCAACGTCGTTAGTTTGATGTTCGCATTTTTAGCCATGTATGAATTGTCCTGACCAATGATCGATAATTCATCCGGTATAGAAATATCAAGGTGTTTGCATACCTTTGTTACTTCAAGCCCAACCTGATCGTTATAACATACTAAGCCAGTCAATTCCTCTCTGTTTTCCATCAGGAATGACTTCAGATTCGTATAAAGGTCAGGCTTTGATTCCGTGCTGAAAGAAAACACCTGTCCTGGCTGAAAACGTAATTTGGCTTCTCCGAGTGCCTTGATATATCCTTTCATTCGATATTTCCCTTGCAAATCATCCGTTTTTGTAAGGAGGCCTATTTGCTTGTGCCCCTTTGAAATCAATTCTTTTGTTGCTAAATAGCCAGACTGCACATCATCGAGACAAAAGAAGGGTACCTCTAACTCTTCATAATAAGCATTGATCATGGTGAATGGCACATTCTGTTCTTTGAACGACAGGTAGTAGGCGATGTTCGGATTGTACAAGTTGCTTTTGGTTGGCTCAATAATCAAACCATCTACTCCATATGAAAGCATCGTTTCCAATGCTTTTTTTTCCTGATCGACGTCATTGTTCGTACTGGCTAATAGTAACGAATAGTTATTTGCATTTAACCTGCTTTCGATTCCGCGAATGATAGAGGGGAATATGTAGTCAGATATATAGGTGGTAATGACACCAATTGTTTTCTTATTGGCTGTTCCACTGGATTTTGCCTGATATTGGCTGCTGACATAAGTGCCGGATCCTTTTTCGCTCCTTAGAAATCCCTCGCTCGCCAGTTGTGCAATAGCTCTGCGAACGGTGTGTCTGCTGACTTCATATTGTTCAAGCATGGCGGTTTCGGTTGGAATACGATCTCCTTCATTATAATTTCCGGAAAGGATATTACTTTTTATATCATCAATAATGACTTGATATTTTGGTTTCAATTCTCTCACTGCTTTCATAGGTCATTTCATTTTATTTGATTCATATCAATATTTATACGTACATATTTTACCATTGTTATGAACGGATGAAAAGATTTCCTTTTAAACCAGTATTCAGTATTGGGAAGACTATTGTACAGTTTAATTTAGCCTTATTAAAACGTCAAATATATATGTATATATTTGAATATAATTGACAAATATACGTACAAAAATTATACTGTAACCGATGAGAAAGCGCCTTCTTTTGATTATGAATTGGTATCAGAAAGGGGATTTTATGTGAAAGCAGATCAAGCGAGCATGAAACAGGCAATCGTCAGTGGAGATACTTCCCTTGGAATCGAGCTTGGATCGACCCGCATCAAGGCTGTGCTGATTGACAATCATTTTGAAACGATCGCCACTGGAAGCTATGAATGGGAAAATATCTTAGAAAATGGCTTTTGGACGTACAACTTGGCAGATATTATTACTGGTCTGCAGACGGCTTATAGCGAAATGAAACAGCAAGTGGAAAGAAGTCATGGGGTCACTATCCGGACAATTGGTTCTATAGGGATTTCTGCAATGATGCATGGGTATCTGGCTTTTGACCACACCGGGGAATTGCTTGTCCCGTTTCGTACTTGGCGCAACGCGACAACTGGTACGGCAGCAAAAACATTGACGGATCAGTTCCAATTCAATATCCCGGAACGGTGGAGTGTTGCACACCTTTATCAGGCAATACTTAATGAAGAAAAACACTTGCCACGTATTGATTTTATGACAACATTATCAGGGTTCATGCACTGGCTGCTGACAGGCAAAAAAATACTTGGTATCGGGGATGCTTCAGGCATGTTTCCGATTGATGAAACAACACAGGATTATCATGAGACAATGCTGAGACAGTTTGATGAATTGATTGCTGCCAAAGGTTTTCCATGGAAGCTGGAGGATATTCTTCCTGAAGTTTGTATTTCAGGTAAACAAGCTGGCGAACTTACCAAGATCGGTGTAAAAATACTGGACAGATCACAAAATTTACAACCCGGTATCCCGCTCTGTCCACCAGAGGGAGATGCAGGAACAGGCATGGTTGCGACAAACAGTGTGAGACAACGTACGGGAAACATCTCGGTCGGGACTTCTATTTTTGCCATGATCGTGCTGGAGGAAAAACTTTCTAACGTATACCCCGAAATAGATTTAGTAGCCACACCAAACGGAAGTCCAGTCGCAATGGTACACGCGAATAACTGTTCAAGTGACATCAACGCCTGGCTAGGCCTGTTCCGTGAATTTTCGGAAGCGATGGGCCAAGCAGTAGAAACAGATACATTATTTGATGTGATGTTGACGAAAGCATTAGAGGCTGATCAGGATGGCGGCGGTTTGCTGAGCTATGGTTACTACTCAGGCGAGAATATCACTCGATTGGAGAAAGGGCGGCCATTATTCGTTCGCTCTCCCGAAAGCAATTTTAATTTGGCAAACTTCATGCGGACGCATCTTTTCACTGCCTTCGGGGCTTTGAAAATCGGTATGGATATTTTGAAAAAGAAAGAAAATGTTGCAATTGACAGCATTCTGGCCCATGGCGGCCTATTCAAAACCCCTGTTGTTGGTCAGAAAATGATTGCGGCTGCAATTAATGCACCAGTCTCGGTGATGGGAACAGCTGGAGATGGAGGAGCCTGGGGGATCGCTATTCTTGCATCTTATATGAAGAATAAAGAACGAAATGAGAGATTAGAAGATTTTCTTGATGAAAAAGTGTACCGAACTTCAAATAGGACGGAAATACATCCGGATCAATCGGATGTGAAAGGCTTCGAAGAATTTATCGAACGATACAAGAAAGGTCTGGTAATCGAGCGGGCAGCTGTAGACCACTTTATGTGATAAGCAGCAATTTGGAGGTGACGCTATGTTAGAGCAACTGAAAAAAGAAGTATTTCAAGCAAATCTGGATTTACCGAAACAAGGACTTGTGAAATATACTTGGGGAAATGTAAGTGCCATTGATCGTAAGAGCGGTCTGTTTGTAATCAAGCCCAGTGGTGTGGACTATGAAACAATGAGAGAAAATGATATGGTGGTCGTCGATTTGGACGGAAATATCGTTGAAGGGAAATTGAATCCGTCATCCGATACAGATACCCACGCTGTGCTTTATAGATACTACACGGAAATCGGCGGCATCGCACACACCCATTCCACTTGGGCGACTATTTGGGCACAAGCAGGCCTCGATGTGCCGGCAATGGGAACCACACATGCTGATACTTTCTATGGGTCTGTACCCTGTGCGCGTTTTTTGACAGAAGAGGAAATCGACCGTGGTTATGAAACGGAAACCGGCAACGTGATCATTGAAACATTTGAAGAACGCGATTTGGACATTTTAGCGGTGCCAGGGATTTTGCTGCATGGACACGGCCCGTTTACATGGGGAAAGGACGCAAAGTCAGCAGTCATGAACAGTGTGGTGCTGGATGAAGTTGCAAAAACGAATTTATTTGCTCGGGGTTTGAATCATTTTGCAGAGGAATTGCCACAGCGTATTTTAGATAAGCATTATTTGCGAAAACATGGAGAAAACGCTTATTACGGGCAAGAATAATGCAAAAATTTTGATTGATGGAGGGGAATCTGTATGTCTGCAATGGAGAAAAAACAGTTTTGGTTTATCGTCGGTTCACAACATTTGTATGGTGAAGAAGCCTTGGCAGAAGTAAAAGCACATGCGCAAACAATGACGGATGCCCTAAATGAAAGCGATATTTTGCCTTACCCGATTGTATTGCAAGATCTAGCCGTCAGCGCAGACAAAATCACTAATATGATGAAGGAAGCTAATTATCGTGATGAAGTTGCTGGTGTCATTACCTGGATGCATACATTTTCACCAGCGAAAATGTGGATTCGCGGCACAAAATTATTACAAAAGCCCTTGCTTCATTTGGCAACACAATTCAATGAACGTATTCCATGGGAAACGATTGATATGGATTTCATGAACCTCAATCAATCGGCCCATGGTGATCGGGAATACGGCTTTATCAATGCGCGTTTACAAAAACGTAATAAAGTAGTCGCAGGCCATTGGAGACATACCGAGGTACAACAACAAATCGCGGATTGGATGGACGTGGCGGTTGCTTATCATGAAAGCTTCGATATCAAAGTAGCCCGCTTTGGGGATAACATGCGAAACGTTGGCGTAACAGAAGGAGACAAGATTGAAGCTCAGATCCAATTTGGGTGGACAGTGGATTATTTTGGGATTGGGGATCTTGTGCAGTATGTGGAAGCTGTAAAGGTGGACGAAGTGGATGCTTTATTTGCAGAATATGAAAAGCGCTATGAATTCGATTACGGAACATATAGCAAGGAAGAGTGGGAGGCTAGTGTGAAAGTACAGGCAAGCTATGAAATAGCCATTAAACGTTTCCTTGATGATGGCGGTTATCGTGCCTTTACGACTAACTTCGAAGATTTATATGGTATGGAGCAGCTTCCTGGTCTTGCGGTCCAGCGTTTGATGGAACAAGGCTATGGTTTTGCAGGTGAAGGGGACTGGAAAACTGCAGCATTAGATCGCTTACTCAAAGTAATGAGTCATCATCAAGCGACGGGTTTTATGGAGGACTATACCTATGAATTGACTCCGGGACAGGAATCAGTGCTTCAATCTCATATGCTTGAGGTTGATCCGACCTTGGCTGGCAATAAACCGCGAATTGTTGTATCTCCCTTAAGCATGGGGGAGCGCAAAGATCCGGCACGATTGGTTTTTGATGGTAAAGCAGGGGACGGGGTAGTCGTTTCAATGGCTGACTTCGGCACGCACTTTAAACTATTGATCAATGAAATTTCTGCATTCGAGCCGACTGCGCCAGCGCCGAGACTTCCGGTGGCTCGTGTGCTTTGGGAAATCAAGCCTGATTTCCAACATGGTGTGAAGACTTGGATTGAAAATGGGGGCGGCCATCATACCGTTGTATCATTGCATTTGACAACGGATCAGATCATAACTTATGCAAAACTGGTTAACTTGGAATATACCGTCATTAACTAATGAGCTTGTGAGAGCGCTGCTTTCTTACAGGCAAAATATAAGAACGGATGCTGGCACATGCATCCAAAAATAAGGAGCTATGGACCTTTTTATCATTACTGGCAATAATATCCCTTGGGTTGTTATTGCCTCTTTTCTTAAAGACAAAAGACTTCTCCTTCCAACTGCTAAAATATGCCAAATTGGCAAAACGCTTGTTACTTATCGTACAATAACAAAGACGTTATACGTTTCTCAGGGCGTTTGAGTGTATAATCAAAGCATGTGCTAGTCAAATTTTTTCAGTTCTCTGACTGCATTGGCCGAGAACTGCCCTCTAAAGGGAATGAATGTAAGCAAGCGAGATACTGGTTAGGAGGATGAACATGCGTGTATCACGAAAAAAAGGACCATTGTACTCACAAATCAGAGATATTGTTCGGGATCGTATTTTACACGGGGTTTATGCAATAGGAGAGAATATTCCCCCTGAACCTGAGTTGGAAAGAGAATTCAATGTCAGTAAAATTACCGTTCGCAATGCGATCAAGGAACTGGTTCAGGAGGGTTATCTGGAGACTAGAAGCGGTAAAGGAACAAAAGTGATACGGAATATAACCGCCTCCAAACTTTCCAGGGGCAAACGGTTTACCGAAACATTGGTGGAACAGGGGCATAAAGTTCAAAAGCAAATTCTGAATGTCAACGAACTGGAAAATCAACCAGGTACAGAAAAATATCATTTATTCGGAAAATATTGCTTCAGTATAGAGCGCCTTTACTTTCTTGATGATCGTCCGTATATCCATTATATGCATTATGTTTCCAGTCAACTGATGAACAGAGAGACTGCGGTTTATCAGGATCAATCGTTATATAAGCTGATCGAGGACAAGAATATCGACTTGAAAACCTTTCGAGATCAGTTTGATGTGGTCGATGTACCTGCAAATGTTGCCAAGAAATTAGAAATGGATGATGATCGTATGATTTTGAAGCGGGAACGATATGCTTATGACGAAAACGATCAGCTAATTGAATATAGTGTGGGATATTATAATACTTCCATGCAAAAGTACTTGATTCACTATGATGTGTAGTCTGGAAAGACATGGTATCTATTGTCGCCAAACCGTGGTTTTGCATGGATGTTTTATCCGCGGTTTTTTATTCATTATTTTTTTACCTCATAAACATTATAATGTTATATTGATTTATCGATTGAAAAGTGGTAGGCTGGTGAAGAAAGAGAATGATAACCGCTTACACTAATACAGCATCAGAGATAAAAGGGATGATTACATGAAGAACAGTTTTATTTTGCGGAATGTAAAACGTATCGATGGCAACAGCGCAGATATAGCAATCACAGATGGAAAGATTAGCAACATATCTCCTGCTGGAGGTGAATCAGAAGAGCATATCATTGATTTTCAAAATAAAGTCTATGTATCTAGCGGTTGGATTGATATGCATGTACATGCTTTTCCGGAATTTGATCCATATGGGGATGACATGGACGAAATCGGATATAAATCAGGAGTCACTACTATTGTAGATGCTGGCAGTACTGGGGCTGACCGGATCAATGATTTGATGAGCAACGCTAAAGACGCCAAGACAAATTTGTTAGCTTTCTTGAATATTTCTCGAATCGGACTGAAACAAGTTGATGAATTGGCTAACCTTAGTTGGCTGGATGAAGGGAAATTGCTGCAGGCAATCGAAAACTATGGTGATGCCATTGTCGGCTTAAAAGCGAGAATCAGCAAAAGTGTTGTTGGGCCAAATGGGGTAGAGCCTCTAAAAATCGCACGAAAGTTTTCTGATGATACGAGTCTGCCACTCATGGTGCATATCGGGTCTGGCCCCCCGGAAATTAAAGAAGTGCTGCAGTTACTGAAAAAAAACGATGTGATCACCCATTTTTTGAATGGAAAAGCCAACAATGTATTCGATACAGGAGGCAATCCGCTGCCTGAACTTCTGGATGCAATCAAACGTGGTATTCACCTTGATATTGGACACGGCAATGCCAGTTTTTCCTTCCATACAGCAGAACAGGCGAGGGCAAGTAATGTCCATTTCAACACGATCAGCACAGATATTTATCGGAAAAATCGGCTTGAGGGTCCAGTATACAGCATGGCAAATGTGCTAACCAAGTTTCTGTATTTGGGATACTCGCTAAAAGAAATCATAGATGGTGTTACTGTGAACGCAGCAAACTGGTTGCGGCGGCCGGAACTTGGGAAAATGCGAAATGGTCAAACCGCCAATCTCACTTTGTTTTCAGTCGAGGATAGACCTGTAACTTTGTTCGATTCGGAAGGAGAAAGCAGAAAAGCTGAACAGCAAATTGTTGTAAAAGGAGTTGTAATCAATGGAGAATACATTGCATGCTAAATATGGTTTGAAAAGAGTCATCAACGCAAGCGGACGTATGAGTATTTTAGGTGTATCCGCGCCTAGTGATACGGTGATGGATGCAATGAAAACTGGCGGTCAGAATTATGTGGAAATCTCCGATCTGGTGGATAAAGCCGGACAGCATATTGCCGATGTGATCGAATCTGAAGCGGCAGTGGTAGTCAACTCAGCATCAAGCGGTATCGCGCTTTCCGTTGCTGCGATGGTTACACAAGGGGAACGACACAAGAGCGAAAAGCTGCACCAGGAAATCCTGCCGAAAAATGAAATCATCATGTTGAAGGGCCATAATGTGCAATATGGCGCTCCGATGGAAACAATGATATACCTTGGCGGCGGTAAATTGGTGGAGGCAGGGTATGCCAATGAAGGAAAAGTGGAACATATTGCTGATGCTATCAACCAACAGACTGCAGCTATTTTATATGTGAAATCCCATCATGCGGTTCAAAAGAATATGATTTCCGCAGAAGAAGCATGGGAAATTGCACAGGCTAACAATGTACCAATGATTATTGATGCTGCTGCCGAAGAAGATGTGAAAAGATATGTGCAAATATCCGACTTGGCGATATACAGTGGTTCCAAAGCCATTGAAGGGCCGACATCCGGAATTGTTGCTGGCAAGCAACGATATGTGGATTGGGTCAAACTTCAGCAGCATTATATAGGGAGAAGTATGAAAGTAGGTAAAGAAACGACGTTCGGGCTGCTCCAAGCGCTGGATGAGTATATGGAAAAAGAAGATAACAGCGAACAAGAAAAGGCCAGCCTGCAAATGCTAACTTCACTCTCGGCCATCAATGGTGTGAAAGTGACAATTGTTCAAGATGAAGCGGGGCGTGCTATTTTCCGTGCAAGAATTCAAATCGATCCTTCAGTCGCCAGCATCACAGCCAAGGAAGTGAATGACCGATTAAGGAATGGCGACATTGCTATTTATACACGTGATTATGGTGTCAGCCAAGGATTTTTTGATATCGATCCACGACCGCTCCAATTGGACGACATGAAAGTCATCAAGCAAAAATTGGAAAATATTCTGGGAGGGAAATTAATATGATGAAAATGGAGGAGAGATTTTATCGCGGCCGGGTTGCATTGAATGTACTTGCTAATAGTGTGGAAAACGCGAAAGAAGTTTTTGAATCTGCTGAAGGGCATGTGCTGGTAGGGGTGCTTTCCAAGGATTACCCAACCGTGGATGCAGCAGCAGAAGCGATGAAAGCATATGGAGAAGCGATAGATGATGCAGTTTCCATCGGATTAGGCGCCGGAGATAATAAGCAAGCGGCAGTAGTCGCCGAAATTGCCAAGTATTATCCTGGCAGTCATATCAATCAGGTATTCCCTTCCGTGGGAGCTACCCGGATGAACCTGGCTGGAAAAGATAGCTGGATCAATGCGCTTGTCTCACCGACAGGGAAAACTGGCTATGTGAATATTTCCACGGGTCCTGTCAGTGCAGAATCACAACATGCCATTGTACCGATTAAAGCAGCTATCGCGCTTGTTCGTGATATGGGTGGAAACGCATTAAAATATTTTCCCATGAAAGGTCTGACCCATAAAGATGAATTCTGTGCTGTAGCTAAAGCCTGTGGTGAAGAAGCGTTCGCTTTAGAGCCGACTGGTGGTATCGATTTGCAAAACTTTGAAGAGATACTGGACTTGGCATTGGAAGCAAGGGTCCCGAAAGTAATTCCGCACGTATATTCCTCCATTGTAGACAAGAAAACTGGAAAAACCAACGTGGAAGATGTCATAAGTCTGCTAGCCGTCGTTAAAAAGCAGGTTGATAGATATGCCTAAAAAAATAGTGACATTTGGGGAAGTCATGATGCGTTTGCAGGTGCCAGGTCATGAATTACTGGCGCAGGCAAATACATTGCAGTACACCTTTTCGGGGACGGGAGTGAATGTTGCTGCTGCAATGGGAAAGCTTGGACACGAAGGATATCTTGTTAGCAGAATACCGAGGAACCCTTTGGGTGAGGCAGCATTGTCATTTTTGCAGCGATTAGGGATTAGAGATACATATATTTCTTGGGGTGGAAAATATATGGGCATGTACTTTCTGGAAAATGGTTTTGGACAGCGGGCGAGTCGTGTGACCTATACGAATAGGTTGGAAAGCAGCTTCAACACAGCTGGATCATTTGATTATGATTTGGATTCAATTGCTGAATTTGCAGATGTTGTGCATTTTTGTGGCATCGCATTGGCGATGACAGATAAGGTTCGCGAAACAATGAAAACGCTTGCCAGAAGAGTCAAAGAAAAAGGCGGAATAGTATGTTTTGACTGTAACTACCGGCCTTCTTTGTGGAAAGGGGGATATGACGAGGCAAAACCACATTATGAGGAAATGCTCGCTTTGGCAGACATTGTCATGATGAATGAAAAGGATGCCATGTATATTTTAGGAATGAAAACGGAGAAGACGACGAAGGTAGGGCAGCTGAAAGAGTTGATCCCAAGCGTTGCAAAAATGTTCCACATCAGAACCATTGCGGGGACACATCGGGAAGTCAAACAAGATAATATCCATTCGCTTAAAGGATTTATATATCAAAATATGACTTTTTCATTCTCGGAAAATATGTCATTTTCCGTTTTTGACAGAATTGGTGCCGGAGATGCTTATACAAGCGGCATTCTACACGGAGAATTGAAGGGGCTTTCGCCAGAAGAAACCGTCCGGTTTGCTGCAGCTTCGGGTATACTCGCTTGTACAATCGCCGGGGATACGCCCATGGCGACCGAAGAGGAAATACGCTCAGCCATGTCAGGGGTCATGGAAGATGTGAAAAGATAATCAGACATATGTGTGAATAGGGTATGGACCTTCTCCAGTATACAAAAGAAAGCTGGCAGAAGGTTCCGATTCGAGTGGATTTATGACAACCACAACAATGTCCACCCTGAAAGCTTTTCAGGAAATAAGAAATAGCAAGGACCCTTCAAAAGGGTGATTATGAAAACGATTTCTTGGCAAAGGATAGGTGGTATATATGAATTTATATCTGCTGGTCATAACGATTGTAGCGATTGTTATCGTGATATTAGGAGTTTCATGGTGGAAATGGCATGCATTTATCAGTTTAACTGTAGCTAGTCTGTTTTTGGCTCTTTTCGCAGGTCTGTCCATGGATAAGATCGTGGATGCTTATGAAACTGGTGTGGGATCAGTCCTTGGGCACCTGGTTGGCATATTAGCGCTTGGAACAATTTTGGGGAAAATGATGTCCGATTCAGGTGCAGGTAAAAAAGTGGCCGATTTTTTTATTGAGAAGTTCGGAAAGAAAAAGTTACCATGGGCTATGTTGCTCTCGGGATTTATTATTGGAATTCCCGTATTTTTTGAAGTAGGGCTAGTTATTTTACTTCCGTTAGTGATATCTATCCGCAAATCGACCAAGCAAAATATTTTACTGATAGGTATCCCTGTTTTAGCGGGTTTGTCAATTGTTCATGGATTGGTTCCGCCGCACCCTGGTGCCATGACAGCTATTGGTATCTATGATGCCAATATGGGGCACGTTCTTCTTTATTCATTGATCATTGCTTTTCCGACTGCAATAGTTGCCGGACCTTTATTTGCCAAGTGGGTTCACAAACGTGTGGTTCCAGTAGGAGAGCCGGAATTATTTCAAGAAGAAAGAAAACTGGCGGAATTGCCAGGTACAGGTATTTCATTCTTTACGATATTGCTGCCTGTCTTGCTTATGTTGCTTACTGTTATTGTTCCTTATATCTCTCTTCCAACGGTGATTGCAAAGTTTCTGATGTTTATCGGCAGTCCTGTCATCGCCTTATTGCTTGCCTGTTTCGCAGCATACTATTTCTTGGGATACCGCCAGGGGATGGAAGGAAAATTAATTAAAAAGTTGACAGATGACTGTTTGCTTCCCTTAGCTTCGATTATTTTGATCATTGGAGCTGGCGGAGGATTTAAGCAAATTTTGATAGATAGTGGTGTTGGGGATGCCATTGCGACCATGGCGGAGCAAATTTCTTTGTCGCCGATTGTTTTGGCATTCTTGGTGGCGGGGTTAGTGCGGGTTGCAACTGGATCTGCTACTGTCGCACTAACAACAGCTGCTGGAATTGTTGCTCCGGTAGTGGCCCACATGACAGATGTGAATTTGGAATTGTTGGTTATTGCGACAGGGGCCGGTTCATTGATGCTATCACATGTCAATGACGCGGGTTTTTGGTTGGTGAAAGAGTATATGGGGCTGACAGTGAAAGAAACATTCAAGACCTGGACAGTGATGGAAACCATTCTTTCTTTTGTGGCTTTTGCTTTTGTGCTTGTTTTAAATGCTATCATTTAAAGCAGTAAGTGTGAGAAAGGCGGGATTTTTCTACTAAAGAATCTCCACCTCTTCTATAAGAAGTTTGACATGTTGATGGGAAACAGGATAGCTGTTTTGAGTGCTATCCTGTTTTTGGTTGCCGGGTGCTTTTTTATACTGCATAGAGGAAACGAGTATTGTTGCATTACCTACATGTTCTGTCTCTGGAAGAACTCAGCTATCGCAAAAGAGTTTACGCCGAGGGCGACTGAATCGTTTCCGAGAACGGAAAAACGGATTTCCGTGTTTTTCTTATGATAGACAGAAAGCCTTTCTGCGAGGACCCGTTCAATCGGGTTGGCAATCCAGTTTTCGAATTGTGCTATCCGGTTCCCGATGATGACAGCTCCGGGATTGAAAGTATTAATGATATTGACGAGCCCGACTCCGATATTTTCCCCCAGCGTATGTAATAGTTGTAAAACCACTGGATTGGCTTTCTTTGCTTCCGTAAGCAAAAATTCCAAATCCACGTTTTCAGCTATTTTTGCTTTGTGGGCAGCTGCTAAAAGCGCGCCTTCTGAAGCATATAATTCCCAGCAACCGCGACTTCCGCATGAACATTTCCTGCCGTTCGCATCTATGGTGAAATGCCCCATTTCTCCAGATATACCTGATGTCCCTTTATAAAGCTGTTGATTGATGATGATCCCTGTCCCGATGCCTATCCCTATACTGATATAAACTTGATTGCTGATGTTTTTTCCTGCACCATACAGCTGCTCACCATGAGCCCCTGCGTTCGCTTCATTCTCTAACTTCGTTGGGATTTGGAATGTGTCTTCGATTATTTTTTTCAGGTTTACATCCGACCATTTTAAATTTGGTGCGAACAATATCTTATCCTCCTGGTCCACCTGGCCGGGGACGCCAATGCCGATACCGACGATTCCGTAGGGGCTTTCAGGCGCTTTTTCAATCAGAGATTCGATCATGATATGTATTTGTTCCAATACATCATCCAGTTGTGGTGATGGTAGGTCCATTAATGTTTTTTCGACCTTGTTGCCGGCTAAATCTGTAAGAATGCCTAAAATATAATTAACACCTAAGTCTATTCCGATTGAATAACCGGCATGTTGATTAAAATAAAGCATGACGGGTTTTCTGCCGCCGCTCGATTTTCCCTCTCCGATTTCATGAACAAAGGAAGCATCCAGCAGTTCGGAGACCATCGTAGATACCGTTGCCTTGTTTAATCCTGTTTCTTTAGAAATTTGTGCCCGCGACACAGGGCCATTATTTTTGATTGCTTCAAATACGATGGATTTATTTATTTGTTTCACAAGATTGTGACTGGCTATTTGCGTTGTCTTCATACGTCGACTCCTTATATCTGAATCATTCTATATCCATTCTATCATACAAATTTTCTGGATAAAGCTTTATTGTTATAGTTTGTTTAATGTGTGCACAAAGAAACTAATTTATATAGTAATTAAAAATAAAACATCCATATAACATGCTTATATTACAAACTTATCATTGACAGCGATTTCATAATATATTAAACTTGGTTTAATCATTAAACAAAGTGTTGAAAAAGAGGAGGAAGTTACATATGCGTTACTTTGCGAATATAGACCATATCAAATATGAGGGACCTGCATCTACAAACCCTTTGGCTTTCAAATTTTACAATCCCGAAGAGAAAATCGGCAATAGGACAATGGAAGAGATACTGCGATTCGGTGTTGCCTATTGGCATACTTTCACTGAAAATTTAAAAGATCCTTTCGGAACAGGAACAGCAATCCGGCCTTGGGACAAATTTTCCGGGATGGATTTAGCAAAAGCAAGAGTGGAAGCTGCTTTTGAGTTTTTTGAAAAACTGAACGTTCCTTATTTCTGTTTCCATGATGTGGATATTGCCCCGGAAGGAGAGACACTGCGGGAGTCCAATCAAAATCTGGATGTCATCGTCGCAATGATAAAAGACTATATGAAAAATAGCAAAACGAAGTTACTCTGGAATACAGTAAACAACTTCAGCCATCCTCGTTTTGTACATGGTGCCGGGTCTTCGAACAATGCTGATGTCTTTGCTTATGCCGCCGCAAAAGTAAAAAAAGGATTGGAAGTAGGCAAGGAATTGGGTGCGGAAAATTATGTGTTCTGGGGTGGACGTGAAGGTTATGAAACACTTCTGAATACAGATATGAAACTGGAAATGGACAATTTGGGACGTTTTTTCCACATGGCCGCCGCTTATGCGAAAGAGATCGGTTTTGATGCGCAATTCTTGATTGAACCGAAGCCTAAGGAGCCAACTTCCCACCAATACGATTTCGATGTGGCGAGTGGATACGCCTTCCTGCAAAACTATGGTTTACAGGATATTTTCAAATTCAATATCGAAGCGAACCATGCGACTTTGGCGGGACACACATTTGAGCACGAATTAAGATACGCTCGAATTCATGATATGCTTGGTTCTGTGGATGCGAATCAGGGACATCCTTTATTAGGATGGGATACAGATGAATTTCCATCAGATTTATATGCCACAACGCTTGCCATGTACGAAATTTTGAAAAATGGCGGTTTAGGCCGGGGAGGGCTTAACTTTGATGCTAAAGTCCGCCGTGGATCATTTGAACCGGAAGACTTATTCCACGCGCATATCGCTGGCATGGACAGCTTTGCGGTCGGGTTGAAGGTAGCACAAAAAATGATGGATGATCATGTATTGGAAAATGTCGTTCATAACCGCTACAGCAGCTATACGGAGGGTATCGGCAAGGAAATCGTCGATGGAAAAGCTGACTTCCATAAGCTGGAGGAATATGCGTTTGGACTGTCTGATATCAAGAATGAATCCGGAAAGCTGGAAAGAATCAAGGCTACGATAAATCAGTATCTGTTAACCGCATATACAGGTAAATGATTGGAAAATAAGCGGGGGATCGCAATGAAATATATGATTGGAATCGATTTAGGCACAAGCGCTGTGAAACTGTTGCTCGTCAATCAAAAAGGAGAAGTAATCAAAGAAATATCAAAATCCTATCCCTTAATACAAGAAAAACCTGGTCACAGCGAACAAGAACCGGAAGCGTGGGTAGATCAGACAATTGCGGGAGTGGCTGACCTGGTTCGTCAATTCGACGGAAATCCAGCAGATATCCAAGGAATCGGATTTTCCGGACAAATGCACGGCTTGGTACTATTGGATGAGCATCATCAGCTGCTGAAAAATGCTATCCTGTGGAATGACACGCGTACAACAGAAGAATGCCATGAAATATATTCACGGGTCGGCAGAGAGCGTTTGCTTGCTATCACAAAAAACGAGGCCCTTGAAGGGTTCACATTGCCAAAAATACTTTGGGTGAAAAATAATGAGCCGCATATTTTCGAACGGGTAAAGACGTTTCTCTTGCCGAAAGACTATCTACGCTATCGCCTCACGGGAAATCTGCATACAGATTATTCGGATGCTGCGGGCACACTTCTTTTGGATGTCCATAAAAAAAGCTGGAGCAAAGAGATATGTGATCTACTTGATTTGGATATTGCCATATGCCCGCCATTGGTGGAATCACATGAACGTGTGGGGGCAATCACTGCGGAAATTGCAAAAGCGACAGGGCTGTCCACTGATACTATTGTTTTTGCGGGCGGGGCAGATAACGCTTGTGGCGCAATTGGCGCCGGCATACTTGAGGAAGGCATGACGATGGCGAGTATCGGTACATCAGGCGTTCTTTTGACATATGAAGGAAACGGGGACAAAGATTTCCAAGGGAAGGTGCATTTTTTTAATCATGGTGTACAGGATGCATTTTATTCCATGGGGGTGACACTGGCAGCTGGGCATAGCCTGACTTGGTTTAAGGATAAGTTCGCGCAGGATGAGAATTTTAATGATTTGCTGGCTGAGACAGCAGATGTCCCCATCGGAGCGCAGGGACTGCTATTTACGCCGTATATTGTCGGAGAGAGGACACCGCATGTGGATGCAGCAATACGGGGAAGTTTTATTGGAATGGATCGTTCGCATGAGAGAAAGCATTTCGCACGCGCAGTTATAGAAGGTATCACATTTTCTTTAAATGAATCGCTGGAAATATTCAGGGATCATGGTAAGCGGATAGACACTATCATCTCGATTGGCGGTGGGGCCAAGAATGAAACCTGGCTGCAAATGCAAGCTGACGTTTTTGATGCGAAGGTTGTGAAGCTGCAAAGTGAGCAGGGCCCAGGAATGGGAGCTGCCATGCTGGCTGCCTATGGCGCCGGATGGTTCTCTTCATTAAAACAATGCGCTGATACATTCGAATCTCTTCAGGTGCAAAAAATATACTTCCCGATGAAAGAACATGTGGATAGTTATAAAAAATTATTCCGTTTGTACAAGCAAATATATACAGCGACACGGTCACTTAATCAGGAACTTGCGGCATTTCGGAAGTAGTTGGCGGGCTGGGTAACAAGTTATTGTATTGAAGTTGAAAGGGAAATTCCTCTATGACGCAAGCAATCGATGAATTTCCCTTTCTCAAAATCTTAGGTGATTATACGGTTATTTCCTCAATAAGAAATATTAAAATTATTGACAACGGTTTCATAATCCACTACACTTTGTTTATAGTTTAAACAAAGATAGTGTTTATATTCTGCTTTAAAAAGGAGTGGTAACACAAAAATAGATTAGTAATTACACATTTTGAAGCGAATTCACACTCGATAAGGAGGCGGTTTCATACATTTGTGTATATCTATTAAACAAAGGTGTGGTAAAGGATTTTTAACAACCAGATACTCTCGTGATTAAAATTTATACTAAAGCAGAAGAGGGATAAATACGATGAGCGAAATGTTAAATCCAAGTGAAGAGATTGCCGGTGGTTCAGAAAAGCTGAGTATCAAAGAAAAGTTAAGCTATGGTGTAGGGGATATCGCTTCCAATTTTGTATGGGGAATCGTCACAAGTTACCTGCTTTTTTTCTACACGGATATTTTCGGGATCACGGCAGCAGCAGCAGGCACGCTTTTTTTGATCACCAGGTTGTGGGATGCGATTAACGATCCGATTATGGGCGTTATCATAGATAAAACGAAAAGTAAGCACGGGAAGACAAGACCTTACTTATTGTATCTCTCTGTTCCTTTAGCAATCATAGGTGTGCTGACATTCATCACACCCGATTTTTCAGCAACAGGGAAATTGATATATGCCTACGTGACATATACCCTTCTAGGAATGGTGTATACAGCAATTAACTTGCCGTATGGTGCATTAATGACAAGAATGACCAGAGATTCAGGAGAAAAAGGCGAGTTGAACAGTTATCGTGGGATGGGACGAACAATTGGGGCGATTATTGTTTCCGCTTGCACATTGCCATTGGCGAACTATCTAGGCAATGGCAACCAACAAATCGGGTTTCCCATCACTATGGGAATATATTCATTAATAGCGGTAGTATTGTTCATGGTGACGTTTAAAAATTGTCAGGAACGGGTTGCGCCAAGCATCACGCCAAAACAGCAGTCTCCTGTAAGAAAATCTGCGTTGGATATGCTTAAAAACAAGTACTGGGTGATCATCGCAATAAGCACCATCCTATGGTTTCTAAGGATGGGAATGATGAATGCCGCCTTGATTTATTATGTGAATTATTACCTTGAACGGCCAGGAACCATTCCCCTGTACTTAACATTATTGAATTTAGCTAATTTCGTGGGCGCTATTCTTGCCTTGTTTGCCCTCAAAAAATGGGGCAGCAGGAATACTAGTATTATCATGTATACCCTGGCAACAATCATTTTTGTTTTCCTTTTCATGCTAGGCGGGGAATCGACCATTCTTTTTGCAACATTGTTTTTCATTGCAAATATTTTTACAGGGTTTGGCGATCCAGCCAACTTAACCATGCTAGGGGATTCCATCGACTATCACGAGTGGAAATTTGGCGACAGAGTGGAAGGTCTGCTTTTCTCAGGGTACAGCTTTGCTTTGAAATTCGGTGTTGCCATTGGCTCAGCGTTGGTAGCTTATGTATTAGGCTGGGTAGGCTATGACCCGGATGCGGTAACCGAACAAGCTAAAAATGTGATGCGGATTTTGACATTTGGTGTCCCAATTTTTTTAACTCTGCTGCAAGCGATTACACTCATTTTTTATAAATTGGATAAGTTCCATCCAAAAATCATTGAAGAACTGGAAGCAAGAAAGATGGTTGAATGAGTTGCTGCAGACAGTGAAATACACATCATGAGCAATACAAAAAAATATTTGAGGTGAGAAAATGAAAATCATTGTTGGTGGATTATATCATGAATCAAATACATTCAATCCCTTTGTCACAAACAAAGAAGATTTTGTTCTTGTGGAAGGGGAAAAAATATTGGACAGGGTGGCCAGTACACAGGTATTTCGTGAAGCGAACGTCGATATCGTTCCAAGTATTCATGCATTCGGGTTATCCTCTGGCATAGTAACGAAAGATGCTTATAGATATTTTGCAGATAAAATGCTGCACGTTATCAAGAATGAAACGGATATCGATGGTATTTGGCTTCATCTTCATGGCTCGATGACAGTGGAAGGAATTGGGTCTGGCGAGTTGCAGCTGCTAAAAGAAATAAGAGAGATAGTCGGGAAAGAGATACCTATCTCTTTGGCACTGGATATTCATGGAAATAATGCAAAGGATCTAACAAACTATGTAAATATCATACGTGCTTACCGGACGGTACCGCATGTGGATCAGCCAGAAACAGAGATTATAACAGCACGGCTGCTATTGGAAATGCTGGAAAAGAACACGAAGGTGAAACCTGCCTTTTTGAGATTGCCAATGATCATAGGCGGGGAAACAGCGTTGGGTGCTGTGGATCCCTTAAAATCAATTTTCAACAAATTAGATGAAATGGAACAACTGGAAGGAATTGCTACAGCTTCTTTTTTTATCGGATTTTCATGGGCCGATACAGAAAATTTAGCTGCCTCGGTGGTAGTAGTGCCAGCAAGCGAGCAATATGCGGATTTGGCTGAAGAGAAAGCCCGGGAACTAGCGGAATTCGTTTATGATAAAAGACATGAATTCGATTTTGATGCGGAAGCATTAGAACCAGACGAGGCTATCCAGACAGCCTTATCATCGGAATTACGCCCTGTTTTCATTTCTGACTCTGGTGATAATACAACCGGTGGAGCAGTCGGGGTAAACACAGTATTATTGGAAATGTTGTTAGATGATAATCCACGCGACAAAAAGGTATGTATTGCTGCGATCTACGACAAAGATGCCTTTGAAAAATGCAAAGAACAGCAAGTAGGAGATCAAATCGATTTAAAAGTTGGCGCCGAGCACGACGAACATAGTAAGGGTGTCCCTATCCATGGTGTTGTGAAAGCAAAAGGCGACTTGATGGGATACTTAGGTGCCACAACTGACAAGGTTGGCGAAGTTTGCACGATATCCATCGGCAATATTGATCTTGTCATAGCCAATAGCGGTGAATCTTTCATTACAATCGGACATTTCGAAGCTGCAGGTTTGGATATCAGCGAATATGACATCGTCGTCGTCAAACAAGGCTATCTATTTGATGAATTGAGTGCTATGTCCGAACTTGACATCCTGGCATTAACTCCGGGTGCGACATATCAATTGATTGAGGAGTTAGAGTTTAAACATATACCTCGTCCTTCTTATCCTTTTGAAAAGGAAACAATGCTTAAATAAACGTGTTATGTAGCGTCTCAGGGAAATTTTAAAGAGGAACACCTATAACAATGCATAGAGGAGAGCAGACAGATGAAATTAGAACTTAGAGATATCGAGATACCGGATTTTGGGATACCGCAAGACGTCCCGGTGATACCATCAAGCGTATATGAAGAACGATGTAATAAAGCTTACGAAGCCGCAGCCGCTAAGTGGCTGATTGTATATGGAGACAGAGAGCATTTCGGGAATTTGTTTTATTTAAGCGGTTTTGACCCAAGGTTTGAAGAAGCGCTTCTTATTATGGGCCCGAATAAAGTCAAATATTTATTAGTGGGTAATGAAGGTTATGATTACAGTGCCCGCGCGAAAATAAACACGGAAGTATTATTATGCCAGTCATTTAGTTTAATGGGACAGGACCGCAGCCAGGCTCCAAGGTTGGATCATATACTCAAAGATATCGGGTTGGAGAAGAACGATCAAGTAGGTATCTGTGGATGGAAATATCTTGAAGAAAATGAAAAAATAACTGGTTCATCCACGATCTTCGTTCCAGCAATGATAGTGGAATGTATCCGCAGTGTAGTAGAATGTCCAACAAGTGATGTCACAGAGATACTCATGCATCCTTCCAAGGGTATAAGAGCCTACAATGAAGTGGAAGAGATAGTAAGTCTGGAGTTTGGCGCTTCTCGTTCCTCCTTGGCAGTCATGAAGATCATTGAAGGTCTAAAAACAGGTATGACCGAATTTCAAGCTGTTTCCAATATGGGCTATGCAGGAGAGCCGCTGACTGCGCATGTGATGTTTTCAGCTGGCAAAGATACGATCATTGGTCTGTCAAGTCCTACCTCAAAGAAGATTGCACTGGGTGATGGAGTGACTACAGCAGTTGGTTATTGGGGAGGATTAAGCTGTAGAGCTGGCTTAGTCGCTGAAGAGGACGAAGCTTTTCTGAAGAACTTAGCTAAACCGTACTTTAAAGGAGTGAGTACTTGGTATGAGAACGCAGCCATCGGCATGTCAGGTGGCACACTATTTGAAAAGGTGTCGAATGTTCTTGCTGAAGGAGGGTTAAGGCCTGCTCTCAATCCGGGCCATCTTACAAGCACAGATGAGTGGATGCATACGCTGGTCCGGCCAAATAGTGAAGAGGAGATCCAGTCAGGAATGGGTATGCAGCTGGATATTATCCCCGCCCCCTTATCTGTTGGCAAGGCAGTAAACTGTGAAGACAGCGTGGTCTTTGCTGACAAAGCATTACAGGACCAATTGAAGGCAACATATCCAGAAGTTTGGGAGCGTATCAGACAGAGAAGGCTATTCCTAAAGAATGAAATCGGGCTCGCCATAGATGATAGTTTATTGCCACTATCTTCAAATCCAGGCTGTTTTCAACCATTCTGGCTGTCCCCTGATAAAATGCTGACGCAAAAGTAGCGGCATGACGGATATAGGTTATAGAAGCTCACTTATTTTATAGTGGGCTTTTTCGCTTATATTCACGTATCTGCTGGAATGGTATGGATACCATGTTAAAAATAAGAGGGAGCAACGGCCGTTTCTTTTTTGCTCTATACTTCTCATTGTTGATATACTTTAAAAAAACAGTTAAATCAGTTTTCAACAGTACAGCTAAATGATAGAGGCATTAACTTAATCCTTCTATTTATTTTGATACCTTTGAGGCAGGTGTATTAAATGGGTTACTGGTTTCCGAGATTTTATGACCTGGCAATGCTGCCGCTTGAACGAACCAAATTTAAAAGGATCAGGTCAGCGCTAGTGGGAAAAGCATCTGGCAGAGTTCTCGAAATCGGTTCTGGTACAGGAGTCAACTTTCCTTTTTATACGCGTGCAACACAGGTCGATGCAATTGAACCTGACCCCGGGATGCACATAAGATTACATAAACGGATAGACGGCTCGGCAGTTCCGATTAAATCCTATGCAGCACAAGCAGAGAAACTCCCGTTTGCTGACGATACATTTGATGCCATCGTAGCGACACTTGTTTTTTGTACCATTCCTGAACCTGAGAAAGCATTGCAAGAAATCAAACGGGTTGCTAAGCCAGAAGCTGACATCTTCCTTTTTGAGCATGTCAGAATGAAACACAATTTACTGGGAAAAATGCAGGATTTACTCACTCCGTTTTGGAAAAAAATTTGTGATGGGTGTCATTTGAATCGTGATACATTAGACATGGTAAAAAAGGCGGGCATGTCCATTCAGAAAGTGGAACAGCATTTTAAAGGCCTTTTTTTAACGATAATATGTATCAATGAAAAGAACTGATCTAGGTCATTACAACATTGGTGATCTTTAGTAGAAAATGTTTTGCTGCCTTGTCTTGTCATAATGGGGGAAGCTTCAGTGAAGTTTATATCTTGAGCCATATTTTTCCGAGCAGATTGCTGGCGTAAAATCAAAAAACACTCAATAAAGAAGAAAAGAGGCATTGGATGTGGATATGCTGATTAAGCAGGCAAGACTAAAGGATGGCGAACCATTAAAAGATATAGCGATTGAAAATGGGAAAATTATAGCGATTGAAGAGGAGATCAAAAAAGAGGCTGAGCAGGTGATAGAAGCCAACGGCAATGTATTGATTCCAGGGCTGGTGGAAAGTCACATTCATCTGGATAAGGCGCTGATTGCTGATCGCGAACCGAATAAATCAGGTACGTTGCAGGAGGCGATCCAAGTGACTGCCAAATTGAAACCTACTTTTACAAAAGAAGATATCATGAGGCGGGCTGAAAAAACGTTGGAAATGCTTATCAAACATGGTATCACGCATATCCGTACACATGCAGAATTCGACCCTGAGCAAGGTTTTACAGGCTTTGATACCATTATGGAATTGAAAGAAAAATATCGTGATTTGGTGGACATACAGATAGTAGCTTTTCCTCAAGAGGGTATACTTCAAAAGCCTGGGACGGAAAAAATGATGTATGAGGCGTTGGAGAAGGGGGCAGATGTGGTAGGTGGCATTCCATACAATGACAGTTTGCCTAAGGAACATATCAACATTGTTTTCGAACTGGCGAAAACATATGGTAAGCCGATTGACCTTCATCAGGATTTTAACGATGAAGCGGACAGTATGACGATTTCTTATCTGTGCGAAAAAACCATTGCTGAAGGGTTGGAAGGATGTGTGTCAGTCGGTCATCTGACTACTTTGGCAGCACTCCCCCCCAAGCAGCTGCAGCCAATCATTGAACAAATAGCCCGCGCGGGTATCAGCGTCATGAGTCTGCCTGCGACTGATTTGCATCTCGGCGGACGGCAAGACGAACATACAGTAAGACGTGCAGTGACGCCCATCCGGCAATTACGTGATGGAGGCGTCAACATGTGTATTGCTACGAATAACATCCGTAATGCTTTCACGCCATACGGGACAGGCGATATCATGCAAACCGCCATGCTTGCCATTCCCACAGCGCATTTAGGTGGAGCAGACGATCTGCCGACTGTGCTGCCGATGATCACGAGCAACCCAGCACGTGCGCTTGGCATCCGGAATTATGGCATCGCGCCTGGAAATCCAGCCGATGTTGTGCTCCTTGATACCAAATCTGTCACAGAGGCTGTCATAGATCTGCCAACAAGATTGGTTGTCATCAAAAATGGCGTGGTGACTGTGGAAACGACCAAAGAAGTGAAAGTTTATGGCGAATAGGGCTAAAGGAAATACTTATCTGTAAGCTAAGCTGCAACTCTGAAAGTGAGCAGCGATGTGTTTATTCCTGTCGTAAAAGTGGAAATGAAGATGGATAGAATGTTAACGGGGAGGATGGATTGTATGAGCGGATTGGGCGGATTGAATAAGTCACCGAATGGCGTTGGGCTTGGATTAGTCCAATTGCAGCTGCCGGTAGTAGAAACAAAAGATGATTTACTGAAACAAACGGAAAAAGTTTGTGACATGGTGCGAAAGGCGAAACGTTTTGCTGCACCAATAGATCTGGTTGTTTTTCCTGAATACATGCTGCACGGGCTTTCTATGGACATGAATGAAGAAATCATGTGCCGGATGGATGGACCGGAAGTCGAACAGCTGCAAACAGTTTGTGCGGAAAATAATATATGGGGTTGTTTCTCCATCATGGAATATAATCCTGATGGAAATCCATATAATACCGGATTAATTATCAATCATACCGGAAAAATCACCTTGAAATATCGTAAATTGCATCCCTGGGTTCCGGTGGAGCCATGGGAACCAGGTGACATGGGGCTGCCGGTCTGTGAAGGCCCGAATGGCAGCACACTTGGACTGGCGATATGCCACGATGGCATGTTTCCTGAAGTGAGTCGAGAATTGGCATACAAAGGAGCAGATATCATTTTGCGGACGGCGGGATATACCCGGCCAATCCGACACTCTTGGCGGATAACGAATCAGGCTAACGCTTTTTGCAATCTGGCGTATACAGCTTCCGTCGCTATGTGCGGCAGTGATGGCACGAATGATTCGATGGGAGAAGGCATGATTGTCGGATTTGATGGTGTACCCTTGGTAGAAGGAAGTGACCGTCCTGATGATCTTATCACTGGAGAAGTAAGGCCTGACCTTGTCTTAGAAGCTAGAAGGAACTGGGCTGTGGAAAATAACATTTATCAGCTTGGACACCGGGGGTATGTCGCTGTGAAGGGCGGGATAACCGATGCACCCTATACCTATATGCAAGACCTCCAAAGTGGCAGCTATCACCTTCCATGGGAAAATGAAATAGTCCATAAGGACGGCCAAGCATATGGATATGATGCCCCGCGGAAAAAATGAATGAAGTGCAAGGAAAAGTCTGGTTGGTGGAAAATCAAAATAGCTGATTACAATTTATATAGTGTGGCAAGGGGTGCGGCACAGTTCCCTTGCCACACTATTTTAATGCAGGAACATATTTTAAACTTTATCGAAAAAATTCATCTATTTAGTTAATTTCATATTGAAATAAAGTAGCTTCTGGCTTAAAATATACATAATTCGAAATTAATGGAAATAGGTGGAAGATATTGGGCATTAGCTATCAAAATAATACAAACATAAAAAAAGTAGTTCAATTTGTTAGGGAAAAGGGGCCAAGCTCACGAGTGGACATTTCCAATCACATGGCTATTCCGCAACCGACAATGACACGCATTATAGAAAAGCTGATAAGCGCAAATATTTTACACGAACAAGGTTTGGGTACGTCAACCGGCGGAAGACGCCCCATTCTGCTCACCTTTAATGAGAGTTGTTCCTATGCAGTTGGTGTTGAGATTGGCAGATCGGATATCAAAGTCGCCTTAACGAATATGAATGGAGATCTCCTTTCATTTACAACGAAAGAAACAAGGTCCGATGAAGCCATTGATGAAATTGTTCTTAAAGTGAAAAAGACTGTAGATAAGGTTTTGGCAGATACCGGTATAGAACGTTCTCTTATTCTTGGAGTTGGCATAGGTGTGCCTGGACCGCTGAATGAATTGGAAGATGGGCGGATTTCTCCTCCCAATTTTTATGGGGAGACAGACATCCCAATGAAGGAAATGTTGGAAGAACAATTAGATTTTCCGGTTACGATAGACAATGACGCAAATGTTGCAGCACTTGCGGAGAAATGGTTCGGACAAGGAAAAGGGATTGCCAACTTTGCTTATGTACATGCCGATGTTGGTGTGGGGAGCGGGTTGATTATCAATAATGACATTTATAGAGGGAGGTATGGAGAAGCAGGGGAAATCGGACATTCTACCATTGATGTCTTTGGAAAAAGATGTGCTTGTGGAAATTATGGCTGCCTGGAAAATTTTGTCTCCATTCCAGCTATCATAGACAAGTTTCAAAACAGTCTAAGACACTTGCCCACAGATAACCAGCATCCTTTTACGAAACGCATCGAGCACTTGAATTTCGAGGATGTACTGCAGGCAGTTGATGAAGGCTTTGGCCTGGCTCAACAAGTACTAAAAGAAACGGGGCAATTGTTTGGGGCTGGCATAGCGAATCTTATTAATTTATTTGCCCCAAATGTAGTCATTCTTGGAGGAAAAGTAGGTACATCTCACCCGCTGTTTCACAAAGAAGTAACCGAGACCATGAAAACGCGTGTACTGGGTTCAAAAGGGAAGGATGTGAAAGTTGTGGTAACCGATTTGAATAGCGGAGTGGTCTCGGGTGCGGCAGCGTTGGTAATCCATCGTTTTTTTATAAAAGACCTTTAAAGTAATGCGGCTAGGAAAAGAGATTGGTTATAAATGAAAGCGGATTCAATTAAACGAAATGAAATTTGTGGTAATCAGGTAAAATCAGTAAAAGCAAAATTTCAGGATAGGAGAGCTTCTACAGACGATAAGTGGGAAAGATGTCTATGAAATCATCAGGATAACACATCAATCTTGCTAAACGTAATGGCATGAAATTATAAAGGGGTGCAGCTCATGAAAATGTCACGTATATATGTGTTGTCAAGCATTGTTTGTCTTGTACTTGGCTTGGTTTCGATGCCTTCTGTACCTGAAAACAGAGCATCAGCAGCAGCCAAAACAAATGAAGATTCCTTTCACACGGATTTTTTTACGTCTTTTGAAAAAGATGATTTACAACCGACATGGGAGGATGCAGTAGAAACCGCACCTGATGGGGAGGAGAAAGCCTCGGGAGTAGATGGGAATATCGCCTACGACACCATTCAGGGAGATATCACGGATCAAGTAGAAACGATTCATGCAGATGAGAATAACCCTCCAAATGAAATCGATTCTAATTTGATTGATAGAAATGATCAGACCAAATGGCTTTCGCATAAAAATACAGCTGTGATTACCATGAAGATGTCAAAGCCTGAGGCTGTAGTAAAATATGCTTTTACTTCCGCCAATGATTCACAAGGGAGAGATCCGGCAGATTGGACGTTTTACGGGTCGAATGATGGTGAAAATTGGACAAAATTGGATACGCGGAGTAGTGTACAGTTTGAAAAACGATTTCAAAGAAAAACGTTTGCATTCAAAAATGATAAGAAATTTACTTACTATCGATTTGATATTACGAAAAACGCCGGTGAAAAGTTGACCCAGCTAGCGGAGATCGCGCTATCAAACGGTGTAGACGTCCCGCCGCCGCCTCCTTCACCAATGAAATCTCACGCTGGAAATGGTCCGACGAGCAGCTACACTGCAAAAACACATGTCGGCTGGACAGGGAAAAAGGCATTGACGTATCAAGGAACACATCTAAAAAAAGATAGGGCATATTCCTACAATAAACTGTATGATGTCGACATCGATGTGACTGCAGATACGAAGCTGTCGTATTATATCCATCCGGAGTTTGCGGATAAGGATGAGACGGGTTATGCCAGTACCTACGTATCTATTGATTTAGCATTTAGTGACGGCACTTATTTAAGTGACCTTCATGCAAAAGATCAACATAGGATGGAATTGACTCCAAAGGCACAAGGAGAATCCAATACATTATATCCTAATCAATGGAACTATCGTATATCTGATATTGGAAAGGTTGCAGCAGGTAAGAAGATCAAAAGAATTTTGATTGCGTATGATAATCCGAAAGGACCTGGTCAGTTTAGGGGCAGCATTGATGACATCAAAATAGATGACAAGCAGAAACCTAAAAAGTACGCTAGTGAAGTCGACTACGTGAATACGCTCAGAGGGACAAACGCCAATGGCACCTTTTCAAGAGGGAACAATATCCCAGCAGTTGCAGTACCGCATGGATTCAATTTCTGGACGCCTGCAACGGATGCAGGTTCAAATTGGCTTTATAGTTACCAGCAGGGAAACAATGCAGACAACCTTCCGGAAATTCAGGCTTTTTCACTTAGCCATGAACCGAGTCCCTGGATGGGAGACCGGCAAACGTTCCAGGTGATGCCATCTGGCTCAGATAACCCCTCCCAAAATCGGGAGAAACGTGCATTATCTTTCAAACATTCGAATGAGGTTGCAAAACCTGATTATTACAGGGTAACCTTTGAGAACGGTATAAAAACGGAAATTACACCAACCAATCATGCGGCTATGTTCCGCTTCACTTTTACTGAGGATCAATCCAGCTTGATTTTTGATAATGTCAACAATGATGGCGGTTTGACACTCAATCCGGATAAGC
Source organism: Tigheibacillus halophilus (assembly GCF_042683165.1). Taxonomy (NCBI): domain Bacteria; kingdom Bacillati; phylum Bacillota; class Bacilli; order Caryophanales; family Bacillaceae; genus Tigheibacillus; species Tigheibacillus halophilus. The sequence goes on from NZ_JBHUIZ010000015.1 coordinate 457,126, forward strand.
AAAGCATACAAGGATATACCGATGTGAAAAGTGGTTTATCTACTGGAGCTACAAGGATGTTTGTCTATGCTACCTTTGATAAACCCGTGGCGGATAGTGGAGAGTTAACTGGTGAGGGTCGCGATAATGTCGGCGGTTACTTCGGTTTCCAAACCTCCAAGGGGGACAGAACCGTTACGATGAAAATTGCGACATCATTGATCGGTATGGAACAAGCTAAGAAAAATTTGAAACAGGAAATCCATGCGAAAGATACGTTTGCATCTGTCAAGGATAGGGCCCAAGAAGAATGGAAGCGCAAATTGAGAAAAATTGAGGTGGAGGGAGCAACTGAAGATGAGCTTGTAACGCTGTATTCCAACATGTACCGTCTCCATCTTTACCCAAATAAGATGTATGAAAATGTTGGAACAACCGAAGAGCCGGATTACAGATATGCAAGTGCCTTTTCGGAGGCTGAAGGAAAATCAACTGCAACTCAAACAGGTGCAAAGATTGTCAAAGGCAAGCCTTATGTCAACAATGGATTTTGGGATACGTACCGGACAGCTTGGCCGGCATACACGCTTTTGTCACCTAAAGAGGCTGGAGAAATGATTGATGGCTTTGTGCAACAATACAGGGATGGCGGCTGGATTTCCAGATGGTCTTCGCCAGGTTACGCTGATTTAATGACTGGCACAAGTGCGGACGTTGCCTTTGCGGATGCTTATTTGAAAGGTGTAACAAACTTCGATGTCCAAAGCTTTTACAAAGCGGCTATTAAAGATGCTTCTGTGGTAAGTCCGGATTCGGGAACAGGAAGAAAAGGCCTTTCCACCTCTATTTTTGATGGTTATACTAATACAGATACAGGCCAAGGGATGTCCTGGGCTATGGCAGGTTACCTCAATGATTTTGCGATAGCTAATATTTCTAAAAAATTAGCAGAAGAAACCGGCGAGGATGATACGAACCAAAAACAATACAACGACAATTACAAGTACTATATTAACCGGGCACAGGACTATGTGAATATGTTCAATCCCGAAGTAGATTTCTTCATGGGCAGAAAGTCTTCCGGAGAATGGCGTGAAACCCCTGATAAATATGATCCGCGAGACTGGGGCGGGGACTACACTGAAACGAATGCCTGGGGAATGGCTTTCGATGCTCCACATGATGGTCAGGGATTGGCCAACCTTTATGGAGGAAGAAAAGCATTAGCTGAAAAATTGGACAAATTTTTCTCCACTCCGGAAACTGCTAAACATCCTGAAGGGTATTTGATTCATGAAATGCGTGAGGCCAGAGATGTACGAATGGGGATGTATGCTCATAGTAATCAGCCTGTCCATCATGTTGCTTACATGTATGATTATGCTGGGCAACCATGGAAAACACAGGATAAGATCCGCGAAGTTTTGTCACGGCTTTATATTGGAAGTGAAATCGGTCAGGGTTATGCAGGGGATGAAGATAACGGAGAAATGTCTGCGTGGTATATTTTCAGTGCAGCAGGTTTTTATCCCCTCCGAATGGGGACTCCCTCTTACGCAATTGGAGCACCTTATTTCGAAAAAATGACGATTCATTTAGAGAACGGCAAAGATATTGTGATCAAGGCACCTCATGTCAGTGACAAAAACAAATATATTCAAAGTATGAAGCTGAATGGTAAACCGTATGACAAGTTGACCCTTGATCATCAGGATATTGCCGATGGCGCAACCTTGGAATTCGAAATGGGCCCCAAGCCTTCCAAATGGGGAACTGGCAAGGATGCATTGCCACAGTCAATAACCCCAAGCTCGGAAGATGGAGCCGCATCTGTACCGGAACCATTGAAAGATTTGACCGATCATTTAATAAAGGAAGACAAGGGGATTGCGAAGGACAGTGAAGAAGGAGATGCAAAACAATTATTTGATAACACATCGAAAAGTCGCTGGAGTGTAAAGAGTCGAACGCCCTCTATTCAATATCAATTTAAGGAAGGAAAGCAAAAGGTACAGATGTACACGTTGACGTCCTCACAAGACGGTCCAGCGTCTGATCCAAAAAGCTGGGTCTTAAAAGGCTCCGATGACGGGAAGAAGTGGTCAGTGTTGGATAAGAGAACTGACGAGACATTTAAGTGGCGTAATTATACCAGGCCATTTCATATTGAGAATCCTGACAAATACGCCTATTATAAATTGGAAATTACCGATAATGGCGGATCTTCCGCTACTTCATTGGCAGAAATGGAATTGCTGGGCCATCAATATGAAACAGCCCCAATCATTGGTTTTGTACCAGAGCAAAGGATCGTTGTACAGCCTGGAAGCGACACAACCTTTACATGGGGTGTGAAAAATACAACCGATAAGCAGAAGGAGGTCAAATGGAGTGTGTCCACTCCTAAGGGACTGAGTGTGTCGCCTGAAACAGGAACATTAACCGTGGACGGAGGAAAATCCGAAACAGCTACACTTCATTTAAAGGCATCCCGAGATATGGCAGAAGGTATGTATACTGTTCCGGTTCAATTGACAAGTGGTACGGAAAAATGGCCGGATATGCAATTGAGAATTGATGTTGCTAAACCGGGTAATCTCCTCCCGTTTTTTAATAACAGTGGAATCAGTAAGGATACGAATCCAAACGCAAACTTTGATTTGGTTGGCTATAGCTACTCCAATCAGGCATTGAAGGAGGCTGAAATCATACCAGGGGGTACTGTGTCCCATGGCGGAGTGGATTTCAAATGGCCAAATGTGCAACCAAACACTCCTGACAATGTGTTGGCTAGTGGTCAAACCATCGCTTTAATGGGCAATGGCCCGATACTAAGTTTCCTGGGTGCGGCTTCACATGGCCCTTCCAAAGGAACAGGAACCATTCAATATATTGACGGGACGGTTCAGAAGTTCCAGCTCGGTTTTAGTGATTGGACCCTGAATGGAGATGCAAAAAACCCGGAGAAGGATAACGAAATTGTTGCATCTATGCCGTATCGAAATAGTCAATCTGGCCAGAATAATACGAAGAACTATTTGTTTTACACTTCTGTTCCATTGGAAGCCGATAAAATGGTAGAGAGTATCACACTTCCGGATGCAGATACAATCGATCAAGGAGAGATTCATATTTTTTCCATGTCCGTGAAATATTCTTCACCTGAAGATATTGCCGACATGAAAATACTAATCGATCGTTTCGAGAATGAAGGTGCTTTCTCCAATCATGGAGCAGCGCAAGCTCTGAATATGCATCTGGTGGCTGTGGAACGTTTCGCTAAGAAGGGCGAAGTGGAAAAAGTCATCAAGCATTTAAAGGGATTCCATGTGTTGCTGGATCAGCAGGAAAAAAATGAGTTAATTACTAAAGAGGCATACAATGCTTTAAAAGCGAATACAGATTATTTGATTTGGAAATGGCAATAAAAATGGCAGATAGCATAGCCCCTGATGAATTTAATTCACAGGGGCTATTTGGTGTGATCGCTAAATTGACATATAGCAAAATAGATGTAATCGAACCAGATATGATCGTGTTAAAAAAATATCAAATTAATCCAGAAAAACAGTCATAAGGCAATTGGGTATATTTTATGTGAAATTGGCAGTTTTTGGATTGACATGAAGGATGAATTTTAATAAAGTAGTCTTTAAATTATATTTGAAATATCTTAATTATGGGAAGGTTTATTCCATTCACTTCCGGAATGCCACTACTAGAGGAGGTATAAAATGAAACAGAAGAAAGAACCAATAAAAAATTGGAAAATTTGGGTAGTTTTAGTTGGGCTTTTTGTTTTGAGTGTCCCATGGTATTTACCAACCGGATCTTATGAGCCGCTTATATTTGGGGTTCCTTATTGGGCATGGATCATTATCGGTATCTCCTTGATCATATCCGCTGCTTTAAGTTATATTTTGAGAAACTGCTGGCATATGACGGATGAGGACGAGATGTGGGAGGAGGGAGAAGAACAGTGAAAGAACTGGCTTTTTCAGGAACCTCCGGCATTATCATCATGCTCATTTATGGTTTTTTGATGCTGGTCATCGGTTTTGTCACCTATTGGAAAAATAAAGGGCTTCATCAATCTAATAAAGAATTTTATCTTGGTGGCGGAAGCCTAAGCGTATTTGTGCTTTTCTTCACTTTTTTTGCTACCCAATACAGTGGGAACACAGTAGTCGGCTACGCCCCCACAGCTTATCGGATGGGTTTTTTCTGGCTTCAATCCGTTACATTTTTCATTTTGATCGTCATGGGTTATTTATTATTTGCCCCAAGGCTGTATGTATTAAGTAAGAAGCACCATTTCATTACACCTTCTGACTACATACAGAAACGATTTAAATCGAAGGGAGTCACATTGCTTGCTTCCCTGTTGATGTTGTATGGGCTGTGTAACTACCTGCTGGAGCAAATTGTAGCTATTGGGCATGGAGTCAGTGGATTGACAGGTGGAACAGTGCCATATCAGGCTGCTGTTGTATTTTTTGTCACGATCATGATTATTTATGGATGGCTTGGCGGTATGCGTTCTGTAGCTTATACAGATACTTTGCAGGGAATAGCATTGCTTGTTGGTGTAACTGTGCTGTTGATCGGATCAATGATTTATTTCGGCGGGGTTCCGAATGCAACGGATTATGCTGCAACTGTCTCTCCTGAGAAGCTAGGTGTACCAGATAGCCACGGGGTAGTAGGCTGGTTCAGTATGCTCATTCTAGTCACTATCGGAGCCGCTATCTATCCCCACGCCATACAACGGATATTTGCCGCGAAAAGCGAAAGGTCTTTGAAAAACTCTTTGTCATGGATGGCATGGATGCCTTTTATTACATCCGGTTTTGTTTTCGTGATTGGAATCATTGGTATTCAGGCTTTTCCCGGCCTGAGTGAAGGAGCGTCTGAACAGCTTGTAGGGATGATGGCCAACCATATCGCCATGCAGAATTCCTTCTTTTATTGGGCCATGGTCGTCTTATTTGGCGGAATCATTGCCGCGATTATTTCCACTGCAGATTCGGTTCTGCTCACGTTGTCATCAGTGATTTCTAAAGATATTTATGCTCGTTATATCAATAAGGAAGCAGATGATCAAAAGCAAATTTTGGTTGGTAAGCTGACCGGGGTCGCGATGGTAATCGTCTTACTTCTTATCGCATGGTATCCACCGGCTACCTTGTATCGAATTTTCATTCTGAAATTTGAATTGTTGATCCAAATTGCCCCGGCATTTTTACTGGGTCTGTACTGGAAACAGCTGCATCGATACGCGCTATTTACGGGTATGCTGGCGGGCACGGTCATTGCATCGGCGATGGCGTTTGCCGGTTTGCAGCCTCTTGGTATCGCCAGCGGATTGTGGGGGTTGTTTGTCAATTTCATTCTATGTGTCGGTCTAAGCTATGTCTTTAAAGTTTCCGAACGGGAGACAACGTTGTTGGGGAAGGAAATATCCTAAATGGAAATTTACTTATATTATATAAAAGAAATGAGAAAACTGGTTCCCCTGTTACTTCAAAAGGAGAACCAGTTGGCATGTTTTTGTGTTATTACATCCTGTTAGGGAATGAATATAAAGAAGGAAGTAAAATGTCATACATATCAACGAGGCTAGAGGGAAAAAGAGGTGTTCTGATGCGATTATGGCATGAGAGAATAATCCACGATTTGCCGCGCCAGCAGTTGCTTGGGCAACACAGGGAGTGTTGCGCGCTAAGGGGACTCAGCTGGAATAAAAAACATAAAACTGTGAATTATGTTTTTGAGCATTCCCCATATAAATTATTTCTTTACCACCAGAAAGTGATGGAGGAGATGAAAAAGCGCGGGTATCGTGCCGATCCACTTTGGGAAGATCCTGCCTACCGGGGTAAAAATTGTCCGCCATATGAAAATATACCAAGTGGTGAGACAGACAGCTCAAATGACCACTATATTTACCCAGAACATGATAATGCGTATCTAAGCGAGTGCCTCGAGAACTTGCGTGACAAAGGAATCGATATCCAGCCGACACGATAAACGCCTAAACGGGAGGAACGTTTGGGCATTTGTCGTATTATTGAGCTTTTAAGGTCAGTTCCTGTGGTTCAGCACCTTTTTTTATTCAAAAGACGAATGCGTGTCGGTGCTATCTTCAACACAAGGAAATCTGGATCATTTAGCCTGATTTTAAGCTTTCACCCTACAATGAAGTTCAGAAGCAGCGTCATTGCCAAGCCGACTAATCCCACGATGGATTGGACGATGGTAATGGTTTTAAATGTCTCGCCCATAGACATGCCGAAGGATTCCTTGACCAACCAGAAACCGCCATGGTTAGCATAGTTGAAGAATAACGATCCGGAGCCCACTGCCACTGTTAACAGAGCTGTGTTAATACTTGGATCAGCAGCCACCAGCGGTGCCAAAAGACTGGTTGATCCGACGATGCCTACTGTTGCAGACCCTGTCGATACAGATAAAAGTGCTGCAACCACCCATCCCAATGTGATGGCTGACAGAGAGAAACCAGAGGCTAAATGGACAATGGCATCACCAACACCTGAATCCTTCAATACTTCTCCAAATGCACCCCCTCCGGCAATAATCAACAATATCCCAGCAATTGGTTTTAAACTCGTCCCTAATGAATCGCGAATGGTTTTTGTATTTGTCCCGCGCGCGTACCCAAGCATGATGATAGCGGCCAGTACACCGATAAGCATCGCAATGACAGGATTACCAACGAATGCAGCTACTTTATAAAATACACTCTTTTCAGAGAAAAAAGTTCCTGCAACCGCATGCAATAACATCATTAAAACTGGAATCAGAATGGCGGCAAACGCAGTAGTGATCGGTATGGATGGTGTATCATTGTTTGTTTCCGTCTGTGGCGAATACTGATCCAATAAATCTTTGTCTGGTTTCACTGTCATTGTAGGTGTGATAAATTTACTATAAATGGGACCTGCAAGGACCACAGCAGGAACTGCACAAATGAAACCATAAATCATGGTCATACTCAAATTTGCATGAAACGCTGAAATCGCAATCAGAGGACCGGGGTGCGGCGGCACCATCCCATGCATGGTAGCCAAGGCTGCAATAACAGGAATTCCGATGGCAATATAAGGAGAGCCCTTCACGCTTCCGTGTACTTCCAATTTCTTTGCCACTGTGAAAATGAGAGGCAGTAACATGATCAGACCAACTTCGAAAAACATTGGGATGCCAATAATAAATGCAGCTAATGCCATGAGCCAAGGCAGACTTTTGTGGCCAGAGCCACGCAGTATCACGGAAGCAATACGCTCGCTGGCACCGGAATCTGCCAGAAGCTTACCAAGCATGGCACCAAGGGCTACGGTGAGACCTGTTTCGCCAAGCGTAGACCCAGCGCCATTTTCAATTGACTCTGCAATTTTATCCAGGTTAAGTCCGGAAGCCAGTCCCACTCCCACGGATACGATCAATAAAGCGACGAGCGGATGCATATGTAATTTGGAGGTAATCAGCGCGATGAGCAGCAGTATGCCGCATACTGTAATAATGAGTAGTTGCGTGTCATGTCCAGTCATGAAACATGTCCCCTTTCCAAAGTTAAAACGGTTGTCGGTCAGTGTTGCCGTATTATTGGAACATAAAAACTTCCTAAGATGAATATCTGCTTGCTTCAGAGGTCAGGAAGCATTGCCTTAGTGACAAAGCAGCTCTGATTACTATTTTTAAAAATCATATCATATATGCAATATATTAGAAAAATATTGAAACTGAAACCGGAAGAAGGTTAGCACAGACGATAAAGGGAATACTAGCTTTAACCACCATATTCGATCTGTTGTGTATGGAGCTTTCTGATGTGTATTTCTGCTCCATTGCTTTTAGTACAGTATCGTTTCTACAATCGAAATGGAGGAATTAGATGATGAAAAAGATACTGTTGGTGCTTGTTGTGTGTATGTTGCTGGTCATTGCATCTGTTTTTCTATTGCGAAATGGTGGCAGCAAGGAACATCAGGCAGCGAACCACGTTACAAAGGATTTTTTGGTAAAGAAGAAGGATGAGCGGCAAGATTTTTCTTTGAGATATGCGATTCATCACATGACACTCAATGAAAAAATTGGTCAAATGATTATTGCAGGCATTCCTGGAACAAAAGTTGATGAGCAGACACGATCTTTGATACATGATTATAAGGTGGGTGGGTTTATCTTTTACTCGGACAATTTAGAAACCCCAAAACAGAGTATACAGCTCGTCAATCGTCTCAAACAGGAGAATAAAGATAATCCTTATCCACTGTTTATGAGCGTCGATCAAGAAGGTGGAGCTGTCAGCAGATTGCCTGGCTTAAGCAGGCTGCCTGATAATCAAACGATTGGCAAGCGGGATGATCCAGCATATTCTTATACAATTGGCAGGAAGCTTGGAAGGCAAACCAGAGCGTTCGGGATGAATCTCGATTTTGCTCCTGTCATGGATATCAACAGCAATCCAAATAACCCAGTCATTGGCGATCGCTCCTTTGGAGATGATCAAGATGTCGTAAGCAAGTTGGGCATTCGAACGATGAAAGGAATCAAGGCAGAGCAAGTCATTCCGGTAATTAAGCATTTTCCTGGCCATGGTGACACCTCTGTTGATTCACACGAGCAGTTGCCGAAAGTGGATAAGAATCTTCGAGAACTATCTGAACTCGAGTTAATACCTTTTCAGCAAGCAATCGCACAAGGTGCAGATGCCGTACTGGTGGCACATATACTGCTGCCAAATATCGGAGCGACCCTGCCATCATCCATGTCCAGAACAGTGATCACAGATATTCTCCGAAAAAAACTTGGTTATAACGGGGTAGTGATCACAGACGACATGACGATGAAGGCGGTCACCAATCATTATGATATTGGAGATGCTGCAGTCAAATCAGTCCAAGCGGGCAGCGATATTGTCCTGATTGCTCACGGACATGATAATGTCACTTCTGCCATCAAACAAGTGAAAACTGCTATTCAGAGAGGAGATATTTCCGAGGAACAGATAGAGAAAAGCGTGGAAAGGATCATCCAGTTGAAGCTGGACTACGGTATAGATGATAAGCAAGTGAATGAAATTGACGTAAAGGAACTGAATAAGTAAAGCAGGCTGGAACATGAAAACTGCTGACATAGCAACTGTTGATTGGTGTATGTAATGCAGTTCAATAGAATGGAAATCGGGTTGCGACAGCAGAATGCGAAATCTTCTCTTCGGCACAAAAAAATGTTTAGGAATGTGTCTATGCGGCAAATGACTAATAAATACATGAAGGAGGATGGGAGATGAAGCGAAGTTTCTTTCTATTGATACTGTTAGCTGTCATGCTGATCGTTGCAGCTTGTAGTGGTAATTCAGGTGATGAGTCTGAAAACCAAAAAAAAGATAAGGAAGCCAGCGACAATACATTAGAGGATCAACAAAAGGCTGATGATCAACTGGAAGTGAAATTGAAGGACAGCGACAAAAAGCCAGTGGGCACTGTCACATTGAAAGAAAAACAAGATGGTGTAGAGGTAGTATTAGATGGACACGATTTGCCGAAGGGTACTCATGCGTTTCACATCCATGAAAAAGGAATGTGTGAGGCACCAGATTATGAATCAGCAGGTGGACATTTCAATCCGGATAATATGAAACATGGATTTGATCAAAAAGAAGGACCACATGCTGGAGATTTGCCGAACATTGTTGTGGGTGAAAATGGAAAAATAAAAGAGTCATATTTGGCAGAAAACGTGACTTTGAAAAAAGGTGAAAAGAATTCCTTGTTAAGAAAAGGAGGAACTTCTCTTGTCATTCATGAAGGAGCTGACGATGGGAAGTCACAGCCAGCCGGAGATGCAGGGGACCGATTAGCCTGCGGTGTCATCAGTAAATAAAATATACAGGAAGAAATGATAGTTTAAGAGTTGATGCTCCCCTTCATTGTTTTAGGGGGGCGAGCTCTTTTAAGCATCTTCAAGGTAACTTAAGAAGAGCTTTTAATAGAACAAACTTTTATTTTCTATTACTCTATTGACATAATAAAATGGAATGTGCTATATTTATTAAGTTGCTTTTGTGATATCTCTTCTTTCACAGTGAAGGAAAAAATCATAAAAAAACAATTGACTTTATCTGTTGAGTTTGATATAATGAAAAAGTTGCTGATTAAGAGCAATTAACAAGAAATTCGTTCTTTGAAAACTGAACAAAACGACCAGTATGTCAAGCGAATTCGATGCAAGTCATCGAATGGAAATTGAAAAAACAACCCTGTTTTTTCAATAAAGCAAGCAGCTAAGAAACAACACTTTTTTGGAGAGTTTGATCTTGGCTCAGGACGAACGCTGGCGG